>JBGURU010000054.1:0-9127 GCA_045132175.1 Elusimicrobiaceae bacterium | reverse complement strand
TAATTTAATATGCAGTAAATAAAAGTATTGTATAAAATAGGAGATTATATGAAAAACAAATTAGGTTTTACTCTAATTGAGATGTTTGTAGTTGTATTAATTATCGGTATTTTGGCAGGGATCGCCTTGCCGCAATATCAAATGGCTGTCACGAAAGCAAAAGTCGCTGCTATTTTACCGCTGATGCGACGTTGGAAAGATGCATTGACGGAGTGGAAATTAATACACGGTCACTATTGTGTTGGTGAACCTAATGTTGAAAATAATGGATATTGTGATGTGTACCCAGATGGCTCTGATTTAGGTGTAAATTGGCCCAGCGATTGGGAAAATGGTACTTGTGGGGATATAATAGAATGTTCAAATGATTATTGGTATTGTATGGCTAATGAGGAAGCCACAGGTTATGTTTATTGTTATCATACTTTGGATGCAAAAGGGAACAGGTTTTATATACTCATGTACCAATCTGATGACCCTGATTATGAAAGTTTGCGCGGTATGATGACTTGTGAAGTAGAATCTGCTGAAGGCCATAAAATTTGCAAGGCGCTAGGTGGTAAACTAATTGACGGATATGATGATAAATACAAACTTTATTAAATAAATTCCGCTAAATTATCATCTTTTAATACCCACGTTTTTATGCGTGGGTATTTTATATGTTTACGAAAGAGGGGGAATTTATTTATTGTGCCGATGGGTGAGGGGAATTTATTATCGCCACCCATTTTTTATGGTCGTTGTCTAAGTAAAAAATGGGCGGGAGAACGCCGAGTAAATCAAGTTTGCTCGGCAAGAGGGGGGGTAAAATTCCTATTTTACGTCGTGTTGACGCAGTGCCGTTCTATCTGTCAGTGATGGAGAGAAATTATACTTCGGGTGTAGGGAAATAGTTTCTTACCGACGGCAGAGTGGGGGGATTATTACCTTTTCCCCTTTTTTCCGTCGGGAAAATTATTGTATAAAGTTTTCCTTATATTCCCCGCCCCTTTGCTTGCAAAGGCGGAGGGGGTGGGGTTGTAAAATAACGAAAAATTTAAATCGTAATCCCCCCTTTTAAAATAAAATATAGGTTTCGTGATGTACTGATAAGGGTTGTTTTCCGCCGTAAATTTGCTTATAACGGCGTTTTTGCGCAGGCGGCTGTTGTTATATATATCAATATTACTTTTTCTTTTTAAAAACGATATATAAACATTTCTTAGGTCAAAAAAGGTTTACTTCGGTCGTTTTACCTGATATTTTCGTGTTTGCTTATATACCTTCGGTTGTTTTTGCCGAAATTTCCGGATGTGGTCTTTCGGTTTGATTGTTTCGGGCCAAGTTTTTCGGGGTTTGGTTAAAAATTTGGGCCTTTTGCTCCTCTTTTTGGTTTTTTCGGGTTTTCTTTGGTTTTATGGACTTGCGTTATTTCGTTTTTGGGGTACCTACTATACCCCCCAAAACGAAATACGAGATTTTGCCATTTTTGCGGTTTGGTTGTTTTGGGTGGGGGGTAGGAACAGTAAAAATTTCCCAAAATTTTGCCAAAATTTTACTTTCAAATTTTTAATATTATTTAGCATAATAATTATACCAATAAAATAAATATTTTTACATATTTACAAAAATAATTAAATTTTTAAATATTTAAATATCAAAATATTATTAAAAATTAAAGATATCAAAAAGCAATATTTTATTAAAAAATGTTTTGCTAAGTCTAAAAATCTATAATTTGTATAATATTTAATAAATAAATTACGGAAAAACCGAAATAATTAAAGTTTATGTAATAATTTTTATAGTTTAATATTACCAGCATTTTATATGTTATTTAATTAACATAATAAAAATTATCACAACATTTTAGAACGGCAAAAAATCTGCCATAAAGCAAAAGGAAAACAAAAAATTTCATCCCCCCTTTAAATTTGCATATATATTATTTATTTTAGCATAATAATTATGCTAAAATAAAAAGTAAATTGTAAAAATGGGGGAGTTGTACACAGTTTAAAAAACGGGGAAAATGTGAACTTTTGCGGGGGAATTATGGGGTTTCGGGTTGGGTTGGCGGGGATTTGGGGTTTACCGGTAGTGTGTTTTATGAAAAATTTACACTCCCCCACTCTGTTTTTGGCTTGATTTCTATTCTATTGTGGGTCAAAGTTTGGGGCATTTTTGCTATTTTTTAACTTTTTCCTCACTTTTCTGCTTTTTCCACTTTTCTATTGGGGTTGCGCTTGTGGCGCGCGGCAATTTTTGGGTTTTGTATTGGGGGCGGCGGGGTTTATAGTGGGGCAGTAGTTTTCCGGACAGGGCGAAATTGGCTTTCCGATTGGGTTAGGGTGGTGGTAATTTCGGGCAGGCGGCGCGGGAGCGGGTTGCGGGAATCATCGGTGCGGGCAGATGGCGGATGCCGCATAGTATATTAGGTGGCGCGCTGGCGGAGTGGAAAAAATAGATATTTCCCCCCTCTTTCTCGTCGTGGCGGCCAAAAAAAAGAATTGGCACAAAACTTATGCCAAGGATGTTAAGTAGCATTAAGATAGAAGAAAAAAGACTGTTCATAGTGAGAAAAGCCCAGACTTTCTCGTCGTGGCGGTCAAAAAAGAATTGGCATAAAACTTATGCCAAGGATGTTAAGTAGCAGTTCTGAAGAAGATAAGATGTACCATATGCGGTTTTCAGAGTGTGGCAGGCGCGGGCGGTCGGTAGCTGGCGGAGTGGAAAAAATAGATATTTCCCCCCTCTTTCTCGTCGTGGCGGCCAAAAAAGAGTTGGCATAAAACTTATGCCAAGGTTGTTAAGTAGAAGTTTTGAAAATTAGAAGTAGAATTAAAGTGCGTAGAAAAAAGTGATGTAGGTGTAGTTTATATATTGGGGACGGCAGGTTTTGGGTTAGACGGTGGGTGCAGTGTGAAAGAGGGGTGTAAGTTTAAAGCGAAAAAAGCAAGCCCGCGTAATTTTTTGTGCGGGCGGTAAGAGAAAATACGATAATGTTTATTTTTTAACAACAAGCACAAGCATAATAAGGGGAATCTTCATCTTCTGTCACGTCGGGTATTCCAAGTATTTTTGAATAATCCTTGCTAGTATCACTTCCATGGCAAGAACCATTTCTATACATAACGAAGTTATAATCTTTTGTTATGCACATACAAACATCTTCTTTGGAATATTGAATAGAAGCCAAAATATTATTAGATCCAGATACAAAATCGCCTATGTTTGCTCGAAATTTGTTTTTATTCCAATCAAAATCAGAACAGAAACCGTGTTCATTAACACTTTGACAACCATTAATTTCTGTACTAACTTCAGAACGATACGGAATAGCATTATCCACGTCATCTGCCCCGCAATATTCTTCCCCTGTTTGCAAACGGCACATTTCTTCAATTTGGGCGGCGGCTTTAAGTTTAATATAAGCCTCGGCGAAGTCCGCCTTTATTTTTGCGTTTTGATATTACGGTAAAGCAATACCGGCTAAAATGCCGATAATTAAGACAACTACCAACATTTCAATAAGGGTAAAACCCTTAGACATTCTTTTACTGATTTTTTTCATTTTTTATTCTCCTTAATTTTAACTAAAACTAAATTTTCCCCAATAAAAAACGGCTGGATAATTTTGACCTAGTCTAGTGCCAAAAATTATACAGCCGTAGCCATGTGCTTAAACACATAACATTAGCAAAACAAATTCAAGGGAGCTACCCTTAAAGATGTTTTGCCATAACAGCTGTTTTTGAACTAGACTAGGCTTTCTGTTAGAAAGCACTTCTCGTTAGAGAAACCCAAAAACAGATTAAATTTTATCGGGGGGAATTCCCCCCGCATTAAAAAAACTCCTTTTACTAGTATAGCATTTTTTAGAAATAAAAGTGAAATTACTTATTTTACGCTACACCATACACAGATAAATTTTCTCTATACCAGCAAAAAATGTTCGGCGGCGGTATAGGCTTTGGCAGTGCCCGTTTGTGAAATAATATATTCGCGCTTACGCTTGCTGCCTTCAAAAAACAGTGTACCGGCCTTTATTTCCGGTGCAAGTATGCGGTCTAAGCGTTCGTCGCCCTTCAAATAACCCGACAGGCGCAAAGATTTTGACAGTTCAAGCGCCGACATTTTTGTAATGCCACCTATCATTTTAGCCGCCGCCAAAGTAATTAGCGCCGCTAAATTGGGTTTTAAGTCCTTAACTTTACGGCGTAAAACAAGGTCCGCGCCGTCAAGGTAGGCAATTTTAAACCAAATTTTTTCGTCAATTTGCCAAGGGTTTTTGGGGGCGGACGTATGGCGGTCAAGCCGCTTATTTTCCGCCTCTTGCGGTTGGTTTTGACGCCATCGTATTGCGGGGACTTGCGTGTTATAATCCGGAACGACGCGGCTTGATATGCTGATGTTTTTTTGCCCCGTTATTTTCGGGATGGTATTTGATGTGTTTTCGGCGGCGTTTTCGGTTGAGTTTTCGGTGTCCGGTTGCACAGGTGTAATAGTTTCATAAATATTATTTATTTGAGGTTTATTTGGTATTTCCGCGGCTTTCGTATCAGGTGCGGCAAATAGCGGCGGCCTTGTTATTTGGTGTGTTATAGGTGCAATATTAGGGGTATTTTGGGCCAAAAAATCATTTTTTTGCGCTAAAACGAAGTTTAAAGAGCCTTCCGCTTCAAATTCTTCGCCCGATTTTAGGCGCAAGCGCAGTTTGACTTTTTGATTTGTTTCATTATTTTGTGTGTTTTCTTGGTTCTCGTTTTGACCGTTTTGGTTTTCAAAATCACCGTTCATAATAAAAACTCCGTAAACTTTTTGTTAAAAATTTTTTTGTAAAATTTGCAATTTTTTGTGTTATTCAACCTGATATCAACATCCTTATGTCATATAATAGCAATATTTTTTTTATATGTCAAGTTATGTCAAAAAGTTTAAATTATATGTCAAAACCTGTTAAAAAGTGATATTTTCAGACGTAAATTTTTTGTCAAAGTATTGATTTACGGTTTCTGGCAACTTGACATATAAATTTTGACGCGCAAAATTGCTCAAATTTTTTCTTTTTCCCCTTTCAAATTTTGGACTAATTTTGAAAGTACGTTTTGGCATAATTTTTATGTTAGATAAAATAAGTGATAGTTGTGGTATAATATTTATGCCAATATTTTAATGTATTTGCGGGCATAAGAAATTAACAATTTTGGGTATGTGGATGGTTTTTGTGGGTTTGAAATTTTGATTTTTGGGGTGTTAGGGTATGCGATTTTTGAAAATTGCTGTTTTGGGGAAATTTGCGGCATTTGGGGGTGTGGTTCCAAAAGTTTAGATTTTCGGGCTTGGATTTGTATGATTTTTAAAAAAGTCCCTAAAATTAGGGGTTTAGTAATAAATAGAAATATTTTAAGGTAAATAAGAACGGGACCATTGATTTTCACCTTTAAATTTCCATTGCATAACGTTTTTGCAATAGGCACCCGGCGGTAATGAAGGGGTAAAAGGAATATTTGTTCCGGTTGTTCTCTCTTGGCAATAAATTATGTTAGTCCTAGAGTAATTGCATATTCTAAACCCGGCACCTTTATATTTACCGGTAATGCGCGTTATAAAAATGCAATCCCCCCATCCTGCACCGGATGCGTTTTCAACTTCCAAAGCCCATATACCGTTTGACAAGGTGTCGGTTGAACTGCCAATAACTCTAGTTGATTTGGCCCAAGGGATATCTACGTCAAGCATATCAAAAGAGGTAAATTCTTTATCTCTATTTATAGCATACAATTTTGCCGATTGTGCAACGGCTTTTATAAGGGTTAAGGCCTCGGCAGAATAACTTTGTTCAACAGTTCTCTTATACTGTGCCAACGTTACTGCTGCAAGTATGCCGATAATAAGCACAACTACTAAAAGTTCAAGCAAAGTAAAACCTGACTTGCGATATTTTTGTTTACGATATTTTTCTTGTTTCATTTTACTTTATCCTTAATTTATTTCTTTAATCAGCCAATAAAAAACGGCTGATATATTTTGGGCATATAGAAGACCAAAAACATAACAGCCGTAGTTCATTATCAAAAGATAACAAACATTAAACACAAAGCGCGGGGTTAATTAGGCCCTTTACTTTGTGTCCACACGACTGTTTTTGGTTTCTATATGCGTTAATATTTCTATTAACTCTCCGTCATTACGGAGCCAAAAACAGATTAAATTTTTTTAAGCCGAATATAATTCGTGGCTTACATTAAATTAAACTCCTTTTTATTAGTATATCATTTTTAAGAGATAAAAGGGAAATAAATAAAACGAAATTCGCGAATAAAAAAGGGCTGCCGTTTGTTCGGCAGCCCTTAAAACTAAAGAACTAAACTAGAAGCGGACAAAGCGTACAACTTTGATTTCCGTGCCGTTCTTTTTGCCGGTTTCGGCGATAAAATCGCGGACTGAAAGTTTAGCATCTTTAAAATAAGGTTGGTCAAGCAAGCAGACATCCTTGTAGAATTTTTTAATTCTGCCCGGGATCATCTTTTCAATTGCTGCTTGCGGTTTGCCTTCGTTCTTGGCTTGCGTTAAAGCGATTTCCTTTTCCTTTTCAACTACTTCGGCGGGAACATCGGCCTCGTCTAAATATTGTGCAACCATACCGACGGCTTGCATTGCCAAATCTTTAGCGAATTTCATCATTTCTTCTTTTTTGGCAGGGTTGCAAGCGGTGTTTGCGTCGTGTTTGCAGGCAAGTTCAACCAAAGCGGCTTTTTTGTTGTCGGAGTGCAAGTAGTGGTTCATTAAGCAACTATCGGGGCCCAAGGTCCAGCAAACGGCTTTTGTGAAGGAAACATTTTCCCCAAATTTTGGGGCAAGTTCTTGAATCATTGCTTCAATGTTTGCGTCTTTAGTATAGTCGGCAACTGTCGGGTTGGCGAGCATATAATCAGCAATTTTATCGACTAAAGCAATAAAATCCGGTGTTTTGGCGACAAAGTCAGTTTCGCAACCAAGGTAAGCCATAGCAACGGTTTTGCCGTCGGCAGAGGCTTTAATTGAAATGCGGCCTTCCTTTGTTTCGCGGCCGGCGCGTTTTGCCATATCGGCAAGGCCTTTTTTGCGAAGGTAAGTGATAGCAGCTTCAACGTCATTGTTGTTTTGCGCTAATGCTTCCTTGCAAGCGCCGAGGCCTGCGCCTGTCTTTTCCCTTAAGATTTTAATTTGTTCAAGTGACATATTAACTCCTTATTTTTTGGCCTTTGCGGCAAGGGCTTCTTTTTTTGCCTTTTTTTCTTCGCGGCCGTGGGCTTTGACTTCCGGTTCAAGTTCTTCTTCTTCCTCTAATTCTTCTTCAGTAGGATTGGAACCGATTGCCTTTTTTAATTCTTCTGCTAAGATAGGGTTTTCAACTTCCTTTTCTTCTTCTTTGGCTTCTTCGGCAGCGGCTTCTTCACCTTCTGTTGCAACAGGGGTGACGATACCGTTTGCTTCATTGCGGCCTTCAATAATAGAATCGGCAATAGCGGCGCAGAATAATTTGATTGAACGTGCTGCGTCATCGTTGCCCGGGATTGGTACATCAATATTATCCGGATCGCAGTTTGTATCACAAACGCCGACGACGGTAATACCTAAAGTTCTTGCTTCGCGGACTGCACCTTGTGTGTCCATCGGGTCAATTACAAAAAGGATGTTCGGCAAAGTGCGCATATCGCGGATGCCGCCTAAAAGTTTTTTAAGACGGTTCATTTCTTTTGTTAAGCGGGAAGATTCTTTTTTAGAAATTGCTTTTAAAACACCTTCCGCTTCCCATTTTTCGAGTTCGGCTAATCTTTCAACAGATTTGCGGACTGTTTGGAAATTGGTTAATGTGCCGCCGAGCCATTTTTCGCTGATGCAAGGGCAATTTGCTCTTTCTGCTTCAACTTTAATGACATCTTGTGCTTGTTTTTTGGTGCCGACAAATAAAAATCTTGCACCGTTTTTTGCTTCTTCCTTGACGTAAGCGCAGGCTTTTTTAAGTTCGCGTGCGGTTTTTTGTAAGTCAAGAATATGGACGCCGTTCCTTTCACCGAAGATATAGCGCCCCATTTTGGGATTCCAGCGTGAAGTTTGATGGCCGAAGTGGACACCCGCTTCAAGCATGGCTTTCATTGATACATTACTCATTTTTTCTCCTTAGTAAGCAACGGCCTAAATTTGGGTAGAGGATACCCAGCGCGACCGTTTACTTTGGCAGTTTATCGGGGCATTTGATTTACGAACTTTTTGCGCCCCTTTAAATCTGCGTACTTATATTATATCAAATTTTTGCGTCGTCTTTTTGGTTATTTTTTGTTTTTTCTGCGGCTCGGATACCTCCGCCCTGCGGGCGTGTTAACACTGTATACCTCGCCTAGATAAAAACAAAAATTATCTCAAAAATACTTGCAAAAATATTTATTTTTTAAAAATACTTACCGGGTTTGCGTGCTCGGTTTGGCTTTATTTTATTCTTCGTAATACGTTGGTTCAAAACCTTGCGATTCCAAATATTTGCACATTTTATTTCCTAATGTGGAATAACTTTCACAAAATTTAGTAGCAGTAGGTAAATCGGACCAATCATCCATACCATGATATCCTATAGAATATATGTTCCTTCGTTCAGCTATAATCTCAACGTCTACATCATATCCCCAATAATCAGTATCATAATACAGTCCATTAAACGGCAATTCAATATAATCAAAGCCATTTCCTGAGATACACTCACCATTATAACCGCATTGTGCTGCCCTTAAATCTATCATTTTTTTAATGTAAGATAGATTTCCTAATGCTTCCGCCAAACGTGATTTTTCAACTGCGAGGGTATATTGTGGCAAAGCAATACCGGCTAATATACCGATAATCAACACAACAACTAACATTTCAATAAGGGTAAACCCCTTAGATATTTTGAATAACTTTTTTACTTTTTTCATTTTTTATTTCTCCTTAATTTAATTAAGTATTTCCTTATTGCCCTCACCCGCGCAAGTTGTTGTAGCGCGGGCGGAGGCTGGCAAGCAAACGGTTTTTTGTTTGCTTGACGGATGGGGGTATAAAGTTTCCTTATTCACGCCCCCCTCTGCCTCCCAAGAAAAAACCCTTGCTCGGCATCTCCCGCCCGCGT
>JBGURU010000053.1:0-39627 GCA_045132175.1 Elusimicrobiaceae bacterium | reverse complement strand
CTGCTATTTTTAACACTTTAAAAAGTTTTTTCATATCTTATTTTATTATCTCCGCTTCTATAGTATCTTTATTGGGGTTTTTCTTTCCGGTATTTTTAAAATATCTGAATTTTTCTAAATCAGGGGACATTTTATTCACGACATATACAAGCACCAAGAAATCGTCTACTGCACCAAGGCCAAACATTGCAATTAAGGGATCGGGTATCAAATCAAAAGGGATAAAAACATAAATCCCAAAGAAAATAAGCCACAAAAAACTTCTTTTAGGGAAAGGATATTTCCCTCGTATTGCGCTAAAAAACATAAGCAAAACATCTTTTAAATCGCGCCATAATTTGACAGGATTTACCGTAAATTTTTGTTTAGATTCTTCGTACTTACCCATATACATTTATTATATAATGATATACAGTGCTTGTCAATACACAAGGAAATATCTTTTATTGATAATTTGTTAAATATTCAAGGAAACTGTCTTGTAAAGAGATTACTTGATTAGTTTTTGCTTTGAAATTGTTTATAAAGAAACAAAAAATAATTTGTTTCCCGTTTTTGTCTTCCGTATAACCTGCGATATTGCGCGCTTTATCCAGTGTACCTGTTTTTAAATATGTTTTAAAAGCAAAATCCTTTTTTGCTACACGCTTGTCAAAAATACTTTTCTCTCTTTCATTACCTGCTATTACCAAACTGTCTTTAAAAGATTCAAAATAAGGTTCAGATAAAATATTTTCAAGCAAAGTGACTGTTGAACGGCAAGAAACATTACTTGTATAATCAAGCCCGCTGCCGCCGTAAATATCAAAACCGGAATCTTCCAAACCAAGAGATATCAGTGCCTGTTTCATTTTTTTAAGACCGTCTTTGGCACTTCCGTCACCGCCTGTATAGGCACTTATATCGCGAAGTAAAACTTCCGCATATAAATTATCACTGAACTTATTTATATGTTTGACAAGTTCTGCCAAAGTAGGAGAACTATGGGTAAAAAGCAACTCCTTTTCATTATAATTCCCACCTTTTTTTATGCTTGCCTTACCGTCAATTTTTATACCTGAATTTTGCAAAATTTCAAGAAAACTCTCCGCCGCAAATTGTGCCGGGTTAGGTAAAGCGGCATAAACTTTTGTTTTCTTTTTCGTAAGCGGTAATGTACCTGTCAGGTTAACAATATTTGTTAACGGCTCAAAAGTAGCATACACATCTTCTCTTGATCTATTTTCATCAACGGATACTTCACTTTTAAATAATATATCTTTTATTTGCGGCTCTGTTGACAGTGGCTTAATATTTGTATCCCCTGTTTTTGTAGGTGCAAATAACAATGTGTATTGGTTATTTGCAATACTTAAAGCATCTGCTTTGGGCGCGAAGTAATTGCCGATATTTTTATAACTCGTACGCCACGGCAAAAGTATACCGCTGAAGATACTATTATCTGCGTATATATTGCCTTTAATTTCTTTGATTCCTTTTCTTTTTAGTACTTTTGCCCATGAAGAAAAAAGTTCCGTATAATACTGTTTATTTTTAAAATCTTTACTGCCTAAACTAGGGTCCCCCGCACCGCGCAAATAAATATCACCGTATAAAATTGAATTTTTGATTTCCCCATCCAGATAAATTTTTGTTTCAAATGTTTTATGTTCGCCTAATACTTTCAAAGCAGAAGCGGTAGTAAATAATTTTAATACACTTGCAGGTACCATTAAAATATCTTCATTTTTAGCAATAATTTTACTGCCGCCTATGTACTTTGCATAAACGGAAACCTGTGCATTTTTTAAAGCAGGTGCTTCATTTAATTTTTGCAAAAAATTAACCCCATTTTCTTGTTGTGCAAATACCGGAATTGTACACACACAACTTAAAAACAGGGTTAAAATTAAACGAAACATTTTACTTTTTCAACGGCAATATTTCGTCAATAATACCGTAAGCCTTTGCTTCTTCGGCAGACATATAATAATTGCGTTCGCTGTCTTGCCTTATTTTTTCTTTTGACTGGCCTGTATGATGTGCCAAAATATCAAGCAAATGTTCTTTATTTTCACGCAGTTCTTTTGCTTCAATTTCTATATCGGTCACTTGGCCGGATAAACCGCCCCAAATAAGCGGTTGGTGTATCATAATTCTTGCATGCGGCAAAGCATAACGTTTACCTTTAGAACCTGCTGCCAAAAGTACAGCGCCGAAACTCATTGCCTGCCCCATACAAATTGTAGTTATCGGGGATTTGATATATTGCATAGTATCATAAATTGCAAGCCCCGCAGTGACGACACCGCCCGGTGAGTTAATATATAAATTAATGGAACGGGAAGAATCTTGAGCATCTAAATATAAAAGTTGGGCAATAATTATATTTGCAATTTCCGTGCCGATTTCCCCTTGCGGACCGCCGACAAAAATAATTCTATCCTTTAAAAGCCGTGAATAAATATCATAAATATTATTTTTTTCTACTATAGTGGGTATCATAATTCCTCCTAAAAAACAGCATTCCAATCACGTGTAGTAAATTTTAAAGTGACGCGCCTGTTGCAAGCTCTGCCTTCAGGGGAATCAACTAAAGTAAGCGGTTTGCGTTTACCGTGCCCAAAGGTTTTTATTGATTCCGATTCTACCCCCCTTGAAACCAAATAGTCCTTTATCGCCGAAGCACGTGCACCGGACAGCCAATCATTATATTCATAAGAGCCTACAATATCCGTATGCCCTTCAATAACTAATTTGATTTTAGGAGTAGTATTCATTACTTCGGCAACTTTATCTAAAACGCCATAAGAACTATGCCTTATTATAGCACTGTCAAATTCAAAATTGATACTTGGTATTTTATTACTTTTCAACATTTGTTTAGGTGTTTGCCTGGCCCATTTCTTTTCATCTTTTCTTGACGGGCATATCGCGCTGTTTGTTAAGAAATCATCCTCCGGATCAAGTTCATATTCGGGTTGCGGGCTTGCACAAGCACAAAATAATGTAATTAACAATATCGGGAAAAGTAATTTTTTCATAAGTTCTCCTTTTATACTCATAAATATTATAGCAAAGATTTTATTTTTTTGCTTTTAAACCGGCCTTTACCAAACCGTCAAATAAAGGATGAGGGTTCATAGGGCTGCTCTTAAATTCCGGGTGAAATTGAACAGCTATAAAGAAAGGATGATCTTTATATTCCACAATTTCAGGCAAAGTATTTTTATGCCAACCGGAAATATGCAAGCCAACTGCTTCCAATTGTTTGGTAAATTCCGTATTGTACTCATAACGGTGGCGGTGCCTTTCTTCAATGGTATCTTTTTTGTATAAAGTATGCGCAAGGGAACCTTTTTCAAGGTCGCAGGAATAATTACCAAGGCGCATAGTTCCGCCCAGCATTTTAACTTCTTTTTGCTCTTCCATCATATCTATAACAGGGTACGGTGTTTTGGGATCAAGTTCCGTTGAGTTCGCATCTTTTAACCCGGCCAAATTGCGTGCCGCTTCAATAACCGTACATTGCATACCAAGGCAAATGCCTAAGAAAGGTATTTTATTTTCGCGCGCATATTTTACCGCCTCAATCTTGCCTTCCACACCGCGTTTACCGAAACCGCCCGGAACTATAACACCTTGTACATCTTTTAAGGATGCGGGAATATCATCTGTTTGCGTATTTACATACTTTATTTTAACTCTGACACCGTTTGACATACCGGCTAAATTTAAAGATTCCGCCACTGATTTATAAGCATCATGAAGTTCCGCATATTTGCCGGCAATGGCAATAGTAATTTCCTTGTTTGGTTTTGTGGCTTTTTTAACAAACTCAAACCAAGTGCCGTCGTTTTTTGTTTTCGGATTCAAATTTAAACGTTTTATAATAAGATCTGTTAAATTTTGTTTTTCAAAATTTTCAGGAAGTAAATAAATTGAAGGGACATCCATTGCTTCAATTACCGCATCAACGGGCACACTGCAAAACAAAGAAATTTTTGATTTCATATTTTGCGGTATTGGGTGCTCTGAACGGCAAATTAAAACATCCGGCTCAAGCCCGATTTCGCGGAGTTTATTGACAGAGTGCTGCGTAGGTTTTGTTTTAAGTTCCCCCGCACTTGCTATGTAAGGAATAAGCGTAGCGTGTATGCACATAACATTTGACCAACCGCGTTCAAGTTTAAATTGACGCGCCGCTTCGATAAAAGGCAAACTTTCCATATCACCCACAGTTCCGCCGATTTCAATTAAAGTGACGTCAAAATCTTTTTCAAAAGGAATAAAACGTTCTTTAATTTCGTTGGTAATATGCGGTATCACTTGCACGGTTGTACCGTTATAATCACCTTTCCTTTCGCGATGTATCACAGTCTGGTAAATTGAGCCGGCGGTATTTGTGTTATACCTTGTCATTTCAACACCTAAAAAGCGTTCGTAGGTACCAAGGTCAAGGTCTGCTTCAGCGCCGTCTTTTGTCACGTATACTTCGCCGTGTTGATATGGGCTTAAAGTGCCCGGGTCAACGTTTATATAAGGGTCACATTTGACCATATTTACTTTTAAACCGCGCAACTGTAAAAGTTTTGCGATACTTGCGCCTGATATACCTTTCCCTAAAGAACTAACTACACCGCCTGTGATAAAAATGAATTTTGACATAACCTTTTCCTATTTTTTTGTTTTGATTTTTTTGGCATAAGCCCGTGCTTTAATTAAGTCTGCGGGGGTATCAATGGCAGGGCCTGCCTTCTCAATTAAAATTGATTTAATTATTAAACCGTTTTCCAAAGCACGTAATTGCTCTAATTTTTCCAAATTTTCCAAAGTGCTTTTTGGGAGTTTAACAAATTTCTTTAAAGCGGCTTCTTTATAACCGTAAATGCCGCAATGTATATAAAAAGGAACTTTGGCCGTTTCTTTTGTTATTTCACGTTTAAAAGGAATTACGGAACGGGAGAAATAAAGCGCCTGTTTTTTACCTGTTAAGACGGCTTTAACGTGGCTTGGTTCAAGTATTGTTTTTTCGTCTAAAGACGGATAGCACGCAGTTGAAATATCTGCTTGTTTATCTTTCTTTAAAAGTGCCACTACATTTTTTATTGTGCTTGCCTGAACAAAAGGTTCATCACCTTGCACATTTACTACATATTTATAAGATTTTTTAGTATTTTTATAGGCTTCAAAAACGCGGTCCGTTCCGCTTTGGCATTTTGGGCTTGTTAAAACGGCTTTTGCATTAAATTTTTTTGCGGCTTCAACAATTTTTTCACTTTCCGTGGCAATTAAAACATCGCCGACTTTGGCATTTTTACACGCCGTATAAACCCACTCAATGATGGTTTTACCTTCAATTTCCGCAAGCACTTTTGCCGGAAGGCGCGTTGAACTGTAGCGCGCGGGAATAACAATTAAAGTATCTTTCATTTGTTTATAACTCCTTTAATTTCGTCTGTTGTGACAGTAGCGGTACCAAGTTTTGCCACAACAAGGCCGGCCGCTTCATTTGCGATATATGCGGCATCTTTCAAACTTGCTTTACACGCCAAAGCAAGCGTTAAAACGGAAATTACGGTATCACCTGCCCCCGTCACATCAAAGACCTCTTTTGCCGTAGCGCTGATAGTGGTAATTTTTGGTGTTTTACCTTTTTCAAACAAACTCATGCCTTGGGCGCTGCGGGTAATTAAAATTGAATCCGCTTTTAAAGTTTTCAAAATATTTTTACCTAAATCTAAAATAGATTTTTCATCTTTTTTAGGCGGGAGTCCCATGCCTTCCCATGCTTCTTTTGTATTAGGCGTCATACAAGTGATATTTTTATATTTTAAGAAATTATCAATTTTTGGATCTACACAAACAGGAATATTTTTTGCGCGGCAGGCTTTAATAATATCTTGAATATTATAGTCCGAAAGCATACCTTTGCCGTAGTCTGACATTATCACGCCTTTTGCGGTTTTTAGAGCCTCTTTAAAATTAGCGAAACATTTTGCAGCAACTTCTTTATTTATACGTGTTTTACTTTCCCTGTCAACGCGCACAACCTGTTGGCGTTCGGCTATAATACGAACTTTTTGTGTAGTAGGGCGGGTGGAATCTGTGACGATGTGACCGACATTTGTACCTTTGTTTTCTAAAAAACTTTTTAAAATGATACCGTTTGCATCATCGCCCAAAACGGAAATTATTGTCGGCTTTGCACCCAATGCCGCCAAATTTACGGCAACGTTCCCTGCCCCTCCTGCGACGAAATCTTCACTCTCAACATTAACTACCGGCACAGGTGCTTCAGGTGAAATACGGCTTACACTGCCTTTAACGAAATGGTCAAGCATAATATCGCCGATAACGATAATTTCTTTGCCTTTAAATTTATCAATTATGTCATTATATTTTTTAAGTTCTGATTTGGTCATAAATTAGTTCCTCTTTTATAAGAATAAAGTTCCGCTTTTACGGAACCGATAAAAACTTCTACCGTCATTTTGACAGGCATACGAAATTCATCATCGGTAAGCCACACTTTTAAACTGTTGCCTTTTGATACGAAAATACTGTCACCGCTTATCATAGGTTCAACTACAACACAATTAAAAGTACCGGCTTTTGTTTTTACGGTTTCTCTACCGTGCACTATTACTTTTAAAGGGTATTGGGTATTTACGTTTACTACATCAAAATAAATTGTTTTATCTAAAGTTATTTTAGGGTCCCGCACGTGATATAAAGCGCTTAAAATATCAAATACTTCTTTTCCTGAAAAACGTGTAAGAAATTTTGAATAAGTGCCGTCACTGCCTAATTTATACATTGTAAACATATTGTTTTTGTAATCAAAATTAAGCCACTCGTCACGTTTATAAGAACCTTCGCGCACACTTTGCCAATAACCCAAAGATTTTGACATGTCGGACTTAATCCAAGACATATTTATATCACGCACTTTAAACATTTTATCAATTACGGGGTAAGATTTGGCAAGTGTTTCAATTTGATAAGCATATTCTTTACCGTTATATAAAAGTTTATTTGCGGTTATTGTTGCTTCGCCTGCCGTTATAAAGGACCAAGAAAGTTTAAAAGTTAATTCTTCCCCAAACCAAGCGGGTTTTGTTCCTTCGGGTGAAGTTGTGGAAACTTGCATAAAATACCAAGGGTGTGTCAAACGGCCGTCTTTGGTTTTTAAAATTTCTTTGGGTAAATTGTTTGGGTCAAGGAAAATTTCAATGGTATTTTCCCCTTCTTTAAGTTGCGGTATTTGTACGTCTTGTTTTTCTTGTTCAATTGCGCCCGGCTCTTGTTTTTGCGCCGTTTTTACAGTTTGTTTTGTTGTTTTAACTGCCGGTTTTTGCTCCGCTTTTGGTGCCGGTTTTATTGTTTCTTCTTCGGTTTTAATTTCTTGCGGAACTTGTGTTTCTTGTGTTAAAAATTCCATAGCGGCAATTATTTGCGCTTCTTCTTTTTGGCCTAGAAGTTCTTCAGACAAATCCTGTTTTTTACCGCAAGCACAAATTAAGGCAAAACAAAAGGTTAAAAGTAAAAATTTTTTCACAAACTCTCCTTACTTAAAATATAATTTGCTACTCCGTTTAAGTCGGCACAATGTTTGATATTTTTTAAATCTTTTTTATATTTTTGGGCTTGCTTTCTGCCGTTGCCTGTTAATACCAAAACGCCTTCCGCGCCGATATTTTTGGCAAATTCCATATCACTTTTTTTATCGCCCACCATAAAACATTTTTTGGGGTCAAGTTTATAACCTTTGATAATTTTTAAACCCATTTCAGGCAAAGGTTTGCGGCAAGTGCAATTATCTTGCGGCGCGTGTGGGCAATACGCAATACCTTCAATTTTTACGCCTTTTAATTTCTTTAACATAGCCGCCATAACGGAAAGCATAGTATCTTCGTCAAAATAACCGCGCCCGATGCCCGATTGGTTTGATACTATAAACAATTTATACCCTGCTTTATATAATTTTTTAAGCCCTGCCAAAGTGTTTTTATAGAGAATAACTTTTTTAGGGTCGGCCAAATAAGTGCCGGGCTTTTCAAAAATTACTGTGCCGTCCCTATCTAAAAAAACGGCTTTATTTTCATTAACTGCCACGGATTTCCCCCTTTTTCATTTGTGAAAGGACTTCGTCTTCCCTTTTCCACCTATTATGCGCCCAAAGCCAATCGGCGGGATGCTTTAAAATATCGTCTTCAAGCCCTTTTTTAAGTGCTTTTGTATAATCATATAAAACTTCGGTGGAATAAGGCAAATCGGGCGGGTAAATGGGGGCGCTGCTTTTAGCAACAATTTGGCCGCCTTCGCGGTAAACTGTAATATGGTAAACGGGCAAACCTGTTTTTAAGGAAAGCACCGCAGGCAACGGGGAAACTTCCGCCGGCCTGTTTAAGAAATCCATATATAATTTTGATGCGCCGACGCTTTGGTCCGCTAAAATAGCAATTAAAGAGCCGCGTTTTAAAGCGCGGAAAGCAGAAAAAAACGGGTTATGCGAACTTATCATTGTACTGCCGAAAAGCCCACGCAGTTTAGCAACATAATCATTAACATATTTGTTATTTTGCGGGTAAGCGACAAAGGCCATTTTTTTTGCTTTTACGGCAGTAGCAAAGCCGAGTGTTTCCCAATTTGCGAAATGCCCCAGCATTAAAATAGCGCCTTTGCCTTCCGCATTTGCTTTGAAAAATTGATCACAATTTACAAAACGGAATTTTTTGAGTATTTTTTCTTTACTGAATTTTGTTGCTTTGGCAAATTCCGCGACGATACGACCGACATTTGCCCACGATTCACGCGCGATCTGATTACACTCTGCTTCTGTTTTATTTGGAAAGGCTTTTTGAATATCTGCGACACTTCTTTTATATCTGTTTGGCATTATTTTGGTGAGAAAGCGGCCCATAAACTCCCCGCATTTGACGATTAACTTTTCCGGCAACAATGCAAGAGCGTTTATCAGGGCTTTTAAGCCGAGATATTGGGAATAGTCAAAAAACTTTTTCATATATAATATTATACAAAAATATTAAAAGAAAATAGCGCGCGCGTAATTGGGAAAATAGGAAATTTGCAGTTTTTGGTTATTTGCCGGCTAATTCTTTTTGGTAAATTTTGATTTTTCCGCTCTTAAAGTACCGATACGTCGCTGCGCTACTCTACTTCGCGGTACTCTTCGTTGTGGGAAAAATCAAAATTTACTCAAAAATACTTGCCGGATGTTGCACTCGATTTGGTTTTATTGATTAACAACAACTACAACCGTAATATGGGGAATCTTCATCTTCCGTTACATCTGGTATTCCTAAAATTTTTGAATAATCTTTACTTGGAGTATAGAAACACTCTCCTTGTTTTAAAACAAATTTATAATCTTTTGTTATACATAAACATACTTCTTCTTTTAGGTAACTTGCAACCGCTAAGATATTATTAGAGCCACCTAAACCTATAGAAAATTTCTCATGAACCCAATCAAAACCCTTGCAATATCCAAACTCATTAAATTCATTACAACCATTAACTTCGGCACTCACTTGTTCGGTATATGAGGGAAGGACATCCCCTTTACAAACCTCTTCACCTGTTTGTAATCTGCACATTTCTTCAATTTGGGCGGCGGCTTTAAGTTTAATATAAGCCTCGGCAAAGTCCGCTTTTATTTTTGCATTTTGATATTGCGGCAAGGCAATGGCAGCCAAAATACCGATTATCAATACTACTACCAACATTTCAAGAAGAGTAAAACCCTTCATACTTAATTTTCCTTTTTTCATAATTCCTCCTAATTTACTTTTACAACTAAATTTCAACCCAATAAAAAACGGCCGAATTTATCAGCAATCATAGTGCCCGATAAAAACAGCCGTGGTTTATCAAATTATTAAATAAAAAGATAAACGCTTGACACAAAACTAACGGTTTGCAATTCCGCTAATTTTATGCCCAAACGCCGTTTTTTTGACCTATGATTGTGCTTTAAGCAGCAGTCCCAAAAGGACATCAAAAAAACTTTCAAATTGTAATAAGCCGATTTTTCAGGCTTATGTCAGTAAATTCCTCCTTAAAATTTTATACCATAAGTATAACATATTTTCAGTAAAAAAACAGTGTTGGTATAAAGAAAATTTACCTAAAAATATTTACCGGATGGGTATACGCATATCTTTATTTTCACGACGATCCTCTTGACATCTATTTTTTTTTTTTTTCTATAATTTACATATACAATAAATAAAAAGCATTGTATAAAGGAGATTATATGAGAAGGAAAAATAAATTAGGTTTTACCTTAATTGAGATGTTGGTTGTTGTTTTGATTATCGGTATTTTAGCGGCAGTTGCTTTGCCGCAATATACTCTTGCTGTTGAAAAATCACGCTTGGCCGAAGGACTTCAACACTTATCTTATATCAAAAAAATGGTAGATTTAAAGGCAGCCGAATGCGGTTATAATGATGAATGTGTTCAAGAAAATGGGCGGCTTGATTATTTGGAATTATCAGGTGGAGAAGGAACATATAACGAGTATTTTTGGAAAAATTGGTATGCAGATTTTGATTACAGATTACGTATTTATCGTTGGGATAATCCTGATAATCAAAATATGCTATATAGTATAGGCTATGATATAGGTGGTTGGGAAGATTTACCCACCGCTACTAAATTTTGTGAAAGTTATTCTACATTAGGTGATAAAATTTGTAAGATGTTGGAATCACAAGGTTTTGAACCGACATATTACGAATAATAAAACAAAATAAATGTTTATCCGGCAAGTATTTTTCTTATATTGTCGCCACCCGTATGCCTTGTCATACGGGCGGGAGATGCCGAACAAAAGTGAGGCAGAGGGGGGATAAATAAGGTAAAACTTTATACCCCCATCCGTCAAGCAAACAAACATCCGTTTGCTTGCCACCTTCCGCCCGCTGAAGCGGGTGAAGGCGATAAGGAAAGTAAATTTAATAAAGCCAAACCGTAAACGCTAACTTGGCAAGTATTTTTGTGAAAATTTTAATTTTCTAAACCAAAGCGAACGAGAATGGACCCGCGCCGCGCAGCAGATTTAATGGAATTTTTAATTTTCTTTATGACGACGAGTACCAAGAAGAACGGGAGCGTAGCGACTCTCGGTACTCTAGGAAAAGAAAAACTAAAATTTGCCAAAAAGAATTAGATGGCAAAAAACGCAAGATGTCAATTTCCTATTTTTATTTGAAACAAAGCCAATATAATTAGTAAAATATAGGTGTATGCAAATGACGGACCTATACACCGCGCTTACACTAAGCGCCTACCGCAGGCCGGAAGCACCTGCAGTCGTATTTAACGGAAAGACTTGGTCTTTCCATGAATTACTGATGACTATTGACCGTACATCCGATATGCTTTGGGCATACGGTATCCGCAAAGGTGACCACGTGGCAATAGCACACCGCAATTCCGTTGAAACTATTATCGCGAACTATGCGCTTTATAAAATCGGCGCTATCAGTTTGCCGATAAATTTTATGGTTTCAAAACCCGAAGAACTTAAATATATGCTCACAAACAGCGGGGCAAAAGCCGTAATAACACAGGCGGAATTCTTACGTCATTATGCAGCAATTAAAAAAGATTTACCTAATGTGAAATACCTCTTTACCACAGATGAAATTTCCTCAAGCGCAGCATCTATGGTGACCGACGGCAGTATTAAACTGTTTTGGGATGAAGTCAAAAACAGTAAGTTTAATTCAGAGACCTTAAACTGCCACCCAAGTATTGACGATACCGCTATGCTTTTATATACCTCAGGCACAACGGGTTTACCGAAAGGCGTTATGCTTTCACATAAAAATATAATGTCTGATGTTATAGCAGCGGTTATCAGTTTTAAAATTTCAGATGATGACTCCATGATTTGCATTTTGCCGATGTTCCACACTTTGGCGTGGACGGTAAACGTAGTTATTCCTTTAACCGTCGGTATGAAAACGGTTGTAGTTGCCAATATTACGCCTGCCGCCGCTTGGCTCAATTTAATGGGGCGCGAACGTATAACGATAATGACCGCTATCCCGCAAATTTACAGCGTTCTCTCTAAAGAAGCAAAAGGGCTTAAACGCTTGTACTTACAATATTGGGCCTTTAGAAAAGTGCGCTTTTGTATCTCGGGCGCGGCACCTTTAAGCAAAGAAACGAAGGACCATTTTGAAAAACAACTTGATATACCTATTTTAGAAGGTTATGGCTTAACAGAAACAAGCCCCGTCGTAAGCGTAAACACAGAACAAAACCGCAAACACGGAACTGTTGGTATAAACTTGCCTTATATCAAAGTGCGTATTATTGACGAAGAAGGAAATGAATTGCCTAAAAATACGGAAGGCGAAATCGTCATAAAAGGCGATAATGTGTTTAAAGGCTATCATAATAACCCCGAAGCCACCGCCGCCGCTTTTGATAAGGACGGTTGGTTTAGATCCGGCGATATCGGTTTGATTGACGATGAAGGTTTTATCGTCATAAAAGACCGCCTAAAGGATATGATTATCATTAAAGGTTTAAAAGTATTTTCCGCACAGGTAGAACACTCTATTATGGAATACCCAAATATTGAGGAGTGTGCTATTATCGGTGTGCCTGACGGGCACGGCGGTGAATTTATTAAACTTTATGCCGTCAAAAAACGCGGCGCGGAATTTGATGAAGCGGACTTTAGAAAATATCTCAAGACACATCTTGATAATTATAAGCGCCCGCGTGATATTGAATTTAGAAAAGAACTTCCTAAAAATTCTATGCGTAAAATTTTAAAACGTGAACTTCGTAAAGAAGCCATCACTAAATTTAAAGAGGAAGAGGCCGCTAAAGCTGCCGAAAAAGCTGCAAAAGAAGCCGCCTTATCCGCGCAATAATGTTAAACGGGAATAATTTTGCCAAATTACTTGCAAAAGAAGCGAAAAACGCTTATTATGTAGGCGGTTGTTTGCTTGATAGTTTACTTGGCAAATATTCCGGTGATATAGATCTTGCATTACCTAAAAAAGAAGTAAAAGAGACTGCACTGAATTTGGCACGTACCTTAAAAGCTGCTGCTTTTGAGATGGATCCTGAATTTTGCGTTTGGCGTTTAACAACTAAAGAGGGTTTACAAATTGATTTATCTGCTTTGGAAGGAGATAATATCCTAACTGATTTACCGCGCAGGGATTTTACCGTAAATGCTCTTGCTCTGCCAACAATAAGCCAACCGGATATTAAAATCAAAAGAGACGGCAAAAAAACCAAGGTTTTAATTGCCTCTTTTAATAAGAAAGATTTAATTGATTTAAATAACGGGAAAAAGGCAATAAAAAATAAAAAAATAATTGCAAATAACCCTAAAGTTTTTGACGCAGACCCTTTAAGATTATTCCGTGCTTTCAGAATAGCCGCAGAACGAGGTTTTGAAATTGATAAAAAAACCTTGGTACTTATCAAAGAAAATGCGGGTAAAGCAAATAAGCCGTCCGGTGAACGCATACAGGAAGAATTAAAACGATTATTCCGCGCCGGAAATAGTGCAAAATATCTTGAAATTATGGAAGACTTGGGTTTATTTAAAAAATTACTGCCGCAACTTGCTGACCAAAAGGACTGCGCCGAGTGCTATTACGGTAAAGGCGGCGTGTGGAAACATACTTTACTGGTAGTAGAACGCATTGAATTTTTATTAAATAATTTAAAATTATGTGTACCAAATTTTTATAAAGAACTTCAGCAATTTTGCCCGGATCACGCTATATACAAAATGACAGCATTTTTACATGACATAGCAAAACCGGAAACGGCAAAAATGAAAAATGGCCGTTTGCGCTTTTTTTATCATGAACAACAAGGGGCAAGAAGGGCAGAATATTTCTTAAAAAAACTGCGCTATTCCACCTCTGAATGTAAATTGATTTGTAAGATGATAAATTCCCATTTACGCCCAAGTAATTTGGCAAGTAATGAAATAATAACAGATAAAGGCGTTTATAAATTTTTTAAAGAATTAGATACGGCAGGCATACCTTTGCTGTTCCTTTGTTGGGCAGATTATACAAGTTATGTTTCCGTAGCAAGTTTAAAAAAGATGCTAAAAAAAGCGCAAGAGCCGATAATGACCATAGAAGAAGGCAAAGCACAAGGTGCCGAAGGTAAAACTTTAAGACATTTGCAAATGTTAAACTTCCTTTTTACAAAATATTTTACTGAACGCCAAAAAATTATTTTACCGCAAAAAATTATTGACGGTAAAGACATTATGAACACCTTAAAATTGCCGAGCGGCAAAATAATAGGTATAATTTTAGAGCATATTGCAGAGGCTCAGGTAGAAGGCAAAATCAAAACAAAAGATGAGGCAATTTCTTATCTGATAAAACACAAAAAAGAATTACTTTCTTTGGGGGAGACAAATGAAAAACTTATTAAAAAACCATAAATATATTTTAATTTTTTGTTTATTTTTCATTGTTGCCTGCACAAGTACTAAGACGAAATCAACGGACTATGCCGCCCGCGGGGAAATGTACCTTAAAACCGGCAAATTAGCAAAAGCAGAAAAATATTTAAATAAGGCGATAGAAGCAAATCCTTATAATATTGATGCTTACAAAAACCGCGGTTCTTTATACTATAATTTAGGTGATTTTGAAAAGGCTTTAGAGGACTTTGATTATGCCTTAGAATATGAACCTAACAATTCAAGCATACTCTCCGCTAAAGGTGCGGTTTTGGCAAGCATGGGCAAATATGAAGAATCTTTTAATAATTTACTGACTGCTTTAAAATTAAATCCCTCAAATATTGCTGCATTAAACTCTATGGCAGGTATTTACTTTATCATCGGTGATTTTGAAAAGGCCGTACAAATTTATACTATTTCTTTGGAATATCAAACAACGCCGGAAGCATATTTAATGCGCGGCAAATGTTATCTGGAACTAGGTAAAAAAGAAGAAGCAGAAAATGATTTGGCTATGGCCAAGATTTTAAAACACGGTACCGGTAATACCGCACCTTCTGACGCTGCTAATAAATAAAACACCTTATAAATAATTTTCCAAAAGTTGTTGTATTTGCTGTTTTTTAACGGTAAGGTTTTGTTTTGTGTACAAATAAATCAAATTAGAAAGTAAATATTTAATGATTTGTTTATTACTTAAGATTTGTGAAGGATTATAAATTGCGGTATCGGTAGTAAAAGTACAATTTTGTGCAATTTCTATACATACACTTGGAAAATTATATTCCCCCCTAAAACAAACTATTATTTTGCCTTTACTTAAACTTAAAAATGCCGGAGCATTAAAATTTTGCGCCAAAAGCAAATATAAAACACCCATAAACATAGGCGTTGTTTTGCGGGTACGGATAACATCTTTTAATGAAAGTTGTTTTTCATCTGTTAAAGGCTCTATTTTAAAACGGAGTTTATCAAATAAAACCAAGCGGAATATTTCTGCTTTTTCTTCAGGGGAAGATGTTTCTTGTAAGTAAGGTGATATTTCTGAGCAAAGCAAATTAAAAAGCAAGTCAAGTTCCCCCTTTTTCAAAGAAGGCGTTAAAAACATTTCAAGCAAAGCAATACCTTTTGAAAGCGACGGGGAATACAAGGTAAAATAATCTTTAAATAACAAATTTAATTTGTTTTCTTGCGTCATTCAATAAAACCAAAGCGCCGTAAATAATTGTCATCACTGCGCCAAGACGGGCTAACCTGAACTTTTAATTCCAGACGGTATTTTTTACCTAAAAAGGCACAAATTCTTTCTTGTGCTGCTACCCTAAGTTTTGCAATAGCAGAACCGCCTTTACCTATAATTATAGGTTTTTGGCCGTCTCTTTCAACATGAATTATGGCGCGGATATAATTTTTATCGCCAAGGTCCTCTGTAAACTTTTCAATTTCAACAGTGGTGGAATAAGGTATCTCCTGATTATACTGCAAAAATATTTGCTCACGTATAAATTCGGCAATGTAAAACCTTTCCCAACGGTCAGTTAATTGCCCTTTAGGGAAATAAGGCGGATTAAAAGGAATATAATTTACGACTTCCTTTTCAAGTTCTTTTACGCCTTTATTTTGTTTCGCACTAACTAAAAATATTTTACTTATCTGCAATTCTTTTAAAAGTGTATTTGCTATCTTATTTAAAGTATCTTTATCCGGTACCAAATCAATTTTATTTATAACCAAAAATAATGGGCAATTAAGTTCTTTTAATTTAATGATTAAAGGCAAGTGTTTTGCTAAACTTTGCGTTGCATCATAGATGAAAATAACCAAATCTGCATCCTGTGAAATTGCTTGGTTTAAAGAATTTAGCATTATCTCCTGCAATTTATATTCCGCATATAAAAAACCAGGGGTATCAACAAAAACAATTTGATAATTTTCGCCTTCGCAAATAGCTAAAATATTTTGGCGTGTAGTTTGCGGTTTATGAGTGACAGGTGAAAGGTCCACCCCCGCAAATCTGTTAAGTAAAGAGGACTTTCCCGCATTGGCCAAACCTGCCATTACGGCAAAACCGCTTTTAAAATTTGGATATTCCGAAAATATGTCCATAATTTATTTTACAATTTTATTTTATATTATGCTAAAATATATTTGATCTTAGAGGAGGTTTTATGCCATACAGTATTTGGTTAATTATAGGTATTTTATTACTTATCGGGGAAATTTTTACTTTAGATTTCTCTTTAAGTTGTATCGGCCTTGCTTTTATTACGGCGGGCCTAATATCGTGGCTTGGGCTCAATATTTATTGGCAACTTCTTACGGTTTGTGTAGTTTTGCTTACCTTGTTCTTTACCTTAAGGCCTTTTATATTAAAGCACATTACAAGGAAGAAAGAATATAAAAGCAACATGGATGCCTTAGTCGGAACAAAACACGATTTTTATGCTCTGAAAGAGGATAAAAAACACGCCCTCATCAATATTGACGGCGATGTATGGGAAGCACAAAGTGCTGCCCCGCTTAAAGAAGGTAAAACAGTTGAAGTAGTAAAAGTAGAAGGTGCTACTTTACTGGTTAAACAGGAGGAATAAGTTATGGGTGTCGGTCTTGTGACTGTACTTATTGTAGCAATAGTATTTTTTATAGTTATGGCCCTTGCCGGTTTTACGCAAGTTCAACAGGCACAGGTTATGATTATTGAACGTTTCGGTAGTTATTATACGACTCTTCATTCCGGGCTTCATTTTATCGTACCGATAATTGATAAACCCCGCCAAATTGAGTGGAAATTTACCCGCGAAATTTATGGCAAAAGCGCATCATATTTAGGTATGATTGACAGAATTGACTTGCGCGAAACCGTTTATGATTTCCCAAGCCAGGACGTTATTACCCGTGATAACGTTAATATTAAAATCAATGCTTTGATTTACTTTCAAATAACCGATCCTTTAAGGGCGACTTACGAAGTCGCCTCCTTACCGATGGCTATTGAAAAATTAACCCAAACGACATTGAGAAACGTAATCGGTGAATTAACTTTGGACCAGACTTTAACTTCACGTGATACAATTAACTCCAAACTACGCACGATTTTGGATGCCGCATCAAATAAATGGGGTGTTAAAGTGAACCGCGTTGAACTCCAAGATATTACACCGCCGCCATCAATCCGCGATGCTATGGAAAAAGAAAAGAAAGCCGAACAGGAAAGACGTGCCGTAATTTTGGAATCAGAAGGTGAAAAACGCTCTAAAATCTTACGTGCCGAAGGTGAAAGAGAAGCACAAATCAATAAAGCAGAAGGTGAAAAACGCGCCCGCATCTTGGAAGCGGAAGGTTATGCCGAAGCAAAAATCCGCGTAGCGGAAGCGGAAAAACAGGCCGTTAAAATAGTCGCCGAAGCGGTTTCCCAATATTCTAACCCTGCAAATTATGTAATCTCTATGAAATACATTGAAGCATTACAAAAAATGGTTGAAGGTAAAGATAACAAGTTAGTTTATATGCCTTATGAAGCAACAGGTATTTTAGGTGCCGTAGGTGCAGTAAAAGAACTTGTAAATAAGAAATAACAACTTGCTTACTTTAAAACCCCTGCCTACAAAGGCAGGGGTTTTATTATTGTGTAGAATTGATAAGAAGTATCATTTCATATCATCTTCATTATCTAAAATGACAACATCCTCTTTATTTTCTTGTTCTTGCTCATCCTGATAGGACTGATAACCGTCATCCGTATCATTATCGTCTTTTGTTTCTTTAGGTTTTGTATCTATTTCTATAGTTTTAGTATTTTCTAAAACATCAACAAAATTTACTTTACCATCCTTACCTGATTTAGAGCGGTTAACTTTTACTTTCTTATTTGCCTTAATGAGTTTAGCAATTGTTCCCTCTAAATAAAGAAATAAAATGGTGTTGGAAGATGTAAAAATAGCCATCACCATAGTAAAAATAAAGACCTGCAAAATTTCCCAGCATATAAAACGGACATATAACGGGCGGCTTTGCATTTCAAGCGCGGTTGCGTGAGTAAAAACAAAATTAAAGAAATCAGAACTGTTTGGGAAAAATAATAAAGATACTATAAAATATGCCCAAAAAGCAATTATAACGGTAAATATTATCTGAACAACCATTGCTTTTGCAACTTTTCCCCAACGTGCCAAAACCATATAATAACTGAAAACAAAACTGTTTAATATATTTGCTTCCCTAAGTACCACTGCTAAAGGTGCAAAGCAAATAAAAGGCAATGCCGCTATTAAAAATATTGTAGCCAATGCTTTATAAGGTAAGGAAAATAAAGGATTTTTTAAATAATAAGCAGGCAGTAATAATAATATTACTGCCCCTACAATAATGCCAATAACCGCCAATAATTTAAATGCAACAACCAAAACATAAGAAATATTGGCATAAATCTGTGCGGTTTTATTAAGAACTATATCTTCGGAAGTCTTAAAAAATGATGCCATTACAATAGCAAAGACAAAACCAACCCATACCCAAAAACAAATATTTACTATTTTGCTAGATTCCGTAAGAGACAATACCGTTTGCCCTAAAAATATAAAAACCATTGCAAGCAAAGATGTTTTAAGTATCGGTGCCAGCAACTCAAAAAACATATCCTTATAGATTTTCACTGATTCCAAAAGTGAAAATTTACTGTCTTTTAATTTCTTTAAATTAAGCATTTTAACCCCTATAAACCTGATATAATTTATTATAACATAATATTTTACAGTGTGCTAATTTTATTATAAAATATACTAGACAGCATTAAAGGAGAGATTATGAAATTAACAAAAATTATTTTATTTTCCGCTATGCTATGTTTAAGTGCGAACATATTTGCTAAGGAAAATACCCGCCGCGGTTGGCAACTTGATTTGCAACGCCTTGGCTTAAATCTAAGTTCAACAAATGTGACGCACGCCGAAGATTACGGCGCCTTTGCAGATGCCCGTCTTACGGCTAACAATCAAACGACTGTGCAAGGTGAGTTGAACTTTAAAGCAGAATATTTCGGAAAATTCTATTTATGGTCTAACGGCCTTTTAGCCGAGTACGGCAAAAACAGTATTGAAAAACCGGACGGTACAAAAACAACCAGCGAAACCGAAGATAGAATTATTTTAGATACCGCTTACACTTTGCGCCTCTGGAATGTAGAAAATTTTTTGGGCGGCTTTGAAGCCGGCCCGTACATTCTTGCCGCTTATGAAACTGAATTTAACAGAGCAGGCGCAGCACCCTTAACAAAAATATTAAGGGGTGAAGGCGGCGCAAAATTATTTGAGGGAAAATATTTAAAAGCCTTATACATAGCAGGTTTATTTGAAGAAGATTTTACATACCCCGAACACTCAACAAAACTTGGTTGGACAGCCGGTTTTGATATTCAGTTTCCTATCAGGGATGGCGTAAAAGCGATGTTTAAAGGTATTTGGCGCGACTATTTACACGAAAGTATTGATTTACCTACAGACCTCGATTATTCTTTAGAACTTGATGCACGTATGGAAGTTTTGGTTTGGAAAAATCTTGCCATAGCACCGTTTATTAATTACTACACCGCACAAGGTAAACACGTGGCAGCACGCGGACAAAATGTATATATGGGTATATCAATCTCTTTCAGCAAATTATTTAAAGAAGCAAAACCTGTTGAAAGTGCTAAATAACGATATATATGCGCAACATTGTAAATGATTTAAAACAATTTACAGACGATAAATACAAAAAATTTACCTCCGGTTTACTGCCGGGGGTAAATTATATTTTGGGGGTACGCGTCCCGAAAATTAGGGAATATGCCAAAAATTTCAGCATTGAAGAAGCACAAGAATATTGTTCAAAATATAAATTAAAATATTTTGAAGAATATTTTTTAAAAGCACTTTTATTTGCTAAAATTTGTAAAACTTTACCGCCTGAAAAAGCAATAAAAGAAATACAAAAATTTATACCGGAAATTTCTAATTGGAGTGTTTGTGATGCCTTTTGTGCCGACTTAAAAGTAATAAAAAAACACCAAGAAATATTTTTACCTTTAGTAATCAAAAACTTAAAAAGCAAACAGGAATTCCCGCAAAGGACCGCTTTAAATTTAGCGCGCGCCTATTATTTAGATGATATATATGCCGAACAAATTATAAAGGATGTTGTTGCGCTAAAACCCACTAAATATTATTCCCAAATGGCACAGGCATGGTTTATATGCAAAGCGTGCATAAAACAACCTAAATACGGAAAACCGGCCTTAAAAATGCTTACCCCCGAAGTTTATAAAATGGCAGAAAGAAAAATTAAGGACTCCTACAGAATTTAATTATAATGAAAATATTGCCATATTAAATACTATTTTTCAAACTATTTTTTCTTTAGACTCGGAACAATGAATGAGATCTATTTTTATACAGTATTTTTGAGGAAATTTTTGTTTTTATCAAGGCAAGGTATACCGCAAGCTACGTTTTTTGCGATGATTTTTAAGGCGCTTGCGCCAACCTATTTTTTATATACGGAACGACGAACGGAAAGTGTTTTTTGCGAGTATTTTCGAGGAAATTTTAATTTTTATCGAAGCAAGGTATACCGAGTTAACACGCCCATAGGGCGGAGGTATCCGCAGCCGAAGAAAAAACGAAAATTTACCAAAAAGACGAAATAAAAAAATGTCACTAAATATTATTTTTCAAACTATTTTTTCTTTAGACGCGAAACGACGAACGAGGTATACCGCGAGTGGGCTAAGCCCTTAAAAATAACCAATAATAGTAAACTTTTTGCGAGTATTTTTGAGGAAATTTTCGTTTTTATCAAGGTAAGGTATATCGGGTTAACACGCCCGGCAGGGCGGAGATATCCGCAGCCGAAGAAAAAACGAAAATTTACCAAAAAGACGAAATAAAAAAAATGTCACTAAATATTATTTTTCAAACTATTTTTTCTTTAGACGCGAAACGACGAACGAGGTATACCGCGAGTGGGCGAAGCCCCGAGTATCCGAGTGAGGAAGTGACAAAGTATAAAGGAAAAATAGACAGAAAAAAATGTCACCGAGTGGGATCGAACCACTGACCTGGCGCTTATGAAACGCCCGCTCTAACCATCTGAGCTACGGTGACTTAACTTACATTAATATTATACCAAAATTTAACAATAATGGCAAAATAAATGTTAAGGTTCAGATAGATATGAGACTTTTAAGGAAAAAAGAGAGTATCAATGAACCAGTTATAAATTTGGCTTTCTCTATTTCCCTCACCCTTTGCCGTTTTATTTTTGACTCGCAAAAATAATAAATAGCGGAGGGTGGCGAAAATGAGATGATAGGCTTTTTAAAAAGTCTCAAAAGTTGTGAACCCTAACAAATAAATTATTTCAATACCTTTGAATTCGGCAAAATAAAACCGATAGGCCTATCGCGGTTTGGCACTTGCTTTACTACTTGAATAGTACCGCCTGTTTCACAAATAAAATTATATCCGCGCATACAGGCCTGCCCGTAAGGACGTTTACAAATTTCCCTTTTATCATAATTACATAAGAAAGGTATTCTTGGCGGGTAGGTAGAAACGGTTATTGTAATAGTATTCCAAACCTCATATCTTTTGATATCTACTTCTACTTTACGTAAAGATAAAAATTTACGTGTTGCGGGATTATTAAAACCAATATACTCTTGTACTTGTTTTTTAATGCTTGGTATTAAAAAGTTCTTATCCCAACCTTGCGTGTATTTAACTGCCCTATGGCTTTCAAGCTGCCAGCGCCGCCCGGCATAAGCGGAGGCAATTTCTGTTTTCTGTAAAACAATCAAAAGCCCATAAATTTTAATAATAAATAATGCCAAAATAAAAAATATAGGGAAGAGCAAGACGACTTCAGTTGTCGCCTGCCCGCGTTTTGACCGCAAAAGAGAAAAATATCTTTCAAACATTACGGATATAACCTCACTTGATATTTCGGTGTCGGGTTTGGCCAAACGCAATTATTGCTCTCATTAGTACATTGTAATGCGGCACGTACGTGCAGTTTTTTTGCATATTTTTTAAGATTAACCCTAAAATAATTATCAGGCGGAACTATCGGTTCCCTTATATCAATGCCTGTATACATCTTTTTTAATTTACCCTTGGAAGTTTTATCTAAATAGGAAAATTGATACAAGGGCATAAACTTTTCGTAATCCGGTTTTTCTTTAGTAAATTCTACACTATTTGCACTTGTAGATGTTCTGCTGCGCCAATACCAAGTAAATTTATTCAAATAAACAGATTCAAAACCTAATTTATAATTCTTAAGAATACGGGCACCGTCTTTCCCGCATTGGCTCAATTTACAGGAAGAACTGTTATAATAATAACTTTTTCTGAAAAACTCTCCATCGGCAGTTAAACGTTCATAAACTTTCTTTTGGTTTTCATAAATATTTTCAAACATTTTATAAACAGCGATATATAGTGTTAAAGGGGCTATCGGGCCGTCATCATCTTTGTTATTACCATTATTATTTTCATCCTCATCTTTACTAATAACAATATATTTGTATTGTTCTACCAATTGCTTTTTGTTAATACCATAAGCCAAGCTATCCTCTACTTTAGGATTATCACTGTTCCAGTTTGACGGGCGGCCTTTACCTTCTAATAAATCTTGCTCTTGGGCAGGATTTGCAACATTATATTGCAGTTCCCAACGGCCGGCATTATCTTTTGGGTTTGATTCCTTTTTTGCCATGGCAGGGAAAGCACCTGCTAGGTAAAATAAATCATAATAAGAGATTTCATCTTCCGTACCGCAACCGCTTTCGTTGTCTTCGCAATCTTCCTCTTTTGGAACTGTTTTACCCATATTTTCCCTAAATACCCTAAACGGAAAAGCGCCGTTGACATAGGAAACCGCATTTAAAAAATTGGAATAAGAAGTAAGTTCAATAAAAGCAGCACTATCCAGAGCAAATTGGCTGCGTATTTTAAAACGCGAGAGTTTCGCCGTTTCAAACAAAAGATAAATAACCAGCAAAATTGTAGGTACAAGTAAAATTGCCGGCAAAACAATTTGCGCTTTTTGATTCCTTAAATAATTAAAATATCTCTTCATCTTAACTTAAGATATTACCTATTATAGTAAAAAAACCGCCTGCAAGTTGTTTATGGAAACTCATAGAAAAAGCCAAAACAAAAGCAACGATAGAACCGAGCATAAGTAAAAATTCTACTGTCTGCTGGCCCTTTTGATTTGCAATTATTTTACTTTTCCTGATTTTCATTATTTATCTGACGAAATTATCCCTAACTTTATTGCTTTAACAACAGCTTCCGTTCTGCTTGTCACGCCAAGTTTATGGAAAGCACTGTTTAAATGATTCTTAATAGTTTTAACGCTGCAATTAAGTTCCATAGCAAGTTCTTTATTACTTAAACCGGAACCTAACATATCCAAAACTTTAACTTCCGTTTTGGTAAGCATTGCTTGCGTCGGTGCATTTGGTTCGCCCATCTTACGAAGACCTTGCAAAAGTTTACCCATCATTTGTTGGGGTATCATTAAACCTTCTGTTGTAAAAGTACGTATGGAATTTACGAGTTCTGCTGCAGGCAACATTTTTGATAAATAGCCGTTTGCACCGGCTTGCACTGCATCCATTACGTGGGCTTCATCCTCAAAACTTGAAAGCATTAAGATATTTATATTCGGCTCTGACTTTTTGATTTGGCGGGTTGCCGCAATACCGTCCATTTTAGGAAGTTTAATATCCATTAAAATTACGTCCGGTTTAAGTTTTTTAGCAAGGGTGACAACTTCTTCCCCGTCGGCTGCTTCGCCGACAACGGAAATCCATTTCTCCCCGGTTAAAACATCTTTAATGCCTTCACGAAATAATGTTTGGTCATCTGCAATCAATACTTTTACTGTTTTCTTTTTGCTTGCCATAATACTCTCCTATTTTTCTACGAGCGGTAAAGTAAAACAAAATGAGGAACCTAATCCCTTACCCTCGCTCTCAGCCCAAATTTTACCGTTGTGGTTTAATATAATATCCTGTGCTATTGATAAACCAAGCCCCAATCTGCCGCCACCTGTTGCACTTTGATAAAAACTCTTAAACAGTTCTTTAATTAAATGGGGCTCTATACCATCACCGGTATCCTTAACTACTACTTTAGCATTTTTATCGTCATTTTTCACTACCGAAATTGAAATTTTACCGCCTTCCTTGGTATGCCTTATACCGTTCTCGACGATATTTGATATAACTTGCCTTATTCTTTTAGGGTCGCCGAAAACCAAAAGTTCCCCCTCACTTTCAAATTGCATAAAGATATTTTTGAGTTTTGCTTTTTCTTTGAAAACTTCAAAAGCACTTTTAATCATAGAACTTAATTCAAATTCCTGCTTTTCCAAACGCAGTTTACCCTTCTCAATAGCAGCCCAATCTACCAAGTCCTTAACCAAGACAAAAATTTGGTCCAAACTTTGTTCCATATAACCCATCTTTTTTATTTGGTCCGCATCGGGTTTTTTTATTGTGCGCTGGAGCATTTGGAAACTCATTTTCAAAGCCATTAAAGAGTTTGATAAGTCGTGTGAAACAATAGAAAAGAATTTGCTTTTCATATTGTTTAAATCCTGTAAATTGGCATTATTCTTTTTAAGTTCGGCAAGGAGTGCACGGTTGCTTTGTTCCAAATAAAATTTTTCAAGCGCCATTTTGATTGTTCTTTTTAAATAATCAAAATCAACGGGTTTCATTAAAAAATCATACACGCTTTCCTGTATCGCTTTAACTGCGGCGTTTAAAGAGGCATGGGCAGTTATCATTATAATTTGTGTTTTCTCGTTAAAGCGCCTGATTTCATTTATTAAATCAAGGCCTGTGCCGTCACCTAAATTATAGTCCATCAAAATAACCTGGAACATATCGCCGCGCACAAGTTCCATACATTCTTTTGCCCCTTCTGCCTGATATACATCATAACCTTCAAGTTCCAGAAGTTCGGCTAAAGTTTCCCTCAAATTATCGTCATCATCAACTACAAGAATTTTTGCTTTTTGATTTTCCGTTATCATATTATTTTGCAGACAAGGTAAAAATAAAAGTCATTTTCGTCCCTTTGCCTTCCTCACTCTTTAATTTAAAATCTATATTATTTCTGACACACACTTTCTTGACAACAGCAAGCCCAAGCCCGGTACCGCGCGCTTTGGTGGTAAAAAACGGTGTAAAAATCTTTTCCTGTAAATTCGCAGGTATACCGGGGCCGTTATCTGTTATACTTAAAGATGCGCGGCCGTCTTTTAAAAGTTTAGTTTTTACTACCAGCATCCCACCCTGCGGCATAACCTCTATGGCATTTGCAATAATATTTCTAAGGGCTTGTTTCATTTCTTCAGTATCTATGGTGACGGGTAAGTCCTCCGTATAAAAATAAGTTGTTAATTGAATATTATTCGGTATGGGATAAGAAGATAAAATTTCCCTTGCATATAAACTTAAATCAATTTTGGTTAATATTTGGTCACGTGTGCGGGCATAACCCAAAATTTCTTCAATAATACCGTTGGCTTGTGTTATTTCGTCATCAATAACTTTGAAATTTTTTGCCATTTTTACATCGACATTAGAGCCTAGACGGGCCTTTAAAAGATATACTGCATTTTTTATTACCGCAAGAGGATTTTTAATTTCATGGCTTACTACAGAAGCCATTTGCCCGATAGCCGCCAAACGTTCTTTTTTAATCAATTCGCTCAAAGCAGTTCTAAGTTCTTTCGTTCTGCTACCGACCCTTATTTGCAATGATTGGTTAAGTTCCGCCAGGTCATCTTTTTCCTGCTGAAGTTCCTCAAAACGGATTTTAAGCGAATCTATCATCTTTGCGAATGCCAAAGATAAACCGCCTATTTCATTATTAGGAAAAGGTAAATCAGGCACATCGTCAATTTTGCCTTCTTCAATTCGTGCAAATGCCTTTGCCATCGTTCTTAAAGGGCCGACCATAATACTTGATACATATACACCCATAAACAAAGCAAACAATAAAACTATGCCGAAGATTATCAGAATTTCTTTAGAAAATCTTTTATATACACCAAAAATACCGCCTTCAATCTCATCTAAAGGTGAAGATGTATAAATTAACCAGCCGCTTAAATTATTTACAGATAATACCCCAAGTTTCCCTTCCATTTCCACTGAAATTACAGAATTTTCTTCTGCTTTACCGGCTAAAATACTCATTTCCTTTCTATAATTTGCAGATGTCCCGTCTTTATTTACACCTTCTGCGGAAGAATATATTAAAAAACCTTTTCTTGTAAAAATCAAAGTATTTATATCTTTCCTTTCTTTTATTAAATAATTGTTTAGATTAGTAAGAGGTATTTGTGCACCCACAAAATTTGTCTGGGTTAGAAAACTGTTTTTTAATGTTATTGCGACACTTAAGCCCTTTCCTTTTACAACCCCTAAACTTCCTACGGTCATCGCACCGGTTTGTAAAGTATTTTTTATTTCCTGGTTATATTTGAAGTTTTTAGGGCCGAAATGTGCAAATTCCCTAGCAGAAGAATCAAAAAAAGATAATGATGCAAATTCCGTGCTTTCTTCTATAAAATTAGATATATCTTTATGGCCTGCATTTATTTCTGCCCTGTCATGTAAAGTATGTATATTTAGGAAATTATTAAGCAAAAGGGCATTGTTATTAAAGAAAGAGTTAATTTCTTCTGATGTAGTTAAATTAATGCTTTTAAGCAAATTAAGTTTCTCTGATTTCAAAAGGGCTGTTTCAACTTTAAAAGTAAAAAAGAACACCATACCCAAAGGTACGATTGCAACCACAAGTAAAGATATAAATATCAATCTTTTTAATTGCCCTTTTTTCATAAAATTATCTTAAAGATATACACAACCAAACTAAAAATTGGGGCATAAAACTATGCCCCAATTAAACCGTTAAATTTTATTTTAACATTGGCCTTGAGGTTCTTGTGCTGCAGCAGCACCGCCGTAATTTTGCCTAAAACCTTCCAGCCCTTTAATATTACCCAAAGAACCTAAATCGGTCACTGTTCTGCCTTGCCATATAAATGACGGTGAAGCAGAAATATTATATTCTTCGGTTTGTGCCATATCTTCTTTTAATTTCTTTAAACCGAAATCCCAATATTTTGCAAATATCCTGGGGTTAATACCTGCTTGTTCGGCAGCACGGTCCCACAAAGAACTTCTGTAATCTTTATTTCTGATCTCAAGATATTTCCACAATTTTTGCGGATATTTTTCGCGGATAATTACTTGTCTGACATCTTCTTCCCATTCGGCAGAACCGTGCAAACTGTTGATACTGCCGTCCCTTCCTTCGCTGGCAATAAAACGGAGATTAATTTTTAAATCTTTAGGCAATCGGCCGAGCTTCATAAGATCTATAATTTGATTTTCAGCCCTGACACCGAAAGGACACTGTGACATTACATACAAATCAAGTTCCATAGGCCTTAATTCTTTATTGGCATAAACGCCGTTTCTTGTCTGATGTTCAAAAACGACTTTCCCGTTATGCTCTTTAATTTGCCCGGCTTTAATATATTTACCGAATTTTTCATCAACAACTGAAGTTTTTTCTATTAAATAAAGAGGCATAAAATCTAAATCCAAACCTTGGTACTTAGGATCTTGTAAAGCAACGGAACGGTTTATAGTTTCTAATTTGATTTTCGTTCCAAGTACTTGTTCCAATGCATTATTTAAATTGGCATCAGGCCCGCCGGTTGCATCATCATCCATAACGATTACCGTCACCGCAACTTCCTGATTTTTAGGTGATGCTTTAGCGTTATTTTTAGCCGCTAACGATACATTGGCACAGAAAGCAAATGCCAAAACTGATATTAATAATTTCTTCATTATAAATAATCTCCTTTATATCTTTGTTTCCTGTTGAATTACTTGCTTTTCTTCTTCTTTTATTTCTTCTTCTTTTACATCCGGTTCTTCAAGAGTAAAAACCAAGCCCTTGATGCCGAAAGAACAAAGCAAATTATAAGCAAAAACCGCTACTGTTATAAAAACCAACCAAATAATTGTGTCCACTAAAGACCACAATATAATTTGGACGATTTTATCAAGCAAATTTAAATCCGGTAAACTGGCCACTTGCAAGATATAATTTACCAAACACAAAGCAAATACTAACAACGGAAATGCTGAAAGTACTATTGATTTTAAACTAATATTTTTTATTTCTATTTTCATATAATCTCCTTAAAATTATTTTTTCGGTTCAAGAATTATCATCGTTCTTATTATACCACCTTTAGAGGTAAGCTGCAAGGCTTTTATAGTAAAAACTCTATTACCGCTTTTGGTGACAGTTCTAAAAATCTTGCCGGGATTATCCATCGCCTGCCCTACGATATTAACAATATCTTGTTGTGTCCCGCCGAAGATATCAAGCAAGTGTATAGGGCCTTCTTTATCAATTTTTAACTCAAAGTTAGCATGCATTATATTGTTATTTTCATCTACGACTATGGCCCTTGTACCTTTTGCAATAGTAATTGCTAAAATGGAAGACCACCATTCTTGCTCATAATGCAAACGTTTTTCTTCCAAATTTTCCTGTTCTTCCAATTCCTTTTTTACTTTTCCCAAGAAACCTTCTACCGCTTTGGCAAGCAGGCCGATTTCATCCCCCCTGGAAGAGAAGTTTAATACAAAACTTTTTGTTGAAATATTATCTATACCTTCCGCTAATTGTAGCAAGGGGTTTGTCACACTGCGAATAACAAAGATATACAAAACTATACCCATCAAAATAAATATCGCTACAGAACCTATCAAGTACATAGTTAGGGCTTTCTTTATTTCTTCCTTAACTTGTTTTCTGGAGACATCCACACTTATTATACCTGCTATTTTATTTCCTTTAGCCTTTAAAGGAATTGCTATTTCATAATAATTGCCCTCTTTTTTAGTTTTAATGCTGGGATTGCCGGTACGGTATGCTTCTTCTATGGCATTTGTTTCAAGATAGCCGCCCCTTTGATAATCTGCTATCGGCATATCAAGTAAATCAAGATTCTTATGCCAACGAACTGTACCATTGCCGTTAAAATATACGACATTACTTATTCTGTTATCCTGGCGCGGCCAAGAAGATATTATTTCATTTTCCGGTACGGTCAAATAATTTTTAGATACTAAACCTTCAATTAAAGTACTTGCATTTTGACGGACTGTATCAATAACCTGATTTTGCAAGTTAAGGTCAAAAACACGCTTAAACAAATTAAAATACAATAAACCGCCCACAATAATGGCATATATTGCCACCATAGTAAAGAAAACAAACCATCTTGTGCTAATCTTTTTAATCATAATTACCTATTGCTATACTTTTCATCAACCCTTTTTAACCCCAATGCTGCATCTGAGTTTTCCGGGTTCAAATTCAATGCGGCTTGCCATTCTTCTTTTGCCTTTTCATAATTTCCTTCACTGAAAGCAGCCAAACCATAGCGATAATGCTTTATAGATTCCTGGCGTGCTGCTTCTGACACTCTCGCAGGGGCTTTTTCAACTATTGTTTGGGTTGGGAATTCATCACCTTCCACCTCAGTTGATACAGGCGGTAATTTTTCGGAAGTATCTTCTTTGTTGTTCGGCGTTGCTTGAGCGGGTGTATCCGAAGCCGCCGAAGCGGGTGTTTGGTTTATAACCATACTCGTTTTAGAAGTAGCAGGCGTTGTCGGTGCGGCTTTATTTGATGTATCTAATACCGGCTTATTTGTCTCCTTTTTAGGTGCCGTGGCTACGGGCAAAACTCCCGATATCGGTTGTTTTGTATCTTTATTGTCTACAACTATAGGTTTACCGTTTTTATCAGTTTTAGTCTTTTCTTTTGGTTTTGTTTCGGTAGGAGGTCTGTTTTTGGCTCTTTCCGCATTTTTTACCAATAGGGCTATATCCCTTTTGTTATAACCCCATTTTTCCGCTTCCCGCCAATTTAAAATTGCAGAGTCATATTTCCTTGCATTATATGCTTTATTACCCGCATTATAATAATTACCTGCGATTTCTTCCCTAAGCTGCACTATAAATTTTTGTGTTTGTCTTTCACCGGGTTGTATTTCCTGCGCTTTATTAAATTCATTATAAGCATCTATCAAACGGCCCTTTGAATAATAATCAAAGGCCTTTTCAATTGTCTTTTCACTTTCTTCTTTCTTAAGTTTATTTTCAACTTCTGCAATTTTTAAATTTAAAGCAGGATCATCTTTTTTAATCAAAAGGACATTATACCACTGGTTTAATGCTTCCTGATAATCACCTTGTTTATAAGCATAATAACCGCGCCTTGTATGTATTTTGGTAAACTCCGCATCAATACGTTTTATCCAATTTTTGGCATCTTCTTCATCGGGGTTTAAAACTAAAATTTCTTCAAATTTACTTTGGGCTTCAACCAAACGGCCTTGCTTATACAATGTTATTGCTTCATCATATTTCATATCTAAAATTTCATTTTCAGATATTGTCCCGTATGTTGCCATTTTGGTTGCGGTATCAGATAATGTTTGTGCTTTTTTCATGCTAGGATCAATACTTAAAATTACATCAGAAATTTCAGCTGCTCTTTGATAATCACCCTGTTTATATATGTTATAGGCATTATCGTAAACCATATTCAGGGTAAAATTTTGTATTCTTTGTTTTTCAAGCTGAACAGTAGACATATATTGGCGCCTTTGCTCAACATTAGCAAGAGTACCCAATGATACTTTTTGCAAATCAAGTATCAAGCCGGCTTCTTTACCGCTCTCTCTTAACGGCCTATCCCCTGCAGCAGCAAAAGACAAAGAAACCCCTAATATTAACATCGCCGAAAGACAAATTATTCTTTTCATTTTAAACTCCTAAAACGGCATACCGCCGTGTATAAAATCTGCAATCATCGGTGATAACATCATAATAAATACCACCGGAAATATAAAAATAAACAAAGGTATTAACATTTTCGTTGAGGCTTGGGCTGCTAACTTCTCTGCCTTATTTAAACGCCTGAATCTTAAGTCCGTTGAAAAATTACGCAATAACTGTACCAAACTTGTACCGAGTTCATCTGACTGAACAATCAATCCGACAAAAGATCTTATATCCTGCACTCCGGTTCTTGCAGCCAACCTTTCTAATGACTCACGTCTTGAATAACCGAGTTTAGTTTCATTTAATGTCTTTTCTATCTCAACTTCAAGTAATGTTTTTTCTTTAGCAATTTTAACAATACGTTCAAAAGCCGTCATATAATCTAAACCTGATTCAATAATCAAAGCCATTAAATCTACGGTAGTGGCAAAATTACCTAACATATCCTGCTGCCTTTTTTGTATTTCCGCTTTATACTTTAAATCAGGCAAATAAAAGCCTAAAGGAATAAGAAATATAACAAGCCAAGTTCCGAATACCAAATAGCCGATAATAGGCGTCACAATAGCAGCATAAATTTTATAATATAAAATATCAACGGGCTGGGGCTTTTCAGGGCTTCCAAGCAACAAACATATATTCTCTAAAGGTTCTTGTAAATGAAAGAAATTTAAAGCATAGAAAGCAATCCTGTCTAACAAATTTTCTTCCGGTCTCAAGCGTGCAAAAGATGACGCAGATTTAACTTGTCTGGCTTCTAAATCCGTAATGGTCATTTGCTCAGGGGCCGGCGAGAAAAATATCCATAACCCGGCAAAAACACATACCGCACCCAATATAGCAGTTAAAACTAACAATAAATTTAGCATACCGATGCTCATACTTTAATTTCCCCCAATTTATTGACTGCTTTAATACCAATAAATATCCACACAGCACAAAACAAGAATACAATTATACCTACGGGAGTTGTATAAAAGTTTATCATTGTATCAGGTTGGAAAACAAACATAACACCAACCATAATCCACGGCATAATACCGACAACTATTGCCTGTATGCGTTGTTGGGCCGTCATTGCTTGAAGTTTTTCTTCAAGTTTACTTTCTTCACGAATATTTTCAACAATACGCTCAAAAATCTTGGTCAAATTACCGCCTACCTGCCTTTGCAAAACTATTGCTTTTACCATATAAGAAAGCAAACGGGAATCAACCCTTTCTTCCATACTTTCAAGGGACCTTTCAAAAGGTGTACCCAAATTATAGTTTTTAATAACCAAAGCAAACTCTTCAGATATCGGCGGACGTAAGTCTTTGGAAACCATTTCAAACCCTTGAACAATATCCATACCTGATTTCAAAGAGTTTGATAATAAAATCAAAGCATCCATAAGTTGCTGGTTTATTTTTTCCCCTCTGCGTTTCTTTAAGATTTTTAACATAGTACCGGGCATTTTTAAACCGAAATTTAACCCTGCCCCGAAGAAAGTACATAATACAACAAAACCGAAAAAGCCGCCAATAGCCATAGCAAAGAATATACCTAATATGGTAAAAAATGCAACGGTAGCGATAACCATGTATTTAATATTTATCCTGATAAATTGCCTGTTATAGTCATCAACCCAAACTGCTGTTTTCTGTAAATATCTGTCTATAGCACCGCTTATGGCATCATTTTGGCTATTCATTAAAATTAATGAACCGATGAAAACTATTATAACACCCAACATAGTCAAAATTGTTAAAATATTTTGATTTCTGGGTTTATCAAATTTTTTCGGTGCTACTGCCAACGGCTCTTTCCTAACTATGGTTGAATATATGGAATTTGACAAAACAGCCAACCCTATTATAGATTTGCTGAACTTTTTACGCCATTGTTTGGGTGATGCAACAAAAGATTCCCCCACACTTTCCATTTCGTCATTTATAAGTTCTAAAGTACCTATAATTTGGCGTCCGCGCCCTTCCATACTATCATAAAAAGCAGGTTCCGAAGCAATACTGTCCAAGGTTATATTAAAGCGTGTACGAAACATACCAAATTGTTCCATAATTTCTTGTGAAGTATAGGCAGTACCCTCGTTTATATTATCTGCTAAAGCCAAAAACTCATGTATTCTGCCAAAGGCCTTTTGCCACATTTGTGCTTCACTGTAATATTGAGTTCCGCTTGCGGAATTCTGCTGCCAGGTTATATTTCGTGACATTTCCGGCAAGGCCTTTTCAAGCCAGGCAGGTACAGGGACAGGATTACCTTTCCCGCATTGTGATGGTTGAAAAACTTTCTGGTCTGCCGGTTTTTCGGCATTTAAGAAATTATACACGGCATAAATTTTTTCTTCTGCACATCTTAAGAAATTTGTTTGATTTTCTGTCAAAACTGTTTGAGCAAAACAAAGTTCTTGCCCTAAAATAAGTGCAAAAATAAGAAATAATAATGTTTTGCTCAAATATTTCATTATGCCACCTTTTCAAAAGTGCTTTCCGGCACATCAAGGCCTTTTGCTTTAAATTGGGGGAAGAAAGTAGGTTTATCACCTGTTGCCGTAAACTGACCTTCAACTTTCCCCTCTTTATTAACACCGGTCTGATTATACCTAAATAAATCTCTGCTTTGTATAACGCCGTCTTTTTGCCCGCAAATTTCGGTGATATACGTCACCTTCCTTGTACCGTCGGAGAATCTTGAAAGTTGTACTATCAAGTTTACGGCTGAGGAGATCATTTCCCTGATAGCCCAAATAGGAAGTTCCGCACTTGCCATCATACACATTGCTTCAAGACGGGTTAAACTGTCCCTAGGCGTATTGGCGTGGATAGTAGCCAAAGAACCTTCGTGACCGGTATTCATTGCCTGCAACATATCCAAAGCTTCCGCACCACGACACTCACCGACCACGATTCTATCAGGTCTCATACGCAAACAGTTAATAACCAAATCCTTAATTGTTATAGCGCCTTTACCTTCAACGTTTGGCGGACGACTTTCCAAAGAAACCCAATGCTCCTGCTGCAATCTTAATTCCGCGGTATCTTCAACGGTGACGATACGTTCATCACCCGGAATATAACTTGATAATGCATTTAAAAATGTAGTTTTACCGGTACCGGTACCACCGCTGATAATAATATTTTTGCGGAGTTTTACACAATTTTCCAAGAAGAACATACACTCCCTGTTAATTGTACCGAAACGATAATAATCTTCCGGCCCGAAAGGTTTTTGTGAGAAACGCCTTATTGTAAGTGACGGCCCTGATACCGCAAGAGGGGCAATAATAGCGTTAACACGGGAACCGTCTTTTAAACGGGCGTCCACCAAAGGTACTGATTCATCAATACGCCTGCCAAGAGGAGCAACAATTCTTTTAATAACTTGCACCACTTGTTCATTATTTCTAAATTTATAACGGGTTAAAGTTAATTTACCTTTTTGTTCGATAAAAATCTTGTCATAGGCATTGACCATAATTTCTGTGACGGAAGCATCCCTCATTAACGCTTCCAAAGGCCCTAAACCCAAAATTTCGTCAAGCAATTCGTTTATAAAACGTAATTTTTGCTCTCTGGATAATTGTACATTAGCCTTTTTCCTAAGAACATCATCAATAATAACAGACACACGCTTTCTGGTCTGCTCATTTTGTGTACCTTCTTCACTGATTACGATACGTTCCACTTCCAAGGTTTTAATAACATCTTGGTGAACTTGCTGTTTTAAATTATCCCAATAGGAAAGTTCTTCACTCTTTTCCGTATGGCTTGGTGCGTGGCCTGTATTGACGACACTTAAAGATTCCCATACTTCTTTTGAATTCGCTTTAAAGGCTTCGTTAGAAACAGTTGTAGTCCATGTTTTCTCTACAGGTTCTGTTTCTTCTATAACCTTTAATATAGGGCGCAAACCCTCTTGAACCCAAGCCGAATCACGGTTGACTAAAATTTCTATCTCCCTCTTATTTGAAGATTCAAAAACACTTTCTTCCCAAGTTAAATATACTAACGGTTCACGTCCAAGCCTGACAAAAAATTTATTTACTTCTTCGTGCGGTATGGCACCGGGTAAATTATATTGGTTGCAGATAATTTCCAAGCGGTCTACAGGAAAATGCATTTCCTTAAAATCCGTAAACATACTGACTGTTGTGTTTAAATGGGAACGGGTACAGTTTGTCACCCAAAAAATCTTATCTGCTACATCAAACCCGAATGATTCCATAGGGAAACTGGAATCAATATCTAAAAATATATCAAAACTTTGCTGCAAACGTGCCAAAATAGGCAATAAAACTTTAGGGGAAATTAATGATACTTCTTGTCTGGTTGAACCAAGCGGTAATATACCAACCCCAACCTGCGTCATTGAAATTTTACCCCTGATAAGTGCTGCGGCTGATTCTATAGCAACATTATCCAAACCAAGTGCTTTACACAAATCAGCAATAGTGACAGGTTTTTTTATCCCCAAATAAAAACCGTGTTCTTGCCTTGCAAGAGGGTCTAAAGGCACTATAATAACCGGCCTTTTTTGCATTTCAGCCCAAGCAATGGCAAGATTTAAGACCAAAGTTGTCTTACCCACACCTTCTTTTGGCCCGGCAAAAGCAATTATACGAGGTGTGCCACCAAAATTAACGGGGGTATTATTTCCTTCCATACTATTCCACAATCTCCACAGTTATGAAAAGATATAAAGAGTGTTGATCTTCAGAAACGTTTCTGTTCCTGAAAAATGCACCGAGTAAAGGTATACTACCAAGTATTGGAACCCTGTCTTCTGCCACAGTTCTTGTACTGCTTTTTAAACCGCCGATAACTAATGTTTCACCGCTGTTTAACTCAACTTCCGTTCTTAATTTCCTTTCTGTCAAAGAAGGAACTGTGGTACCGTTTAAAACTACCGGGTTTGAATAGTCAGGATTAGATAATTCAAGTTCAAGTTGTACTACAATCATTTTATTCCTTTCAGGAATGATTGTAGGTAAAACGTCAAGTTTTACACCGTAAGCCCTAAATTCTACACCCGCAGAGTTATTTTGCACGGTCGGGAAAGGAATTTGCCCGCCGGCAGAGAAACTCGCGCTGGTGTTTGATCTTGCCATAACTTTAGGGTTAGATAAAACTTGGGCTTTACCTTCCGTTTCCATAAGTTTAAGACGTGTACTTAAAAGGGACTTCCTTTCAAATTCTCCTACGGAAAATATGCCCGGTATAGTCTTTTCTTGAAAGTCTAACAACTGGTTCCAAGAAAACCCTTTTGAGGTTGAAAGCGATCCGCTGATTTCAACGATATCCGCACTGACTGCTATAAGATCAGTTTTCTTAGCATTTACCGCTTGAGATAAAGCGATAACCGCCAACGGTATAATAAATAATTTAAATATTGTTTTATTTTTCATAATCTATCCTTAATAACTAAATAATTTTGAAAAACTGGATACCGCCATTGGGAACATCTTTGTGTCACCGTTGGACCTTACAACTATTGTTATTTCCCCTTCTTCTTTAGCCAAGGCTAAATATTGTGCTTCCAAAGGTGTCAAAGCTAAACTTAAGACAGAGCGGTCAGAAAATGCAGCAGCATTTGCCTCTTTTTCTGCATTGGCGGCCTTGCCTGCTGCATCCATACCTTGGCCGAGGTTAGAACCTACACCCAAAACCAAAATATTTTGCAAAATTGTTGCAGCCATATTTTCTTTAGCACCGCCTTTTAAAGATGCTTCAAAAGTAAGTAAAATATCTACTTTATCACCCGGTTTCACCAAATTGGAGACATTATTGCTCACATCCAAAATAAATGCACGGTAATTAGGTGATACTTTTAAACTGATACCGGCATCAGGGCTTAAAGAAGTCAATGCATTTTTAGTAATTTGGTCATCTTTTGCTATAGCAACGCGTGTGACCAAGTTTTCAATATCATTTATATTATCGCCTTTAGAGAGTACGAAAGCATTCCTTTGTACATAAGCGGAAGGAATTTCCTTTGTAGTAATAAAACCCCTATTTATTACTTTACCTTCCGGAATATCTACTTTAGCAATCGCTACTGTGACAGAAGTGCTTGCCTTATGCAAAGAACTTTGCGCCATATTTAAAATTAAGAAATAAATAACCGCCGCTGCCACAGCGAACATAAGCGGTAGTAAAGCATTTTTTTTGTTCATAACTCTCCTTGAAACAACTATTTAATATAACAAAATCAATTTAACAAAGGTTTCTCTATAGGCATACGCGCATTTGCTTTCAGCCATAAGATACCTAATTTTTTTGGCTCACTTGCGAAAACATAACTTGTTAAAGGGTAAGCCAAATCTACCCTATAAACAATATTTACTACTAAATCCTCATTACGGTGGAAACTAACCTGCGGATCAGTGCTCGTATGTACTATCTTAGAAGAAAAGCGCACTTTTTTACCTGGGTCTGCCATACCGAGCATTTGTGACAGAGCACTGCGCATTTTCCCTTGCATTCTTGTTGCATCGGCCTGGCCGCTTGGCTTTTTTACGCCGACCATTGAGCCAACCCTTGCAAGTTCATAGGAAATATGGTGAGCAAGCAAAGTATGATAGGCAATATTACCAAGTTCTAATACGACAAAAATTATCATCATAAAAACCGGTAATACCACAACAAGTTCAATTACTGTTTGCCCACCCTTATTCCTAAACATTTCAAAGAACTATACGCCGATTATTAACCTATATTGCCTGCTTGGCCCATAATTCCTGCTTTGATTTTATCAAACAATTCAGGCATAAATGTTTTAATGGCAGCACCGACTACGCCGACCACGACAACAATAATACCAAGCATAAACAAATATTCAATGGTATTTTGCCCTTTTTTGTTTTTTACATTTTCAACGGCTTTGTTAAAAGCCAAGTGCATTTTTGCGATATATTTCATACGCCCTCCAATATCATTTAAATTTTTACGTCTTAGTTAAGCTCGTAAACTGATAAAATTATTTTTGCCCCGTTTTCAAATTGCCTCGGAATTATATGGCTGTAAAGTTGATAAAATAATACAAAGGCAACAAACAAAGCGGCTGTAGTCATAATATATTCAACTGTCGTTTGCCCTTTTTGATTTTTTACACTAACCATAAATTCAAAGACCTGTTAAAACTGCACTCTTACTGCTATTTGATGGGCCGTACCTAAAGCACCGGACGGCATCATAGCATAATCAATACCAAGCCCATAGCCCATAACTTCACTGCTGTAAAAACCGAAACCCAAAGTAATTTTTGATGTATCGCCAAGGCCCAATTTATCTGCAAGGTCACCGTCCTCAGCATATCCCGTATTTTCGCGGTTATAATAACCGACGCGTATATCAAAAACAGCAACTTCAACCAATTCTTCAGGAATATGAATAGCAAGACCTACACCGAAACGGGTTTTGTCGTCTACATATTTAACCACTTCACCTGCAACAGTGAAATATTTGGTATTCAAAGCAGCACCGCCGCGCAAAGCGGTAGGAACTTCTTTATCATCACCCAAATTTTGCCCCATAAAACCGAGAACTAATGTATCATTTCTTCCAAATCTCAAACGCCCGCCGACATCAAAAGCCGGGTTAATATGTTTAACGTTAAAGTTATTTTCGTTAATATACTTTGCAGTTGCGCCAATATCTAGAAAACCAAAGAAAGTCCTTGCCAAACTGACAGTTGCAACAAAATCCTGAATAACTTGTCCTGTATAGTCAAACGGGATATTATCACTGTCGCGGAAAGATAGACTGCTCAATCTTAAATAACGTAAAGTGACACCAAGATTTGTCTTACCTATCGGTTGTATATAAGCGATAGCACTGTCGCCGACACCTTCAAACCATTGCATATGGGATACTTGGAATTCCCTTGTAGTAGTGACAGCCGCACCTGCGGGGTTCCAAAACAATGCTTGAGTACCATGAGAAAGAGCCGTAAAAGCATTACCCAATGCTTGTGCTTCCGGGGCACCCGTGCCCAGTTTCATGAAAGCACTTGCAGAAGTACCTGCATTCTCATGAATATCTGCCCATAATGATATGGCGCTGAACATTACAACAAATATTAGTGTTAATTTTTTCATTTTAGTTCCTTTTACCTCTTATGGTATTAAAATCTTGACTACTTTCTGCGATTTCTTAGCATTGCCCCTGTTAGGTTCCAGCGTCATTATCGCATAATATAAACC
>JBGURU010000052.1:0-16746 GCA_045132175.1 Elusimicrobiaceae bacterium | reverse complement strand
TAATCAACCCTGAGGGAATAGAGCAGGAACGTAAACCCTCAATTTTTATAATTTCTTCAGAAGAAATTGACAAAGAAAAAATAAAATCAAGATTGCCTGCTTTTTATGATAAATATGTTTTTATAACCGTGAAAATAGATAATAAAGAAGACAATTTTACCCCTTTTCTAACCCTTGAACTTTTACCTTACGTGGAAGTTAATTACCCCGTTTCGTCTAAACCGCAGGAGCGCACTTTAATTGCCAAAAATTCTTTTGCCTTAAATTATTTGGCAAATTTGGAAGAACTTTTTGAGTATATACAAAACGGTATTTTAGGTTTTGATTATTCTTCCGCACTACCTGAAATTAATGCGAAAAAGGGCCTTAATTTATGGGCTTGCGGTCCGCTTGAAAATATGGCCGCTTTACACTTAAGTTTGGCAAAAAACGGTTTGGAATATTTAAAAGATTTTGCTTATAATATTACAAAGAAAGACCAACTTGTAGACCCTGCTAATTTAGATTTTTTATTTAATAAAGAAGGCCGTAAAGTTAAGTCTCAAACTGTATATCAGCAGTTTAAGATATTAGATTTGAACAATAATTTCGGCTCAGAATTTTGGCTTAATTTAACAACAAAAAACGGCTATAAACTATCTTATATTCCGCAAAGTGTGCGTGTTTCGCCGCCTTTCCTTAATTGGAACAAAGAACAAGGAATTTTTGAAATAATCTCCGGTGCGGCAACAGGCAAAGTTAAAGTTGACGGCAAAACTGAATTTGGCAAAAAATTTAAAGCTCAATTTAATATTATTGAATCCAATTAACTTGGAAAAAATTATAAAAATAGCATAAATATTTTATAAATAACCTTTTTCTTTTAATTCCTTGCAAAGTTCTTCTTGTATTTTCGACGGTTTATAAGAATTACCGCTATAGGTGCACCCTATTTTATTTGGGTGTTCTGGGAGTATATGAATGTTATACTTATATAGTGGTTTTCTGTGGGCCAATGCAATAGCATCTCCGCTGCGATTACTGAATGAATATATGAAATTAACGCTGTCTTTACACTTGCAAGTAGAGTACGAACAATTATCACTTCCCTGTATATCAATATCAAGTCCCTCTGTTTCATCGCAAGTTAAATATCTGTTATGAATCATATAATATCTTTGTTGTGCTTCTGCTATTGATTTAAGAATGATAACTGCCTCATGCATTTTTGATCTTTCAATAACTTTTTGATACTGCGGCAAGGCAATAGCTGCAAGCAAACCTATAATCAAGATAACTACCAAAAGTTCAAGCAGGGAAAACCCTTTATTAAGTTTTTTATTATTTATTTTATTTTTCATAATTTTATCTCCCAAAATCTACCATATAAAACGGCCGCTATACCGAGCATACGTAATTACCCAAATATAACAGCCGTGGTTTGCATAACGCAAACACTCGGCGCAAAATTTCCGGGTAATTATGCCGCAAATTTTACGCCTGAACGACTGTTTTTGGACTTACGTATGGCCTCTAGTTCCTAGGGCTATCTTTGTTTTTAAACAAAGTTCCAAAAACAGATAAATTTTTATTAGGGTTGTTAACCCTACATTTTTAAAACTCCTATTTCTGTACTAAAAATATGATAACAAAAAAATGATATTTTGTAAATATTATTGTCTGAGGTCAACCAGATATTATTTCCGTTTTTTGCGGTGAATTTTAGCGGTAGATTGCAAAGATATTGAAAATGTTTTGCACTAAAAATTTTAGAGTTTAGAACCGTAGCGGACGAAAATATTTTCGCGCTGCGCAGTAAATTTAAGATGATTTTTTATTTTATCCTTGACGACGAATACCCAGAAGTACAGGAGCGAAGCGATTTTCGGTATTCTAGGAAAGGAAAAATAAAAAAGGGCTTAAATTTGCAAGCACGTTATGCGCGTTTGTGCGCATAATGCGGAGCGTTAACACGGTAAATTAGCGTTTCTTCTTTCGGTGAATTTTGCTCGCAGGTAAAGACATTTCTTTCAAATCAAATAAACGGTCGCGCAGTTCCGCGGCAAGTTCAAAATTCAGGTTATCGGCAGCATCAAGCATCTGCTTTTCAAGTTCCTTAATCATAAGCGGAATATTTTTTGCTTCGGGTAAAACCGCGCTTTCGGTGTGAATTAAAGCAAGGGAAGATTCCCGTGAACTGTCCTCAAATTCTTTTAATTCCACTTCCGCTTTAATAATGCTTTTGGGTGTGATATGATGTTCTTCGTTATACGCGCTTTGAATTTTGCGGCGGCGTTCCATTTCGGCAAGTGCATATTTTATCGCCGGTGTTTTATTCTGCGCGTATAAAACAACTTCGCCTTTTGCATTACGCGCGGCGCGGCCTGCAATTTGAATTAAGGTTGTTTCATTTCTCAAAAAGCCCTGATTATCAGCCTCTAAAATAGCCACAAGGCCGACTTGCGGAATATCAAGCCCTTCGCGCAATAAGTTTATACCGACTAAAACATCAAATTTACCTTTACTGAAATTTTGTAAAATATCAATTCTTTCCAAAGCATCCAAATCGCTGTGTAAATAAGTTGCTTTTAAACCTTTTTCCAGAAGATAAGTTGATAAATCTTCGGCGGTTTTTTTAGTTAAAGATAAAACCAAAACGCGTTGTTTTTGTTTAACTTTTTCTTGTATACGGGTAAGCAAATCGTCAATTTGCCCTTGTGCGGGGCGTATAATCACAGGCGGGTCAATTAGACCTGTGGGGCGTATAATTTGTTCCACAATATTATTTCCGCTGACGGTCAGTTCATAAGGACCGGGTGTTGCGGAAACAAAAACAGTGTTAGGAAGTAAATTCTCCCACTCGTCAAATTTTAAAGGGCGGTTATCTAAGGCGCTAGGCAGACGGAAACCGAAATCAATAAGCATTTGTTTGCGCGCCCTGTCGCCATTAAACATACCGCGTATTTGCGGAACGGCAACGTGTGATTCATCTACAAAAACCAAAAAATCTTTAAAGCGGCTGAAGTAATCAAATAAACAATTCGGCCTTGAGTTCGGCGCACGGTGTTCAAGCACGCGCGAATAATTTTCAATACCCGCGCACATACCGCTTTGGCGCAGCATTGCAAGGTCATAATTTGTGCGCTCTTTGATGCGTTGTGCTTCAAGCAATTTGTTTTGGCTTTCAAAATATTTTATGCGTTCATCGCGTTCGCGCTCAATATCTTGAAGTGCGCTTTCAAAGCCTTCTTCACCTTGCACAAATTGTTTTGCGGGGGAAAGCCATGCGTCGTCAAGTTCTTTGATAACTTCCATTGTCAAAGGGTTAATTTCCTGTAAACTTGTGACGGTATTTAAATTTAAGCCGATACGCAAAGCCGTCTGCGAATATGGGGGGAAAACATCAATAAAAGCGCCGCGGATTCTAAATGTTCCTTCACTAAAATCCATTTCATTTCTTTCGTATAAAATTTTGATTAAGTGTTTTGTGAAAGCGGTTCTGTTCAACGGTGCACCGCGCTTTAAGTAAATACGCAGTTTTTCAAATTGTTCGGGTGAGCCTATATTGTAAATTGATGACACCGATGCTATAACAATAACATCATTTCTTGTCAGTAAAGAGTTAGTTGCTTTAAGACGCAGTTTTTCAATATGGCTGTTAATTGATGCGTCCTTTTCAATATAACTGTCCGTCTGGGGGATGTAGGCTTCAGGCTGATAATAATCATAATAAGAAATAAAATATTCTACCGCATTTTCGGGGAAAAACTGCTTAAATTCGGCGTAAAGTTGCGCGGCAAGCACTTTGTTTGGAGACATTATTAAAGCCGGCCTTTGTAATTTTTCAATTACGCTTGCCATAGTAAATGTTTTACCGGAGCCCGTCACACCAAGCAGCGTTTGGCGCGGCACATCTTTTAAAATATTTTCCGTTAATTTTTTTATTGCATCCGGCTGCGAACCTGCCGCTTTAAACGGTGCAACAAGTTTTAATTTTTGCATAACTATTTCATGATATGCAAATAGGCAGGGTCAATCAGATTAGGTACAAGTTGGGCTATACCTTCAATAACGAATTGTACGGCGATAGCGCAAAGTATAAGCCCCATTGTTCTGGAAACAATTTGCATACCGTTTCTTTTTAAGATTTTGAAAAACCACCTAGACATATATAAAGCCGTTCCGATCAAGAAACACGCTGCTGCAATAGCAAGCACCATACATACGGTGGTGGCGGCACCTTCTGACCTTTCTGAATACAAAATAACAGTCGTTATTGCGCCGGGGCCTACAAATATAGGTGTTGCAACAGGCACGATAATTGAACTCAAACGTTTTGTTGCGATAGAAAATGGGGTTGCTTCGGTATTAGTTTCCATACCGTCGGGGTCAAATTTCGGTTTACCATGAAGCAAGCGAAAACCGATAGTCATAATCAAAATACCGCCCGCGATTCTGAAAGCCGGAATTGTTATGCCGAACAAGGAAAGGAAAGGCTGGCCTGTGAAGTAAAAAAACAAAATTATTATAAAAATTGTTGAAGCCAAAAGTACGGCGATATTTTTTTGTACTTCGGCAGTTTCTGAATTTACATGTTCTAGAAATATCGGAATATTACCGATAGGGTTTAAGATAGCCAAGAGTGCTATAAAAAAGTTTAGGGCTAAAGAAAAATCTATATTCATATTATTTTTGTAAATAAATTTGGGCAGTACAGGGTTCGAACCTGTGACCTTCCGCGTGTGAGGCGGACGCGCTACCACTGCGCCAACTGCCCTAATCTTTACATATATTTTAGCAAATTATTTAATTGTTGTGTGGCTTTTTTATACTACGGCGTCTAATTGCCTTAGATTCGCTTAAATTGCCCTTGACATCTATTTTTTTTTTTTTTGTACAATATATATGTACTTAAAACAAAAACGCTGTAAAAGCGAATATAGGAGAATTTATGAAAATAAATAAAAAAGGCTTTACTTTAATTGAATTGCTTGTAGTGGTGCTAATTATCGGTATACTTGCGGCTGTTGCTTTGCCGCAGTATCGAAAGGCTGTAGGCCATGCCGAACTTGCACAAGTAATAAGTGCAACAAAAGCTATACAAAATGCTCAAGAAAGATATTATTTAGTACAAGGTGTTTATGCTTTAAGTTTACAAAATTTAGATATTGATTTAGATAATAATATCGTACAATGTATATCGGGACTTGATTTTTCTATATGTTTTAATTCTCACTATTTAATTACGCATTATTATTCTCAAACTGCTAATGCTAGTAATACCGTTGGGTGCTATGGTAAAAATAAACAACTAGTAGCTGCTTGTGAAATGTGGTTAGGTCAAACAGCTAAATTAAATGGTTTGGAAACAAATTGTAAACGCATTGGGGCCGAATATCCTTGTTGGAGAGTTTCCGGCCCAGTATTACCGATGTAAAAAACCACCCACATTATTTTTTAGTGGGCGGTTGTGCTTGTACCCCGAATTCTGTTCCTTTCAGACATAAGCCTAAAAGGCGAAAGCCATTTATCTAAGCGGCCTACTTTGTCTTTTACGGGTTGCCCCGGCGCGGGCAGCGCAACTGGCTTGGCCTTGCTTCACGGGGGGTTCGCCTTGCCGTTTAAATTGCTTTAAACGCGGTGGGCTCTTACTCCACCTTTTCACCCTTACCCTTGCGGGCGGTTTGTTTTCTGTGGCACTGACCGTCAAACAGGTATGTGGCCCTGTCTCCCCGGCTTTTCAACCGGCCCATTGCCCTATGAAGTTCGGAAGTTCCTCTGCTTTACAGCGGCTTTCCAGCACATATATTTTAGCATTTTTGGAGTGGTTTATTTTCAACCCCACCCCCGCCCCTCGGTCACTCCGTGACATCTCCCCAATTTTTTGAAACAACACAAAAAAATAGGGCGACTTAATAGGAAATTCTACCCCTCCGCACTAGCAGCAAAGGGGCGGGGAATTATCGGAAGTGTTTTTAAATAAACCCAAACTTAGCGCAATATTTCGGCAAGTATTTTTGAGAAAATTCACGAGAACTTTAGAGAACAAAATCGTAGCGAACGAAAACGCCAACGCGCCGCGCAGCAGATTTAATAAGGCCAAACCGTGCGCAAACATCCGGCAAGTATTTTTGAGAAAATTTTAGTTTTCTACGCGACGCAGAGTACCGCGAAGTAGAGGAGCGAAGCGACGTATCGGTACTTTAGGAGCGGAAAAACTAAAATTTACCAAAAAGAATTAGCCGGCACAAAACAATTATTGCAGATTTCCTCTTCCAAATATGCTATAATTGTATTGTATCTATTGTAGATATATATTTATATAGGAGCAAGTTTGGCTCTTGCTTGGTATAGGTTTTTTGTAAAGCAACCCACCCCGCAACGCGGTACTTATACTCGGTAAAAAGCCCTAAACTTGAAATGAAAAAATGGCATTAACAAAACAAGACAGAAAAGACATTATCTCAAAATTCCAACAAAGCGAAACCGATACCGGTTCACCGTTTGTGCAAATTGCTTTAATTACGGAAAGAATGAACTACATCAATGAACATCTTAAAAATAACCCGAAAGACTTTGCAGCAAAAAGAGGTTTAACACGCTTAGTCGGTCAACGCAAACGTTTACTTGCTTATTTAAAGAAAAACGATTTTGCTAAATATCAAGCATTAACCAAAGAATTAAAATTAAGGAAATAATAAATGAGTAATCTAGGAAAATTTAGCCACAGCGTCGAAGTCGGTGGCAAAACTATCACATTAGAAACTGGTGTGATGGCCAAGCAAGCCGACGGTGCTGTTATCGCCCGTATCGGTGATACAATGGTCCTTGCAACAGCCGTTTGCGATAAAGTTCAAAAACCCGGCTTGCAAGACTTTGTGCCTTTAACCGTTAACTATAAAGAAAGAACCTATGCCGCGGGCAAAATCCCCGGCGGTTTTTTTAAACGCGAAACAAGGGCAAGCAAAAAAGAAACTTTATCATCCCGTCTTATTGACCGCTCTATGCGCCCGCTCTTTCCGGAAGGTTTTGCCTGTGAAGTCAACGTCACGGCAATGGTCCTTTCCGCAGACGGCGTAAATGACAGTGATGTTATCAGCATCGTCGCATCAAGCGCGGCAACGGTAATTTCTTCAATTCCTTTTACGCAACCTGTCGCCGGTGTTCGTGTTGACCGCGTTAACGGCCAATATATCGTTAACCCGACCATCCAAGAACGCAAAATTGCCGATATGGACCTTGTTATTGCAGGTACCATGCAAGGCATTATGATGGTGGAAGGCGGCGCACACGAAGTTGATGAAGAATCACTCGTAAAAGCAATTGAAATCGCACAACCCGAAGTCAAAAAACTTTGCCAAGCGCAACTTGAACTTCGCGAAAAATGCGGTAAAGCAAAATTTGAATTCGCCGTAGAAAAACTCCCGCAAGATGTTTTAGATGCGGCAAACAATGTATACCGCGCAAAAGTTTCTGAAATCTTACATAAATTCTCAGATAAACAAACACGCGACTGCGATATCGCCAATTTAAAAGAAGCCTTTAAAACCGAACTTACGGAAAAATACCCCGAAGAAGGCGCAACTTATGCCGATTTTGCTATGGAAATGCTTGCTTATGAAGAATCTCGCAAAATGGTATTAAACGAAGGCGTCCGCGTAGATGGCAGAAAGACAGACCAAATCAGGCCTTTAAGTTCTCTCGTCGGTGTTTTGCCTTGCGCACACGGTTCCGCTTTATTTACCCGCGGCCAAACCCAATCTTTGGCAACCGCCACTTTAGGTACTGCCGCTGATGCCCAAATGGTTGAAGGCCTTGAAGAAACTTATGATGAAAAATTTATGCTTCATTATAATTTCCCCGGCTTTGCCACAGGCGAATGTAAACCGGACCGCGCACCCGGCCGCCGCGAAATCGGCCACGGTGAACTTGCGCGCCGCGCTTTAATGCCGCTACTTCCGGACCAAGAAAAATTCCCATATACAATCAGGGTTGTTTCCGATATTATGGAATCAAACGGTTCATCATCTATGGCAAGCGTTTGCGGCGGTTCTTTGGCACTTTTTGATGCAGGTGTGCCTATGAAATCCGCATGCAGCGGTATCGCAATGGGTTTAATTACGGAAGGCGATAAATATGCCGTACTTTCCGACATTATGGGCATGGAAGACCACCTTGGCGATATGGACTTTAAATTAACAGGTTCCCGCAAAGGTATAACCGCTTTCCAAATGGACTTGAAACTTGCAACAGGTATTTCCTTAGACGTTTTAAGAAAGGCCATTGCACAAGCCACCAAAGGCCGCATGTTCATTATGGACCATATGGATTCCGTCATCAGCGAACCGCGCAAAGAATTACCGAAGAACGCACCTATGATACACACAATGTTTATTCCGCAAGATAAAATCGGGGCATTAATCGGCCCCGGCGGTAAAAATATTAAACGCATTACCGAAACAACCGGCGCAAAAATTGACGTTGACGAAGACGGTAAAGTTATGATTGCCGCACCCAATGCGGAAAAACTTAACCAAGCCAAAGCGGAAGTTGATTTGCTTACTAAAGATGTTGAAGTGGGCCAAATCTATGAAGGTAAAGTTGTTTCAATTCAACCGTTTGGTGCTTTCGTTGAACTTTTACCTGGCAAAGACGGTTTATTACACATTTCACAAATTGCGAAAGAAAGAGTTGCAAAAGTGGAAGATGTATTACAACTCGGCGATGTCGTAAAAGTCAAAGTAGTTGAAATTGACAATAACGGCAAAGTCCGCTTATCAAGAAAAGTTTTGTTATAATTTGTTTATAACTTAATTGAAAACCCCCGTGTTAATTTAGCACGGGGGTTTTTGTTTGGGAAAACGAAATTTTATTCTGAGTAATTTTCAAAACCTTGTGATTCCAAACTTTTGCATATTTTATTACCTATTTCGGAATAACTGTCACAAAATTTACCGGCGGTAGGCAAATCGGGCCAATCGCTTATTGAATATCCTATTATATAAAGTAGATCGTTATTTTGTACACGAGATGCATTAATAGAATAATCTAATGAGTATTCCCAATAATCTGTAGAGATATCGATAGGACTATCAAAAGGAAGTTCAATATAATCAAAACCATTTTCCATTATACATTCATAAGTATATCCGCATTCAAAGGCCTTTAAATCTATCATCCTTTTAATATAAGATAAAGTTTCTAAGCCTTCGGCTAATCGTGTTTTTTCTACTGCCATTTGATATTGCGGAAGTGCAACACCTGCTAATATACCGATGATTAGTACTACTACTAACATTTCAATTAGGGTAAACCCTCTATTTTTATTTTTCATAATTGCTCCTATTTTGTTTTATACAATGTTTTTATTCATTGTATATATAAATTATAGAAAAAAAAAAAAATAGATGTCAAGAGCTATTTTGCTAAAATAGACGTGAATAGTCAATATATTATTATTGATATGTAAGGACTTTTACTGAACTTGATTTAAGAATTTGCTCTTTAGGCAATAACAAATCCTTTATTTCAAGCGGTGTTTTGTGGGCAATATTATTATAACGGTCAAATAAATCAAGCCCGATACGATTATTCATAAGTAAATCGCCGTTAGTTTCATAATAGTGGAAATGATATTTCGGGGAACCGTTATATAAAGAGTATTCATGTTTTGATACACGTATCATTTTCTTTCCGTCATTACTGTATAAACGCAGCATATTCCAACGGTTATTAAATACGGCATAAGCAGGATGCTCAGGCGTTGCATTAAGTATTTTTAAATAAGCATCTAAAGTTTGTTTTGGGTTTTTAGGTGAGAATAAACCATTCGTTGACATATACGAAAGTTTCGGGTTAAATAAATTAGGTGTTCCTAAGATTTTTGTTATCTCTGTTGTCGTTGGTCTAACCTCATGTATTAAAACAATATTAGACAATTTGAAACCGGCAAAAGAATCACCGTAAGCTGCCATATGGGCAATAGAGAAATCTGAATTCCCTTTCACTCCGTATTTGGTATATAAATACTCTATCCTTTCTATGATTTCTTTTCGCCTTATACTGTTTGATTTTTTAAAAATATTTATAATTTCAGGGTCGCCAAAATAATATTTTAATTCATACCAATTTTTGGCACCTACCGCTTTTGCAATCTTTTTGCTCTGCTCATAGCCTATTTCTTTTGCCCAATCAGGAGCATCTTGGTAGAATAACTCATCTATTACTTGTTTTGCCTTGCTCCTCTTAACTTTCTTAGATGTTTTTGAAACTTTTACAATATCTTCATTTTCCTCAAATGCTTTTTTTGAAGTCCAACTTTGTGCATAGTGCGGCTTTTCTTTAGAGGTTCCGCCTGCGTACAAATTCCATTTATATGCATCTCTGCCGGAACCGTTATAAGTTTTGCTGTTATATATTGTAAAACTGCCTTTATCGCCTGCGTAGTAAGGCATAAAATCTTGCCCTACTGCTTGTTTATATGGGATCTCCCTCGGCATTGTACGAATCTTTTCAGAGGATAATTTAAGTGATTTGTTAATTTCCGTTTCAACGCGTTTTGTGTTTTGTGCAAAATCTATGACATTATCAGAATAACGTGCGACCTCTATCATTTTAGGCGCTTGCCTTGCACCTTTTGCAACAGCCTTAATTTTGTTAAATGCAAAGAAAGGTAAAAGAATTATATCATCAATAAAATTTTCCCTTATAAAATCTTTGACTAATTTGGAAGTCATCAAAAATTTATCAATATCTTCCGGATCGTATTTTGAAGGTACACAAGTTTCACCGCTTGTTGCTTGGCTTTCCAGCATATCACCAAGGCCGTTATTCCAATAAGCATATTGCATACGTTGGCGTAAAAATAAATCAAGTTCCGGCTCTTTGCTTAGTTTAGCGGGGGAACTTTGTTGTAAAGTTTCCATACCTTGCGCAATTCCGATACTAAACTCATTACAAGCGGAAGTATTTTTATAATAGTACTCAATATTCGGGCGAATGGTTTCCCTTATATTATCACCGATAGTGTGATTAAGTAAAGCCAAAGATGCTTCCATATTAACAATATTATAAGGCGGTGCTTTTGCGTAAGAAAGTACTTTTTCAGTTTGTCCCAAAGTAATTAAAAGTTCAGTAGTTAAAGGTAAAAGCAGGGCATCTTGATGGTCATAATTAAGCCCTTTATTTTTTGTTTCGTCAAATAAAGTATTTGCATAATCTAAAAAATCATCAGGGTTTGTGTAAGACATTGTAAGCAAAAGCGGTGTTTTTACTTCACCATTACTTTTTGGTGTGCCGAAATCTTTTGCAAGTAAAGTCTTAATAGTTTCATTTGCACGTTTATAATTGTTTGTTGAATGGGCAAGAGCAAAATATAAATTTTCATATAAAATATTTTTTTGGCAACTGTTTTGTTTACATTTTGGGAAGGCATCTGCAACCAAAGAAATAAGGCCGTAGCCTTCACAAATACCGGGGTGGCATTTACCGATTGTGGGTAAAAATTTATCAACTTTTTCAAATAATTCTTCTTGATGGGCTTTACTTATAAACCCGTTTTGTACCTGTTGTTTTAAAATTACTGCCGCTAAATTTATATAGAATCTCTGAATTAATATTTCATTAAATTTGTCTATATATTCCGATGCTTTTTTTGTATTGCCGTTTTCGGATAATATTTGTGCCGCTTCCTGATAATCAATTAAGTTTTTGCGGACTAAAAAGTTATCATCAATACTCAAAATATATTTTTGTTTTTTCTCAAAATCATAAGCATTGGAATATAAAGGATTTTTGAAATTTAGACAATTTCTTTGTTCGTCTAATTTCATTTTCCCTTTTACTCCACCGTTGTAAGTGTAATTTTTATTAAAATATTCTTTAATTAAAGTATCGCAGTTTCCCTTTGCAAAGGATAGCTGGGGAAATATTAAAACAGATAACAAAAAATAAAGATACTTTCTCATACATATATTTTTGCACTTATTCTTTATTTTTACAAGGGAAAAAAGACCTATATCATGGGGTAAAAAGGTCCTATACACAAACAAAAAACCCCCGTGTTAATTAACACGGGGGTAAACTGCTAAATTACTTATCTGCCGAGCATCGCAAGCAAAATACCTGCCGCCACCGCAGAGCCTATTACACCTGCTACATTTGGCCCCATAGCATGCATAAGCAAGTAATTTTGTTGGTCATATTCCTGCCCGACTTTATTTGCAACACGCGCCGCCATAGGCACAGCGGAAACACCTGCTGCACCGATAAGCGGGTTGATTTTATTTTTGGTAAATAAGTTCATGAGTTTTGCAATCAAAACGCCGGACGCTGTACCCACACAGAAAGCACATAGACCGAGTATTACGATTGCCACCGTCTTAAATTGTAAAAATTTATCGGCAGAAAGTTTTGAACCTACTGCTAAACCTAGCAAAATCGTCACCAAGTTGATTAACTCGTTTTGCATTGTTTTGGCAAGGCGGTTTGCAACGCCGCATTCTTTAACCAAGTTGCCGAACATCAAACAACCGATTAACGGTGTGGCATCGGGAATAAACAAAGCGCACATAAGCAAAACCATTATCGGGAAAATAATTTTTTCCCTTTTGCTGACGGGGCGGAGTTGTTGCATCTTTATTTTGCGTTCTTCGGGCGTTGTTAAAAATTTCATTATAGGCGGCTGAATTATCGGCACAAGCGCCATATAAGAATAAGCCGCAACCGCGATTGCACCAAGCAAATTAGGCGCAAGTTTTGAAGTTAAGAATATGGCTGTCGGGCCGTCTGCGCCGCCGATAATACCGATTGAGGCAGCCTCTTTCATAGAGAAACTTAAATCAGGCGAGATATTGCCAAGCATCAAGGCGCCGAAGATGGTAAAGAAAATACCGAACTGCGCCGCCGCACCTAAAAGCAAAGTGCGCGGATTAGCAATTAAAGGCCCAAAGTCCGTCATAGCACCAACGCCCATAAAGATGAGCAACGGAAATAAACCGCTCTCAATACCAAACCCGTATACTTGCCCCAGGAAACCGCCGAAAGCAGTATGAACTGTACCGGTAGGGTCAATGCTTGTCACGCTTAAAGCCGCAATTCCCGCAACGGGAATATTGGAAAGCAAACCGCCGAAACCGATAGGTATTAACAAAAGCGGTTCAAATTGCTTGACGATACCAAGCCACAAAATTACCAAACAAACGGCAATCATTACCACTTGTCCCCAAGTGAAATTGACAAGGCCGGTTGTCTGTAAAAGTGTTTGCAAAGAAGATAAAATATCTGCTGCCATAATTCACCTATTTAATCAAAGCAAGTACATTGCCTGTTTGTACTTGGTCGCCGGTGGCTGATGTAAAATGTATTTTACCTGCCGCAGTTGCTTTGATTTCCATTTCCATTTTCATTGCTTCAATAATGATAACAGTTTGGCCATTTTGCACGCTTGCTCCTTCCGCGACGGAAAAGCGCATAATTACGCCCGGCATTGGTGCTTTGACTTCCGTGCCGCCGCCTGTGCTTGTTTGTGCAGGTGCTTGTGCACTTATACCTTCTTTAACTGCGATATCATAAGTTTGGCCGTTAACTGTTGCTTTATTATCTTTAAGTTCAATGTTAAATGTTTCGCCGCCGACGGAAACTGTAAAGGCATTACCTTTTAATTTTGTTTCTGTAGTAGCGGATTTCTTTTCAACTAAACATTTTGCTTTACCGAGTAAGAAATCTAAACCTTTATTTACACCGTTTGCAGCATCATTACAGGCCGCTACGATAAAAATGTTTTCATCTGTGACGGGTAAATTATTCTTTTTAAGAAGTTCCGTTGCGGGTTTAACACCTTTTTTGGGGTCTGCGTCATTAAGTTCCAAAACAGTTTTTGTTGTGGGTTCTTTCTTCATATAAGCAGAGGCAAGTTTTACAAGTTCGGGGTCTGCCGGTGTAGGTGTTTTGCCGAAGTAGCCAAGCAACATATTTCCATAACCGGGTGCAAAGGCTTTCCAAGGCCCTTGTATAACGTTTTGCATTGCCTGTTGTATGTAAAATTGGCTGACCGGTGTGACGGATGTACCGAAACCTCCGCGCCTTACCACTTCTTCCATAGCGGCAAGAACTTGCGGGTATTTATCAATTTGGCCGATTTCCCTTAACTGCCTTGTAGCATTTGTTAAAGCGCCGCCCGGGAGGGGGGAGAACGGAATAGTAGGTTCAACTCTCATTGCTTCCGGTTTTAAGACATAATCTTTTAAGCAATCTTTCAAGACGCTTTCTGCTTTGCGGATTTTGTCAATATCAATATCTAAAGTATATTTGCTGCCGCGGAGTGCATGCCACATTGAAATAATATCTGTTTGGCAAGTACCGCCGCTGACGGGTGCCATTGATAAGTCAATTCTGTCTGCACCGCCTTCAATAGCGGCTAAATTACAGGCAAGGCCTGTGCCGGCGGTTTCGTGTGTGTGGAAAACTACATCAACTTCAGGCGGTAAAATCTTTTTTGCCCTTGCAATTGTTTCCCTAACGGTTTCGGGAGTAGATGTGCCTGATGCGTCTTTAAAACAAACGCTGTCAAATTCTATACCGCTTGCAATAATATTTTTTAATACACCTTCATAAAATTCCGGTGTATGGAATTTACCGGTTTTGTCCCACCCCGGTGCAAGGGACATCATCGTCACGGTCACTTCATGTTTAAGGCCGGCCTCTTTAATACATTTACCGCTGTAAATTAAGTTATTAACGTCGTTTAAAGCATCAAAGTTTCTGATAGTTGTAAGACCGTGTTTTTTAAATGTTTGGGCGTGTAATTTGATTACATCGCTTGGTTGTGAATTTAAACCTACGACGTTAACACCGCGTGCCAAACTTTGCAAGTTTACATCCGGCCCGACGGTTTTTCTAAAAGCATCCATAACATCATAAGGGTTTTCTTTATTAAAAAACAAAGCACTTTGGAAGGTTGCACCGCCGGCAGATTCAAAATGCATAACACCTGCTTCTTTAGCGGCCTCAACTGCCGGTAAAAAATCTTCACTTCTGACTTTTGTGCCGTAGACAGATTGGAAACCGTCACGGAAAGCCGTTAACATAAACTTAATTTTTTTCATTTTATTTCTCCTTAAATATTAAAATTATCTTGCTGCTTTAATTGCCGCTAAGGCAATAGCAATTTTTACTTTTTTGTCGTCTTGCACAGCAGGTGCCGGCGTTGTGGGTTTTTCTACTTTTTCCGGCGCAATTTTATTTAAAACTTGCACCAGCAACCTAAGCACATTAAGCATAAGTACAAGAAGTATAAGGAAACTGAATGTCATCCCCATACCTATAACCATAAGTTCAACACTTTTGGCAAATAATTCTGTATTCATACATACTCCTAATTTATTTTAAAACTTCAAAATCTAAAAATTTACGTCGCCTGCAATTATTGTTTCAAGGCCTTTTTCCGTTTTTAAAATCAAGCGGCCGCAATTGTCAATATCTTCAAAAATACCTGTTTTGCCGTCTACCGTAATTTGTTTAGCAAAAGCCGGGCAAAGTTTTTTAAAATCGTTTCTGAAATTCTCTTTTGGCATATTATTAAAGTTTGAAATTATACTTTCAATTAACACACTTTTTGAAACTTTTATGCCCATTTCAGCCAAACTTGTAAAGGGTTTATCGGATACTATATTTTTTTGTTCAATATTTACCCCTACGCCGATAACCAGCCCTTTTACTTCCGTTCCGTTTGTGGCGGCCTCGCTTAAAATACCGCAAATTTTTTTGCCTTCAAAAAGAACATCATTAGGCCATTTTAAATATACTTTAGCACCTAATTTTCTGACGGCTTTGCATACGGAAATTGCCATAATTTGTGTCAGAGAACTTAACTTTTCAATTTGCGGGGCAACCGGTTTTAAAATGACTGTAAAATAAAGCCCCCCTGTTTCAGAGGACCATTTGCGGCCCTTTCTACCCTTGCCCGCCGTCTGAACCTGTGCCATAATGATATCTAAATGCTGATATTCATCAAAATGTTCTATGGCATAAGTATTGGTAGAAGGCAAAGTATCAAAGCCGAAAATATTCATAATACTATTATATCAAATATAGAGCCGCTACGGGGGGAAAAGTAAGATAGTATTGTAAGTGATTGAAACGAGTATCCGAAATTTGAAAAAAATTAAAATTAACCGAAAAGACGAAGAAAAAATGTCCCTAATATGCTCTTTCAAACTATTTTTTCTTTAGACGAGAAATAACGAGCGAAGCATACCGCGAGTGGGCGAAATCATTAAAATAACCGATAGAGAATAAACTTTTTGCAAGTATTTTCTAGGAAATTTTCATTTTTATCAAGGCAAGGTATACCGAGTTAACACGCCCGTAGGGCGGAGGTATCCGAAGCCGATGAAAAAATGAAAATTTACAGAAAAGACGAAGACAAAAAAATAGGCAGCCTAGGGGTTTGGCTGCCTTAGGGCATAAATTAGTCCGCCAAAAGGAGCAGGCAAAACTAATTTATTTGTTTATATATAAAGTCTATAACAATTATCGAGGTTTTAAAAGGGATTTTAGACCTATGTTTATCTGCTTTTTGGACCTATTAAAAATTAGTACTAAAGTCCTATGCCATGATAAACAAAGTATTGTGAAATAAAAAATATATCTTTAATTTCACGACGATCCTCTTGACATCTATTTTTTTTTTTTTTCTATAATTTAATATGCAGTAAATAAAAGTATTGTATAAAATAGGAGATTATATGAAAAACAAATTAGGTTTTA
>JBGURU010000051.1:0-16712 GCA_045132175.1 Elusimicrobiaceae bacterium | reverse complement strand
TCTGATTTGAATTGTAATTCGCCTGTCACGTCTGTCGTTCTGAAGTAGAATTGCGGTTTATAACCCGGTGTTAACGGGGTATGGCGGCCGCCTTCGTCTTTCTTCAAAATGTAAACTTGACCGGTGAATTTCTTATGCGGGGTGATGGTCTTCGGTGCTGCAAGTACTTGACCGCGTTCAACTTGATTCTTATCAATACCGCGGAGCAAGATACCTACGTTATCACCTGCTAAACCTTCATCCAATAATTTGCGGAACATTTCAATACCCGTTGCAACGGTGTTTAAGGTATCTCTGAAACCGATGATTTCTAACGGATCACCGACTTTGACCTTACCTCTTTCAATTCTGCCTGTTGCTACTGTACCGCGCCCGGTGATGGAGAATACGTCTTCTACTGCCATCAAGAACGGTTTATCTGTTTCGCGTTTCGGTTCAGGTATCCATGTATCTAATGCAGAAAGTAAATTCTTAATTGCAGGGATACCAAGTTCAGAAGTATCACCTTCAATTGCTTTTAAGGCACTTCCGCGGATAATCGGGGTTTCTTTATCAAAACCGTATTTGACTAAAAGATCGCGGACTTCTTCTTCTACTAAGTCCAACATATCTTTATCTTCTACTAAATCTACTTTGTTTAAGAATACGACTAACTTCGGAACGTTAACTTGTTTTGCAAGCAAAACGTGTTCTTTAGTTTGTGGCATTGCACCGTCTACTGCTGATACTACCAAGATTGCACCGTCCATTTGTGCGGCACCGGTAATCATGTTTTTAATGTAGTCAGCGTGGCCCGGACAGTCAATGTGTGCATAGTGCCTGCTGTCTGATTCGTATTCAACGTGTGAAACGGCTACCGTCACGATTTTGCTTGCGTCGCGTACTACGCCGCCTTTTGCAATATCGCTGTATGCCATTTCTTTACTCTTACCTTCGCTTGCCAATACTTTCGTCATTGCAGCGGTCAAGGTAGTCTTACCGTGGTCAACGTGGCCGATTGTACCGACGTTAACGTGCGGTTTGCTTCTTGAGAATTTCTCCTTTGCCATTTTTAATTTCTCCTGTGTTTTTTATTTTAAATAAATTAAAAGCTGGGAATGGGACTTGAACCCACGACCTTCTCCTTACCATGGAGATGCTCTACCAACTGAGCTATCCCAGCATAAATATTACCCTTAACGCTTACGCCGTAGCGGGCGAAGGGAATCGAACCCTCGTCATCAGTTTGGAAAACTGAGGTTCTGCCATTGAACTACGCCCGCAAGGCGTACTAAAGGGTTTGTTTGAAAGAGCATTAGGCGCGAGGGAGAATCGAACTCCCGAATAGCAGTTTTGCAGACTGCCGCCTTACCACTTGGCCATCGCGCCAAACTTACTTTATAAAATTATACGAAAATTAGAGTTAACTTGCAACTATTTTTTAATTTTTAGACGTAAAATAAAAAAGCAAAATGTTTGTTTAAAATTAATGTACGAGATGCCTTAAGTGTTTTTTTCCCTTATTATTTAGTAGTTAATTTGCTTTGGTGGAAAAAATTCTACTTGACTTGCTTTTTTTTTTTTTTGTAAAATTTTGTTATAAACAAATACGTTTATAAGGTAGTTTAATAGAACAAAGTTGAGGTATATATTATGATGAAAAACAAAAGGTATCCCCACGGTTTTACACTTATAGAAATGCTTGTGGTGGTTCTAATCGTTGGTATTTTAGCAGGTATTGCTTTACCGCAATATCAACTTGCGGTAGATAAAACAAAATTTGCAAAATTACAATCTGCCGCCAAAAATATTGCCGACGCTTACATAAGATACAATTTAGTTAATAATACTTATCCTGCCAATATGAGTTTTCTTGATATAGATTTACCAGGAGATTATGAAGAAACAAATCCCAAACAAAATATTAATTGTAGAGTTTATTCAGATTTTTATTGTTGTATTATAAAACCAATTTTACAAAATTCTTATGGTGATATTGTTTGTGGCAATAAGGATTATTCCTTTATCTATTATAGAAGAATTTTTCAAGATGATGGAAGTTTTGCTTTACAGCAACAATGTCGTCCAAAAAGTGATAATAAAAGAGCAGAAAGATTGTGCGAACATTTGAGTACATATTGTTCTTCCGATCAAAAAGCACTCGGTCCTTATGAAGGGTCACTATCTGGTTATAAAACTTGTTGGTTAAAAAAATCGTAAAAATTGTGCAAAAATATGTTATAATATTGTTGAGGGCAACCTCAATGTCTCTTTGAGACCAATATTAATAAAAGGAAGTAATTAGTAATGGCAAACGGAAAAGTAAAATGGTTTAACGACCAAAAAGGTTATGGTTTTATTACCCCTGATGATGGTTCAAAAGATCTTTTTGTCCACTATCAAGAAATTCAAGGCGACGGTTTCAAAACCTTAGCAGAAGGGCAAGAAGTGACCTTTGAAGTGGTTGAATCAGAAAAAGGCCCAAAAGCCGTAAAAGTCTCAAAGAAATAATAGTTTTTTGAGTTCTGACCTGCGGCCTTTTAAAGACCGCAGGTTTTTTTATCTTTAGTTTTACAACCCCACCCCTTGCCCCCTCCGCCTACTGGTAGAATTACCCTTTGTAAACAAGGGGGCGGGGAGAAATAGGAAAAATTTCAAAGGATTTCAGATAATTCCTCTCCCCTTTTTAAGGTGGAGAGGTTAGGTGTGGGGTTAATAATAAAAATGAAAAAGTTGTTTAGTAAAATCAAAAAAAGTAAAGAGGCATCTTATTCCTTAATACTCACTATTGCATTACCTTTGATTATCACAAATTCTTCACAAAGTTTAATGCAGTTTACCGATAGGATGTTCCTTGCATGGCACTCGCCCGAAGCACTTGCCGCATGCGTTCCGGCGGGGCTTTTGTCATTTACGATAATTTCTTTTTTTATGGGTTCTTGCGGTTATACGGCGGTATTTGTGGCAAATTATTTCGGGCAAAAAAAGTATGCGCGTTTAAGCGTTGCTTTGTGGCAAGGTGTTTTGCTCGGTATAATTTCTTGGCTTGCTATAATCTTGCTTACACCGCTTGGAAGATTTTTTATAATGAATACAAACCATGCGCCCGAAATTAAAGTGCAGGAACTTACTTATTTCACTATTCTTGCTTTATTCGGCGGGCTTGCTGTCGTTAATAATGCACTTGCAAGTTTCTTTACCGGGCAAGGTAGAACACTTATAACAATGATAGCCAATATTGGCGGAAATATTGTAAATGTTATTCTTTCTTATGTAATGATTTTCGGCAAATTCGGTTTTAAAGAAATGGGTATTGCCGGCGCGGGTTATTCAACTGTAATAAGCGGGTTTTGCGTTATGGCATTTTTCTTGTTCTTACTTTTTCGCCCGAAATTAAATAAAAAATTCCGTCTTGGTAAATTGTTTGGTTTTAATAAAAAAGCACTTTGGCAACTTGTGCGCTTTGGCGTTCCCAACGGTTTTGGTATGTTTATGGACGTAATATCTTTCACTATTTTTGTTTTATTTGTGGGTAATATTGACAGCATTTCTTTGGCGGCAAGCAATATTATTATGACACTTCAAACACTTGAATTTTTACCTTTAATGGGCTTAACTATCGCCGGCCAAATTTTAATGGCTCAATACCGCGGCGCGGGCAAAACCGATACAGGTGTAAAGGCTTTATATAACGTATTTAAACTTTCTCTAATATATGAAGCGGCATTATTCTTCTGCTTTTTTACTTTCCCCGAAACGATACTTGGTGCATTTATCGGCGCACAAACACCGCAAACAAACGCCATATATGCAAGTGCAATAGTGTTGCTGCCTTTTCTATTTATATTTACTTTGGGCGATACGGTTTACTTAACTTTCGGCGACGGACTGCGCGGCGCAGGGGATACAAAATTCCAAATGAAACTGATGATAACCTGCGCATCCGTTTTAATGCTTGGCAGTTATTTTATTGTGGAAATTTTCCACGGCGGGCTTAATGCTTTATGGGCGTGGATGTGTATTTACGGCGTTGGCACAGGTATATTTATGATGTTTAGGTTTTTTAGCGGCAAGTGGCGCGAAATTGATATAACCAAATAAAATTTACTTCTTAAAAACTAATCTTTTATTTAAATTATAAGATAAAAATGCGATAGGAAAAAGCAAAATAAACCCGGAAATATAGCGGTTTTCCATACCATAAGCAGCAAAGATTTTAAGGCCTGCAACTTGGAAAATATAAATTATTCCATACACCAAACAAAAGCGCAAAAATAATTTTTTGGACCTGTCCCCGAAAACCATGCCGCCGATAGTGTTAAAGTTAAAAATTATACCGCAAATTTCGGCAAACAGAGGGGCGGTAAAATCCCCGCAGCCGATAAAAATAAAAAATGCAAATGCACAGTACCCGAAAGCAGTATTTATCACGCCGCTGACTAAAAAGCGCGCGAAATATTTACTTAACCCTAAATTTTCAGCTACTTTATCTACGATAGACATTCCGAAATTGTAAAATGTCTTAATCGGTGCAAAGAGTTTTCCAAGAAAATTTTTCATCAATATATTTTACTATTTTTAATTTTGTTTGTGTGTTATTTTTGTTGATTATTGACGTAAAGAACAGGCCTTGACAAAACAGAAAAAAACATTTATACTATGTGTAGATATTAGTTTACGCTCTATGTTTGAGCGCCCCGGAAGTAGGGGGGCGGGTCAGCAAGAGCAAAGTTTTTTGTCTATGTAAAGATGTAAAGAGAAATAAGTTGCATAGGTCGAACAAAAAAAGTAGAATTAAGGAAAGTACAATAAATCTAAACAAAGGGGAAGAATATGTCAATAATAATGCGCGGCAGCGGCCAAAAACGCGATAGCGGTGATAAAAGAAAGCAACTTTATACCTGGAGCGGTTGCGGGTTGGTTATTATTTTAACTTTGGTTGCTGTTGTCCCGCATATGGGTTCAGAGCCGCAACCCGATTACAGTAAATTTTCATCTTCAAGGATGCAGGACCTTGCCGCCTTGCCTTTTGGTACTGATGCCGAAGCTTCAGATTTTTTGCGTGGCAATCCTGAATATAAAGATGTCTCAAATGCAGATCTTTTAGGCTCATTATTTTCTGCTGAAGACCGTAAAGCACGCCAAGTTAAAGATAAAGAAGCAGGAACACCGCCTCCTCCGGATCCGGAATATAAAGCAATATTTGATGAAAAACAAAAAGTTGAAAAAGCACGTCAAGTTATGCAAGAACGTGTAGAAAAGAAAGAAAAAGCTAAAACACAGTATGCCAAAGACAAAGCCGCACAGCAAGCCAAAGCAGATAAAAAGCGCCAGTCACGTCAAGTACAAAATCAAACAAGGCCTGCCACTTTGGCCGGAGGCAGCAGGGTTGGCGGTAGCGGCGGTGGCGGCAGTGCTACTGTCGGCTCTATATGGCGTTATGAAGGCAAAGATCTTAAGAGTAATCAAGGTATGCCGGCAAGCCATGCTACAACGGCTAAAGATTTGGCCTTTGCCAGGGATAAAGGCCGCGGCGTCGGGTTGGATACCGCTGCCATAGAATCTGCCAAAGGTGCTAATGCTGAAGATGCCGAAACTGCAGCGGCAGGTGCCATTGATGCTTTCCAGAAAGAAGTATCTGCAGAAGATTTAGAAAAAGACAAAGAAGAATTGGGCCTTGAGGAATTGCCCGAAGGCGTTGATCCTGATTTGCAAGATGACATAAACCGCGCCATTAATGACGACCTTGATAATAATAATAACAATAACAATGACGATAACAAAAATAATAATAATAACGATGACGGTTATAACGATAATTGCATGAATAAAAAAGGTAAAGTCAGTACGGAATGCCTTAAAGCGAAATTAAAAAGTGAATTTTTGAGTGCTTTGATTTCTAATGGCTTTTCTTGCTTGACAAGCGGTTGTTGGAATAATTGGGGTAAGAAAGCAAGCGGATCAATGGGTAGTGGAGATTATTTCTTTACTAAAGACGGAAAGTTATTTTACAAAGGGGAATGCAAAAGCGGTTGTTAAGAGATTTATGAAAAACGCAAATAATAACATTAAAAATACAAACTTGAATAACAAAGGTGAAACATCACAAAATATTCTCGCAGGTATAGTTATTGTTCTGCTTATCGTTATTTTGTACGGTGTCTACAATCATTACAATAATCAGCCTGCTGATATTCAGCAAGAAAGTGCAATTCTTATGGATGAGAGGCAAAATATAAGTGTAGATTCTGTTGATGGAAAAAGTATTGATTTGCAGTCAGTAAAGATTGAAAGGAAAAGCAGCTTTGATAATTCGGAAGAAAATCCGGCTTTTCCCGCAATTAAAAAACAAGTAAACAAAAGTGAAACGGAATCAGAAATCGCAAATACCAATGTCGTTCCCGATACTGAACCGGGATATATTGTAGGTGCTATCGTAGGTAGTGAAGACGGGGAAGAAATTCTGGTTATAGTAGGGTAAATAAATAGCGGAGAAATTTATGAAAAACATAATTAAAACCATTAGAAATATAACCCTAAACAAAAAGGGTGCTGTATCACGCAATGCTATTACCGGTTTGAGTGTTGCATTGTTTTCTGCATTTGTTGTATACGGTGTTTATACTTCTTATAATAATTCACCGGCATATAACCCCGCAAGGCGCGCTCTTTTTACGGGTGAGGGAAATTTGAGTGTTAATTCCTTCAACAGTGATACAGTTTCTTTGCAAACATCAGACGGTATACCGGCAAATATGCGTACCGATTATGGCGAATTCGGCAAAATTTCCGGTACGGGTTCCGTTCAAAACCAAATAAGAGAAAATGAGGCAGAATTTGAAAATGCCCGCGCTTATTTAGAAGCCCAAAAAGCAGGTACAGGCAGTGCGCAGTCAGGTGCGGTTGCGGTAAGTTCTTCAGAAGGCGGGCAAGAAACAAACCCTATGCTTACACCTCAAAACGGCCCTAGAAATTCTTATGAAACGGCCGGTGCAGGTACTTCTGACAGTACTGCCGGATATATTGCCGGTGTAATAAGCGGCAGCGGGGAAAAAGATAAAAACGGTAAATCAAAACCGGAAATGGCTGCAGATAAAAAAGGTGCTACGGTAATAAACAAGTTAGCGGTCTCAAACGGCAGTTCCTTTGGTGGTGCAAAAGGCGGTTCTTCCTCAAGCGGCGCTGCGGCAAGTGCAGGCAGCAGTATGGGTGGCGGCAGTTCAAGGTCCGGTCAAGATAATTCTGCCCGCTCTTTACCTTCCGCCAATATTTCCGGTACGGCAGACGGTTCTGTTTTTAAAGCAGGCCGCGGCGGTACAATGGGCGGTTTTAGCGTTGCACAAGGCAGCAGGGGTGCAGAAAGCGGCGGCACACGCGGCGGGGGTGACTCTACAAAAGGAGAATTAAACAAGGCATATTTTTATTCAGGCCGTGCTAAACAATCACTTTATTCTGCAGGCGGTAAAAATATGGTATCTGCTGCCAGTGATGCGGCAGCCGCTTTTGACGGCAGCAAAGGTAATGAAGGCGGTGCCAGAATTGCGGGGGATAATGTCGTTGGTTCTGATCCGCGTAATTTAGCCGGTTATAAACATCTTGGGGGCGACTTAAAAAAAATAACTGATGATACTACTGATGATGCGGATGAACAAGATACTTTAGCTGATGCCGGTACAATACATATGTTAATGGCAATACCTATAGCACTTGCGGCCATGGTATGTATATGCGGTCTTAAAAAAGCCGCTGTGACAGGCGGGCCTTATGCTTGGCTTTATTATATTGCAATTGCTGTTATTGCTTTTGCGGCATTATATGCAATTTGGGGCGCTGATTATGATGGTAATGGCCATGATATTATAAAAGATATGGATGACCTGTTTGCGGTAAATAAGAGGCTTGGTAATCATCAAGACTTTCAGACCGACTCTTGGGCATCTTGGATTCCTTGGGTAATATTACCGGTTTTAACAGGCGGTATAATTGCAGCGGCAATATGGGGGCAGAAACTTAATTTTGAAGGTTCAGGTGTCGGTAAGAAAGTTATGAGCATGGCTGAAGCAAAAATGACTAACGAAATGGTTAAACAAACCACGGAAGAAATAACTACTAAGTAAAAGAGAATAATTATGGAACAAAACAAAATTATTTTTAAGAAAGATAAACAGGGTAATGATTATTTTGCTTTAGTTATCGTTTTAGTGACGGTATTGCTTTTGGCCTTCCAGATCTTGGCCAGCAAGCATATATCAAAAGCGAACGATGCTTTCTTTGCAGGTGAAAAGGCTAAACGTATAGCGGTTAAGGAAAAAACACGTAAAGAGCAAATGGAAAAGGCATTGGAAGAAGACCGCCTTTTAAGAAAACAGGAAGAGCAAGATTATTTAGCATCTCTTGAAGAGCAAAATACACCTAAGGAAAAGAATAAATTTGCAGAAGTTGAAAAGGGTATGGACTATCGGGAAAAACTTAACATTTACCGCCGGTCCAATTCAAAGCAGTAAAAAGCAGTACGGAATTTAATAAAAAGTAAGCAGGAGGGCTTATGAAAAATATATTAGCCAAACTAGGCTCTAAAAAAGTAATGGGCGCGGTTTTGGTAATGGTGACATTAGTTGTAGGTCTTGGTGTAATCAGCAACTTTAGCGGCACAGACCAAAAACAAGCCAATGAAGCGGCATTGTCAAGATTTGAGGATAATGCTTATAATAAGAATTTTTACGGCAACGGTGTAAGCCGTGCTGATTTGGAAAGACAGTTATCAGCACAACAGGACAGGAACACAGCCCGTTTTTTACGCGGCAGTTCCGAAGGTACTGATGAAGACGATGCTTATAGTGCCGACGGTGCTTATGCAGAAGGTGTAAAGAGTGATGAGGGCTTTGTCTATGGTGATGCCGGCTATCAGGGCGGCCAAGGCGGTGTAAACGGTGCTTATGATCCGTCAAACCCGATGTATGCCCAAGGCGGTGTTGATGCCAACGGCGTTCCGTACGGGGCAGAGGGTTCTGAAGGCGCTTATGCTAACGGTTTAAACGGCGGTTTTGATGAAAACGGTGTCCCTTATGGTGCAGGTTATGCTGGTGCCCAAGGTGCAGCCGGTTATAGCCAAGGCGGCGAAAATGCTTCTTCAGATGAAGCCGCTGCCGAAGGGGAAAGCAGTGCCGCCGCAAAAGCACGTAAAGCAAAACAAGCAAGAGAAAGGGCCAACCGTGCCAGACGTGAAACCCAAATAAATAAATTAGCCAATTCCGGCGGCAGCAGTTCTTGGGGCAGTTTTGGCGGCGGTGCAGGCACCGGCGGCGCAGGTGCGATGTCAATGGGCGGTATGCAAGGTGATAATGCAAGCCGTGCTTTGCCAAGTGCAGATTTAGATAACGGTGCAAATTCCAAAGCCTTTAAATTAGGCCGCGGCGGTGCAATGGGCGGTTATAATGTCGCGCGCGGCAAGGGTGGTGTTGCGGCAGATACCGGCAAAGGCGGGGACAGAAGTGCGGCACAATCCTTACTTACTGCGGCAAGATTCTCATCAAAAGCAGTACAAGCACAATATGATGAAGGCAGTAAAAAACTTGCGGAAAATGCTTTTGACGGCGGCCAGTTAGATGAAACAGGTAATACAATAGAAGACGGTGCAGATATAGCTGCCGTTAATGCCGCTTTAAATGACCCGAATAATAACCCGGGTTTACCCGATGGTTGGATAGATAATCCCGGTGGTGACCCTATGGCAGGTTTTAAAGAAGCCCAGAAAGAATTCCAAGAATTAGAGGAAAATCTTACTAACAGATATTTGGAAATGCTCCTTATGTGGGTAGTATCTTTCGTTGCAATATGGGCGGCTGTAAAATTTTTACCACGGCCTTACAACTATATAGTAGGCGGTGTATTAACTGTAGCAGCATTAGTATGGGCAGCACTGATATTCTGGGGTGATGGTCATACTGATGGTATCTTTGACCTAATTAGAAAGATGGGTGATGATAAATTTAAAGATTATAACCTTATTACGGATGCTAAGTTAAATAAAAAGAAATGGTTGGCAATAGGTGCATCTATCGGTACTTTAGTGGTATTAGCTGCCGCTTGGTACTCAGGATATAAGGCGTTTATAAGGAGATCGAAATCAGTTGTGGTAGAGGAGGGTATAATGGCTGGAGACCTCCCACCTATTCCTGATAATATGGTATAAATATGGATACCCTAATAATTTATGAAAAACTTAAACGGTCTTGATGAAATAAAAGATGTAGAAAGTAATACTGATTTGGAAGGTACGCAAAAAGTACCTTCCAAGTTTGGCTCTTTTGTAAATATTGCCACAGTTATTGTGATAATTACGTTCATTTTATCAATAATTGCTATGATTATATTGGACGATATTGACACAAAAAGGCAAATTAAAGCAAGTTATGAGCAGGCTCTGAATTCGCCGGAAATGCAAAAGTATAGGGCGGAAAAGGCAAAACAAGACAGGCGCTTAGCACAAAAAAGGCGCTTAAGACAGTTAGGTGTACTGAAATCAGAAGAACCTGTCCAAAAAAATGACTTGCTAAATACCAAATTGCAGGAGCAAGAGGAAAAGCAGGAAGAAAATGTAAAAGAGCAAGAAATAAAACAAGAACAGGCCTTTGATTATCAGGCGCAACTTGCTACTTATAATGCCAAATTGGCAGAAGTTCAGGCAGAAGAAGCACGCTTGCGTGCCGAGGCGGTAAAGGCCGCCCAAGAAAAGGCGGAACAAGAGCGCATAATAAAGGAAAGGGAAGAAGCCCAAAGGCAAAAGGAAGCAGAGCGCCGGGCAGAATATGAACGCCAAGTACAACTTGCCCAACAGCAACGTGAAGCCCAAGCCAAAGCCGATGCCGAACTTGCCGCCAAAAGGGCGGAGCAGGAGGCCAAAATAAAAGCAGCTCAAGAAAAGGCCGCCGCTGCCAAAGCAAAACTTGAGGCCTTAAAGACAAAGAAAAATACTTTACAACCCACTAAATCAAACTTTGGTTCGGGGGGCAGTTTCGCTAAAAAATAATTTTTATTTTGTAGTTTTAAGGATAAGGTTATGAAACAAAAAGAGCAAACTATAAAACAAGAGAAAATACCGGCCAAAAAAGCATTTATAAAAATGCAGACGTCTAAGCAAGAACAACAAAAACAAAAAAGAATATCTTTAGTTCTGGCTTTCTTGCTTGTTTTTATTGTTTTTGCGGCTATTGCTGTGCCTGTTTCTTATATTCCTTTCTTAAATAATATTGCACACAAATTCGGCTTACCTACCGCAATAACCAGGCAGCTGACTTTGCTTGATTTGGCTTTAAGTTCACTCGGGGTGGAAACCGCTGCCATGAAAGCGGCATTTGCACAAAAAGAAATTGTTGAAGAACCTGCGGATCCTATTTTCTATTCCCGTTTTGAAGCGGGGGGTTCACGTCTTATAAATGCGCGGGAGGCCTATTATCACGAATTTGAAAGAACACGCCGCCGCCCCGATGAAATATCAGGTATATATAAAGACGGAAAAACTGTTGATACTCCCGACCTTGCACAAGGGCAGGTGGGCGGTGTCCGCTCTTTGCCGGAAGAAGATTATTTATCTGATGATATTTCCGGTACAAATCAAGGTTCTTCCTTTAAAGAGGGCGCAAACACAGGTTCAAGTTTCGGTGTAAAATCTGCGGGTGAAAGTTATACCGTGGATACCGCCGCAGGCGGCGCGCAGGCAGATGCACGCAAAGCCCGCCAAAGTATTGATAAAGAAGAAGATAAAGATACCAAATCTTCTATGCCGGGTTTTGTCAGTTCCGTTTATGCAAATAACGGGGCCTCAAAAGGCGGCAATCAGGGCCAGACATCAACCCAAACGGTAGATATCAATAACAGCCGTATGATAAAGCCTGTTTTAAAGGGCAGTACTTTCGGCGTAAGCAGAAAGGAAACACCGCTTGAAACATTTGTCGGCAACAGTGATTTCGCAAAAAATTTAAGCAATTTACGCTCTTTTGGCGGGCATGACGTTTTGGGCTTCTATATTGCAGATGATGCACCCAAAAATACCGGGCGCGGTACTTTCCAAAAGTTTGGTACTTCCGGCGAAGACGCAATAAATTCTTATTTTTACAGCCACGTTGCGGTGGGCAGAAAGTATAGGACATCAGCCAAGTATCTTGCCGAACTTGCTTTTAGCGGTGAAAAAGCAAATAATGAAGAAATTTTAGTTGCCCGCGGCCAAAAGGAAGACAGGGCCCCTTCTGCGGCGGAAGGTGATTCACCTCTTTCAGTTATGGGTACTCTTCAAGAAAATATAAGAAAGTGCAATGAAGCCCGCTTAACTTATTTGGAAGAAACAAAAGATAAAAGAAATCAATTTTCTGAGAAAAAAGAGCTTTTAAGAAGAATTTCCAGAAATGAAGATATTGGGGATGGTATCACAGGGGGGGCAGTCACAAAAGGTGCTCCCGGTTCTTGTGAAGACCCTATGCATATCTATATACCGGGGCTTAGTGAAATTTGTGCGATATTTTTTGGAACAGAGAATTGTACTATACAAGTAGATATACACAGCCCAACCGCTAAAACAAGGAAGAAATGGAACAATACAATTGATGAATTGGTAGAATTATGCTTAAGTTTACAAAATGATGAAAAAAAATATGCTAAAGAATGTAATATGGATTATGAAGTTGACGCAACAAAAGATACTTGCAATTCTATAAAAGCATTAAAGGTAAAAGGTGGTACGGAAGTGTGGCAGTTATTGAATTGGGATGAGGCTTTGTACCATGGCAATTGGCATTTAATGCCTTGTGATAAAAATGTAATATGGGAAGATACTTCTCTATCTCATGCATTTGACGACGGGAAATGCGATAGCGCAAATAGTTGTATTACAAAAATGGATCAAATTTTCGAAAATATAGATGAAAACGTGTTATTATCAGGTGACGAAAACTTCATGCCTTTCTAATACAAAATATATCTAAAATAAAAACACTTCGTTTGCTTTTTATTCAAGTTAAGGGCTACGAGGTGTTTTTTATTGTTAGGGAATTTATTTTCCAAAATTTATATAATATTTTTATGATACATCACTTATATCTATGGATTTTATTTTGGTTTGTAGTAATAATAGCACTTGCCCTTGACTTGTTTATTTTAAATAAACATCACGGGCACGTTTCAATAAAAGATGCCTCAGTTATGGTAGTGGCTTGGGTGTCTTTGGCGCTTGCTTTCGGCGGCGTTATTTGGTGGGCATCCGGTATGCAAAGTGCATTGGAATTTTTTACCGGCTACGTTATAGAATATTCGCTTTCCATAGATAATATGTTCGTGTTTATTATGATTTTCACCTATTTTGCCGTTCCCAAAGACCACCAACCCAAAGTCCTTTTATGGGGTATTTTGGGTGCAGTTGTTATGCGTTTCATTTTTATCTTTATCGGCGTACAACTTATCACGCGCTTTACTTTTATGATTTATATTTTCGGTGCAATTTTAATTTACACCGCCTGGAAAATGCTTTTTGGTAAAGATGAACAAATTGATCCGTCAAAAAACCCTGTTTTAAAACTTATGAAAAAGATTTTACCGATAAATGAAAAAATACATAATGGGGACTTTTTCTATCGTGAAAACGGCAAACTTTTTGCCACCACTTTGCTTGCAACGGTAGTTGTCATTGAAGCATCTGATTTGGTCTTTGCGGTTGATTCCATACCTGCGGTTTTGGCCGTCACGCAAGATACTTTTATTGTATACACATCAAATATTTTTGCAATTATCGGGCTTAGGTCTCTTTACTTTTTGCTTTCGGGTATGGCAAATAAATTTGAATATTTAAAATACGGTATTGCGGCGGTTTTGGCTTTTGTGGGTGTAAAGATGTTAATTTCCCATTATTATAAAATGCCGACGTTGCTTTCTTTGCTTACCATTGTCTCTATTTTGGGTATTGCTATATTAGCCTCAGTCCGCAAAAACAGGGCCGCAAAAAAGGCTTAACCTTTTACTCGTTTGCAAGTAATTTAAGTTTTATCTGAATCAGGTTTAATTTCGCCTTAACAGTTATGTTTTGCGGTACGTTGCCATTATAATTTTCAAACAAAAAAGTTTTATCGGCAAGTTTGCTCTTTTGTTTTAATTTATAAGGTAAAATTTCGCCATTTTTAAAGTAATATCTATAATTTAAATTCTTTTGTTCTTTAGGCGCAAATAAAGCAAGCAAAATTTCCTCAAGCGCTTGTTTCATTTTGTAATCCGAAAATAGGGGGGAAGTGCTTTCATACTCAAAATTATTATCGCGTAAATTAACGGATGCCAAAATGCTGGCAAAATCTCCTATAATTTTAAAATTGGAGTAGCCGTTTTTCTTACTTGCAAGTAATAAGAAATTATATTCTTTACCGTCGTTTTTAAAACTTGTTTTAAAAGCGGTGCGTTGTTTCGCACCCGACATAAAAACAGGTATCGTTCTGCCCGTATCTGCTATATTTTTGATATTTGAACCTGTCGCACAGGCACAAAAACAAAGTGCCAAAATAATTAAATTTAAAAATTTCATTTCATAAACCTCTTTATATTTTATATCATATTATTATGGACCATGTAAACCATACACTTTTTTTGTTGGCTTTTGCTTTGTCTTTTGTTTTTACTTTTGTTTCTACTCCGTTATTATGCAAAAGTCTTGGTAAATATTTAAAAGATACCCCGACCGCTTTAAAAAAACATAAAGGTATTATTCCGCTGGTGGGGGGTGTTGCGTTTTTAATCGGCTTTTTAGGCAGTTTAAGCATAATTCGTTTGATAACTGATTTTCCTACGGGTACTTTACACAATTTACGCGGCATTTTCTTAGGTACCTTTATTATCTTTATTTTGGGCCTTATTGATGATATAAGAAAGCCAAAAGGTTTAAGTGCGGCAACACGCCTCATTTTTCAGGCGGTGGCGGCTTTGTGCCTCATTTATTTTGATGTCAAAATCCAATTTGTGGCAGAGCCTTGGGCTGTTGTTTTGACGGTGCTTTGGGCGTGCGGTTTAACAAATGCTTTTAATTTGCTTGATATTCAAGACGGGCTTGCAATTTCCCAGGCTCTTATTGCGGCCTGCGCGTTTTTATTTATATCTTTGCCGTCTGAAAATATTTATGTAAATTTTTTGGCAATTTCAATAATCGGTTCGGCTTTGGCCTTTTGGCCTTATAATCACGGTTTATTTAAAATCAAAAGTTTTTTGGGTGATAGCGGCAGCACAATGCTTGGGTTTTTGCTTTCCGCTTTAGCACTTGGGGTTGATTATTCCAAGCAAAACCCTTTGGCTGTTTTTGCGCCGCTTTTAATTTTGGCTGTACCCATTTTTGATACAATTTATGTTTCAGTAATTCGCATTTCAAAAGGTATCTCGCCTTTGCACGGCAGTCCGGACCATTTCGCCCTGCGCCTTCAGCGCCGCGGGTTTAGTAAAACAAGTATTTTAAGTGCTGTCATTTTTGCAAGTATAGTTTTAGATATTTTGGCTTTTATCGTCACCAAAAGTAATTTTTATGTGACTGTTCTAATTTATATTTTTACTTTAATTCTTGCATTATCTTTTGCTTTATTTTTAAGGGAAAAGGCGGTAAAAAAATGAAGATTTTAATTTACGGCGGCAGTTTTGACCCGGTTCACCAAGGCCATAAAAAATTACTTGCGGCCGCGCTTAAAGCAGTTAAGCCCGATGCGTGTTATGTTTTTGTTGCCTACAATTCGCCTTACAAAGAGTTAAGCCAAACGCCTTATGCTTTGCGCAAAGGAATGGCAGTAAAGGCATTTGCCCCGCTTTTTAAAAATATTATTTTTGATGATTTTGAGTTTAAAAAACAACGCAAAGTTTATACTTTTGAGACGGTAAAGTATATAAAACAAAAATACCCCGAAGCGGAAATTTTTATTTTGGTAGGTACCGACTGCGCTTTAACTTTATCTGCTTGGAAAAATGCGGAATATAATTTTAAAAATGCCGCATTTGTTATAGGTTTAAGGCAAGGTTTTAAAATGCCTAAAGCGGAGTATAAAGCAATTATTTTAAAGGATGTTTTGCCCAAAATTTCTTCAACTTCTTTGCGTTTGCAAATTATGTTAAACGGCAAAACACCAAAAATAATACCGTCTGAAATTGCTGAAATTATAAATAAAAATTCTTTGTACGGTTTAGATATTCATACCTGGCTTCAAGCGCATTTAAAAACGCCGCGTTTTAATCACACTTTAGCAGTTGCCAAAGAGGCCGCCGCCTTAGCGCAAAAATATAACATTAACCCTGCACAAGCGGCGCTTGCCGGTTTATTGCACGACAGCGGTAAATCTCTGACGAAAGAACAAATGGTTGCCTATGCCAAAAAACATAAATTAAAAGTTAAAGATTTTGAAGATTTATGTAAAAATGCACCTTCTTTACTTCACGCAAATATTTCTGCCCGTCTTGCTAAAACGCTGTTTAAAGTGAAAGATGAAAATATTTTACAAGCAATAGCGCGCCACACTTTGGGTGCAAGTAATATGACGGTTTTAGATAAAATTTTAATGATTGCCGATATGTGTGCAAAGGGCAGAAGGCCGCAAGATATAAAATTTATCAAAAATTCCCTTAAAAAATCTTTGGATGATGGATTGCTTGCCGCAGAAAAGGTAAAATTACTTTATACTGTACAAACAAATAAATGGCTTGCCCCGCAAGGTATAAGATTATGGAACGAA
>JBGURU010000050.1:0-3847 GCA_045132175.1 Elusimicrobiaceae bacterium | reverse complement strand
TTACCGTGAAAATATTAAAACTATCTTGTACCCCAAGACCAATGAAAAAGACGTTTCCGAAATACCCGAACAAATCAGAAAAGAGTTGAACCTTATTCCCGTCACGCATATGGACGAAGTGGCAAAAGTCGTGTTTGGGAAGGGGGGAAGTTCTAAAGCAAAAAAAGCAGTTAAAAAAGCAGTGAAAAAACCGCTCAAAAAACTTGCAAAAAAAGTTGTAAAAAGAAGTAAAAAGAAATAAGTGTGTAAGGAGATAAAAATGTTTAAAAAATTCGTAAAAGAGTTTAAAGAGTTTGCCGTCAAAGGCAATATGATAGACATGGCAGTCGGTATCATAATCGGTGCTGCCTTTTCCGGCGTAGTTAATTCTTTAGTTAAAGATATTATTATGCCGCCGTTTAATTTGGTAATGTCAAAAATAAATTTTTCCAATTTATTCTTGACTTTAAAAGACGGTGCAAACGTTGCAGGGCCTTACCCGTCTGTTGATGCGGCAAACCAAGCAGGCGCAATTATTTTAAATGTCGGCGCATTTTTAAATACAATGGTCAGTTTCTTAATTGTTGCCGTTGCGGTATTTATTTTGATTAAAGGTATCAATACCCTTAAAAAAGCACCCGCACCTGCACCTGCAAACACCAAAAAATGCCCTTATTGCAAAACCGATATTAACAAAGATGCAACCCGCTGCCCGAATTGCACCTCTGAATTAAAATAAGGTTTATTTTAAAACAAAACACCCCCGTATCTTTATGCGGGGGTATTCGTTATAGTAAATATTGACTCCACCCTTCGTTTTCTTCGGCTAATTCTCCACCAAGAGATTTGCAAACTTTTTTACCTTTTGCTTGGTTGCTAGAGCACGTAATTCTGTTTTGACAATTAGGAACACCATTACAGGCATTAGCATCTGGCTGAAAAAACATGATACTAACGAATGGGTCACCGCATTGTACTTCGCCTTCATCAAATAGAACGTTTGCTTCACAAAACCAATAATCGTTGCCACAGCTAATTCCCCCGTCATCATAACATTCCCAATCACTTGGCCAATTAACTCCCAAAGTATCGGCATCAGGGTAATTTCCATCTTCTGTTAGATAATCACCATGTTGTAGTTTATATTCAGCTAAAGCATCTTTCCAACGTCTCATAATTGGCAATATACTTGCAACTCTTGTTTTTGCTACTGCCATTTCATATTGCGGCAAAGCAATGCCGGCAAGTATACCGATAATCAAAACAACAACTAACATTTCAATTAAAGTAAAACCTAATTTGTTTTTCATATAATCTCCTTTATACAACGCTTTTTATTGTATACAGAAATTATAGAAAAAAAAAAAAAAACATAAGTCAAGAGGATCGTCGTGAAAATAAATATATGCGTATACCCATCCGGCAAGTATTTTTAGGTTTTTAAAACTTCCCTGATTTCGTTTTTTCGGCAATATTAGTGCTTGCAAAATTGAAAGTTTTTTATATTCTAACAAGCCGGTTTGTTTGAGTAAAAAGCAAAGGTTTTCCGTTTAATCTTGCTTTTTGCGAGTTGCCGGCTTAGATATAAAAAACTAATTTTGCACGGTTTTGAGCCGTAAAAAAGAAAACAAAAAAACTATAAGCGCGTTCCACTTATTTTTTTCATAGTATGAGAAATGTGAACGCGTAAAACAAGATTTCATTTGCATTTTTAAGCGCGCTTTTGTATCATAGTATTATAGACATTATGCGCTAATGTATAACAGGAGTTTACTATGCCAAAGCAAGAAAGCAATTTCAGTAAAGTAATAAAGGCCTTATTTTCAACAAATAAAGCGGAGATGCCCAATAATGAAGGCGGTGCAATAATGCTTAAATTATTTGAGAACCTTCCCGCCATAGTTTATGCAAGAGATAATAAAAATAATTTGTTAGTTGCATCCCAGCAGGCAAAAGAGGTTTTGGGTTTGGTAAAATCAAAAAGCAAAAGCGTAATGTCTAAAGAATATGTCGTAAAGGATGAAGAACTTGATAAAAATATTTTGTCAAAAGATAAGTCCTTTGAAGAAAATATCACCTATATCAATTTTGAGAATCGTACTCGCGTTGCGACAATTAAAAAGATTCCGCTTACCATAACAGGTAAAAAACCGACGATAGTTTTAACCTTTCTTGTAGATAATACAGACAGTTTATCTAAAGAAAGCGAAATGTTAAACACCAAAGATCTCTTAAAAAGTATTTTAGATAATGCACCAATGGCAATTTATACACGCGGGGCCTCCGGCGGCCTTACCTTCTGGAACAAAAAAACAATGGAAATGTTTGAAGATGATGAAGAAACCGTTGCCCGCCCCGGTGCCCACCCTATGCAAGATAAAAAAGAGGCCGCAAAATATCAAACAAGGGAAGAAGAAATTTTACATGAAGGCAAAGTGGTTATCTATCCGCAAGAGCCATACACAACTAGGAACGGCCATAAACTGATGTTGCATATAACCAAAATTCCAATACCTGCATCGGAAAATACTGCGGAGTGTGTTTTAACCATCGCGCAAGATATAACCGAACGTTATTTGCAAGAACAAGAAAACGCAAAAAACCAAAATTTGATTCAAACAATTTTGAACAATGCCCCGCTTGCAATTTATGCACGTGATAATGAGGGTAATATTATTTTCAGAAATAAAAAATCAGGGGAAATACACGGTTATCAACTCGGTGAACTTCCAAATGAAACAAAAGAGCAAGTAGAATTTTATAAACAGCGTGAAAGGAATATTTTCAAGGGTAAAAAACCGGTAGTTTTAGGGGAAGAAGAATATAAAGGTAATGACGGCAAAACCCGCATACTCCGCGCCGTTAAAGCCCCTATTTACGACCAGCAAAATAACCCTTTAATGGTCGTCACGATTTCCGAAGACGTGACGGAAAAACATAAACAGGAACTTGAAATTTTGCACGCCAAAAACTTCTTAAATGATATTATTGATAATTTACCTGTTGCTTTATATGCAAAAGATTATGACGGGAAATATATTTTGTGGAACAAGAAAAGTGAAGAAGTTTTCGGTAAAACAGCCAAAGAAGTTTTGGGCCAAACGCATTATAATGATTCTTTAAATCCTGAGCAAAAAGAATTTATTCAAATGCAGGATAAAAAAGTTTTTGACATGCGCAAAGAACTTGATATTCCGCAGGAACTTATTTCCACCCAAAATGACGGTATTAAAATTATGCATACCGTCAAAATGCCTTTATTTTATGAAGACGGTTCCCCGCATTGTTTGCTGGCTATTTGTGAGGATATAACCCTAAGAACTAAAATGGAAAAACAGGTTTATGAAGCCAAAACACAGTATTCCCTGCTTGTAGAAAATTGCAGGGAAGGTATTGTTATTATTGAACAGGGTAAAATATCTTTTGCAAATAAAACATTCCTTTCGGCTTTAAATTATACGGAACAGGATTTGGAGAATAAAAATTTTATTGATTATGTCGCCAAAGAAAACAAAGATATTGCTGAGGAATTTTACGATAAAATAAATTCCCAAAGTGCCGCACAGGATTTTGTTAATTTAAAATTCCAAGCCAAAAATGAAGATATTGTGGAGTTTGAAACTTCAGGCGTAAGGGCAAAATATTTGGGCAAACGCATAGTAATTTTGTTTTTAAGGAATATTACCTTAGAACTCCGTAAGGATGTTAATAAAAATACTTCTAAAGATACACGCTATAAATTTGCTTTTGATTCTTTAAAAACACCGCGTGTTATTTTACAGCAGAACGGTTATATCTATGATATGAACCAAGCCGCACGCCGTATGTTTGGTTTTACACCTGATGATAAAGCATTATACAGCAGTAT
>JBGURU010000049.1:0-12341 GCA_045132175.1 Elusimicrobiaceae bacterium | reverse complement strand
TCATATAATCTCCTTTATACAATGCTTTTTATTGTATATGTAAATTATAGAAAAAAAAAAAAAAATAGATGTCAAGAGGATCGTCGTAAAAATAAAGATATGCATATACCCATCCGGCAAGTATTTTTAGGGGAAAATCACAAGCATGCAAGAAAATAAAACCAAAGTAAACGAGAGTATTTTTGCGCCGCGCATGTGTGGGTGTTTCTCGTAATACAGACACATAAAATAGCAACCGTATAGGCCCTTTGGACCTGCCAATATAGGTCTAAAGTTTCTTGCAAGCCCAAAAAATAATTGTAATAATAATATTATAGATTTCAAAAATATTCAAAGGAATAAAAATGCAAATAAAAAAATATTTTTGCTTAGTATTAAGCGCAATTTTGTTATTTACAAACGGGCAGGTTTTTGCCCAAAATGCGGAACAATTTTCTGAAATAATTTCCCCCTATGAAATTGAAGAATTAGAAATGTTAGCATCTAGAGTAAGCCTAGATTACAGCCGTTCTGCGAAACATATCTCCTCCAATATAAGTTATCTTGATTATTCTTTATCAGACAAATGTATAATCAAAAATACAAACCCTTATAGCAGTGACTTTTTATTTGCTAATTCCCTTGGAAAATATGAAGAAGATATGTACGCATTTCAAAGGTCCTTAGAAGAATTTCAAACTAAAATTAAAACCGTTTACCAAAAATATATAGATGCCCTGCCCGAGGGAACTTATTTAAAAAGAGCAACCGAAACCTATATTAACCGCCGCATGAATGACTTATTTGAAACCCAAAACAGATATGTAAATAATTTTTTGAACTGGACAGATAAAATAGTAGAAGAACAATCACACGTAGTAGATTTGTCTAAATATTTAGACCTTTCCCGTTATAATGAAAAAGCAAAAGCAGCACGTTTAAAAGAATTTTATCTTAAAGATACCGGCGCAAGAAATTATTTTATGCGCGATTTGGCAGAAGCACAAAAATATTATGAAAAGGCTTTTACTTGGGATTTGGAAAAATTAATGGACCAATTAAAAGCGGCAAACGCATCTTTTAATAAAGAGACAATAGAATTTTTTGCCCAAAAGACACATACAGCAGAAGAAATTTTAGAATATTTCTTAAAACATGGGCCTAAAGAACAAAAAGCAATTTTATTTTCCTTAAAAACTACGGAACAGGGCTTAACTACAACACACCTTATTCCCTATTTGAGGTATTATTTAAAACATACTAACAGAAGATTATGGAAATTAGAAAAATATTCTGCTGAAAATTTATCAAGAACTATTGCCCATATGACTTTTGCACAAAAAACAGAATATATTGATAACCTTTTAGATTTTGCACCAGAGGCTAAGGCCTTAAGGCAAGAAATAAGAACTGCAGAACATGCTGCCGGCAAGAAAATTTTGAACAGAAATTCTATAAAATTAGGCGGAACTTTTATGTTAATAGGTTCGGCATTGATCGCATTAACTATTACGGAAATTGCCGCTAATAATAATTTTAAGCAATCAAATATAAACAAATTAGCCGAAACTAAAAATAAAATAAATGAAGGCGAAATACTTCCTTTAAATGATATAGTAGATTATTTTACAGATGAAAGAAATCAGGCTGAATTAGCACAGAACCCTTTGGCTTTAACAGAAGCATTTGAAGCAATCCAAACAGTAAATATATTATTGGACAATTCCGGTATGGATTTATCAGCAAATAATGATGATACGCAAAAAAGCGTGGAATACAAAATTTCCGATACAATTAATACAGGTATAAATAATTTTAACCCTTACAAAATTTCTTCCAAAGTAGGTGTCTTGGAAATATAATATTTTAAAAGTATAACAAAACCCCCGGTTTAACCGGGGGCTTTTCTATCTCAAAAATATTTAAGCAACAAGTTGATTGATTTTTTCTTCCTGCTCTTTAAGGTTTAAAGAAAGTACTTTGGAAACACCCTTTTCTTCCATTGTAATACCGTAGAGCATTTGCGCGGCAGACATCGTTGTCTTATTGTGCGTGACCACAATAAACTGCGTATTGGCGGAAAATTCTTTAATAACATCCACGTAGCGGCCCACGTTTGCTTCATCCAAAGGTGCATCTGCTTCGTCCAAAATACAGAAAGGCGAAGGCTTATGCATAAAGAAAGCAAACAACAGCGCCAAAGCCGCAAAGGCCTTTTCACCGCCTGATAATACCGCTATGCTTAATAGTTTTTTGCCCGGGGGTTGCGCGGTCACTTCAATGCCGGTTTCAAGTAAGTTATTTGGATCTGTCAAAGTTAGTTCAGCCTCGCCGCCCATTGAAAGTTTTTTATAAATTTCCTTATAATAGGTGCGCACTTGTTCAAAAGTATATTTAAAATTATCACGTGTAGTGGCATTGATTTTGGTAATTGCGGCCTTTAAGTCTCGTTTTGCATTTTGCAAATCTTCAATTTGTTTGGTTAAGAAATCATTTCTTTCTTTTAAAGCGTCGTATTCTTCCGGCGCAGTCATATTAACAGCACCCATGCTTTCTATGCGGTGGCGCATCATTTTGACGCGTTCAAGGTCCACTTTCTTTTCGCCCCATTTCATTTGGGCTTCTTCTTGGGTAATGTTCCAACTTTCAAGCAAAGTATTGATAATGCCCGTTTTTTGGCGACGGTGATTTGTCAAAGTATTTTCCAAATCGTGTGATTTTACTGTCAGTTCATTTATATGCGTTCTGTGCTTGTTTAAAGCGGAATTTTTATTATCAAATTCAAGTTTTAAAGCAGTTAAACCTTCCCGCATTTTTACTTCGGAAAGTTCCAAGGCGGCCAAAGAATCGCGCTGCGCGGTTAGTTTGGCTTGGGACGTAAGTTTTTCTTCTTCCAAAGCCTTTACGCGTTCTTCGGATTTTAAAATTTGCTCTTGGCGTTTCTTTTCCTGCTCGGCCAAGTTTTGTTGTTCAGTAGCGGATGTTTTCAAGTCAAGTTCAATATTGTTTCTCTTAAGTTTTACTTCGTAAAGTGCGGCATTTGCGCGTTCAATTTCCGCTTTTAAATTAACGGCTTCCGTTTCAAGCGCACTACGTTTTTGGCGTAAAGTTTCCGCTTCTTTTTTGGTTTCTTCTTGTTTGGTCCTGAAAATTTTTAATTCTTCTTTTGAAGTATTTATTTTTTGTTTTCTTTCTTCTAAATTCTTTACAAGCGCTTCTTTATTTTTTACGATTTGCGCCTGTGCGGCTTCAATTTCCTGCTTGTTTCTTTGACGGAGCGTCAAATTATTTTTAGCGGTATTTAAAGCAATTAAATCTTCCTGTATTTTAGTGGCGGCGGTTTTAATTTCCTGTTCTTTTAAGGAAATATCTTCCATATTTTTGATAATTTTTTGGGTGGTTTCTTCCTGCTCTTTGGTTTTTTGTTTCAAATCGGCTTTAGCATTTTCTTCTTCCGCCCAGAAACTTTCAAGGGTTTTTACTTCCTTTTCCCCGCCTGACACCCAAAAACTGCCAGCCACTTCGCCGTCTTGCAAAGCATAACCGGCACACAAATAATCAAGCAAAGAGGAAAGTTCAGCCTTGCAATCAATCAAAGAACGCAGGTTTTGCGCACCGCCGTATAAAGAGTTTTCCGTCTGCACCTTTGGCACTTTATTTAATATCAAAAAGCGCCCGCGCGCGCCGCCCTTTTTCTTCAAAACGCCAATGGCTTTTTGCGCGGTTTCCAAATCGGGACAAATTAAAGAATCAAGAAATTTGCCCAAAGTTTCTTCTACGGTCAAAGTATGTTCTTTTTTAAATTTGATATTTTTGCGCAAAGTGCCCATTATGCCGTCAATTTTATTTTCTTCAATTATTTTTGCACCAAGCCAATAAGGGTCCTTTTTACCTTGCATTTCAATCATTTGCATTTTGGTTTTCAAAGATGCAATTTCCGCCTGCAAAGCGCTTAATTGTTTATTCAATTCTTGCCTTTGGTTTTCAAGGTCGCGCTTTTGATTTTCAAGGTTCTGCTGGTTTTGTTTCAAATTGTTTAATTCCTGCTCTTTTTGCGTGACTGTATCTTGGAAATTTTTTATTTCTTTGTCAAGCGCTTGGGCGCGTTCCTTTTGCGTTTCCAAAGAACGTTGTAAGTTGATTAAATTGGTATTTTCGTGTGCAATAGCACTTTCTTCAAGCGCGATTTTGCCGCTTAACTCCATTTCTTCTTGCGCTAAAGTTAAGAGTTTTGAACCAACACTTTCCATTTGTTCTTGCACGATTTTTAACTGTTCTTCGTTTTGTTTTACTTGAGCGTATTTTTGATTATATTTTTCCTGTAAAGGAACAAGTGCTTCGGTGGCTTGGTTTAATTGTTGTTGTAAATTTTGTAAAGCGGGCACAAGTTCAAGCATACGTTTTTTGCTTAAATCGTCTTCCGCTTTTGAACTTTGTAATTGCAAAGTTAATTCGCCGCTTAAATTTTGGCAGTTTTGAACAACGCCTTCAAGTAAACCGATTTGATATTTTGCGGCAGAAATTTTTTCATTAAATTCCTGATATTCTTTTTGCCTGTGTGTTAAGTTAAGGTCCAAGGCGGCGGCCTCTCCCTCAAGGGCGGAAACTGTGGCCTGTAAATCTTGTAATTCTTTTAAAACCGGTTCTAAAGCAAAGGAAGTTTTATTTATTTCCGCGTCGTGGCTTTTAATATTTTCAAGGGCCAAAGCAATTTCGCTTTCTTTTAATTCTTCGCGGTATTTTTGGTATAAACGCGCTTTGCGGGCTTCGCTGTCAAGTTTTTTAATTTGCTCTGCGATAAGTGCCAAAGTATCACTTAAACGCGCAATATCAAGGTCTACGTGCTCAAGTTTGCGTATGGCCTCGTCGCGTTTGGCTTTGTATTTTGAAACGCCGGCGACTTCTTCAAACATCTCGCGCCTTTCAAGCGGGCCTGCGCTTTCAAGCAAGCGGCTGATAGAGCCTTGGTCAATAATTGCATAACCTTCGCCGCCGATACCTGTATCTAAAAACATTTCGCGAATATCTTTCAAGCGGCATTGGACGCGGTTTAAATAATATTCACTTTCACCTGAGCGGTAAATTTTACGGGAAACCGTCACTTCGGAAAAATCAATAGGCAACTCACGTTTAGAGTTGTCAAAAATCATATTGACCTGCGCCATATTTTGCGGCGGTCTTTGCTTTGTACCGTTAAAAATTATATCTACCATTGAGCCGGAGCGGAGCGACTTCCAAGACATTTCCCCGATAGCCCAACGTACGGAATCAATAACATTTGACTTACCGCACCCGTTTGGACCGACGATACAAGATACCCCCGGTTCAAAATTTAGGCGGACTTTGTCGGCAAATGATTTGAAACCGATTATTTCCAATGCTTTTAAGTACATAATTATATTTTACCAAATATAGAGAGAAATTTGGGAATAGGAAATTGACAATTTTTATTTATGTACCGGCTAAATATTATGGAAAATTTTAATATTCGTCATCCATGTATTCCCAACCTTGAGATTCTAAATATTTACAAATGTAAGTACCTTTTTCTGTATATAAACTTGCACATACTTGAGATCTGGAATCAGGTCCTATTTCTATACATAGTTCGTATTCGTCATTAGGTTCTCTATAAGCATTTACGGTACAATAATGATTATAACAATAAGCCTGATAGTGAAAATCTTTTGTAATATACGTTGGGGTATTTGCTCCATCAAATTTACCACCTGATAACTCTAAATCTAATATATCCTCGGTATAAATAGCTTCATTTGGATAACCATTTGCGAGCAAATATCTATCTATAGCACCTTCTATTGTTTTGATATTTATAAGTGCCTCAGATAATTTCGTTTTTTCAACGGCATTTTGATATTGCGGTAAAGCAATACCGGCTAAAATGCCGATAATCAACACAACTACCAACATCTCAAGAAGGGTAAAACCCTTATACATCTTTTTACTTATTTTTTTCATTTTGTTTCTCCTATGTACAATGAATAACGGCTGTCCTATTTGTAAACAATCGATCATACAAAGTAAAACAGCCGTAGTTTCTCATAAGAGAAACATTAGCATAAAACAAATGGGTAATTAGGCCATTTATTTTATGCTTAAACGACTATTTTTGATTCGATTGTTCCTTATTAGGGAGGCCTTTAAGGCCGTCAAAAATAGAAAATTTTTACAAATTGTGTTCTATTTTCACAACTCGTTATTCAAATTAAATACCTCTTAATACAAGTATAACATTTTTTACAACTATTTATACGCTTTATCAATTTCTTCTTTGAACTTCGCAAATGTGCCGTTTTCTATCGTCTTTCGAACATCTTCCATTAAGCGTGTTAAAAAGCGAATATTGTGTATGGAAAGCAAGCGGTGGCTGGTTAGTTCGCCGCTCCTAAAAAGATGTGATAAATATGCGCGCGAATAATGGCGGCAGGTAAAACAATCGCAGCCGTCTTCAAGCGGTTTAGTGTCGTTGCGATACGCCAAATTTTTGATGTTTAATTTGCCGTTTCTCGTCATAACTTGGCCGTTGCGCGCCACGCGTGTGGGCCAAACACAATCAAACATATCAACGCCGTGCGCGATACAATCAAGTATCTCTTGCGGCGTGCCAAGGCCCATTAAATATCTTGGTTTTTCGGGCGGCAAATAAGGTGTGGTGTGGGTTAAAGCAAAATTCATTTCTTCACGTGTTTCGCCGACAGATAAACCGCCTATACAAAAACCGTGTAAAGGTAATTGCGCCATTGTTTTGGCGGCGTCTTCCCTTAAATCGCCGTAAATTGCGCCTTGAATTATGCCGAAAATCAAAGAGTGCGGCACGCTGAAAGAGCCGTCTGCGTTTTGCTTAATTTCCTGCGGCACGATAGAGTGATATTTTTTTACGGCGCGCTCCGCCCAGCGTTTCGTTAGTTCAAGCGCTTTTTTGGCGTCTGCTTTTTTTGATTGAGCGGGTATTAACATATCAAGGCAAGTCCAAATATCTGAGCCTATTTTTTGTTCCGCTTCAATTACGCTTTCAGGTGTAAAAAAATGTTTACTGCCGTCGTGATGGCTTTTAAACCAGACGCCTTCTTCTGTAATTTTCCTAAACTGTGATAAACTGTAAACCTGAAAGCCGCCCGAATCGGTCAAAATACTCCTGTCCCAATTCATAAATTTATGCAGGCCGCCCATAGTTGCCAAAAAATCAGCCGTCGGGCGCAAAAATAAATGATAGGTGTTTGAAAGTAAACACTCTGCGCCAACGTTGCGCAAATCTTCGTCGGTTAATGCTTTAACACAACCTTGCGTAGCAACCGGCATAAACACAGGCGTATTGATTACACCGTGCTTTGTGTATAATTTACCGCGGCGCGCTTTGCCGTCGGTAGCAAGTATTTGGAAAGGTGAAATAACTTTTGTCATAAAATTGCCATTGAATCCCCGAAAGAATAAAATCTGTACTTTTGTTCAACCGCTTGAGTATAGGCGCGGTAAATAAAATCTTCCCCAGCAAGTGCGCAAACCATACATAAAGGTGTGGAATCGGGGAAATGGAAATTTGTTATAAGGGCATCAATAACTTTAAATTTATAGTCGCCGTAAATAAAAAGGTTTGCCCATTTTTTACCTGACACAACACCGCCAAAACCATCGGCAAAACTTTCAATGGTGCGCGTGCTTGTTGTGCCCACAGTTATCACGCGGCCTGTTTTATTTTGTTTTGTTTCGTTAATAAGTTGCGCAGTTTCAGGCGGAAGTTCGGCAAGTTCGGCAAGCATAGTGTGGTCCTTAGGCTCACCGCGCAAAGGTTTAAATGTCCCCCACCCAACGTGTAAAGTGACATATGCGATTTTAACACCCTTTTGCTTTAATGCGTCAAAAACGCGCGGCGTAAAATGGAAGCCTGCCGTCGGTGCAGCGATAGAGCCCTCAGTTTTTGCATAAACGGTTTGATATTTTTCTTTATCTGTTTCTAAACTTTTACTTAAACCTGCGTGTTTGCGCGCCGCTTCAATATAAGGCGGCAGCGGCATTTTGCCGTATTTGTGAGTATAAGGCAAAATGTCGGCCTGATTAAACTGCAAAATAACTTCGCCGTTTTCTTGTTTTGTTAAGATGCGCGCTTCAAGACCTTCCTCAAAAATTATGTGCATATCTCGTTTATATTCACGGAGCAAAACGGCCCAGCAATTATTTTCAGTCGGGCGAACAAGCAAAACTTCCACTTGGCCGCCTGTTTCTTTTTTGCCGTAAATTTTGGCCGGAAAAACTTTGGAATTATTTAAAATAAGCAAATCGCCCGCATTTAAAAATTCGGGTAAGTCGTAAAAATGTTTATGGGTTATTGTTTGCGCGGCGCGGTTAAGCACCATTAAACGACTAGTGTCGCGCGGATCTGCCGGATTTTTGGCGATAAGGTCATCAACATTAAATTTTTTAAATCTTTCAAAAGCCATATTAAATTTTTGTAATCTCCGAAGCGGGGTAATAGCGCTTTAAAATATCTTTATAATTTTTGCCGGCTTGTGCCATACCTTTTGCGCCTTCTTGGCACATACCTGCGCCGTGCCCGTAGCCGCGGCCCTCAAGTTTAAGGCCGTCAATTTTAGTCAAGAAACAACTTTTCATAACAGTAGAACCGACGCCGATACGGAAGTCATTACAAGGAACTTCCTTCCTTGTTTTATTTGTAATAAGCACCAAAGTTTTTGCGCGGCCCGAACTGAATTTTTTACCGATTTTAATTTTTTTAAAATTGCCGGCAATTTTATTTTTTGTCAAAAATTGTTGGACGGTATTTTTATTTAATGTGGCTTTCCAAGTATAGGTTTTTGCGTGTTCGCAATAACCGCAAGTGTTGCCGGAAAGCGGTTTAATTGTTTCTTTAAGCCAAGGAACGGGGTCTGTATGCCCGCCGCAATTTGCGTGATAGTATGTATAAAATTTATTGCCTTTATAAGTCAGCACTTGGCCTTTTGTTTCTTCCACCGCCTGTTTTACACTGTCATAGACGGTAAAACTGCCTTTATACATCTGGCTGCGGACATCGCTATATAAATCAAAATCGCCAAGTTTTTTATCTTCAATACCTTTTAAAGTATAAGTGCGCGCGGCAACCGCTTGCGCTTTAAGGGCTTCAAGCGGCCAAGAATAACTCATCTCATAAGGCAAGACGCCGAGCAAATAATTTTCAAGGTCCAAAATTTCAATAATATTTACGCCGTTTTTAGACGGTAAAATTTCCAAAGTACCGTTATATTTGTTTTTATTAAGTTCAAAATTTGCGCCGCTTTTGTTTAAAGTAATTGTAAAACCTTTTTTTGATTTTTGGTTTCCGCAAACAATTTGCCCCTTTTCTTTACCGACGGTAAAAGTGCCGCTTTGCGTGATTTTATAGGTTTTATTGTTATCAAGATTTTTTAATTTAAAAGGCGCATTTGCGGTTAAAGAAACATTATTTTTATTTTCACTGATTAACACTTTAACGTCACGCGCAAAGATATTTGCGGCAAGCAAGGTAAGCCCAAACAAAAGGCAGAACTTTTTAAGCATTAAAATAAACCGCCTTCGGGCGTCATTTTGCGGCCCAAGTGTTTATATGCTTTTGCGGTGGCAACGCGGCCGCGCGGGGTGCGTGTAATAAAGCCGGCTTTAATGAGATACGGCTCAATAACATCACTTAAACTGTCCGCTTCCTGTGATACTGCAATAGCCAAGTTTTCCATACCCACAGGCCCGCCGGAAAATTTATCAATTAACGCTTCCAAAATCTTCTTATCAACGCTGTCTAAACCTTCGCTGTCAATATCAAGTGCTTCCATAGCAAGGACGGCGATTTCTGCCGTAATTGTGCCGTTTCCGCGCACTTGAGCGAAATCACGCGCGCGCCTTAAAAGGCGGTTTGCGATACGCGGTGTTCCGCGTGAGCGTTTGGCAATTTCAACAAGGCCTTCATTATCGGCTTTGATGTTTAAAAGCCCTGCCGAGCGTTTCAAAATTGCGGCAAGTTCTTTTACTTCGTAAAAACCGAGATTAAAGACAATACCAAAACGGTCGCGTAAAGGGCCTGTCAGTAAACCTGAGCGAGTTGTAGCACCCACCAAAGTAAAACGCGGAACCGCAAGTTTTAACGTCGTGGATCCTGCGCCTTTACCGGTGTTTATGAAAAAGGTAAAATCTTCCATAGCGGGGTAAAGTGCCTCTTCCACAGCAGGGTTAAGGCGGTGGATTTCGTCAATAAACAAAATATCGCCTTCATTTAACTCGGTGGTAAGCATTGCGGCAAGGTCGCCCGGGCGCGCCAAAACGGGGCCCGATGTCACTTTGATATTTACGCCCATTTCGCGTGCTAAAATATTTGATAAAGTTGTTTTCCCAAGGCCCGGCGGCGAGTAAAATAAACAATGGTCCAAGGGCTCTTTTCTTGCTCTTGCGGCTTCAATAAAAACGCGTAAATTTTCTTTAAGGCCATCTTGCCCCACAAATTCCGACAATGTGGGCGGCCTAAGCGCCGCTTCTATTGACGACGTGGGCATTTCTTCTTGTGTTCTTGAAACATTTAAATATTCATTGCTCATTTTCTCAAAATCCTTAAAGCCGCTTTGATATTATCTTCTAAATTAGCGGAAATTTTTTGCTCTGCGTTCAAGCGCTCAAGCGCTTTGCGGGCTTCCGTTGCGGAAAAGCCCAAAGCGGTTAAAGCCGCTAAGACTTCCGTCATAAAAGGGACTTCCGCCATTTTTATTTTTGCTTCGCCTTGGACGGAAATTGTATCAATTTTACCGCTTAAACTGTCAATAAGTTTTTGCGCGGTTTTTGCGGTAAAGCCGAAAATTGCCGTCAAAATTTTAGGGTCTTTTGTTGAAATGGCCCTATGAAAATCGGGTAAACTGCGAAGTGCTTTAGATAAAAACTCCATAGCCTTTTTAGGGCCTGTACCTGAAATATTTTCTTTAAAAAGTAAGAATAATTGTTTTTCTTCTTTACTCAAAAAGCCGTAAAGGGAAGTGCCGTCATAAGGCGAAAGCGATTCTGTTATATAGAGTGTGACGTCTTGCCCCTTTTCCAAAGAGGCAACACTTTGCTGAGCAAGATTTACTTCGTAGCCGACACCGGCGCAAATGATTATTGCGCTTTGGTCTTGGACTTCAAAGACTTCGCCTTTTAGTAAACTAATCATACCTATATTTTACCTTATTATGGGTAAAATTGGGAAAATTTAACTTATTTGCCTAAGTTGCTCAAAAAGTTCTTTTTGTTTGCTCGTCAAATGCGCTGGATTGTTAATCATAAGCTGCACATAAAAATTGCCGCTCTTACCAAGGCCTTTGCCGCTTAATTTCAACTTTTGGCCGCTCTTGCTTTGCGGCGGAACTTTAATTGTTATGCGGGTGGCATCAGGTAAAGGAACACTCACTTGCCCGCCAAGCGCAGCCGTCCAAGGCATAATATCGGCCACATAATAAATATCGTTGTTTTCCACCCTGTAATAAGGGTCTGCGGAAAGTTTAATATTTACATATAAATCGCCGCCGTTTGAACCTAAGCCTTTTAATTTTATTTTTGCACCGTCTGTGATGCGCGCCGGAAATTTTACTTGCGCATTATTGCCGTTCGGTAAAGTTAAATTAACCAAACCGCCGCGATAGGCAGAAGGTAAATCTAAACTCAAATTGGCTTGCTCGTCATTATTTTGGGTGCCGTAATATTCATAAGGATCCTGCGCGCGGTTTTGTTTACGCCTTGAGCCGCCGCCGAAACCGCCAAAGCCGCCGCCGAAAATGCTATTAAAAAAATCGCTGAAATCAGATGCGCTGAAACCGCCCGTGCCGTTAAAATTTACACCACCGCCGCCAAAAGGATTAGAGCCGGAACTGTAATAATAAGTGTTTCCGTTCCTGCCTGTTCTGCCTTGTGCACCACCGTAGCCGGCACCTGCGCCGGCACCGCCGCCGCGTGCATAATTTTGATAATCGGCAGAGCCTACTTGGTCGTAGATATTGCGTTTTTGTTTGTCTGATAAGACCTCATAGGCTTCGTTTACATCTTTAAATTTTTCGGTCATTTCCGCTTTTTTTGATTCGGGATGTAAGTCCGGATGATATTTGCGCGCAGCCGTTTTGAAGGCTTTTTTTATTTCTGCGTCGCTTGCGTTTTTTGAAACGCCTAAGATTTTATAGTAGTCTTTATACTGTGCCATAGTCCCCCCCTTCTTTGATTATATTTTATAATATTTTAAATATTAACGTGTTGTCGTTCCGCATACTGTTCACAAGCGCGCATAACGCACTTGCATATTTAAGTAATTTTTAATTTTTCTTTTCCTAGAGTACCGATATGTCGCTTCGCTCCAAGTTCTTCTG
>JBGURU010000048.1:0-15597 GCA_045132175.1 Elusimicrobiaceae bacterium | reverse complement strand
TCATATAATCTCCTTTATACAATGCTTTTTATTGTATATGTAAATTATAGAAAAAAAAAAAAAAATAGATGTCAAGAGGATCGTCGTGAAATTAAAGATATGTATATACCCATCCGGCAAGTATTTTCAGGTTTTTAAAAATTCCCCGATTTCTTTTTTACGGCAATATTAGTGTTTGCAAAAAAGAAAACAAAAAATATATCGGGAAAGTAGTATGATATAACGCGGCTATACAATAAAGATATTAACGTTTTTCCGCATAATTTATATCTTCATTTTTTAAGGCGGTATTTTCAAGTGCCTTGCGTGACATTTCCATTTGTAAAGCAATATTCTTTTGCGCCCATTTCGGGTTTTCAAAATATAAGACACCCTCGGCAATAGCAGAGGCAAGCAAGTCAATAAATCTTTGGCTCTTTAAAAGTTCTTCTTGCCAAGGCACCATCATATATAAACTTTCTATAAGCAGGGCCGGCACTTGCGGCATGCCGCGGACTACGGCAAAATCTGCCTGCATATAGCCGTTATTGGGAAGGCCGATATTGCGCATATAACTCTTTTCCATCGCCTTAGCCAAAGGTATGCTTTGCTGATAATAATAGTAAAAAGAAAACCCAAGTTCCCTCTTTAAAGGGTTGATATAATCAGGCAAAGCATTTAAATGTAGACTTAAAAACAAGTCCGGATTAAAAAGCGAAGCACGGTAAGGCCTGTCTGATAAACCAAGGGTTTCTTTGGAATCTTTTGTAATAAAAACTAAGGCGCCGTATTTTTCAAGTGCTTTCTTTGTAGCACGAGCAATTTTATAAGTTGTTTCATATTCCAAAAGCCCGCTTGGGCCTACGGCACCGTCATAAGGAACTGTTCTTTTTGGGGAGTGGCCCGGGTCCAAAACAACACGCAAATTTTTAAGCGGTTGTTTTTCCGTAAACTCAAAATCGCGGGATGTAAAAAGTTCAAAAACCAAATTATTTTCTTCATATCTGTAATTAAAACCGCGTAAACGTTTACCATTTTGGAAGCGGGCAGTAATCTTTTTGCTTACCGGCGATAAAACATCATAATCAATGGCTTTAACAAATTTGGTTTGGACATCTGTATTAAAAGTATTAAATGCCTGAGTGTTATATAAAATTACGCTGAAACTTTGTTCCGTTTGTGAAGTAGAAAAACTAACGCGTTCGGTGTTTTTAATTATTATTTGTGTTTTATTTTTTTCTTCTTTAACTTCAATTTGCCAAGCAATATTGCGCGGCAGCGGTACCTGATGTTTTAAATCAAGCAAAGTGTTATCCAGATAACCTATTTTATTATCATCTAAAATGACTTTGTAAAAACCGTTTATTTCCCCCTCTGTCAAAACGGTGTTAAAAATACGGGTTTGATAATCATAACCGCCGGTTTTATTAGGTTCAAGGCGCAAGCGCAAATTCCGGCCGCGCACCTTAGCGGGTTTTAAAATTTCATTTTCCGGTAAAACTTTTAATGTACCTTCGCTTGAAACTTTACCTTTATATTTCCCGTTATATTGATAAATACGGTAAACGGGCTTTACACCTTTTTTCAAAATTTTACCTTCACCCAAAACAAATGTTTTTTTATAAACAGTGGGGTTTAAAACTTCTTCTTCAAGTTCCGTTTCTTTAAGTAAAGGCGGCAGGGCAACTGTCACTTTATGATAAGGGCTGGCCTCAACCCTAAAAGTAATTTCAGAAGTATTTGCAACTTCACTGTCACCTAGGGGAAAAGCACTTTCTTCAAGCAAACGCGGTGTTTTAAAATAAGCATCTTTATCTAAACCCTGAACAAAAACATTACGTTGTGCATGATATACTTGATTGCCGTCATCATACTCAAGATGCAAAGTATTATCACCCGTTTTTACAGGGACATACCCCAAATAAGCGCCATTTGGATATAAATCAATTTTTTGGCCGTTGATTGTTAAAAGACCGGGGCCTAACGTTTTACCGAAAATAAAAATGCCTTTTGCACCCTCACTTATCTTGGCGCCTTCAGGCGGATATTCAACCGTAATAGGGTAAGTACGGCCGGGGTGTTTTTCCCGTATTTCTAGGCTTGGCGCGACGGGAACCGCAATAACGTTAACTGTTAAAAATAATAAGAAAATCAAATAAGGTATTTTATTCATACTAATAAAATGATAACATAATTATATGGAGATTGCACGCGATATTATTGTTAAGGACCTTAACAAACTATTGCAAATTGACTTAATACCCGAACAAAACGGCCTTCAGGTTGAAGGTACGGAGAAAATAAATAAAATTATTTTCGGGGTTTCAGCCAATATGGCATTGTTTGAGGCTGCCGTCAGAGAAAAGGCACAAATGCTTATTGTTCATCACGGTTTATTTTGGGGGCATGAACAAAAAATAACAGGTGTGTTTGGTGCAAGAGTTAGGTTTTTAATTAAAAATGATTTGAACCTTGTCGCCTATCATTTACCTTTAGATAAACATCCGGTATTTGGCAATAATGCAGGTCTTTCAAAATTGTTAGGGTTAAAAAACTTAAAACCTTTTGGCACATATAAAGGTTTAAAAATCGGTTTTAGAGGCACTTTGGCAAAAGAAAAAAGTTTTGAAAGTATTTTTAAGACACTCGGCGGTGAGGGTTTAAATTTAGGGCCTAAAAATATCAAAACCGTTGCGCTTGTCAGCGGCGGTGCACACGATATGCTTGAGGAAGCCATACAGGAAAAATGTGACCTTTATATCTGCGGTTCACGCGACGAATACGTGCAAGAACTTGCCCGTGAAGGCAAAATAAATTTTATAGCAATGGGGCATTATAATTCAGAAAAACTAGGTGTTTTGGCGCTTAAAAATTATATAGATAAAAAATACAAAGTAAGCACAAAATTCATAGATATTAAAAACCCATTCTAGGAGAGTAAAAAGTATATGGAAAAGATGTTTAAAACTATCAGTACAATGAAAGGTTATGCCTTGGAACTTCAAAAAAATATGACCTGCCGCCCGGCAATTTCCCCTGCACTCGGCGGTAAAGGCGAATATCAAAAAGCATTGTACCTTGAAGGCGAATTAAATAAAATCAAATTTGATGAATTATACCGTGTAGATGCACCCGATACAACCGCAGAAGGTAATATACGCCCCAACATTATCGCAAAATATTACGGCGAAAATAAAAATAAAACCCTTTGGCTTATGGCCCATATGGACGTCGTAGCAGCAGGCGATTTGGCCTTATGGAAAACAAATCCTTTTGAACTTGCCTTAGACAAAGATAAAGATACCATTTACGGCCGCGGAGTTGAAGATAACCAACAGGCAATAGTCGCTGCTATATTAACCGCAAAAACAATTGCAGAAAGCGGCAAACGCCCGCCGATTAACCTAGGTATAATGCTAATGAGTGATGAAGAAGTAGGTAATGAATACGGTTTACATTATCTCTTAAAACAAAGGCCGGATTTGTTTGGTAAAGATGATTTATTTATCGTCCAAGACTGCGGCGACCCCGAAGGCCGTGAAATTGAAATTGCCGAAAAAAGCACCCTTTGGTTTAAATTTACCGTTATAGGCAAACAATGCCATGCCTCTATTCCTGACCTTGGTATAAATGCTTTTGAAGCCGCCGCTAATTTGGGTGTACGTTTATCAAACGGGCTTAGAGCAAAATTTAATAAAAAGGACCCATTATTTTCACCGGATGTCAGCACCTTTGAATTAACTAAAAAAGAATTGGGTGTTCCAAACGTAAATATTATTCCGGGGAAAGATATTTTCTATATGGATTGCAGAATTTTCCCTTGCTATTCCAAAGAAGAAGTTGTTGAAGAAGTTGAAAAGATCTGCGACACCGTTGAGAATGAATTTAAAGTAAAAGTTGAACAGGAAATTATTGTTGAAATCTCCTCAAAAGCAACACCTAAAGATTCACCTTTAGTTCATGCTTACGCCGAAGCGGTAAAAGCAGTTTATAATGCCGAAGCTAAGGTTATCGGCGTAGGCGGCGGCACTTTTGCGGCAGATATCAGAAATTTAGGTTTGCCGGCAGTGGTCGGTTCAAGGATGTACAGCAATCCGCACGGCCCAAACGAAAGAACACGTTTAAGTTTCGTTCTTGATGATGTTAAATTGCTTGTATATGTTTTGACACATTTAAAATAAATTATGAAGAGAAAAAGCCTTTTTGCAAGGGAAATTATAATAACGGTATTCTTGATTATTTTACTCTCTATCCTGTGTATTAAAAAAATTAAGGATTTAAAAATAATGGCACAGGAAAGTATTTCACAAAAAAACGAGCAAATTATTCAAGAAGCCCTTGCCGTATATAAAGGCGATAATGAGGGCCTTTGTCCTATCCACTTAATTGCTTTAAAAGGTGATTATCTTGAAAATATACCTGTAAATTATACAGACGGTATACCGAGCAACACAGTAAAAGAAGGTACTAAATTGGAAGAAATATTTGACGGCACAGGCGGTTGGCTTTATATAAACAATATTGAAAATAAATCTGCTTGTAAAGTTTTACCAAATACAAAAGGAAGGCAAGAATAATGGAACCGGCATTTATTTATTTTTTTAGTTTTATTTTCGGTTTAATTGTAGGCAGTTTTTTAAATGTCTGTATATACAGAATACCGGAAAACATATCACTTTGGTGGCCGCCATCTGCTTGCCCCAAATGTAAAACAAAAATCAAATTTTATGATAATATACCTATCTTAAGTTATTTAATTTTACGCGGTAAGTGCAGGCATTGTAAAGCCCCTATTGCAATACAATACCCGCTTATTGAGGCTTTCACGGGTTTAATTACTTTGCTCGTCGTTTGGACTTTGGGGTTTTCTGCATGGACTGCTGTTGCTTTATTTATTACTTATTGCCTGATAGTACTTTCAATAATTGACTTCAAATTATTTATTATTCCGGACAGGTTTTCCATAGGCCTGGCTGTTTTCGGGCTTTTGGTATGTTTTATTAACCCTGCTTTCAGCGGAGGGCTGACAGCCAAATTTATGCAATCGTTAATCGGCGGGGCGGTTGGCTTTTTCGGCTTATGGGGCATGGCAGTGTTAGGCAGTATTGTTTTTAAAAAAGAAGCAATGGGCGGCGGTGATATTAAATTACTTGCCGCAGTAGGAACCATAACGGGGCTTGAAGGGGTTGTATCCACTTTAATGATTTCTTCGCTCGCCGGGCTTATATATTATGCTGTTTTGGCTTTGCTTAAGAAAAACCCACAAAATAAAACTATTCCTTTTGGGCCTTTTATAAGTTTGGGTTTATTTATAAATATTTTAATTCCCCATAATTTAGCATTATTATACTAATATGCGTAAAATTACCGCAATTATTCTGGCTTTATTTTTATGTCCTCTATTGCAGGGCAGCGTTTGGGTTTTAACAAGTAATGAACCGCCAAAGCCAAAAGACCAAAAACCGGTTATTTACCCGACACCCGGTAATATTTCAATAGATGATGAAATGCTGCCGGCAACTTCCGAATTATATATCTTTGAAGTTTGCGCTTATGGCAGACAGCCTCTTTTGGTCCCTGCACATCAACAACCGGCACAAAGGGGTACACCCGTAAGTGAATATAAAATAAGGAATTATAAACCGGTACATATTTGTAAGGATTATGTCGGTGCAAATACACCGCAAGATAAACAAAATATGGTAAATGCCGCTATGCGTGATTTGCAAGTTCCAAACAGGCAAAGCATAAGTATAAATTTAAAAGCCTCTTTGGGAAATCCGCAAGGCACTTTTACGGTACAAGATAAGGCCCTTATGCCATATACTGTACCTTACAATAAGATGCCGCAAGGCAGTATTCTTAAGAAAATTTTAACAGACCAAACAAAAATTCGCAGATTTTATAACTTTTCTTTGCCTGCAGCAGTTTATTTAGGTTCTATTATACAAAAACGCCCTGTTAATGTATTACCTATACGCATAAGTTATTATGAAGAAATATTAGATAATGGCCAAACACGCAGCTTTATTGTTTTTGTTTTTACGGAAGCCGAAAAATATACTTATCAGCCGGTGGACCAAACACCTGCAAGCGATACCGTGTACGATATCAAACCTGATTTCGCCGTACAGTATTTAAAATAACTTAAATATTACAAAAGGATTTTTAAAACCCCGGATGTTAATCCGGGGTTTTAAATATTATCTAATAACTAGCCTGCCTTAATGCAAGGTCCCCAACGGCATCCTTCACAAGTTTTCGTTCCTTTTTTCCCTTGAATTAGACATGTCCTTGTGTCACCGGTTTCGCATTGAACTGTCTCATCTTTCTTTTCACAATTATCAGTAATTCTCCATTTATGTCTACCAATACTATCGGCTTGACAACTATATATTTTGACATAACATTGTGATAATTGATTGCCGCCTCTATTTACATTCGGATTAACGGGAATTGAAGGGTTTCCGATTTCACAAAATACAGGATCAGAAGGATAGGCCTCCGCTACACAGGAAACGCCATCCCAAATATCTTCCCACTCGGTTATATTACATTTCCCTTTCTTTGATATAAAATCACCGCAGAAACGATTTTTACCGCCTCTGTCATTTGTTGCCGGGTTTGAATTGGCCAGCGTCTCACCAGGATTATGACATTCTCTATATTTCGGGGTATATTTTTCCGGACATTTTTTACAATCATGCCCCCATCTGCACCCCTCACAAACATACACGCCGTCATTATCACCCCTAGTGGCAACAGGATTATTTATATTACCCGTACCTTGATCACAAGGTGTTGTTTCTCCGTCAAAGCAATAATTACCTGACTTCAAAACACAGTCGCCTTCATATACCGGGCGCAATTCCGGCATAGGCATCGAGGTATATCCACCGCCACGGTTAGGAGTAGGAGAAGGCTGAACACAGTCTACTGTTGTTAATTTTTTTACACCGCAACTATTACCCGGTGTACCGGAGCCGTCACAAGAACCTCCTGTCGGAGATACATAACCGCTAATAGGTGTACACTCATCATCCTCATTACTTGGGCAATACCAACGGCCTGTTGAATAATCACATTCTGGTTCACTATTATTTACCCTATATCCGCAATGGTAGCACTCTACTGTTGCCGGAGGAATACCGGGATCTGTAGTCCTTTCGTTATTCTCATTATTTTGTGCTTCCATTTGGGATAAAATTTCAATTACTCCGGGGGCATTAGGGCAAGGATCGCACTTACTATAGCCGCCGATACATACCAATTGTTGGTTTATATCACATTCTTTATGTGTGACACAATTACAATCTTTATCTAATATTTGGTTCGCGCCGCATCTTTTATAAGTACATTCTGTTTTTGTTTGCCATTTTCCTTTTTCACAAACTTTATATTCTACAAGAGTACCGCAAGTATGCGACACAGGTGTGGCAGGAGTATCAGGGCCTGTAAGCCCCGGGCTTGTTGTGCGATCAAATATAGGAATATCTCCAGTATATTGGCAATCGCCAACGGTCCTATAGTCCTTAACATCCCCATTTTTACATGTTTGTGAAGGAGGAGTATAAGGATCTTTACAACCACATTCCGGGGCTGCTAAAGGTTGTTGCGGATAACATGTTTCTTCATTCCACTCACAATTTTCTTGTCCTGCCGGACACATGCTACCGAGATTTTCAACTTTACTGACAAAATCTTCAATTTTTGAACAATCATTGCCTTCACAGCGAACAGGCTCTTTTGTGGCATAATTTTTAACTAAAGTATAAGGCATATTTTTATCATTAGAATGCGCAAAAATACAATTTGATGTATTTTGGTTGGAACCGCCTTTATCATAGGTAAAATTTTTCGTTATAATGTTGGTGTAAGGTGCGTTTGGATTTGGAACCCTATGCTCTTTTATGGGAACATTTAATTCTGCTAAACCGGTGCTATACTTCCCGTGTTGTATATAATATTTATCTTGCGCGGTTGCAAGTAAATCAAGTACATTTAAACCATCTGCAACACGACTTCTTTTAATTAATCTGTTGTATGTCGGAACAGATATTGTTGCCAATATCCCCAAAATAATGACAACTACTAATAATTCTACAAGAGTAAAACCTTTTCTTCTTTTAGTACGAAATTTTTCAATCAATGTCTTCATAATATCTCCATACAATAATACATATTAATATTATAACTACTTTTTGGTGGTTTTTCAACACCTTCCATAATGTTAACAAAGATACCAAATAATTTGATATAATATATGTGTCCTAGTAAAGGACTTAAAAGAATGGTAAATCAAAATTACACAAAAAGCAGTAAAGATCTTTTAAGAAAGAATGAACAGATTCGCGCGCCGCAGGTCCGCTTAATAGGGGCTGACGGCACAATGCTTGGGATAATGAGTTCATCAGAAGCCCTGTATAAAGCGAAAGAACAAGCGCTTGACTTGGTGGAAATTTCACCAAATGCTCAGCCGCCTGTTTGTAAGATACTTAACTACTCCAAGTATCTGTACGAATTGGGCAAAAAGAGTAAAGACGCGAAAAAGAAACAAAAGGCAGTATCTCTTAAAGAAATTCGCCTTAAATCCAGAATCGCGCCGCACGACTTGGAAGTCAAAGTTAAGCAGATTGAAGGATTTCTTAAAAAGAAAGACATGGTCCGCGTGTCCGTGGTGTTCTACGGGCGTGAGAACCAGCATAAAGACATCGGCACGACAATGCTTGAAGATATGAGAAATAAATTGGCAGAAGTCGGCGATGTTGAAGGCAATATGCAATCACAAGGGAACAGAATCTCAGTGACATTTGTTCCTAAAAATTAAAGAGGTATTATGCCAAAACTTAAAAATCATGCCGGTGCAAAAAAGCGTTTCAGAAAAACCGCTACCGGTAAATATAAAAACAGAAAAGCCGGAAGACGGCACTTGCTCGCCCCTGAAAAGGCAAGCATAAAGCGCGAAAGGCGCCAGGCCCGCATTACTGCGGCAAACTCACCGGAAGGTAAATTGCTTAAAAAATACCTTCCTATGCAATAGTTGGAGGTTAATATATGAGAATTAAATTTAGCGTTGCAAGACATGCAAGAAAGAAAAAAGTTCTTAAAAGAGCTTCCGGTTATTACGGTGATAAATCCCGCCGCTTAAGAATGGCGACCCAGCAAGTTGATAAATCTTTAGTCCATGCCTATACCGATAGGAAAGATAAGAAAGGTACTTACCGCTCTTTATGGATTACAAGAATCAACGCTGCTGTCCGCGAAGAAGGTTTAAATTATTCAACCTTTATCAACGGTTTAACAAAAGCAAATATCACATTAAACAGAAAGATGCTTTCTGAAATGGCAATTAAAGACCCTGTTTCTTTTAAGCAACTTGTTGATATTGCAAAGAACGCAGCAAAATAACTTTTGTTATCAGTTGTTTAGTTCAGTTTAAAACTCCGCCTAAAATTCAGGCGGGGTTTTTGTTTTTTATGATTAAACAATTTGCTTAATTAGCGTAAAAATTGCTATAATTTATATTGTCAATTTACGGTGGATGTAGCTCAGCTGGTTAGAGCGCCGCTCTGTGGAAGCGGAGGTCGCGGGTTCAAATCTCGTCATCCACCCCAATGATTTCTGCTACAATCTTTTATTATACTGGTTTGCCGGCATTTTTCTTTCAAACACTTTTAATATGCTATACTTTATTTATGAGAAAAATTTTTCTAGTTTTTGCCCTGCTTGCTTGGGCCGTTCTCGGTAATGCCGAAATTATAAAAACCAATACAAATAATAATTTCACCCTTGACGAATATATACGTTTATATCTACAAAATTCACCTGAAGTTATAAACACATTTAATGCTCTTAAAAAAGCGGAAATCAATTTTAAAAGTAAGTTTATTGATTTATTTCTGCCGTCTGCAAACCTTTCAGCAAATACAGAAATTACTTCAAAAGATACCCCAGGTATTCACTTAGATAACCCTTATGACGCAACTTTATCTTTAAATTGGAATTTATTTAACAGTTGGAAAGATTATTTAACCTATCTTCAACAAAAAAACACCTTAAAACTTGCCCGCATCAGTTTTGAAAATACTATGCAGGATATCGCCCTAAAAGCCATAGAAACATACTATGATTTAAAGTTGAAAGAAAGTTTACTAATCGTCGCAGATAATGACTTAATATCAAAAAAGCAACAATTTAACACAACTACATCTTTGTATAAAGCAGGGCTTCAAAACTATACAAGTTATTTACAGGGCGATAATAACTATAAAAGCGCGCAACTTTCCGCAAAACAAAAACGGGCAACTTATGAAAAGAGCAGAATTATATTTAATAATGCCATAGGCCGCGCACCGGAAGAAGAAGTTGTTTTAAACTATACTCTTGGCGAAATGGCACCCCTATTTATTTCAAGTTATGAAGAGGACTTGCACACCGCCCTTTTAAACCGCTATGATATTAACCAAAAAATTATCACTTTACAAAATGAAAATTTGGGCCATAAAATTACAAGTTTGCGCAATTTGCCGTCTTTAAATGCGGGGTTTTCTTTAGGCAATTCAACAAGTGATATTTTTGGTGACAGAAGCAATTACACCAATTACAGTTTAGGGCTTTCCTTAAACGTGCCTATTGGGTTTTTAGGTATCAATAATTATTACAATATTAAATTGTCAGAAATAAATTTAACCGATTCTTATATGAATTTTGAGGACCTGCTTAGAAATATCCGTAAAAAAGTATTAGATACCAGAACGGAACTTACTTTACAGGAAGAAAGTATAAAAATTTCCGAAGGCAACTTAAAAATTGCCAAGGAACGCTTGGAAATCACTAAAAAGAAATATGATATAGGGGATGCAACCGCCCTTGAACTTGCGGACGCACAGAATGCTTACCTTAGCGCAGAAAACAGCACTACCACTTACCGCTATGACTATCAATTAAGCCAATATTCCTATAAACGCATTTTGGGCTTGCCGATTTATGATGTAAGCAAACTAAAACTTAATGAAGAATTTGTAAATAATAAAATCAAGCAAATTGACCAACAATTTTTAAAGAAAAAATAAGGAGAACTTATGAAATTTTTAAATTTTCTTAACCGTCATAAAGGCAAAATAATTTTAATTTTAATAATTATTGCCGCAGGGTATTATTATTTTATACATAAAGGTGAAACACAAATCAAGGAAGATATCGCCACCGAAACGCTAACACGCGGCAATATAATGTCCGTGCTTAAAAAAGACGGTGCTTTAACACCAAAGCAAAGCACGGAAGTCAATTCCCCCGCAGACGGCAGAATACTTAAAATGTTTGTTAAAGAAGGCGACATAGTTAAAAAAGGCCAAAAACTTTTAACCGTCACCCCAGGTAAAAATATCTATGAAAAATATGTTCCTATTGATATTTATGCAAATATGGACGGCATGATTGTAAGATGTATGAATGACAGGATTTCTTCAAGAAGTAAAAACTCTTATTCCTTACCCAATGAAGATGAATCCATACAAGGTTCTTCAAATTATAGCAACCCGACTTGTATAATGAAAATAATAAACCCGGGTATTTACGTGCTTCCAATTAAAATAGGGGAATATGATATTGATAAAATTTATGTCGGTATGCCGGTAAAAATGAAAGTAGCGGCAAAACCCGATTTGGAAATTAACGGTAAAATATCTTTAATTTCCCCCCAGCCGGAAGTTAAAGAAGAAAGCCGCTGGGACCCTGACAGTAATAAAGTTGAATTTATCGTTGTAGCGGAAACAGAAAATTATAAAGGCCCGCTAATTTTGGGTTTAACGGCAACTACCGTAATTGATTTGGCAAAAAAAGAAGATGTTTTAATAGTTCCTTTAAGTGCAATCTATGAAGAACGAGATAGATACACGCAAGACGTTAAATATTTCATTTATAAACAAATAGCACCTAAAAAAGCAAAGAAAATTGAAATAAAAACAGGTTTAAAAAATGATACACATGCCGAAATTTTGGAACCGGAAAAACTAGGTTTACAAGAAAATGATATTCTTTTCTTAGACATTAAAGGCGACAAAATTGAAGTTGAAAATGACGGTAAAACCCCTAAAAACGGCTTAAGTAAAGAAGAATTAAAGAAAAAATTTGCCGGTATGAAAGGCGGAACTGTTAAAAGAAAATGAACTTAATTGAGTGCAAAGACCTTGTTAAAATTTACAAATCAAGCGGGCTTGAATTTGAGGCCTTGCACGGCTTAAATTTTGAAATTAAAGAAGGCGAATTTGTGGCACTTGTCGGCCCAAGCGGTTGCGGTAAAAGCACTCTTTTAAATATTTTAGGTTTACTTGATACGCCGACAAAAGGGCAATATTTTTTAAAAGGTAAAGCCACATCTTCTTTAACCGATTATCAAAAAACAATTTTACGTAGGGAAAGTATTGGCTTTATTTTCCAAAGTTTCAATTTACTTCCAAATATCAGCATACTTAATAATATTAAAGTGCCGATGAAATACACAAATACCCCTTATAAAGAAGCCGACGAACGCGCAAAAAAATTACTCAAACAAGTGGGCCTGCTTTCAAAAAGCCAAAACACTCCATTACAGATTTCAGGCGGGCAAAGGCAACGCGTTTGTATTGCGCGCGCGCTTGCCAATAACCCAAAAATTATTATTGCCGATGAACCAACCGGTAATTTAGACTATGCAAGCGGACAAGAAGTATTAAAAATTTTCCAAAACCTTAATAAAAAAGGGTACACCATTATTATGGTGACACACGACAGGCAAATTGCCGCAACTGCCGGCAGAATTATAAAAATACTTGACGGGAATATTGTAAAATGAAACGGCTTATAAATTCTTTAAATATTGCTTTTGGCGAGATTTTAAATAATAAAATCCGCTCCATTTTAAGCGTGTTTGCGGTTAGCATCGGCGTGCTTGTTTTTTTATTTGTATTTTCCGCCTTAAATTATGCAAAAAATGTGAAAGCAAAACAACTTGCGGTTGCAGGTGAAAATGTATTTGATATAATCATTAATGAACCGAATAATTTCCGTTTGGATATGAAAAATTTTGAAGAAATGGAACAAAAATTCCCCGAACTTAAATTTATTGCACCTAGGGGAAATGCGCTTTTTACCGATGATGTATCATTGAACAATCAATATTATAACACAAGGTTTATCGGTATAACACCTTATCATAAAGAATTTGATTGGATTTATACAAACTTAAAGGGCCGTTTTATTTCTTGGGATGACGTAAATAACAGAAGGAAAGTGGCTGTTTTTGTCCGCTCTCCTTTAAAAAACAAAGGACATATCAGCAACAATTCCACACACGGATACGGAAGATGGGGCTATCATGAAAGCATAGATTGGGGTGATAAGCAGGATCCTCTCGGCCAAACAATAAATGTAATGGGTGATGCTTATACCATTGTAGGTTCGGTAGATTTGCCTATATATTACGAGGATAATAGGGTAGAGAAAATTTATCCGGATTTCTTTATACCAATTACAAGTGCAGCCGATACATTTTGGGGCGAAAGATATTTTAGATATATTACCGCTGCTTTATACGACAAAAAATTATATCAGTCCGTAAAAAAACGTTTAGAACTTTATATCAGAAACCAAGCAAAAGACAAAACAAAAGGTACAATAGAGATTACTACCTACGAAGAAAAAATTGCTTATGAACTGAGAAGTATGGAAGAAAATATTAAACTTATCTCAATACTTGGTTTAATTGCTTTAATTTCGGGCGGCATAGGTATAATGAACGTAATACTTGCCACGATTTATGCGCGTATAAAAGAAATCGGCACACGCCGCGCTTTGGGCGCAAGCAGAACAGATATTTTTATGCAATTTGCGGCAGAATCGGTTATTTTAAGTTTACTTGGTGCTTTTCTTGGGCTTATACTTTCGCATTTTCTGTTTGATAAAATAGGAACTATAATAAAATTACAGACCGAATTTAATTGGCTTGCTGTTGTTTTTGCCTTTAGTTTGGCTATGCTGACAGGGTTTATATTCTCTTTATATCCCGCTTTAAAAGCAGCCAATATGGACCCTGTTGAAGCCCTTAAAATAGAATAGAAATTTACAAACAAAAAGGGTGCTGTTTCAGCAGCACCCTTTTTTATTTTCAAAAGAAACTTATGGTTTCAAGCGGTCCATTAAACGCGGGAACGGTATTGTTTCGCGTAAGTGGTGTAAGCCGCACATCCAAGAAACAAATCTCTCAATACCCATACCAAAACCGCTATGCGGAACGGAGCCGTATTTCCTTAAGTCCAAATACCAATCAAAGGCTTCAACAGGCAAGCCCTGTTCTTTGATGCGGGCAACTAAAGTGTCATAATCTTCTTCGCGTTGACTGCCGCCGATAATTTCGCCATAACCTTCGGGGCCTATCATATCAACTGCCAAAACTACACGCGGGTCTTTAGGGTCGCGTTTCATATAAAAGGCCTTAATAGCGGTCGGGTAGCGGTGTATCATAACAGGGCGGTCAAAGTTTTCGGAAATAATTGTTTCTTCGTCGCCACCGATATCGCCGCCCCATTCTGTGGGGTTGCCTTTTTTGTTCAAAATTTCAATGGCTTCGGTGTAAGATATGCGCGGGAAAGGTTTTTTGATATTTTCAAGTTTGGAAATATCGCGCCCCAAAACTTCAAGTTCTTTGCGGCGGTTTTTCAAAACCTGCTCAACAAGATAGCAAACAAAATCTTCCGCAAGGTCCATATTGTCGTCCAAATCATTGAAAGCAACTTCAGGTTCTACCATCCAAAATTCGGTCAAATGGCGGCGGGTTTTAGATTTTTCCGCCCTAAATGTCGGCCCAAAACAATAGATTTTGCCAAGTGCCATTGCGCTGGCTTCGCCGTATAATTGGCCGCTTTGGGAAAGGTAGGCCTTTTCGCCGAAATAATCAGTTTCAAATAAAGTTGAGGTACCTTCGCAAGCCGCCGGTGTTAGAATAGGGGAGTCCACCAAAGTAAAACCGTGATTTCTAAAATATTCGCGAATTGCAAAAATAACTTCGTCGCGAATTTTCAAAATAGCAACTTGCCTGCTTGAGCGCAGCCATAAGTGGCGGTTGTCCATTAAAAATGCAGTGCCGTGTTCTTTATTGGCGATAGGGTAATCTTTTGCCATTTGCAAAAGTTTAATATCTTTTACGCCAAGTTCAAAACCGAGCGGAGAGCGTTTATCTTCCCTGACTGTTCCGGTTATTTCAACGGAACTTTCTTGGGCGAGTTTATCGGCAAGTTCAAAGACTTCCGGTGTCACGTCGCCTTTAAAAACGACGCATTGTATTATCGCACTGCCGTCGCGCAGTTGTAAAAAGTGTAATTTACCGCTTGAGCGTTTATTGTAAAGCCAACCTTTTAAAGTAATTTCTTTACCTACGTATTGGGCTACATCTGATATTCTGATTTTTTGCATAGGGACCTCTCTATCATATATATTATAACATTTTTGGGGAAAGGCTTATTTAACCGTATTAACGTTCCGAATACCGTACACAAACGCGCATAACGCACTTGCATATTTAAGTAATTTTTAATTTTTCTTTTCCTAGAGTACCGATATGTCGCTTCGCTCCAAGTTCTTCTG
>JBGURU010000047.1:0-24927 GCA_045132175.1 Elusimicrobiaceae bacterium | reverse complement strand
CACGGAAAAAGAAGTTAAAAAAATTATTGCAGCCATGCCGTCGCTTGAGTGGCAAACCGTCGCGCTTCTTGCCGCTCGTGCCGGTTTGCGCCGTGGGGAAATACTTAATCTTAATTGGCAAGATGTCAATTTTGATACGCGACAACTGTATGTCGCACCAAATAAAGACCCTAAACCGCGTTTAGTTTCTATCGGCGAAGATTTGTATAAAATCCTTAAAACAGCAAAAGAACAATCAAAGACCGAAAAAATAATCAATATGGAAAAAGATTATTTAAGTTGGAAGTATAGAAAAATAACCGAAGCCGCCGGAATTAAAAGTTCTTTACTCACTCTTATTAAAACAGGAAGAAGTAAATAATGGGTATATATAAAAGAAGTGGCGTTTGGTATGCCAACTATTTTGACGAACACGGCAAGCGTTGCCGTCCGTCTTTGTATACCAAAGATAAAAGAATTGCCGAAATCAAATTTGCCGAACTCCGCCAAAAAACAAAAACTATTAAAGATATATCCTATGCTCCAAATTTAACTTTTGATGATTTTTTACTCAAGTTTGAAAGTTTTATTAAAGCCGAAAAAGCCCCAAGCACACAGGCAAGATTTCGTATTGCAATAAGATATTTAAGAGAAGTTAAGAGAATAGATTTTCTCTCAGACATTACACCGGAACTTTTACAAACATTAAAAGAGCGCCTTGTAAATCAAAACAAAGGCGCACACGGAATAAACAGGGATATTTCAGCACTCAAAACAATGATGAGGACGGCAGAAAAATGGAAGTTAATCGGTAAGCAAGAGTGGTCTTTATTATCTAAAATTAGAACACCGCGCGGTCGTATAGAATTTCACAACGAAGAAGAAATTAAAAAACTTATAGAAGCCGCACCTTCTTTTGATTGGGAACTTGTTATCCGGTTGGGCGCTCGTGCCGGTTTGCGCCGCGGGGAAATTGCTATGCTTCGTTGGCAGGATGTTAATTTTAAGGAACATCAAATATATGTAGCCCCTAACAAAACGGATATGCACCGCTTTGTGCCTATTAGCGAAGATTTGTATAAAGCCCTAAATGTAGCCAAAAAGCGCGCTAAAACGCCTTTTGTTATTAACATAGGGGAAGAACATAGCCGAAAGACAAAAGATTATTTGACAAGTTATTACAAGAAAATTGCAAAAAGCGCAGGCGTTAAAAGTTTTTTACATAAATTACGCCATACTTTTGCAAGTCATTTAGTGCAAGCCGGAGTAGATTTGTATAGTGTGAGTAAACTTTTAGGACACAGTTCTATTAACATGACCGAAATTTACGCACATTTGGCCCCCAAAACGCTTAAAGACGCAGTTTCCCGGTTGCCAAAAGTGGATTAAAAAAGCGAACGGACACAAAAAGAGCCACAGCAATAGAATTAAAAACCGTATCGCCTAGGGGGCGTTTTTTATTTCCTAATTTTATATAATGTTATTACACACTTTTGTAAGCAGGAAATAAAATGTACCTTTATAAAAAAACAAAGAAAAAAAGTTTTGCCCCGATAAACAGGCGCTATATCCGCAAACAAAAACTCAAAAAAATAGCAATTTTTTTGACGTTATTAGTCTTAGCTGAAGGCGCTTTTTTATTTAGGCAGGAAGGCAAAGATTTATGGAATAAAATAGATATTGCCCACCGCTTTGACTGGCAAGTTAAACAAATAAATATTGTAGCACCGACAGAAATTTTTAAAACAAGAATTTTAAACATATTACAAGAACAACAAATAGAAAACGGGACACATCTGTCATCAAAAGAAGCACATGCTTTAGAAACACTGTTAAAAGAAAATATCAAAGAAGCAAAAACCATACAAGTCAAAAGAAATTTTTTTACAAAAGAACTTTTAATTGTAAGTGAAAAGTTTACGCCTTTTGTCGAAATCAGCACTTCGCAAGGTAGTTATTTTATGACGGAAGACGGTTTTATTTTCCAAGATTTGGAAGGGCAGCAAAAAGGGGGCTTTTTTAATATCTCTTTAAATGGTAAAATAGAAAGTGAGATTTTAGCAAAAGAATTGGTACAATTTATTAAAGAGATAAAAAATACATCTTTGCGTAAAACAGACATTTTAACTATTGATTTAGCAGATAATATCGCTTATTTTGATACGCAATTCGGTACTGCGAAATTAAAAGGTTTTAAAGAAGTAAAAAAACAACTTTCCGTATTAACGGAAATTTTGCAAATTGCAAAAAATAAAAATTTTACACTTCCCTGCTTGGTAGATTTTACCTATTTTGACAAAGGGAAAGTTTACTTAAAACAAAATTATAAGGATTTATAAAATGGCAAAACAAAATATTATAGCTGCTTTAGATATCGGCGGCGGTAAAATTACTGCCGTTGCAGCAACTGCGGACCAACAAAAAAATACAATAAAGATACTTGCAGGATGTGATTTCGCCTGCGACGGACTTGAAGGCGGAATAGTTTCAGATATTACCAGCACCGCACGTACTATCCGCCAAACTTTACAATACTTGGAAGAACAGGCAGGGCCAATATGTTCTTTATATTTGGCATTGCGCGGGCAACATATCGAAACTTATACCAACAGAGGTTCTTATACCATATCTCGTATTGATAAAGATATCACACCGGCAGATATTGAACAAGTATTAACCAATGCAAAAAGCATATCTTTAAAAAATGATTTTGAAATTTTAAGTACTGTACCGCAAGGGTTTTATGTGGATAAACAACTTGTAAAAAGCCCTGAAGGTATGGGGGCCACTTCACTTGAAGTAGATGTTCATATAACCACAGGTTATAAAACTACTTTTGACAATATAAATAAAGCAATTGACCGCGCAAAAGACTGGCCTTTAACAGGCCGCCTTTACGGGCTTGTTTGTTTGGCTGAATGTGTCTTGACACAAGAAGACAAAGATATCGGTACACTTCTGATTGATATGGGCAAGGATACAACTTCTGTCGGTATTTATGTAAACAGGTCTTTAATATGCTCTTATGACCTTAAAGTCGGTTCTGATTTAATAACACAAGATATATCAAAACATTTACGTATAAGTTATAAGGAAGCGGAAGAAATAAAAATAAAATATGGTGCCGCTTTCCCTAATACCGACGAAGAAAACTCTTTAAATGAAGAAATAGTAATCCCTTCTTTATATAATAAGGAAGAAATAAGAATAAATAAAGATTATTTAGTTGATATTATACGCCCGCGTGTACAATATATCTTTGACGAAGTACGCGAAAAAATACAGCCGAGTTCTTTTTATGACTATGCAAATACGGCAGTTTTAACCGGCGGCGGTTCTCTTTTAACCGGTATCAAAGAACAAGCAAGAACGAGTTTAAATATGAAACATGTTAATTGTGCTACCGTACAAAGAGATTTAGTAGAATGCGACGAACAATTTTTACATCCGAAATTCTCAACAGCGGTTTCTTTGGCATACTTCGTAGCAAAAAGGGAAATTATGGATACCATTTCAAGAAATAATTCTTCCTCCAAAGGTTTATTAGGCGGGTTGTTAAAGAAAATAAAAGATTCCGAGATATTCGGTGATTAGTATGACGGAAACACAAAATAAATTTGAAGCAACTTTCAATACATTACAAAATCTTGCAACAAAAAAGGCAAGAATAAAATGTGTAGGTATCGGCGGGGGCGGCGGTAATGCAATAAACCACATGATGGAAGCAGGCATTGATGATGTTGATTTCATTGCCGTAAATACCGATGCCCAAGATTTAAAACGTAATAAAGCCAATTATCTCTTGCAGGTAGGAAATAAATTATTAAAAGGTTTGGGTGTCGGCGGGGACCCGCAACTCGGTAAACAGGCGGCGGAAGAATCTTTAGCGGAACTTGAGGACTTAGTGACAGACACCGATTTGCTTTTTATAACTGCAGGTATGGGAGGCGGAACGGGAACGGGTGTTGCACCTGTTTTGGCTAAAGTCGCAAAAGAAAAATACGGAGATAATATTTTGGTTATAGGCGTTGTCACACGCCCTTTTGTTTTTGAAGGGCACGCCAAAGAAGAAAAAGCACAAAAAGGTATAAGAGAATTACAAAAATATGCTGACTGCACTTTGATTATACCTAATGAACGTATATTTGATATTATAGATAAAAACACTTCTAATGCCGAAGCATATAGAAAAGTTGATGATGTACTTGTCAGGGCTGTAAAAGGTATTTCAGAAGTTATCATAAAACCCGGCGAAATGAATATTGACTACAATGATTTAAAACGCATAATGTTAAACTCCGGGCGTGCTTTAATAGGTATCGGTGAAGCATCCGGGCAAGGCAGGCACTTAATTGCTTTAAAACAAGCCTTAACTTCCCCATTGCTTGAAAGTAAAAATATAATGGGCGCAAAAGGTGTTTTAGTATCCTTCAGTGCTTCCGGTGAATTCCCTATGAAAGAATTGGAAGAAGTTATGAATACTATCCGGCAATACACCAGCAGCAGCGCTATAATTAAACCGGGTATAACTTATGATCCTACAATAAATAAAGATTCATTGAAAGTGGTAGTAATTGCGGCCAATTTCCCGGATAATGATGACGATATCGTTTCAATAAAAAATTTACAAACAGGGGAAGCCTCTAATAATTGGATTCCTCTCAACTATAAATTATATGTTCCGGCCATAAAATGGTGGCATAAGGAGGTTAAGTAATATGGCAGTTAATTTAAGTACCTTATTAAAAACCGTAGTAGATAATAAAGCAAGCGGGCTTCATATTAGGGGCAACTCTAATGTTTGTGTACGTATAGACGGTAAAATCCGTGCAATAGAAAATTGCTTTATGACAAATGACGAAGTAAAGAAAATCGCAGCGGCTATAATGACAGAACGTGATAAAAAAATGCTGGAACAAAACCTCAGTGTGGACTTTGCTTTGGATGCTAAAGAGCACGGCCGTTTCAGATTTAATATTTTTAGGCAGTCAGGCAAAATGTGTATGTCTGTGCGCCACATCCCTTTAAAAATACCTTCTTTTACCGAACTCAATTTACCTGGTGAAACATTAACAAAAATGACAGAAAACAGACGCGGTTTAATTTTAGTGACAGGTATGACCGGTTCCGGTAAATCATCCACCTTGGCTGCTATGATAGACGTTATTAACCGCACCCGCGCTTGCCATATTTTAAGCGTGGAAGATCCTATTGAGTTCGTTCATACGGAACAAAAAGCCATAGTAAGCCAATTATCCTTAGGTACGGATACCTTATCTTATACCTCCGCTTTACGTTATGCTTTGCGCCAAGATCCGGATGTTATAATGTTGGGTGAATTAAGAGACGTTGAAGTTATTAAGGCTGCAATTTTTGCTGCAGAAACCGGGCATTTAGTATTCTCTACCATTCATACAATAAATGCTACACAAACTATATCACGGTTAATTGAGTCTTTTCCTGCAGAACAACAAAGCCAAGTACGTTCCCAAATATCAGATTTGATCAGGGGTATAGTATGCCAACGTCTGGTACCTAAAACAGGCGGAGGCTTAATCCCCGCCTTGGAGATTATGCTTCCTACCGGCCAGATTAAAAAAGCAATTGAAGATAATAAGATATCAGATATCACAAAGGCAATGTTAAACGGTGACTACTACGGTATGACTACTTTTGATAAATCTCTTGCCCGTTTACATGCGGCGGGGCAAGTCAGTTTTGATGACGCTTTAGCAAATGCAACCACTGCTGAAACAGTCAGATTATTGATTAAGGGTGCCGCCGTAGACGGCTTTAAACTGTAAAATATGAATAATAAAAAACTTCTTATTGCTATTGACGGCCCTGCAGGTGTAGGTAAAACCTCTGTGGGAAAGGCCCTTGCCTTACGTTATGGGCTGGGTTTTTTAAGCACGGGTATAATGTACCGCTGCCTTGGTTGGAAAGCCTTAAATTCTAAAGTAAACCTGCAAGACGAAGAATTGGTTTTTCAGACAGCAAAAAGTATAGTTTGGGGCTTTGAAAAGGAAGCAGACAGTAATTTAAAAGTATTGGTTGACGGTCAATTCCTTGGTGATGCTTTGCTTAGCGAAGAAGTAGCCCGCGCAGCAAGTATAACTTCCGCTTTACCTAAAGCACGCGCCGTAATAACCGAAAAACAAAAAGCCCTTGCAAGAGAAGGCGGTTTGGTTATGGAGGGGCGCGATATAGGTACAGTTATTGCCCCGCAAGCACCCATAAAATTTTATTTAATAGCATCTGCCGAAGCACGTGCTAACAGGCGTGTCTTACAGTTAAAGGAGAAGGGGCAGAAAGCAAATTACGACGATATTTTGAAGTCAATAATTTCAAGAGATGAACGGGATTCTTCCCGCAAAACCGCGCCTTTAAAACCGGCTGCAGATGCAGTTATAATAGATACTTCTACGCTTACCTTAGAAGAAGTCATCACTAAAGTTTTGGAGATTAGCAACAAAAATGCTTCTTAATTTGGTAAAATTTATATTTAGAGTGTACTTCCGTACATTCTATAAAGTTGAAGTAATAGGGCTTGATAATATCCCTCTGACGGGGCCTGTGATACTCACTTGCAACCATGTATCTAATTTTGACCCACCCCTTGTCGGATGTTTTGTAGGCCTTAAAAGAGACCCGATTTATATAATAAAGAAAGAATTATCACGTGTTCCTGTCGTCGGGAAAGTATTAAAAAGCTTTGGCTTTATTGCCATTGACAGACAAAGAAAAGGCGGCGATTTACGCTCTTTAAAAAATGCTTTAAAAGTTATACAGGAAGGGAAGGCCTTATTTATTTTTCCGGAAGGTACCCGCTCAAAAACAGGGAAGCCTTTAAGGCCAAAAGCAGGTATAGGTTTTTTGCTTTGGCATTGTAATGCCCCTGTTGTTCCTATACACGTATTTAATACGGACAAGATGCCTTTTACCCGTAATTTAAGAATAGTAATAGGCAAACCCTTTATACTTAAAAAACAAGAAGGAAAAGAAGGGAAAGAACAATTTCAAGATTTTGCAGACCAAGTTATGCAAGAAATTATAAAGTTAAAATAAATTAAATGGAGGAAACGCCTTTTTTATCTCGTATAAAAAAGGTAAAACTAAAAGTTATGACAAACCCTGAAAATAAAGAAACACAAGCAACACAAACTAATGAAGAAATGACGATGGACCAGTTGTTTGCCCAACAGGACGAAATGCAAGACAAGTTAAATAAAAAGGAAATTGTGGAAGTGACAGTTGTTCAAGTTTCACAAGATAATGTCTTGGTAGATGTTGGCAGCAAAAAAGAAGGGCTGATTCCTTTAACAGACTTTGAAGGAAAAACTGTTCCGACCGTCGGCTCTACTGTGACGGCAGTGTTAGTTAAGAAAGGCGGTGATGAACGCCATAGCATTTTATCCCATAAAAAAGCCATTGAAACACTTGGCTGGGAACGTTGCAAGGAAGCATTTGATGCTAAACAAAGGGTAAGGGGTTTAATAACTGACTGCGTAAAAGGCGGTTATAAAGTGGAAGTAAACGGCGTTCCTGGTTTTATGCCTCTTTCATTATCCGAATTACATACCGCTTATAAACACTATTTACCGAAAGGTGCGAAAATTAAAGCAGTAATCGCAGAATTTGCTAAAGAAAAACAAAAACTTATCGTTTCAAGAAAACAAGTATTGGAAGAAGATGAATCAGTTCGCAGAACCGAAGTGTTAAAGGAAATTAAAGTAGGTGATACTTTAAGAGTATTAGTTTCTAAAGTAGGTAAAGACTGCTTACACTTACGCTTCCACGGCATTGAAGGCATTGTTGCCCTTGAAAATATCGCATGGAAAGACCCACAAGTTATTTTAGAAAACTACAGGCGCGGCCAAAGAATTAAAGCCAAACTTTTGGCTATTGACGAAACAACCGGCAATTTAACTTTCGGCATTAAACAACTTTTCTTAAATCCTGCCGACATGTTAAAGAGACGCTACCCTTATATGAGCACAACAAAAGCAGTAATCACCAAAGTCAGCCCAGAAGGGTTAGAAGTTGAACTCGGAACAAAAAACAAACAAAAAGGTTTTATTGCCGCTCAAGAATATGCGGAAGATTTCCAAGCCAAAGAAGGTGATACTGTTTCTGCCGCAGTTATCGGTGTAGACGGCGTCAATTATGTGGTTAATCTTTCTATCAGACGTTTTGACCAGGTACAAAACAGGAAAGTTGTTGCCCAATATTTAAAACAAGCACCGCGCCCGACTTTGGGCCAACTTTTACAAGGCTCTTTTGAAGAAGATGAGGAAGAAACCTCCGAAAAAGCCGAAGACAAAAAATCAAATAAAAAAACTGCCGAAGGCGTGAAGCCCGAGGTTAAATAAGGAGTTTTACTATGGGTGGACATTCACATTGGGCCGGTATTAAACATAAAAAGGCCTTAGTAGATGCCAAAAAAGGCAAAGTATTTACAAAACTTATCAGGGAAATTACCATTGCCGCTAAAATCGGCGGTGCAGACCTTGGCAGTAATGCCCGTCTCCGTAAAGCCGTTGATGACGCTAAAGCAGCGAACATGCCTGCGGAAAACGTTAAACGCGCAATCATGAAAGGTACAGGTCAACTTCCGGGTACGGTTTATGAAGAAATCACTTATGAAGGTTATGGCCCGGCTTCCGTTGCCGTAATCGTGGAATGCACAACCGATAATAAGAACAGAACTTTTGCGGAAATCCGCAAGATTTTCCAAAATCACGGCGGTGCGATAGGTACTTCCGGCTGCGTTTCTTATATGTTTAGCAAAAAAGGTGATATTTTAGTAAGTAAAGAAGATGCCAGCGAAGAAGTTTTAATGGATGTTGCTTTAGAAGCAGGCGCGGAAGATATTAAAACCTCAGAAGACGGTTTTGAAATTATAACCGCACCTGATACTTTTGAAGCGGTAAAAGCTGCTTTGGAAGGTAAAAATATCAAACTTGCTTCAGCGGAAATTACTATGCTTCCGTCAAATGAAGTGGCCGTCACAGATGTTGAAGCGGCGGGTAAAATCGTCCGCTTAATTGAAGCATTGGACGAACACGATGACACAAAAGAGGTTTATTCTAACGATAAAATCTCTGAAGAGGTCCTAGCCAAAATTGAAGACAAATAGAATTTTGGGCATTGACCCCGGTTTGGACAGAACCGGTTGGGCTATTGTAGAAAATAGCCCAACCGGTGCTTTTTTGTGCGCTGCAGGGTTAATACATACAGATAAAGATTTACCTTTCTCGGAACGTCTAAAACAGACTTACGAAAATATTCAAGAAGTTATAAACGAATTCCAGCCGCAAGTAGCCGCTTTGGAAGCAATGTTTTTTTTAAAACGTGCTATGACAATGTCACATACCATACAAACGCGCGGCGTTATAGTTCTTGCTTTAGCGCAGAATAATTTACAAGTATTTGAATACCCTGCCAAAAGGGTAAAATTAATTATAAGCGGCAGCGGCGCAGCAGATAAAAAACAAATGCAACGTATGGTACAACTAACCTTAAAATTAAAAGAACAACTTAATCCTGATGATGTGGCAGACGCTGCCGCTATTGCTTTATGCCATTTAAAATCTGCCCCCCTTCAAGCACAAATCAAGGTTCAACAGAACTTTTTGGCGCGCTTAGCTTTAGAGAAACAAAAACAAATAAAGATAAAAAAATAATATAGGAAAAAGGACCTATATTTTCCTAGGCCTAAAGGGCCTTGTCAAACTACAAAAAATCCCCTATAATATAAATTATTATAAAGTAATATCCCATTTATCGGAGAATACAATGTTATCGAAATTCAAAACCTTTACTATAATTATTTTTATTGCATTTATCTCTTTGCCCATTATTTTCCCGGAACACAATCCTTTACAAATGTTGCAAAAAGAAAATACTTTCTATGACAGGGATACCCCTTTGCCGCTTCTCTCAAAGGATAATTTATTCAAAAGATACGTTAAACGTTTGAAGAAATTTTATAACTTGGAAAATGGTTCCCAATATCAGAACAATACACCTGAAGAAAATGTTGAAATGTTAGCAAAAAAAATAAAAAACAATTCAAATAACTCCTCAAGAAACAGTTATAATGAAGATGCTATAATTGACGAGAGTGATTTATTATTTTCCGAGGAAAGAACAAACGCAGATAGTTCTTTTATTGACGGTTTTAGATATAATTATGAAAATGACAACTATGTAAATATAGAAAAAGGCACAGTATTAACCAGAGATAACCTTTTATTAAGACCGCAAACTGACGGATATTATTATAATAATACTTTCTTTAAGAACGGTACTTACCCGCAATTTGCTAACAGGAGTTATATAGAAGGGGCTTTAAACCGATATCATACACAATTTGCAAATAGGTATGGTAAAAAAGCATTTTACTCAGCAGATGAAAAAGGTAATTTAACCGTAAATTATGCAGATAAATTGCCTTATAATAATTATAATTTAAAAAATTTCCAATATAAACCAGAGGAAAATACTTATGTGGCTGCAAGTAAATTTAAAGATGCTTATAGCAAATATCATAGCACCAGAATAAGCAGTAAACAAAACGATATAGCAGAGATGGATGTGGCAACCGCTTCTTTATATGATATGCACTCGGCATACGATTTGTTAAAAGCGCAAATAGCGGACAGATCTTTTACAATTAATTTAAGTGAAACATTAAGCAAAGATATTAGTAATTCTTCGGCCAGTAATTCGGCAAAAGATTTTTTTAAGGACAAAGAAAATCCTAATATAGAAATTACGGATAAACCGAATAATCCGGCAACTCCGCCCACATCTGATGAAGATACTTTAACTGTTGTTATCGGAAACAAAAACTTTTCAGAGGATTATGCTTATGATGTACACGATGTCGGATGCAGCACAGGTGATATGTTTACAAGGATGGAAGTTCAAACATACCATATTGCAGAACAAATGCACGACAACCCTCAAATTTCTATAGAATTGGGCACTTGTAAAGAACCCTTACAAGTCACCCCTTCTGCCAATATTGTTTCAAATATAGCCCAAAACCAAGAATTAGCAAATTTAAGGAAACAAATTAAGAACATAGCAGAACAAAGTGACAAGACTACAATAAACATTGTCTCTACCGATAGAAATATTACCCCTATGGTTAGAATATTGGATGAAGAGCAAACTATAACTAATAATAAAGGTGAATTTGTTAAGGTCGTATCAGTAGGACCGAAGGAGGATGAGAGTAATTTAGCAAATGTTATGGGTACCATAACAACCAGTTTGATAGAAGAAAAAGATAAAGCCGAAGAGTTAAATAATACCCTTAACGAATATTATTTAACCAGCAATTTAAAACCTACAAACACCATGCTTGCTTATGAAGCAGGGGCTAATGAAGTTTTTGTTGTCACTGACTCAAGTAATTCATACTGGATTAAAAACCCCAAAGAAGTAAACACCTATGAACAACAATATTTAATTAAAGACGGCGTATACTATAAAGGTGCTATGATTCCTAAACAAAAAATAGTGGAAATGACAAATAAAGACAGAACAAACTTCTTACTTGTATCAAATACGCCAAGTGAACATTTACTTCCAAACGGTTCTGTTTTAATCACAGTAAAAGACGAAGATATAAATATGCATTCTTTTGACCCTCAAACAATAATGCAAAATACCGGGTTAATAACACAGGTCACTAAAAAGGGTGATAATGCCCTTAAAAACGTGGGGAACAATATAAGCAATATCTTCAAAAACAAAAAGGATAAAAAACAAGAAATACCCCAAAATTTTGACCCGGAAAAGAAAAGAACATTTAACGTAGCATTAGATCCAAACAAAGAAGAAAAACAAACCTTTACACAAAGGTTTAGAAATCTTATAGGCATATAAGGCCTAAGAATGTAGGTCTAAAGGTCCTTGCCAAGTACCTTAAATTACAATATAATATATTTAGAACTGCAAATTATTTTTGTGGGTGAGGATCTGTATGCAATTAAAAAATTTATTTAGTTTTAAAAATATAAAAAATTTCCTGATAATAGCAGTAATAGTATTTCTGACATTACCTTTACTTGTACCGGAAAAGACTCATTTTACTGTCCTTAAAAAAGAAAATATAATTGACAGGGAAGAAAGCCCTTTGCCAATATTTCCCCATGATAATTTAATGGAAAAATATGCAAAACGGTTTAAAAAATTCTATAAATTTACAAAATCAGCCCCTCTATTCCAAACGCCGGAAGATGCCGTAGAGGAAATAAAAAATGAAGAAATATCAGATGAAGAAGATGTTTATGCTGAAGACCTTTTCTTTGCTGATGACTATGAAGGAGATGATTATTTGTTGCTCACAAATGCCGGAAATATACAAGAATCAAAAGACAATACGGTAAATTTACAAAAAGGCATTGTATTAACTTCCGAAGGATTACCATTAGAGCCTACACAAGAAGGTTATTACTATAATGGTAAATTTTATAAAAACGGTACTTACCCGGACGGAGCAAATAAACGCGCTATTGAAGGTGCTTTAAACCGCTATCACAGCAAAGTAGCGGGGCAAATAGGTAAAAAAGCGTTATATTATGCTGATGAAAAAGGCAATTTAACAGTAGACTATGTAGACAAATTACCAAATGAAATATCTGCAGATATTGATAGTTATAGGGCAAATAATCCGACACAAATAAATAATAAACAATTTAATAAAGATAACACCTTATATGCCAAGGCAAAAAGTTATAACGGAAATCATGACAGATATCGCGGTGCACATATTAACGGTTTGAACCAACGTTCCAATAACGGGAAAAATATCAGTTATTCTGATATTGCAGCCGCTTCTTTAAGGGATATGCACTCTGCCTATAACATGGCTATAAACAAAATCCAAACCGGTGAAATGGGGCAAGATATAAATATTAATCCCCCCCAAGATATTCAGCAAAATATTGCTAAAAAATATTTAGACACATTACCATCAGCCCAAGAGGCGGAAAAACCTGAATCCGTGCCGAATTATTCCGGAAATCAAGATGAAGTTTTAAATATTCCGGTAGGAAAAGAAAAGGATTTCGTGGAAGAATTTACAGAGCAGATCTCAGAACTAAGTTGCAGCGGTGGCGGAAATACAGCCCCTGCCGTAAGTGATACATCTTTTTCTAACACATTTAACATGGACATGTTTGCATCAATAGACATATCTTCTTCCGCATATGCTTGCAGTGCGCCCCCGGTAAATATCACACAAACACCTGAAAATATGTGTGAAAGTATTGTATATAACGGTGATAATACCAATTCTTCGCAACTTACACAAGCAATAGCACAAAAAATATCGGAAAGTGATAAGAGTTTTGCCGAAGTTATATCCACACAACAGAATTTCCCGACATTATTATCAGCACAGCCGCAATTTATCAATAAAAACGGTAAAAATGTCACTTTAAGCCACATAGCGTTTGGCCCGAATCATTATCAGGACCCTAAAGAAACGAAATTATCTTCATACTATGAAAGTATTATAAATACTATTGCGACCGACAAAAATGAAGCTAATAAACTTAGAGAATCAATAGACAACTATTATGATTCCGTAAAAGATAATTTAAATAAACCTACAATATTTGTTTCCGCCGCAGATAATGGCCGTATATTCATAGAGCATAACCCTAAAACCGGTTATATCGGCCCTTTACCTAAAACATTGAAAGGAAAAAATGGGGAAGATTTTGCAATTATCGATTCCCAGATACATAACGGAAATTGGGTTTCTTATAAGGAATTTATGAATATAATTGAAGACGGAAATGTCAATATGTATATAGTCAGTAATCAGGCCACGGGTAATGATTCCGCTTGTACGGATAACCGGACTTGCTTTAAAAGTATAAAAGGGGAAAAGGCCTTTAGCACCCAAATAAATGATATTTCTGAAAATATTGACGGACAAATGGGGTTAACAGAACAAGGAAATAAAACTACTAAAAAAGAAGGGAAAGCAAATGCCGATAAACTAAGACAAAGATTCGGCATGACTCCTGCTAACCAACCTTTGACGATAAAAAAGAATTAAATTATGCTACTAAATTTAAAACAAGAATTTGAAAAACAACTTGCTATACAAAAACTTTCTGAATCAAAAAGGGCAGAGGCTTATACTTATTTCCTAAAAAATTTATCCTTAAAACTGCATAAATTTTATGGCGGCAAAACAAAAATGTCCGTTAAAGTCCCTTTGACGGAAAAGGACTTTTTTGATTTATGGTACACGCCGGGAGTTTCTGCAGTATCACTTGAAATCAAAAAAGAACAGCAAAATTCCTTTCTTTACACTAACCGTGCTAATAGGGTTGCTATTGTTTCAGACAGCACACGCGTTTTAGGCGACGGTGATTGCGGCCCAAGCGGCGGCCTGGGCGTTATGGAAGGCAAAGCGCTTTTAATGAATTATCTCGGCGGTTTAGATGCCGTTCCTTTATGCCTTGACAGCCGTGATGAACTAGGCCGCAAAAGCGTTAAAAAAATTATTGATTTTGTTATGATGCTTGCCCCTAGTTTTGCTGCAATTAACTTAGAAGATATTAGCCAACCCAATTGTTTTTTTGTACTTGAAGAACTGCGCAAAATTTGCCCGATACCTGTTTGGCACGACGACGCTCAAGGCACTGCCTGTATAATAACGGCTGGCCTTATAAATGCTTTAAAATTAGTTAACAAAAAATTTGAAAATATAAAAGTCGTCTTAATCGGTGCAGGTGCTGCGAATACAACTGTTGCAAGGTTTCTATTATTAAGCGGGGTAAACCCCAAAAATTTAATTATGTTTGATAGTAATGGCGCTTTAAATAAAAAACGGCAAGACTTAAAAGCAAACCCGACATCTTTTGTACAATGGCAACTGTGCACTAAAACAAATTTAGGGCAAATACAAACAAAGGAAAAGGCCTTTAAAGATGCCGATGTTGTTATTGCTTTATCAAAACCGGGCCCAAATACTTTTGACCCTAAACTTTTAAGACTGATGTCCAAAAACCCGATTGCGTTTTTATGCGCAAACCCGGTGCCGGAAATTTACCCAGAAGTTGCAAAAGAACACGGCGCTTTTATAGTTGCAACGGGGCGCGGGGATTACCCTAATCAAGTAAATAATTCCCTTTGTTTCCCAAGCATTTTAAAGGGCGCAATTTTATGCCGCGCAAAAACTATTACTGATACTATGGCACTTGCTGCATCAAAAGCCATAGCAAAACGTGCACAAGATTTGGGCCTTAAACAGAACTTTATTTTACCGCTTATGCAAGATAAAGAAGTCTACCCTTTAACAGCAAAATATGTGGCCGCACAAGCGATTAAAGAGGGTTTAAATCAAATAAAAATTACCCCGGCTGAAGTCTATAAAAAAGTTAAACAGGATATTGAACAAAATAAAAAAGAACTTGCAGTTTTAATTTCAAAAGGGTTAATTAAAAAACTACCGCAGGATTTAATCAAAAAGGCTTTAAAGGAAACTGTCTCTTATGCGCGTAATAAAAAGTAAAGAAATTATAAATACCGTCGCGGATTTATGCCGTCAGGCAGCCTATATTTTACACACAGATATATCAAAATCTTTACAACTTGCGGCACAAAAAGAAAAAGGCTTAACAAAAAAAATTTTAGAACTTACTTTAGAAAATGCCAAAATAGCAAAAAGGCAAGTTTTCCCCCTCTGCCAAGATACAGGCACAGCTGTTTTATTCGTAGAACTTGGGCAAAATGTAAAAATTGACGGCTCTTTGGAAAGTGCTCTACAAGACGGCATAAAAAAAGGGTTTAAAGAAAATTATTTAAGGAAATCTATCGTGCGTGATCCCCTGTTTAACAGGACAAATACCAAAACAAATACCCCTGCAATAATTCATTATAAAATAGTTAAAGGCAATAAATTAAAAATACAATTAATTTTAAAAGGCGGCGGGGCGGAAAATAAAAGCCAAATAAAAATGTTTAACCCTACCGCATCAAAACAGGAAATTATTGATTTTATAGTATCAGTTGTTAAAAATGCCGGTGCAAATGCATGCCCGCCTTTTGTAATCGGTATCGGCTTAGGCGGTAATTTTGATTATGCGGCTGTATTATCCAAACAGGCATTACTTAGAAATAAGCCAAGCAAAAACAAAAATTATAAAAAATTTGAACAAGAAATTTTAGCAGCAATAAATAAAACAAATATAGGAGCACAAGGTTTCGGCGGAAAAATTACAGCATTAAAAGTATTTATTGAATATGCCCCTTGCCATATTGCCAGTTTACCTTGCGCAGTAAATATTTGCTGCCACTCCTCGCGAAAAGCAAAGGCGGTATTATGAAAACCTATAAAACTATAAACCCGTCTTTTAAAGATTTACATAGTCTGAAAGCAGGGGATTTTGTTTTTTTAACTTCAACCGTATATGTATTACGTGATATGGCACATAAAAAATTACTTGCAGAAAAGGCTTTCCCTTTAAATTTAAAAAACCAAATAATTTATTATGCCGGCCCTACTCCGGCGAGGAAAGGCTACCCCGGCGGCGCCCTTGGGCCGACTACAAGCGCAAGGATGGATAAATTTTGTAAGGAATTGATCAAAAAAACAGGTATAATTGGTATTATAGGCAAGGGCTCACGCTCAAAAGAAGTTAATGCCTATATGAAGGGCCGTACAATTTACTTTGCTGCCCTCGGCGGTTTGGGTGCTTTGGGCGGAAGTTGCGTAAAAAATAGTAAAATTATATTATACCCGGAACTCGGGCCGGAAGCAGTTTATGAAATTAAAATTGAAAATTTACCTTTAATTGTAGCACAAGATGTTAAAGGCAATAATATATATGGAGATTGTTTATGAAAAAATTGATTTTACCTCTTTTACTTTGTGTGATAGCAGCGGGCTTTTCCGCCTGTTCAAATAAAAATACTTATAACAGAAATCCTAAAGTTTCTTATGAACGCAAATTAAGAAACTCTGCTTTTGCACCTTTTATGTATGAAGGCAAATTTTATGCTTATTATGCTATGGCAAAAAAAATAGAAGGCCCTGACAGAAAAGGTATGTACCGCCTGGAATTTACTAACGGGCCTAAAAAAGGTGAAAAAATCAAAACTGATGAAGTTATTCTTAACACTTATGAATCAAACGGTTATGATTTAAAAAAAGGTATGGTTGTTTTGGTAAACCATTTTAATCCGAAAGTACATGATGACAATGCCCGTGTTGATACTTGGCGTAAAGGTATTGTTTACAGTTTACAGGATTTAGACAAAAATATTGTTATCATTGAGTTCCCGCACGATAAAAATGATTTCGCGGCACAAAAAGAAGCCTATGCTCTTAAAAATATACGTGTGATAACAAAACCGGATAATCTTAGGGATATTCGTAATTTTATATATTAAAAAATGCAAAAATTCCAAAGAAAAACTATTTTTATAAAAAAGGATTTACAAATAAAATTTATTTTATTTGTTTTGCTCTCTGTTTTATTTGGAATGGTTTTGTTCAGTTATCAATTTTTAACTTTCTTACAAAATATTTTTAAGGACCACCCTGTTTTACTTCAACGTGTTTATGAAGAAGGCCCTGCTTTACTTTACCCGCTGATTATAAAAAGTACTATATTTTTTGCACTTCTTGCAATTATATCGGCTTTACTTTCACACAAAATAGCGGGCCCGATTTATCATCTGGAAAAGGTCTGTAAAGAAGTCAAAGAAGGTAATACAAAAGTACGCGTACGTTTACGTGAAGGGGATGCTCTGTCAGACCTGGCACAGAGTTTCAATACTATGCTTAATGTCCTGACTAAAAAGGAGAATAATAAATGAAGAAGTTTTTATTTTTTATAATAATAATTGTTTGCCTTTGTTTAAATGCAGGGGCACAACAATACCGTATGAAATATTCCGCAAGTGACGGGCGACCGTTATCTTTAGAAAATGTTATACGCCTTTCTTTGGAAAACAGTTATGATGTCTTACTTATTGAACAAGATTTGGTAATTGCACAACAGCGTATACAAGAAGCGAAATTTTTATATCGCCCTCAATTTAGTATAAATGCCTCTGTCACCGGATATAATATTGACTATCCGATGGTATTACCTGAAGCAGTGGGCCAACGTCTCTTAACACCGGATTCAGGCCACAGTAAAGAGGACTTATTTTATGGGGTTGGTATATCTGCCGTACAATATATTTACAGCGGCGGAAGAATTTCAAGCACATTAGACTTAGCACGCACTGCAGATAAAGAAATATTAAGCCGTTATCAGACGGCAAAAAATACTGTCATTTTTTCTGCAAAATCAGCATTTTATGAATATTTATATACCGAACAAAAAAATAATTTAGCCCAAGAAGTACTGGAAAAAGCGCAAAAAATTGCAAATAAAAAAGGGCTTACACCGGCACAAAAAATTTTAGTATCTGCGGAACTTTCCTCTTTACAGAGTAATGCCGCAAAAACCAAGTCAGAATTTTATGATGCTAAAATAAAACTTTTAAAAACTCTTAATAAAGAATTTAATACTGATATTTCTTTTGAAGGTTCATTAGATTATGAAGCAATAGACGTAGATCTTAAGAAATTAAACTTATGGGCTATGGAATTCCGTCCGGAAGTCAAAGGTGCGATGTATAAACTGGAAATGGATAATATAGCCGTAAAACTTTCTTTAACACGCCGCTATCCTGATATTTTGCTCGGTGCTTCTTATGACAGGCAAGGTTTGGATAATTTAAAACAGGAAAATATGCAGGCGACTTTGGCAGTAAAAGTTCCTTTCGGTTATAATTTCGGAACACAGATAAGGCAAAAAAGAGCGGAACAAAGGCAAACAGTTTTAAGACAGGCTTCAATAGAAGATACTGTAAGAACACAAGTACTTGAGGCCTATAATAATTTAATGTTTTGGCAAGAACAAACACCGAAACTTTTAGAAACTTGGGAGACAATTCAAGAACAATTTAAAGAATTTTCCAAAACACAATCTTCTTTAAAAGATAACTTTGATTCTTTGAATTATTATTATCAGGCAGGGGTAAAAGGCCTTGAAGCCCAAAAAGAACATCTTATAGCAATTGCACGTTTGGAAAATGCAATAGGTAAAGATCTTAAATAAAATGTTTTTCCCATTTAAAAAAATCTTTATATTATTTTTTTTACTTTGCTTACTTTGGCAAGGTTCTTTTGCTTTAACACAAAAAGAAGAAGACCAAATTTTCAGAGATTTTGCCTGGCAAGAGTTTATTGAACTTCCAAAAGATAAACGCCCCCATATAGGTTTAACATTATCTGCAGGCGCTTTACGCGGGGCTTCACATATAGGTGTTATGGAAGTCCTTTCAGAATCAGGTGTACCTATTGATTATATGTCAGGTACATCTATGGGATGCATTGTAGGGGCACTGTATAATGCGGGATTGCCGCTTGAACATTTGCAAGAATTAGTAAATAACATAAAAATGAATTATATCTCAAGAGATTTTAATATAGGCGGTATTTTAAAATATTTATTTACCGAAAAATTATTTTCTTCAGAACAATTTCAGGAATTTATTGATAAAGAAGTCGGTTCAAAAAATTATGAAGATTTGCCAAGGCCTTTTGCCTGTGTTTCTGCCGATATAAAAACGGGTGAAAAAGTAATTTTTGACAGCGGCCCTCTTGCATTAGGTGTTAGGGCAAGCATGAATTTGCCCGGAGTATTTAAACCGGTGGAATACCGCCAACGTCTTTTAGTGGACGGCGGCGTAGTTGATTATATGCCTGTTGATTTAGTTAAAAAAATGGGGGCTGATTTTATTATAGCAGCTTATGCTCTTCCTAATTTCTCTAACGGAACACCGTCAAATATTTTAGGTTATGTTCTGCGTATGGGTGATTTAAGAGGCGCAGCACTGACTGAAGATTCTGAACATGCTGCTGATTTTGTTATATTATCAAGGGTTGCAGATATAGGTTTGGCAAATATGTCCCAGACAAATCTTGCTATTGAAATAGGTGCCTCTTCGGCATATTTAGCGCTGCCTGAGTTAAAAGAAAAATTAATTATTAACGGTATAAATTATGTCTTTAAATAAAATATTTATTTTTCTCTTATGCCTTTTATTGCCGATACAAAGTTGGGCAATTTTCGGCCTTTCAGCCAGAAAAGACCAAAAACAAAAAATCGCCGCAGCACGTGAAGCCTATGCTAAAGGTAATTACGGGGAGGCGATACAAATCAGCCAAGATTTTTTGGCACAAAACCAGGATGCACCCAAACGCAGAACACGCAGAATATATTTTGTATTGGGCAATACATATGCAGCACTTGGCGATTATGACCATGCACTTTTAACTTATCAAACCGCTTTGGAACTTTTACCAAAAGATGCGGAATTAAATTTGGCATTGGCTAATTTATATTATAAAACCGAACTTTATGATAAAGCAATAGATTTTTATAAAAAGACATTGGAATATGATGAAGATAATGCCCCTGCTTTACTCGGGCTTGGAAGATCATATTTAAAAATAGGCTTTTTATCACAATCAAGACAATATTTTAAAAAGTATTTAGAGGAAAATACAAAGCCGGATAATTCCGTTTATCATGATTATGCTTATGTAAACTTCCTTTCAAACAAACAAAATATTGCCCTTGATTATGCTTTAAAAATGCAAAGAACGGACCCAAATAATCCGGATGTTTACTTCTTAATAGCAAAAATTTACAATTCTTTAAATGCCATGCCGTTGGCTATTGAAAATATTGAAAAAGCCATACAATTTTCAAATAAAAGAGAAGATATTTTTCTTACCTCACTTCTTTGGAAAAGTTATGATGAAAAATACGCAGATGAAGCATTAAAAGAAATTAAAATTTATCAAAAAGAAAACCCAAAAAGCCAACTTGCAATAATGATTGAAGCAATATCATATATGACCAAAGGTGAAAAAGATAAGTATATTAAAACACTTAAAAAAATAAAAGATAATGAAAATAACAGTTTTATTAAACAGGCAGTACAACAAATAATAAAAAATAATTGAGGTTTTATGTTGCTTGCAATAGATATAGGAAATACACAAATATATTGCGGTGTATTGGAAAATGAAAAAGTTATAGCGAATTTCCGCCATACATCAAACGGAACGCTTACCGCAGATGAACTTGGCGTCTTTTTACTTAATGCACTGAAAGAAAATAATGTAAAAAAAACAGATATTACAAAGGTTGCAATATCATCTGTGGTACCTGATATTACACGCGCTACCACACATTCAATAAAAAAATATTTTCATATAAACCCATTTGTTATAGATAATCAAACCAAAACAAAAATCTATTTTCAAAACGGCACCTTAAACGGCCTTGGTGCAGACAGGATTGCAGATATTGAAGGGGCATTTTATTTATACCCTGACAAAAATCTTATTATTATTGATTTCGGAACAGCAATAACTTTTGATGCGGTCGCAAAAAACGGTAAATACTTAGGCGGTGCTATCAGCGCAGGGCCGATGCTTTCTATGCGGGCTTTGGCAGGCGGAACGGCTTTGCTTTCCACGGTAGAATTAAAAAAACCTAAATTTGCCGCCGGTATGACAACGGAAACACAAATACAATCGGGTTTAGTGCTTGGAACAATCGGCCTTGTAAAAGAAATTATTACACGTTTGGAAAAAGAATGTTTTAAAAACAAAGATTTTTTAATTATAGGCACCGGCGGGCTTGGACGTTTATTTGAAAACGAAAATATTTTTGATTATTATGAGCCAAACCTTATTTTGCTTGGCCTGTCTGCCTTAGTAAGGAAGAATAAATGATTTCCACAAAACCCACCGTTTATTTAATTGATGCTTTAAATTTTGTAAGAAGTTTTTTACAAGTACCTGTCAAAGATGAAGAAAAAACTTTACGCGCAATGATTGCCGCTTTAAATGAAAGTGCCTTTGAAGATTTTAAGGGTTCAAGTTTCCGCTTAATTATAGACGGCGGATACAGAAATATCGGCCCGACTTCACCGGAAAATGTTGACGCATTATTTGCAGAAGACAGAACCGCAGATGAAATAATTTTAGAACAGGCAATTTATTTAAAAAATGCAAACAGGCGGGTTTGCGTAGTCACTTATGACAAGGGCATAACACAAAATTTACGAGGGGAAAATATAAAAATTTTAAGTTGTGAAAAATTTTTTGATACATTTCTCTCATAATTTGCTAAAATATATGTGTTGGGCTGGTGGCGGAATTGGTAGACGCGTCAGACTTAAAATCTGATGATCGCAAGATCGTGGGGGTTCGAGTCCCCCCCTGCCCACACTTTTTTTAGATTAGTTGCCGCTTTATGCGGCTCTTTTTTTAGGAGGTTATATGATTGCTGATTTTATACGTACCGTTAAAAATCTTTTTTCCTGGATTACTACGGTTCTGCCTCAAGGTATCAAATTAATGTTAAAAGTGCTGGCTTTGGCTGTTATATTTTGTGTGCTGGGTTTATTCTTTTTAGATTTTATTTTTATGCCGCTTTCCTCAATTTGTTTAATTTTTTGTATTTTTGTACTTTTCTTTTGCAGGGATCCAAAACGCGAAATTCCTTTCAATGAAAATGAAATAACCGCACCTGCAGACGGAACAATACTTTCCATAAAAACGGAAGATGATCCTAATACTATTGTAATACGTATTTTTCTGTCAATTTTTAATGTACATATCCAACGTGCGCCATACAATGGTGAAGTGACGGAGACTAAATATACAAAAGGCACTTTCCTTTTTGCCAATAACCCCGGCGCTGATAAAAACGAACGTAATTTAATTGCCTTTAAAACATCAAAAGGTAATATCGCCATGGAACAAATAACCGGCGCTATTGCAAGAAGGATAGAATGTTGGGTAAATAAAGATGATGTGGTTAAAACGGGGCAAAAAGTCGGTTTCATTTATTTTGGTTCGCAAGTCGCTTTGTATTTGCCGAAAGACAAAATTACTTTGACCGTAAAGGAAGGCCAAGCCGTACAAGGCGGGCTTACCGTTATGGGGCTTTGGAGGTAATATGAATTTACAAAAAGTCAAACGTATGGGTATCGTGACGGTACCGTCATTATTTACTATCGGGAACATAACCTGTGGGTTTTTCTCAATTTTAGCATCGGTGGAAGGTGATTTTAATTTTGCGGGGATATTGATTTTTGTCGCTATGCTTTTTGATGCTTTTGACGGCAGGGTAGCAAGGATGTTAAAAGCAGAATCGGCATTTGGTGTAGAAATGGATTCTTTAGCAGATCTTATTTCCTTCTGTGCGGCACCTGCTTTTTTGATTTATTTTATTGCTTTAAAAGATACACCTTTTGGTGCACCTATATCTTTTGTGTTTATGCTTTTTGGTGCAATACGTTTGGCAAAATTTAATGTTTTGGCAAATTCGGGAAAGGGTTCAAAATTATATTTCTCCGGTTTACCTACACCGGCAGCAGCGGCTGTTTTGGTTTCACTTGCACTTTCTTACTATAATGCCCTTACTTTGGAGGAAGTAAAACGTGTTTTACCGATAGCAAAAGTTTATATTCCATATATTTTCAGCGGTGTTTCTTTGATTACATTAGCACTTGCGCTTTTGATGGTTTCAAATATTCCTTATGCCGCTTTTAAAAGTGCGCCTCAAGGTGAGAAGAGAAGAATTACTTTACCTAAATTTTTATTTTTAGCGATTTTAATTATTTTATTTATAAAATATCCGCAAGACATCATTTTTATTATCTTTGGCTTATATGCCTTGATTGGGTTAATAATTGCAATGGTGCGGAAATTTATTAAATTAAAAGCCAAATAAAAAATAACATTTAACTATGGGCGGGTGGCGGAATTGGCAGACGCGTACGGCTCAGGACCGTATGTCCTAACGGACTTAGGGGTTCAAATCCCCTCTCGCCCAAAATAAAAAACACACCCTTTTGGGTGTTTTTTTATTTTCGGCTACGCAATGCCAACTGCTTGGCATTGCGGGGGATTTGAAGGGCGGAGCGATGTTTTTGTTTGAGGTGCGGAGCCGCACCGGCGGCGAAGTACCGAAAGGCAAAAACCGCGAGCCCCGGGGTGTAGGAAAATTCCGTCAGGAATTTTACCGGAACCCAAATCCCCTCTCGCCCAAAATTTTAAGGCATCCTTTTGGATGCCTTTAAAATTTTTGGACGATGAAGGAAAGCAAACTGCTTTGCTTTCCGTCGGGATTTGAAGGACGGAGCGATGTTTTTGTTTGAGGTGCGAAGCCGCACAGGCATAGCACCGAAAGGCAAAAACCGCGAGGGCCGGCCCTGTAGCATTTTCCGTCAGGAAAATGACGGAAGGGCAAATCCCCTCTCAATTTTTACATTTGCCAATAACCGTCACCTATCTTTTTATGTGCAAACATTGAACAATAATAATTATCTGGGTAGTCATCATAACCATCATAACATTCAAATTTTTCTGTTTCGTTAGAATATGCTAAGATATACAAAGAAACATATTCACCACTTTCCACATCACTGATAGTTGTACCTTTTTTAATCCGAACAGCAGAAGGATAAGCAGGAGAAATTCCACCGTCTCCCCAATTACATCCTCCATTTTCAAAACAAAATTCATTAGAACAACATATTTGTCCACCGCAATCATCTAAAAAACATTCCCAATCACTTGGCAATTCTATACCGATTTTTTCATTAGTTAAAGGGATTGAATCATAGATATTATCTGTAATAAGCATAAATGCCTCACCCATTTCTTTCATATATTTAAGTGTTATCAATGCTTGGGCAACTTTTGATTTTTCCACAGCACGGTTATACTGTGGCAAGGCAATACCTGCCAATATACCTATTATTAACACAACCACCAACATTTCAATTAAAGTAAAACCACTTTTATTTTTCATATAATCTCCT
>JBGURU010000046.1:0-21299 GCA_045132175.1 Elusimicrobiaceae bacterium | reverse complement strand
CCTTTTATGGCGGGAGCGGAAGGACTCGAACCTTCAGTCCCGGTTTTGGAGACCGGTGGTTTGCCAGTTAACCGACGCTCCCCCACCAAAATTATTTAGATGCTTTCGCTTCTTTATGTAAAGTTTTTTTGCCACAAGCTTTGCAAAACTTGTTTGCTTCTACTTTATACTCTTTCTTTTTACCTTTTGCATAGTAATAATTTTTACTTTTGCATTCTGTGCAGGTAAGCACAAAAGTTAATCTTTCATTAGCCATTTTACTGTTCCTTTTAGACGGTAAATGCCTTTGAGCACCTACCCGTCAATTTACCGATTATAAAGCCCCTGTTTCCAAGGGCTTAATTTATTATAGCATATTATAAGGTTATTGTAAACAAACTTTAATATTATTCCATTTCGCTGATTCTTTGATATACCTTCAAGTCAAATAACCCGATAATGGACAAGAAATGGTCAAAAATATCAGCCTGTATACCCTCATAATGTTCCCAATTTGTGTCATTGGAAAATGCATAAATTTCCAAAGGAACGCCCTCGGAAGTAGGTGCAAGTTGGCGTACCATACAGGTGAATTTATCGGAAATATGCGGGTTATGTTTTAAATACTCATAACAATAAGCCCTAAAAGTGCCAATATTGCTTAAACGGTGGCGGTTATATTCGTCCACTTTTGCGTTTATATTTGCCATTTTTTCTTTTTTACTTTTCAAATAATCTTTAAGCAAATTTAAACGGCTTAATTTTTCAATATCTTCGTCATTTAAAAAGCGTATTGTTTTTACGTCAATATTGATTGACCTTTTTATACGGCGCCCGCCGGAATCTTGCATGCCGCGCCAGTTCACAAAAGCATTAGAAACCAAATTATAAGCCGGAATATTAACAATAGTATTATCCCAATTTTGCACCCTGATTGTGGTAAGTAAAATGTCAATAACCACGCCGTCCGCTTCTTGTGAAGGAATAGCAATCCAATCACCCACGCGCACCAAATCGTTCATAGAAAGTTGGAAACCGGAAACCAAACCCAAAATTGCATCTTTAAAAATTAACAAGATAATTGCCGATAAGGCTGTCAAGCCACCTAAGAAATAAAGCGGTTCTTTATCAAGCAAAATGGAAAGTACCAAAATTACCGTTATTATCCAAACAACAATTTTTATGGCCTGCACCAAACCTTTAACAGGCAATTTTATGGAACGTTGGTATTTATCTGCCAAAATATCAAGCACACAACTTACGGAAACCATTATTGTAATAGTGCTTAAAGCAACAAGTATACGCTTAATTATTATTGCAATATTTTTATAATGATGCCCGAAAGCATCCACCGGAAGCCCAGCCAAAAAAGCAACAAAAACAGCAAACAGGAAATAAGAAAAGAATTTGTGTTTAACTCCTAAATAAATCCATGCTTTACTGGAAACCTTTTTTGATTGCAAGAATTTCGAAATTGAAAATTCCGCTAAATGGGAAAAATATTTAAACAGTAAAATTAACGTTAGTAAAAAAATAATACCCGATATTAATTTTGAATTTGGTGATAAATTTTGAAGATAATTTAAAATTTGCACAGTAAATCCTCCCATAAATTTGCTATCATATAATTAAAGTATACATAATTTTTAAGTGAGGAGTAATAAAAATGAAAAAAGTAGCAGTATTCTTAACCGCTTTAGTGCTTTTTGCGGTAAATGTAAAAGCATTTTCAATAACAGACCCTTTTTATATGCCTGAAAAGGGCCAACTCGTAGGTGATTTGACTGCCGCTTTCACCAATAATGATTTACGCCTTTATAAATCATTTGGTATTGAAGGCTATTTACAGGCAGGAATAACCGACCGTTTGAATATCGGTTTATTTTTAGGTTGGGCAAAGATACGCCATTTCTCAAGCGGTATGCAAGATCCTGCTTTAACTATCAAATACCGCTTTTTTGACGGATTATCAGACGGCTTTTATTTTGATTTAGATGCTTTTATCAGCCCTGAAATTTTTGATTCACCTTGGAATAATGACGGCGGTGCAGCAAAAGGTGCAACTGATTTCGGTGCATCTGTCAAAATCGGTTCTACCGATATGTTAAATAATTTTACGCTTTATGCCGGTACAGGGTTTAAGCATTTCGGGCATACGGATTTTGTCAAATCAGGTACTGCATGGAATTTATTTACCGGTGCAAAGTATTATGCTAATGAAAAAAATTCCGTAGAACTTGCTTTCCATTTAGCAACCTATACGGGCCTGAACCAAGATCATATCGGCGTTGGTTTTGATTTAAATTATGCCTATGAATTTGAACCGCAAAAAGCAGCTTTAATACCTTATTTCGGTGCTGAAAGACATAACAAAGATATTGTTTCTTATACTCATTGGGGTGTTAAGGTAAGGTATCTGTTTTAATGCAACTGATTGAAACGGAAGATAATGTCGGCTTTTTAACCGCATCTTATATAAAAAATAGAATCAACACCTTTGTTCCTACGGCGGAAAAACCTTTCTTTGTCCTTGCTTTACCAACGGGCGGAACAGCAGTGGATTTATATAAAAATCTTGTCCGTTTCAATCAAACAAATTCTTTAAGTTTTGAAAGAGTGGTCACTTTTAATTTGGATGAATACGTTGGTTTACCGATAACACATCCGCAAAGTTATCACTCTTTTATGTTTAATAATTTTTTTAACCATATCAAAATAAACAAAGAACGAATAAACATCTTAAACGGTAATGCTAATAACTTGGAACAAGAATGCCTTGAATACGAACAAAAAATAAAAAAATACGGAGGTATTGATTTATTCATCGGCGGCGTCGGACAAAACGGGCATATTGCTTTTAATGAGCCGGGCAGTTCTTTTGAATCCAAAACACGTGTAGTTGATTTAACACAAAATACTATTGCGGCAAATTCACGCTTTTTCGGCGGTGATGCTTCACTTGTACCCACGCGCGCTTTAACAATGGGCCTTGGTACAATTATTGGGGCACAAGAAGTAATAATTATGGCAACAGGCCCCAAAAAATCACAGGCATTATATCACGCTTTTGAAGATAAACCTAATATAAATTGGCCGATAACGGTTTTGCAAAAACATCCGCGCGCTTTTGTTGTTGCGGATAAATTTGCCACAGCGGAAATTTCTTCAAGCATAAAAAGGAGTTGCGGGGTTTGTTCCTTTTTAAAATAAATTATGGAAACACTATATAAAAATGCCGTTATTTATAATGGCGGTAAAAAATATAAAGCAAACATTTTAGTCAGCAACGGTAAAATAAAAAAAATTATTACCGCAGGCACTTTGCCGCGCGCACAAAAAATCATTGACCTTAAAAATAATATCATCACAACCCCTTTTGTTGATACGCATATTCACGGCTCTTACGGCTACGGCGTTGACAGTAAAGAAAAAGATGCCTTGCTTAAACTTTCTTTGGAACTTAAAAAACAAGGTGTTTATGCTTTTTGCCCCACGATTTTTACTATGCCTTTAAAGGACACTTTAGCAACACTTGAAAAGTTTAGCGCATCTATCGGCAAAGAAAAGGGCGCAAAAATTATCGGTTTCCATTTAGAAGGGCCTTTTATTTCCAAAAACCGCCTTGGCTTTATGCGTAAAGAAGATGTACAGGAAATCACTTTACCAGCCTTAAAAGCGCTTTATAAAGCGGCACGCGGCAAAATAGTTTCAATGACCGTTGCACCTGAAGTTAAAAATTTAAATACGCTTGTAAATTTCGCCAAAAAGCATAAAATTTTACTTCAGGCCGGGCATACTTCAGCAACTTTTAAAGAGATGTCAAACGGCTATAAAAAAGGCATAAAACACGCCACGCATTTATATAATGCTATGAGCGGTTTCCATCACCGTGATTTGGGTGCTGTGGGTGCAATTTTTTATATAAAAGATTTTTCTGCTGAAATTATTGCCGACGGCATCCACTCAAGCAAAGAAGCCGTACAATTATTTTTAAGGCAAAAAACACCCGATAAAGTTTTTATTATCACAGATGCTTTAACCCCGACAGGTAAAAAAGAAGGGTTTTCAAACGGCCAAAAAGTTATTTTTAAAAACGGCGTTTTTGTGCGTAAAGAAGATAAAGTTATTGCAGGCTCCGCTTTAACAATGTTAAAAGCAGTACAAAACCTTGTTAAATGGGGTTATCCTTTAGAATATGCTTTACAAGCGGCAAATACAAACCCCGCAAACCGTTTCGGATTAAATTTAAGTATTAAACCGGGCTGCGAAGCAAATTTTATTGTACTTGATAAAAAAACACTCTCTTTAAAGCATTTGTAATTTATGTTATAATTTTATTGTGAAATATTTTAAATTTTTATTTCTGTTTTTATTATCCTTTTTGTTTATTGCTTGCGACCAAAAACCGGAAAAGCAAGCGGTTTCTTCTTCTGTTTTTGATGAAAAGCAAAAAACACCTTTCCAAGAATTGGTAGATAAAGTCCAAAACACAGTTATTATTGAACCCTTGCGCGCCTTAGAGGGAAACAAATATTTCTATAATATGAAACAAACCCTTTCGCGCTCTTTAGAAAATTCAACACAAAAAGAAATTTTTTATTCCTGTAATGATTTTAAAAAATTATTAAAAACTACTTTACAAACCGATTATAGTTCCGACTTTGTTGCCGGATCTTGGCAACGTACGGAAATAGATAAATTAGCACAAGATCTGGCGAAAGAACAATGTGCCGATATTTACAATTTAAGGGCCGTGCTTTTGGCCGATTTACAAAAAGCAGTAAACACATCAGAAAGCCAGGAAGAATTTAAAGAAAATACTAAACCCATAATAGAAGATTATGCAAATAAGGTGCAAGAAAGATCCGATTACTATATAGATATTTTAAATAAAATTCTTGTCCCTTATAAAAAGATCCGCCAGGTTTTTTATCCTCTTGAACAAGCGGGATACGGTACATACATTTTAGAACAAAATGATTTTAATATTGCCAAAAAAATTATTACCCCATTTTTACAGGGTAAAAGTAAAGTTATTGACGAAGAAAAAGTAAATAAACTTGTAAATAAAGCACAAGATGAAGAAAAACTTTTATTTGTCTTTTTAAAGCAATATGATTCTTTAATCCAAGCACATAATGATTGCATTAAAGCATTTTTCCCCGGCCTAAAAGATAAGTGGTATGACTTTATGTATGAAATAGAAAAATTACCTGCCGCACAACGCCAGGAATATGCAGATAAACGCTTTAAACAAGCAAAAGAGGGCCTGCAAAATAAATGCCCGGATTTACTCAAAAAATCAAAAAAACCGCAAAATAATTTACCGCAAGAACAAACAAACACCTACGAAGATAATAATATTGAAAACACAGAAGAAGAATATTATTTCTAATTTTTCTTTAATATTTTAAAGGCAAGGGCTTTCGCTTTTTGTCTATTTGATACTTTACCGGCTGCTTGTGCTTTGGAAATTTTTAAAAGTATTTCACTTATCTGTTTGCCTTTTGCGCCCATTTTTTGCACTTCTTTGCCGTCAAGAAAACATTTTGTATAAGCACACTTTTTTATTTTCGGGTTAAGTGTTTTTATTAACTTAATTTCCTGCTTTGACAGAGCCTTTTGCGGTGCTTCTTTTTTCAGAAAAAACTTAAGCAAACTATTTGTTAACAATAATTTTTCTTTGTTAATTTGCAAAGTATTTAAAAATGCCTGCGGCGCTTTTTGGGAAAGTATTAAAAGAGCAAGTCTTTCATCTAACTTTTTAAATTTATCAATGTTTTTATGCGCAATAAAATCTTTACAAATTAAACTTTGCGCTTTATATTTTTTTATTAAATTGAAAATTTTAGATGGCTGTTTTTCTTCTAAAAATTTTATAATTTCATTTGATTTTCTTGCCGCACTTAAAAGCGAAATATAATCTTTTTTTACAGCGGTTTTAAATAAATTTTCCGTTTCTTTTGAAAGCGTAAATTTTAAACGCGCGGCAAAACGCAAAGCGCGGTAAAGGCGCGTCGGGTCATCTTCAAAACTTTTTGAGTGTAATACGGAAACTTTTTTGTTTTTTATATCTTTTAAAGATCCATACAAATCATAAATTTTAAAAAACTCCGTAGGTAATAAACTTAAAGCCAAGGCATTACAAGTAAAATCACGCCTAAATAAATCTTCTTTAATTGTTGCCTTGCTTACTACGGGCAAAGCCGCAGGTTTTGGGTAAATTTCTTTACGGCAGCGAACGAAATCAAGTTTAAAACCGTCTTTAAAAATAACGCGCGCAGTACCGAAATTATTAAAATATTGCACCTTAGCACCTTTATTATTTTGGCAATATTCTATAAGCGGTGCGGTATCTTTTTCCACGCAAATATCAATATCTTTTGTTTTTTTATGCAAAACAAAATCGCGCGCAAAACCACCCACAACCCAAATTTTTAGGTTATGTTTTTGTGCGACTTGCCCAAGTTCTTTTAATAATTTAATGCTCATAAAACACACCCCGTGAGGGACTTGAACCCACATCTTCGGTTCCGAAGACCGATGCTCTATCCATTGAACTAACGGGGCAAAACTTATATAAATAATTTTATCAAAATTAACTTAAAGTGTAAAACAAAGAAGGTAATATAATAAAAAATAGGTCCAAATTGCTCTTGACTTGCATTTTTTTTTTTTTTTTCTATAATTTCTGTATACAATAAATAAAGGCATTGTATAAAGGAGCGATTATGAAAAGAAAAAACAAAGGGTTTACCCTGATAGAAATGTTAGTAGTTGTGCTTATTATAGGCATACTTGCCGGCATTGCTTTACCGCAATATCAAAATGCGGTAATAAAAGCGAACTTTGCTGAGGCCTACGTTAAACTTAAAGCCGCCGCCCAAATTGAAGAAATGTGCAGATTAGAATATGGTATCGAATATTGTGGTGTCAATGCTTTTAATTATAATACAGGGGATTATGCCTCATATCATATAGAAGTAGCAGAGATGAATGATCCGCAAGGTAATGATAAATTCTGGGTAATGCTTCCAGGAGATCTAGGTGAAGATACTAACATTCTAGCAAGTGCATATTATAACAAAGACGATGTGTGTATCTGTATTACAAAAAACTATAAATTCATTCTAGCCTCAGATTGTTCTAACGGGGCATCAAAAGATTATTCCAAAATACTTGGTATAGAAGATATTACCGACAATAACTGTGAGGAAGGTTATCCTTGTTGTGCATGTTGTTAGACCGTCAAAAAATAGGTCCTTAAAATACTTGCAAAAATATGCTAAAAATGTTGTACAATAATCTTAGAGGGTGAACCCGTCAACAAAATACTTGCAATTTAAGCAAATATTTAATAAACTTTTTGTAGCGGGGTTAATCCCCCTAAACAAACCCTAGGAGAAAAACCATGGCAGAAAAAGTACTTAAACTCGGTGTAGATCGTGAAGAAGGCTTTCTTTATTTTATTGATAAAGACGGCGATGTCGCAAAAGTAGCAATGGCCCGCGGCGGCAAAAAAGGCGGTAAAGCCAAAAAAGTCGCAAAGGCCGGCATTAAAAAAGCAAAAGGATATCTCTATTTCTTAGATAAGAAAGGTGATGTTTCCCGCGCAAAAATGGTTAATGCAAAATAAGCATTACAATTTTAAACCCCGCTTAACGGCGGGGTTTTTTATTGTCTAAAAAGATGCTCCGAAAGTTAAAGAAACCTGCTGGCTGTAATCATTAATATTATAAGTATAATTTATTCCTATCGGGAAAGGAAAACGCCACAGTTTATAAGATAAATTTCCGCCAACACCGCTTTGATTGTAATTGCGGTTATTTGCATAAACAGTTGCAAATTCATAAAAAGGGCTTATGCTTAAAAGCCCTACTTTATTCCTGATTAAATACATCACATAAGTAAGCCCGCCGCCTATGCCTTGCCTGCCGTAGCGCTGGCGGGTATAATGGCCGAATTTCCCTATAAGTTCAAGTGTTTGCACTTTGTCATCAAAAGGAGAACCGAAACTATCTTTTGCCTTCACATATAACAAAATTAAATTGCGGTTTTTAAATTCCAAATTCATTTGCGAACCCAAAAAAAGTTTTGTTATTTTATAATCGCTACCTGTCCAAGAATAACCTTGTTTCAAAGTGCTTTCAATAAGAAACCCGAATTTATTTTTAGGCAAGTCTTTTAAAGCACTTTCTTTATCGGAAAGGCCATAACCCATTAAAGAACCGAAGTTTATCCCTTGCCGCATATTTTTTTGATAACTTGCCCCTATTGTGAAATTTGAGTGGCTGCCGTTATCAATGGCGGAATCTGAATTTATATAATAATATTCCGGTTGCACAAATAAGGTAATATCGTTTTTTGTTCTGGCAAATAAAAGGGAAAATTTATCTTGCCTATTATTATCTTGAAGGATGGGGTTAGAAAAATCGTCTTTATCTTTATCACGGCTAAAAACACCGTTTGTGCTAACCCAATTATCTTGATAATACCTTCTTTCAAAATTTAAATTTTCAAATTTTAAATTGGCATAGTAATCTAAATAATTTGCGCCTAAAATAGTAATTATACCGTCTTCCCCTATACCGAGAAAAGTATAAATAATTTCCCCTTTTTTAAGATAATTACCTTCGGCCAAAGTAATCCCCGCGCCTTGCCGGCTGCCGCCGCTTATAAACGCCAAAGGGAAGATATAAGCGCCGTCCTCGCCGTTAATTTCAATGAACAAATGCCCTTTGTTATTTTCCGAAACATTAAAATCAAGTTTCTTAAAAATACGCATATTGTGCAGTTTATCTTGCGCATCCAAATAATCTTTATCGTTAAAAATATCGCCTTCTTTTAAAGGGAATTTATGACGAATAACATTTACATCTACCCGTTTTGTTTTGATATTTATTTTTTGAATAACTTTGCCGTTATATTGTTTATATTCCTGCGTATTTTGTGCAAAAACTACACAACAACAAAACAAAAATAGCGGCAATAAAAACAGATATTTAATAATTTTCATACAAATCCCCCAGAACTTTTTTAAAATATTTTTTGGCATTTTTAAAACTGTCATTTTCATTTTTTGCCAAAGCACAAAGTTCTGCCACTCTAAGATTTGCATATTTTTTAATCACACTGTTTTTTAATTTATTTCTACCGCAGATTATTATTATTTGTTTTTTATGTTTTTTCGCAAGTTTTAAAATTTCCAAAGGCGCTTTCCCGAACAGGGTTTGTTCATCTAAGCAACCTTCGGAAGTTAAAACTAAATTAGATTTTTTTATTAAATTTTCCGCTTTAATAATTTTAAAAATTTCTTTACTGCCTTTTTTTATTTCGGCGCCAAGCACGCCGCAAAGTGCAACAGGCAAAGCACCGCTTGCGCCGTAGAATTTTTTATCTAAATTTTTACCGATAACCTTTTGGAAATTTTTTAAAGCACGTTCAATTAAAATAACTTCTTTTTTATTTGCACCTTTTTGCGGGCCGTAAATTTGCGCCGAACCTAAAGGGCCGAACAATTTATTTTCTACGTCGCTAAAACAAATTATTTTTATGTTTTTTTGGTTTGCCGGCGGTATAATTTTTTTAAGTTTCAAAAGCCCTAAAATACCTAAAGGAATTTGTTTATTTTCATCATCTAATAACCTATACCCAAGCGCTTGTAAACACCCTGCACCGCCATCGTTAAAAGCGACGCCGCCAAGCCCGATATAAATTTGCTTTGCGCCAGCCTTTAAAGCATTTTTTATAACTGTACCTATACCAAAGGAACTTGCTTTCAAAACATTTCTTTTTTGCGGCGCAATTTCAGCAAGGCCGGCAATTTTTGCGCACTCCAAAAAGGCGGTATTTTTATAAATTAAATAAGGAACTTTTTTTGTTTTATTTAAAGCATTTCCGGCAAGTACAAAATGTTTTTTTGCTGTGGGATAAGCATAAAAAATTGATTCTGAAAACCCGTCTCCTCCGTCACTTAAAGGAACAAGTTTACAAGGGAATTTTTGCGCTAAAGTATAGATTTCTTTTGTGCTTAGAGAACCCTTTAAAGGATTAACAAAAAATACGGTTTGCATTAGAAAAACCAACTTGTTTTTAAAGATATAAGCACACTGGTCTTAGGGGAATTTGATAATTCATTTTTAAGCGGCATATATTTAAGGCGTGTTTCAAGGCCTATATTTATATCATCTATGGCCCACTCTAAGCCAATACCGATATTACCGTTAAAAGCCGTAAATGTTTTATCCTTTTTTTCTATTACGCCCCATTTCCAATCCCCTGATCCGGATGGTGTTTCCGTATAATCATTATAACTTTTACTTATACCGACACTATTAAAACCTGCACCGCCGGTCAAATAAACCCTTAAAGGATCTTTGGGATTAAAATAGAAATTAAAAAGAGCACTTAAATCATATACCTGCCCAGACACTTCCACTTCGCGTTTATCTTTAGCCAAATTAGTGCCGTATGGGTAAACAACATTATTTTTTGCAAACATTCCAAAAGCAAACCCGCCGCCAAACCAAAGACGGCTTGATAATTTACGCATATAATTAAGCCCAAATGCAAAATTATTGCCCGACACTTTAAAATCTGTAGGACCGCCCAATTCTGTCAAATCAACTTCCAAAGAACTTTTTAGCAAACCAGCATGCACGGCAAAATAATTTTTACCTGTTTTCCTCTTTTTATTTTGGTCAAAGGAAAGGGCTTCTTCTTTTATTCTTTGCTCTTTCTCAACCTCGGTTAAAGCATTTATTAACGCTTTTTCTTCTGCCTCGGCTTTTAATTGTTCCGGGGTATCTTCATGCGTTTTATAGACATATTTTACTGTTTCCGTTTCCTGCGGCTTAGACGGGAAAACTTTCTCTAAATCATCATCAAAACTTAGGCCGGAAGTATCTAAATTAGTTGCGGCAACGGCTTTTTTCTTTTCCTCTTCCTGGGCAGCTTGTGTTGCTTGCTCCATTTTATTTTCTACATATTTTCTTTGTTTTGCGGCTTCTTCATAATCATAAATTTCCATTGAAGATATTTGAGCCACGTCAATATTTATTAAACCGTTGTCTGTATTTAAAGACAAATTAAAATCATCTAAATCCACAACTGTGCCGACATATTCCCCCCCGCCTTTTAAAAATACGCGGTGCAAATCCGGCATAATCTTTTCAATTTCCCTTTGGTTTAATGATATTTGCCCGTAAGATGTCTGCACTTTCAAAATATATTCTGTTCTATCAATGATCGAGCCATTGATAATCAACCCGTTTTTTAATTTGATTGCTTCAGAAAAAACAGGTAAAGTTAAAACAACAAAAAATAAAGAAATAAAAATCTTTTTCATATTAAGCCGCGCCCTGCTAAAGCAAGGCGCGGGTTATATTTATTTATTGCAAACTGCGTGTTTAATTTTTTTGAGGACTCTTAAAACTCTTGCAACAGTAAACAAAACAAGAGCATAAAACAAGTAAGTGATAATTACTTGAAAACTCCACAAAAGGCCGTCACCGAGTGTCCATTGTCCTTTTGAAATGCCTACCTTTATATCAAGCCAGCCGCGTACTAAGACATAAAGCATTACCACAATAGCAATTATGCTTAATGCTTTATAGATGTTTGAAAGACCTTTTAAACCCAGAATTTTGTGGCAAAGGCAACGTTTCTTCTGTATACTGCAACTTTCATTATTTTGAATTTCTTGTGTCATAATCTCTCCTTATTAAACATTTTGTGCTTCTTTTAGCAACTCGCAGGCATGTTCAAAACCCGCACTGTTTGCACTTGTGCTGCCAATCATACGGGCTATTTCAAGGGCTTTATTTTTATTTTCCAAAGCCGACACTTTAATAATGGTTTTGCTGTCTTTTATAGATTTTTCCACTTTAAAATGTTTGCCCGCATAAGCGGCAACCTGCGCTAAATGCGTGACGCAAAGCACCTGGCGGTTTTTGGCAATTTTGGCTAAACGTTCACCTACTAATGTTGCCGTAGTTCCGCTGATACCTGTGTCCACTTCATCAAAGACCATTGTTTGCACTTCCCCTGCTAAAAGCATTTTTAAACCCAGCATTAAACGGGAAATTTCCCCTCCGCTTGCAATATTTCTAAGCGGGCGCAAACTTTGCCCGGCATTTGCGGAAAATAAAAATTCCGCTTTATCAAAACCTTTCGGGCCAGGGAAATCTAAGGGCTCTAAAGCCGCTTCAAAACGGACCTCACTGAAACCAAGCGGCTTAATTTCTTTTACCACTTGTTTGCTTAAAATGCTTGCCGCTTTTTGGCGCGCGTTGCGAAGCCCTTCACTAAAAGATATAAGTTTTTGGGCCTGCTTTTCAAGTGCTTTGTTTAAAAGTTGTATATTTTCTTCTGAATTCTGTAAAGCATTTAATTTTTCTTGTAGTTCTTTTTCCTTACTAAAAACATCTTCAAATGTCGGTCCGTATTTTTGTTTTATCTTTTTTATTTCTTCTTGACGTGATAATAAATTATCTAAAACCTGCGGATCTATATCAAGGGTATTTGCATAATCTACAATGGCGGAAGTTATTTCCCGCACGCTTGTGGCTGTTTGGTTTAACTCTTTGGCAAGGTCTTCAAGATTTTTATCGGTTTGCGCCATATCTTCCAAGATTTGGCTTGCCTTATTTAAACGTTCGCATGCAGCGCTTTCATCATCAAGCAAGGTACATAACTCTTTGGCATTTTCTTTTAAATGGCCGGCATATTTAAGGGCAGGCAACTTTTCATTTAATTCTTCTTCTTCGCCCTGTTTTAAATTTGCGTTTTGTATTTCTTTTAACTGATAAGAGTAAAGATCAAGCATTTTTGCTTTTTCTTCTTCACTCATTTTAGCAGCATCAGCTTTGGTTTTTATCTCTTGATATTCCTGAAAAGCGGCAGCAGTTTCTTTTAAAAGTTTTTCATTCCCTGCAAAGGTATCAAGCAAAGTTAAATGTTCTGCGGAATTAAAAAGTTTTTGGTGCTCGTGCTGGCCGTGGAAATCAATTAAAGAATTTCCTATTTCATTTAAAGTCTGAACGCTGTAATTTTTACCGTCTATTTTGACGGTATTTTTGCCGTGCGTATCTAAAGAGCGGTAAATTTTTACTTTATCTTTTAAATTATATTTTTGCTTTATGTTTTTAGGCCAAGAAACATCTTCAAAAATTGCGGAAACTTCCATTTTATTTGCACCTTGCTTGATAAGTCCCGAATCACCGCGCGCACCCAAAACAAAACTTAAGGCTTCAATTACTATGGATTTTCCCGCTCCCGTTTCCCCGGTAAAAATGTTTAATCCTGCAGAAAGTTCCAAATTCAAAGTATCAATTAAAGCAAAATTTTTGATTTCAATTTGTTTAAGCATAATTCTTTTTGTGTTTGCCGCCCCAAGTAAATTTTGAAGTTAAAATTTTAAAAAAATCATAATCGCTATCAAATATTATTTTAGCATTTAAAGGGCTTCTTTTTATTTTTACGCTTTCTTTTTTAGTAAGGTTATAAAACACTTGGCCGTCCAAACAAAGTTGGCATTCCTCTTGCCCGTCAATAAAAAGCGGTGTTTTAAGTTTTAATACCAAAGGGCGCTGTGCCAAAGTATGCGGGCAAATAGGCGTTAAGACAAAGGCTTCCAAAGACGGCTCCAAAATAGGCCCGCCGGCCGCCAAATTATATGCGGTAGAGCCGGTGGGAGTGCACAGCATAATGCCGTCGGCAAAATATTCTTTAAGTTCACTTTTGCCGTAAAAAGTATTTAAACGCACCGCGCGTGCTTTGTTCGATTTTACGGTACACTCGTTTAAAGCAAGCCCTTTGAAAACGGTTTTTTTACCGTGTAAGACCTGAACTTCAAGCAAAGCCCTGTCTTGCAAAATATATTTACCCGCTTTTAATGTTTTTAAAAGTTCGGCAGTTTCCGCTTTACCGTAAGTTAAAAACCCAAGATGCCCGAAATTAAGGCCCAAAATCTTGATTTTATAAGGCGCGGCCTTACGCACGATTTTAAGCAAAGTTCCGTCCCCACCCAAAGAAAAGATGAAATCGGCATCCTTTTCTATAATAGGCTTCTCGAAAGAAAGAATTTTTGTTTGTATCTTTTCTTGTTTTAAAACCTTATTTAGATTCTCTGCGGCTTTTTTGCAGGCCTCGCGGTTAGGGTTAAAAAACAGGGCAACTTTCTTGATAATCATATAATACTATTCTAGCAAATATAAAATCATATTGTAAAACGGCCCGCAAAAAGATAAAATATCTTATACAATCATTAAGGAGATTTTATGAACACCACTACCCCCGCCAATACAGAAAACTATATTGAAGTTCTAGACAAAGGTTTTGTCAAATTAGTAGATTTTATGGGGTCCGATTTAAGGGCCGTAAGTTCCGCAAGGGTTTCATTCGGCGGTGTAAGTAAAGGTGAAGAAAAAGATAAACTCCTTATCAAATACTTAGTTGAACATGACCACCACTCCCCCTTTGAACATTGTTATTTTCAATTTCATATAAAATGCCCGATTTTCGTTGCGCGCCAATGGATGCGCCACCGCATTTGTTCTTATAACGAAATCAGCGCACGCTATACAGAAGTTAAAGACGAATTTTATACACCGACGGAATTCCGCGTTCAGGATATCGCAAACCGTCAAGGCAGCGTGGTAAGCAAAGATATTGATAATGCCGCCTTGCTTGAAATTTATAATAAGAGCATAGAAAATTCTTATGAAAGTTATAAAAAACTTTTAGCGGCGGGCGTCGCACGCGAAATGGCACGCTGCGTTTTACCCGTCAGCCAATACACACAATTTTATTGGACGGTAAATGCACGCGCTTTGCTTAACTTTATCAAACTCCGCGCAGACAGCCACGCGCAATATGAAATACGCGTCTATGCGGAAGCGATTAAAAAGATTTTTAAAGAAAAATTACCTTGGACCTGGCAAGCATTTGAAAACCTTAAAAAATAAACAGTAAACAGGAGATATTATGAGAGTACTCGGTATGATTATGGCGGGCGGTAAAGGGGAGCGCCTTTTCCCGCTTACAAAAGAACGCTCAAAACCGGCAGTTCCCTTCGGCGGAAAATATAGAATTATTGACTTCGTTTTATCTAATTTTGTAAACTCAAACATTTTTTCTTCCTATATTTTGGTGCAGTATTTATCACAATCTTTGATTGAATATTTGCGTGTTTCGTGGCCGACGCAAGGTATCAGCAAAAACCATTTCTTAACCGTCGTGCCGCCGCAAATGCGCCTTGGCGAAAATTGGTACAGGGGCACAGCGGACTCCGTCAGGCAAAATATCGGTTTGATTAACGATTATGAGCCCGATTTGATTGCCATTTTCGGTGCGGACCACATTTACCGCATGGACATCAGCAAAATGATTGATTTCCATATCAAAAATAATGCCGATGTCACAGTTTCCGCAAACGTTGTGCCTTTAAATGATGCAAAAGCATTTGGTGTTATCGCGGTTAATGATCAAAACAGAATCGTCAGTTTTGACGAAAAACCGAAAGACCCGAAATGCATCCCCGGCCAACCGAAAAAGGCCTATGTTTCAATGGGCAATTATATTTTCAACAAAAATGTTTTACTTAAAATTTTACAACAAAAGTATTGCGATATTCCGTCCTTAGACTTCGGCAAACACATTTTGCCCGTCATTTTAAACCAATACAGAACTTTTGCTTACGATTTCCCGTCACAAACTTTGCCCGGTGTTAAAGGGTATGAGGAACAGGGCTATTGGCGCGACGTGGGTACAATTCAAGCCTATTGGCAAGCAAATATGGATCTTTTGGGCGAAAGCCCCAAATTTGACCTTAACAACCCGCTTTGGCCGATTAACACATCGGTACACAATGTTCCGCCGACGGCTTATTTGGGCGGCGAAGTTATTAACAGTACCCTAAGCAATGGTTGCCGCATCAGCAAAAACACGCTTATAAAAAACAGTGTTTTGGCAAGCAATGTTATTGTTGAAGAAGGCGCGGTTATTGAAGATAGTGTGATTATGGACAGTTGCTTTATCGGCAAAAACTGCCATATTAAGAAAGCGATTGTTGACCGCTTTAACACTTTGCCGACCGGCACAAAAGTGGGCCTTAACAAAGAAGAAGACAGCCAAAATTACTTTATTGACCCGTCGGGCATTGTTGTTATTCCGCGCGGAAGAACTAAATTCTTATAATGCTTAATTTCTTTTACCAAACAAAACTGCCGCCCTATTACAAGAAAACAAAATTGTATAAGGCGGCAGTTTCTTTTGCTTTGGGGAAAAATAAAAATAATTTTGAAAATATAAATATTGTTATCGTTTCGCCAAAAGAAATTTTAAGAATTAACAAAGAATTTTTAGGCCATAATTACGTGACGGATGTTATTACTTTTGAAAACCCTTCGCCGGTAAATAATAAAATTTACGCAGATATTTTTGTCTGTTTTGAACAAACAAAAAAACAAGCAAAAGAATTAGGAAAACATTACCGCAAAGAATTTTTAACTGTCATAATACACGGCATTTTACACCTAATCGGCTACGATGATGACACACTTAAAAAGCGTGATAAAATGAACGCCGTCGCCGAAAATATTGCAAGCAAATTTTTGAAGAAAATTTAGTGATTATAGTTCACTATCTACATACTTAAATCCTAACGGCTCATAAATTGTTTTGCATATTTTTCTACCTTTATCATTTGTTTGCGTTATGCAAGAACAATACCAACCGTCACCCATTTGAGTATCATCATTATAAGCAGGATATTCATATTGTGTACAGAAAATAGAATATATATCATCTCGTTGGATTTCTATATAACCGCCATCACCAGTTAACTTCATATCATAATATGGAAAATTTTTGGTTTCATAAATATTTCCACCATCATACCACTCGCCGCCTGATAATTCTACGGTAGCAAAATCTTTATACTCTATACTTTCATCCGGCAAACCGTTTGCAGTAATATAAAACTGTATTTCTCTTTTTATCGTGGCAAGATTCATTAGTGCTTCTGCGGAACGTGCTTTTTCAACTGCCAAAGTATATTGCGGTAATGCTATACCCGCAAGTATACCTATAATCAATACTACCACTAACATTTCAATCAAGGTAAACCCTTTTTTGAATTGTTTATTTTTACTATTTTTATTTTCTTTATTTTTTTCTTTCATTTTACTTCCTCCTTATTAAACTGTTTTTGGCGTAATAAAAAACGGCTCTTATATTCAAGAATGAATTAACCACTCAAATATAACAGCCGTAGTTTGCATATAGCAAACATTTAGTACAAAACAATAAGGGGATCAGCCAAATTATTTTGTACCTTAACGACTGTTTTTGGTTTAATTCATTCCTTGTTTCCAAGTGGGTTTTGTTTTTACAAAACACCAAAAACAGATTAAATTGTATTAAGCACACAAACGCGGCTTACATTAGAATAAAACTCCTTTATTTTATTATATTGAATTTTAAGCAATAACACAATATAAAAAACCGCAGGGGTTTGCGCTCTGCGGTTTTGTTTATTCCTGTTAGGAAAGTTTATATTTGGTCCGGCATAGGTTGCGGCGGCAAGTTGTCAACTTCAAAAGGATGAACATCTTCTTTCGCAAAAGGGCAATTCTTTTCTTCTTGGCACTTTGCCCCTTTCATATTATGATGTTTAAAACCTTTCATACCCTTATGCCCGTGACGCCAGCCCTTACCGTGTTTGTCAAATTTACCGTCTTTGGCCCAAGGAGGCTGAAAGAGCATCGGTTTTTTGCCGTCCAAAATTTCTTTGGTAATCTTATCAACCTGTTTTGTTTTTGCCTCGTCGGTTTTCATTTCTTTTATTTCTTTTTTCATTTTGGCAACTTTTTCTTCAAGTTGGGCTGTACGTTCTTCCATTTTTTTCAAATGCTTGTCATAATTGTTCGCCACCTTTTCTTTAATTTCTTTTTCAATGGCGGGTTTTTTCTTATCAGACGCTTTATTGTATTTTTCAACAAGCGTTTCCATTTCTTCTATGGCCTTTTTTACATCGTCACGGACGGAATCTTTTGCATTTACAAAAGATACTGCACCGGTAAGTAATGCCACAGATACTACTGCAAGTATTAACTTTTTCATACTTCCTCCTAAATTTCCTGCATATACTCAAACATTTCGGAAATTTCTGTTTCCAAATCGGTAAGGTCTGTGTCCATATCTTCCAAGTCAAAACTTATACTTTGCGGGACACTAACCATTGGCTTTTTTGATAAACTTTCAAAAGCCGTAAAGCCAAGTACAAGTGCAAATGCACCAAATACCAAGGCCGGAATTGCCCTTCTTTTTAAACCTTGCAAGAAACCGAAACTAAAGGTTTTCTCTTTAACGGGTTCTTGCGCGGGAATAACAAATTCAGGGGCTTGCTTGGGTTTCAAAGATGCCGTTGCCAAAGCGCAAATATGCAAGGTGTTTTGGCACTTTTTACATTCTTTTAAATGTGCCAAAAACGCGGGCATCTTTGATTCTTCAAGTTCGCCGTAAGCATAAAGCAAAGCGTTTTCCGCTTGATTACAAGGCATATTCTTCCCCCAAACTTTTTTGTAATTTTTTTATTGCCCTGTTTAAGCGCGCAAGAGCAGTGCCTAACGGGCATTTTAACACTTCGGCAATTTCTTTAAAACTTAGATATTGGCGAAGTAAAATTATTTCTCTGTCTTGTTCCGGTAAAGCCTCAATTTGTGCAAGAATATTATCCAAAGCAATTTTTGAGGATACCTCTTTTTCCGTGTTTTCTTTTGACGGGAAAATATCTGCGCTTGTGTCCTCGGGTAAACTAACGGTTTTGCTGTTGGACCGGAAATAATCCGTCACTTTATTTCTTGCTACCGTAAAGAGCCACGCTTTAAAATTGCCTTCCTCGCGGTAATTTTTAAGTTTAGTTAGGACAGTCACCAAAGTATCTTGGTAAATATCCTGCGCGGCGGTCTCGTTCTTGGTACTGTATAAAATAAAGGAATACAAACTTTCTTTATACTTTTCTACAAGCAAACCGAATGCCTCAACATTTCCGCCCTTTACGGCTTTGATTATTTCTTGTTCGTTTATCTCTTTCATACTAATACAACGCAGAACCCCTGCCTTTTATTGCATTGTATCAAAATTAAGACGTAGCAAGCAAGAATTTAAAACAAAAGCGAACGAGAACGTACACGCGCCGCGCCTTTATTCCCGTTCGCTTTTTTAAAATATTTTATTTCTTTTTATTAAAAGTCAGGCTCTTAACATCTTCCCAAATATCTTCCAGGTCTTGCTCGTGTTCAATTTCTTCTTCTAAAATCTTAACAAGCAATTTATTTGTGATAGGATCCCTACCGTCAAGACGTTTAATAAGTTTATTGTATACGTGAATTGCGCAACGTTCGGAACGTAAATTTTGCTCAAGTATAATTCTTGCATCATTGTCTTTTGGTGCTTCATATCCGCAAGTGGAATATTTATACCACATTTTAGGCTCAATTATCGGCGTGCCGCCAAGTTCAATTATGCGTTTGGCAAGTTTTTTGGCGTGGTCAAGTTCCTCTTGTGCATGTTCTTCCATCTCTGCAACCAGATTGACGCGCGGCATACCGCTGGCAATTTGCGCACCTTCCATATATTGGATATACGCAAGCCATTCATCACAATATGCCTTGTTTAATTCTTCCAACAATATTTTTATTCTAACCCCTGAATTTTCTACTATATTTATTGCTTCTTTTCCCATATTTCCTCCTATAACTATTTTATATTATTTATAATAGTTAATTTAGATTATCATTTATTTTATCTGTTTGTCAAGATCTATCTTGATAAAACAAATAAAAACTGTTATCATATGTAAGAGGAAAAATTTTAATGTAGGGTTAAAAAACCCTAAAACAATTTAATCTGTTTTTGGAACCGTATTTTTAGAATACGGGGTCGTTGGGAAATCAACTTCCGGACACGCCAAAACAGCCGATAGGATATAAATAAAGGGTTCGAAACCTTTGTTTATGTTTAATGTTTGTCCGTATTTATATACAGCAAACTACGGCTGTTATTATTGGATACCGTGTCCGGAGTCTAATATAGCAGCCGTTTTTATATGGCTGAATTAAGGACAGTTTATGATAAATAATATCAAAGAAAGAATCAAACAATTCAGCGAAATAATTGAAAGAAATCCTGATATAAAAGAACTCTATATTGAAAGGGCAAAATTATATGCAGAAAATAAAGAGTATAAAAAGGCATTTGAAGATTTTAAAAAGACATTACACGGATATTATGTTCGCAAAGATATAATGATGGTATGCAAAGAACTAGGGTTAAATAATGAGATAGAAAGACTGTATACCAAAGCAATAAACAAAGATAAGAAAAATATCAGTAATTATATAGACAGAATCTATTTTTATATGCGTATTGGAAAGATAGAAGAAGCAATTTCAGATTGCAAAACAGTATTAAAGATTTCCACGAAAGAAGAAACTATTTCTATTCTCCATAAAATATTAACAAAGAAATAAAGCCAAACTGTGAGCAAAAACCCGGCAAGTATTTTTAGGAAAATTTTAATTTTTTCTTTGACGACGCAAAAGCGTAAAACCGTAGCGCACGAGTATGTTATCGCGCTGCAATGCAGATTTAAGATGATTTTTTATTTTTATCTGACGACGAATAAAATAAAGCCAAACCGAGCGCAACAATCTGCCAATTATTTTTGAGGAAATTTTGATTTTATAACCCCACTCCTAACCTCTCCACCTTTGCAAGCAAAGGGGAGAGGAGTAAAAGGAATAATTTTAGAGTTCAAAATCAAAGCGTACGAGCGCATTTTGTGCGACGATGCAAATTTAAGATGATTTTTAATTTTTCTTGTGACGTTAAATAAAACCAAACCGAGAGTATAACCTGTCAATTATTTTTGAGGAAATTTTAATTTTTATTTGACGACGTGTACCTAGAAGAATGGGAGCGTAGCGACTCTCGGTACATTAGGAAAAGAAAAATTAAAATTTACCAAAAAGAATTAGACAGCAAAAAACCCCCGGTTGCCCGAGGGTTCCTTGCTTTAAGTAAAAATTACTTACTCAATAATCTTGGTGACGACACCGGCGCCAACCGTATGACCACCTTCTCTGATTGCAAATCTTACACCTTCTTCCATTGCAATCGGGGTAATTAAGGTCACTTCAATTTCAGCATTATCGCCCGGCATAATCATTTCTGATTTGAATTGTAATTCGCCTGTCACGTCTGTCGTTCTGAAGTAGAATTGCGGTTTATAACCCGGTGTTAACGGGGTATGGCGG
>JBGURU010000045.1:0-5292 GCA_045132175.1 Elusimicrobiaceae bacterium | reverse complement strand
GACGAGTACCAAGAAGAACGGGAGCGTAGCGACTCTCGGTACTCTAGGAAAAGAAAAACTAAAATTTGCCAAAAAGAATTAGCCGGCCCAAAATGCTAACTGTCAATTTCCTTATTCCCTATTGAAATTACATCCGTAAATTGCTAATATAGTGTTAAGATCTAATCATATAATAGGAGAAATTATGTCCATAACATTTAAAAAAGAAGAATTACCTACATCCACTTTTGCTTGCGGCCCGTCACAAGGCCACCCTGTAATCCGTAAAACCCCCGTATGTGATATGATGTTTGAAAGAAGCCACCGCGCCGCAGATATTTCCTCAAAAGGTCTTTATCACGAGGCAACGGAAAATTTACGCAAACTCCTTAATTTACCGCAGGACTATACAATAATTTTCTTTTTAGGCGGCGCAACACCGGCACTTGATTCCGTTGCTTGGAACTTAACTAAAAAATCAATTTCAGGTTTAAACTTCGGCGCATTTTCAAAAATGTGGTGCAAAAAAATTGCCTCTTGCCTTGAAGATGACGTCGTAAAAGATTTTAAAGAACCCAAAGAAGGGGAATTCTTTCCGGCGGAAAAACCCGATTTTAACGCAAGTTTAGTCGTAATGACACCTAATGAAACATCAATGGGCGTTCAAATCCCCGACGAATATTTAAAAGACGCTTGGGCAAAAAAAGGCCCAGATACCTTAATTGCTTGGGACTGCACTTCTTGCGCCGGCGGCCGCGCTTTGCCGGAAAATATGTTTGATGTTATGGTATTTTCAATGCAAAAATGCTTTGGCGTGGGCGGCGGTTCAAGCGTAATGATTTTAAGCCCAAAAGCCGTTGCACGCGTGGAAGAAGTCAAAAAAATCAGGCGCGTTCCGTATAGTTTGGACTTAACCGAGACAATCAAAAAAGCACAGGAAAAATCCCAAACCTTAAACACACCCTCAACAATAAATATTTGGATGTTTAATGAGGCGTGCAAATGGATGTTATCGCGCGGCGGCATTAAAGCGATGGACGCACTTTGCAAAGCACACGCAAATTATATTTGGGATTTTGCCAATAAAACCGACTATTTAAAACCCTTAATTGATAAAGCGGAAAACCGCTCTTACACCACCGTCACCTTAGCCGTCACAGACGATAAAATCGTTGATGCAGATATTTCCGCCGCTTTGAAAGCAACAGGCCTTCCCAACTTGCAAGATGGTATTAAAAAATATTCCACCGTCAAGCAAAATTCTTTAAGGATTGCCTGTTTCCCGTTTGTTGATATTGACGGCGTGGGGCAATACGAAAAACTTTTTAACGCAGTAGATAAAATCGTAAAAGATTTAAGGAGTGCAAAATGAAAATTTTAATTGCAGATAAATTTCCGCAACATTGGCAAGACGTTTTGGCAAAAGAAAACACCGTCACTTTTGCCCCGAAACTTGACGAAAATACTTTGCCCGCAGAAATTAAAGATAATGAAATTTTAATTGTCCGCAGCACCAAAGTGACACCTGCGGTTATTGACGCCGGATCTTCCTTAAAACTAATTATCCGCGCAGGTGCGGGGTACGACACAATTGACACCGCCTATGCCGCTAAAAAAGGTATTGCGGTTTGCAATTGCCCCGGCACAAATTCACTTGCTGTGGCAGAACTTGCAATGGCTTTAATGCTTGCTTTAGACAGGCGCATTTATAACAATGTCCGCGATTTACGCGACGGCAAATGGAACAAGAGCGAATACTCAAAAGCGCGCGGTATTTTCGGCAAAAAACTTGGTATTTTGGGTTTTGGAAATATCGGCAAAGCAGTTGCCGCACGCGCCGCGGCTTTCGGGCTTGAAATTTTTGTTTATGACCCTTATGCCAAAGAAGAAGTGTTGGCAAAATATAATGCAAAACGCGTAAAAGACGTTTACGAACTTGCCAAAACTGTTGATATTATAACCGTACACTTGCCGTCTACCGAGGAAACAAAAGGCCTTTTCAATAAAAAATTCTTTGATGCTATGAAAGAGGGCGCTTATTTTATCAACACCGCCCGCGGCAATTTGGTAAATACAAAAGATTTGGTTGAAGTATTAAAAACGGGCAAAATCCGTGCTGCATTAGATGTTTACGAAAATGAACCCAAAGCAACGGACACCGTTTTTGATAATACAGTTTTTGCCGGGCTTGAAAATTTTTACGGCACGCATCACATCGGAGCATCAACCGACCAAGCCCAAGATGCCGTTGCGGAAATGACGGTGGAAATCGTCAAAGCATACGGCAAAGATAAAACATATTTACATAAGGTAAATTAGGTGATTTATGGCGATAATAAAACCGTTTAAAGCATACCGCCCCGCCAAAGATGCGGAGAAAATTGCCTGCCCGCCCTACGACGTAATTTCAAGTGCGGAAGCGCGCAAAATGGCGGAAGGCAACCCCATTTCCTTTTTGCATATTGATAAACCGGAAATTGACTTGCCCGTTGAAACGGACCTTTATGACAGTTCCGTCTATGCCAAAGGGCGCGAAAATTTAGATAAATTTATCGCCCAAGGTATATTAAAGGAAGAAAGTAAACCTTGCCTTTACGTCTATGCGCAAACAATGAACGGCCGCACACAGTACGGCATAGTGGCTGCAACATCCACGGAAGAATATGACAAAGGCTTAATCAGGAAACACGAACTCACGCGCAAAGATAAAGAAGAAGACCGCACACGCCATATTCAAACTTTAGCCGCTACAACGGGCCCTGTGTTTTTGACTTACCCCGACGACAAAAAAATCAATGCTTTGGTTGCGGAAATTTGCAAAAAAGCACCTGTTTATAATTTTACAACGGAAGATAAAATTACGCATCAGGTTTGGGTTATTTCAGACGATAACACCATAAAAGAATTAACGGAAGAATTTAAAAATATTCCGCTTTTGTATGTGGCCGACGGGCATCACCGCTCTGCTTCTGCATCAAACAATGCACGCCAAAAACGCGCACAAAACCCAAATCATACAGGGGGGGAAAGTTATAATTATTTCCTCTCGGTAATTTTCCCGGCAAGCCACCTTTATGTTATGGCCTATAATCGCCTTGTTAAGGACTTAAACGGTTTAACAGAACAGCAATTTTTCGACGCACTCAAGCAAAATTTTGATATTGAAAAAACAACTTTACAGGTACCGCCTGCACGCCACCAAGTTTGTATGTATATGGACAAAAATTGGTATCTTTTGACGGCAAAACCAACTGCTTTTGACGCTGGTGACGCAGTCGGTAGTTTAGATGTGTCAATTTTACAAAACAAAGTGCTTGCGCCTTTGCTTGCTATTCAAGACCCGCGCACCGATAAGCGCATAAGTTTTGTTGGCGGTATACGCGGCACAAAAGAACTTGTTGATAAAGTTGACAGCGGCAAGTATAAATTGGCATTTTCAATGTATCCGACAAGCATTGAGGAGTTAATGAAAGTGGCAGACAAAAACTTGATTATGCCGCCTAAATCCACTTGGTTTGAGCCGAAGTTAAGAAGTGGTTTGTTAATTTACAAATACTAAAGGTAAATGCTATACTGTAAGAAAGGAGATTTGATGTAAATGCGGGGTTAGTAAAATACCCCATAAAAATTTATCTGTTTTTGAAACCGTGTGAAGAACACGGGGAACTTTTAAAAAAAAGTACCTTGAGCTTCAAAAAACAGCAATGTAGGTGCGAAATTGATGGAAGTCATGAGCCATTAGTTTCGCGCCGAGCGTTTGTAAACTTTTAGTTTACAGACCACGGCTGTTATATTTGAGTTCCGCTCAAGGTACGATGATACGGCAGCCGTTTTTTATTGGCTTCGTCTTTTTTGGCTTTTAAAAACAGTAAAATTCCGATTTTCTCGCCACCCGCGTGCCTTGTCACGCGGGCGGGAGATGCCGAGCAAGAGTTGTTTCTTGCGAGGCAGAGGGGGGCGTGAATAAGGAAACTTTATACCCCCATCCGTCAAGCAAAAACAAGTTTTTGCTTGCCACCCTCCGCCCGTCCACAACGGGTGAGGGCAATAAAGAAAATCTTAATTAAAATTAAGGAGAAATTAAAATGAAAATAATCAGTAAAAAAATGTCAAAGGGTTTTACCCTTCTTGAAATGTTGGTGGTAGTGCTTATCATTGGCATTTTAGCCGGTATTGCTTTACCGCAGTATCAATTGGCAGTTGGCAAAGCAAAATTTGCTGAAATAGTACAGTTGACATATAATATAAAACAACAACAAGAATTGTTTTATTTAGCTAACCTGCACTATGCAGAAAACTGCAGTATTTTAAACCCTGATTTACCAAGTGGCAGTTACATAACAGAAGATCAAAATCATATAACTCTAGAAAAAGACCCAGAAAATTTACAAATAACCTGTTCAAACGGTAAAAATACTCGTGTAGGAATGGTTTCGCCTAATGCTAATTTAGAATTACAACTGGATAATGCTGAAAATAGAATGGGACCTGCTATAAAAGGTTTTTGTCGTGCAAAAACTGAAATCGGACATAAAATATGTAGAGAAATGGGGGAACTAAAAGAAGGTGGGACGGATTATCACTATTATATAAAATAGTAATTATCTACGACTAAAAAAAGAATAAGGCAAAAACAAATATTTTTTAAGGATTTTACGTTTAGATAAGACGCAAAAAATAATATTAAAGTAACGCGAATCACGGTACAATATTTTTGAGATGATTTTTTATTTTTCTCGCGACGACATAAAATAAAGCCAAACCGTGCGCATAATCTGTCAATTATTTTTGAGGAAATTTCAATTTTTACTTTGATAACAAAAGAGTACAGAACCGAAGCGCGCGAGCGTGTTTTCGCGCTGCGATGCAGATTTAAGATGATTTTTGATTTTTATTTGACGACGTGTACCAAGAAGTAAAACGAACGCAGTGAGTTTGCGGTACTCTAGGAAAATAAAAATCAAAAAGCACTTAAATATGCAAGCACGTTTCGCGCGTACATTAACGGTATGCGGAAAAAGAACGCGTAAAACAATAAAAAATACCCCTGTTATTTAACAGAGGTATTTTTTATTGTTAGTTAAAAACTACTCAATAATCTTGGTGACGACACCTGCGCCAACCGTATGACCACCTTCGCGGATTGCAAATCTTACACCTTCTTCCATTGCAATCGGGGTAATCAAGGTCACTTCAATTTCAGCATTATCGCCCGGCATAATCATGTCTGATTTGAATTGTAATTCGCCTGTCACGTCTGTCGTTCTGAAGTAGAATTGCGGTTTATAACCCGGTGTTAACGGGGTATGGCGG
>JBGURU010000044.1:0-28155 GCA_045132175.1 Elusimicrobiaceae bacterium | reverse complement strand
GGCATTTTAGTTCTCCTGCTTTAAGATAGTACTTCATAAATAATGATATAAAAAAAATATAAAAAATGCAAATATTTTTTTGATATTTTTGAAATTATTTTTTAATATCTAATTTTTACCGACGGAAAACTAAAAAATATTTTTTAAAAATATTTCATAAAAACACAAAATAAATTTAAAATTATTTTATAACAATTACGGAACGGCCGCTTTCTTCTTGTTTATTATAAGGGTCTTTAACTTCTTGCCCATCAATAATAAACATATATTTGTAAGTACCGGGTGCGATAGTCAAAGTGGTTTCCCAAACGCCTTTGATTTTTTTAAGTGTTTGTGGTTTCCTCATCGTAAAACCGCTGACTATGGCAACTTCTTTTGCATCATCAAAGTATCTGAAAATTACTTTGCGCCATTTGCCTGTACCGGAAATAATATAACTTTGTTTATCTTCTTTTTGTGCAATTTGTTGCACAGGTGCTGTTTCTTTTCTAGTTTCTTGTATTTCTTTCGCGGGTAGTTTATTTCCTTCTTGAACCGTTTTTACTTCGGGTTCTTTTTCCGGTTTAATTTCCTTTATAGGTTCTTTAGGGGTTTCTTTTTTAACCGGTTCTGCTAAATTAACTTCTTCCAAAACAATATCATTTGTTTTGACGTCACGTTTGATTTGAACGGTTTTTTGACCGTTATTCATAAAAGAAGCATATATAAAATAACTGAAAACACAAAGTGCGATAATATCAACAAAGATTAAAACAAGCCATAATTCTTTTGAAGATTTTTTGTTTTCGGTATTATTTTCTGTCATAAAAACCCCTTTAAAAAAAGCGGGCGAAGGGAATCGAACCCTCGTCTAAAGCTTGGGAAGCTTCCGTTCTACCATTGAACCACGCCCGCATAAATATATTTTAGCAAAAAACCTATAATTAAAGCAAAATTTATGTTCTTATTTATGTTTTACAATATTCACGGTTAGGTGTTTTTATACAAAAATTGTAAAAAATAAGTAAAGAGCATTGTAAGTTTATATCTTTTAAGTTATTAAAAAGTAATGCTTTAAAAAGTGTATAATAAAACAGTAAGGATTTGCCGTATAAATAACATAATTTATGCAATTACCACAGAATTTTATTGATTATACTTCTACCTTATTCGGTACTCAGCGTTGGCAGAGTTTTTTAAGAGCATTTGAAGAAGAACCTGCCGTGAGTGTTCGTTTTAACCCTTGGAAATATAAACAGGAAAATATTTTCTGTAAGGTTGAGCCTGTGCCATGGTGCCGCCATGCCTTTTGGCTTAAAGAGCGTCCGAATTTTACACTTGACCCTCTTTTTCATGCAGGTGTTTATTATGTACAAGAGGCCGGTTCTTTATTCCTAGATTATATACTGCAACAGTATGTAAAAGAGCCTGTTTTGGCTTTAGATTTATGTGCTGCACCCGGCGGTAAATCAACTTTAATGCGTGCTGCTTTGCCGCAAGGATCTATGCTTGTCAGTAATGAACCGGACCGCCGCCGTGCAAATATCTTACTTGAGAATATGCAAAAGCAAGGCCACCCTGATGTGATTGTCACACATAATTTAGCACAAGATTTTAAAAAGACAAATTGGACATTTGATTTAATTTTAGTAGATGCACCTTGTTCCGGTGAAGGTTTATTTCGTAAAGATCAAGGTTCAATAAAAGAATGGAGTTTACAAAATGTTAATTATTGCCAAAAGCGCCAACGCAAAATATTACAAGATATATGGCCTTGTTTACGCGGGGGCGGCCTTTTAATTTACAGTACTTGTACTTTTAACACGAAGGAAAATGAGGAAAATGTCCGCTTTATTATCGAAGAACTCGGTGCTGAAATTTTGCCTGTTGCCATAAAACCGGATTGGAAAATTACCGGCTCTTTGCTAAATGATTTTAAAGGCCCGGTATATCGTTTTATTCCGGGTATTACGCAAAGCGAAGGGCTTTTTATGGCAGTTCTGCGCAAAAAAGGGGAATATTCGGGGGCTAGCATTTTACCAAGTTCCGCCCGCCGCCATGCAAAAGCAAACCGTTTAATACATCTATTATCCGACGGTTTACCTGCTTATGAGCAAAAAGGGAAAGAACAAATTCCTACCATAGCGCAAGCACTTTCTTTAAATTTAAAACAAAACGATTATCCGCTTGTTGAATTAACTTTAGAACAAGCACGGCAATATTTGCACCGTCAAGCGCTGATATTACCAGCTGATATTCAACAAGGTTTTGTAATTGTCACTTACAAAAAACATCCGCTTGGTTTTATGAAGAATCTAGGCGAACGTGCCAATAATTTATATCCTAAAAATTGGGTTATCAGAAATTTATAAAATGCTTAACGGCTATTCTACATCAAAGTTGAAGTAAATATTTTTATACGGTTCATTTCTTAAGGTAAAATGCCACCATTCGGAACTGATACCTTTAAAACCTGCTTTAAGCATTGCGTTCCTTAAGATTTGCCTGTTATTTTTTTGTTCCTGTGTCAGGTTTTTATATGCAGGGTGTGATATCTCAGAAAATAAATCAAAAGTGCCACCCATATCTACAAAAGAACCATCTTTTTTTATTATGGTTAAATCAACAGTACTGCCGCGTGTATGCCCTGATTTTGTAGAAATGTAATTTCCGGCAATTAAATCAGTTTTTTTAAGTTCCGGGAAAAATGATTTATCCCCCGGGTCATTGGGGTTATTTATCCAAGCGACGAAATTATCAACTGCTTTTTGCGGTCTGTAAGCATCCCAAATTAAAAGACGGTAGCCCTGTTTCCTTAAATCTGCAGCAGCCCTGGAAAGCGCTTTTAATGCTTCTTTAGTTAAATAGGCACGCGGCGCCTTATAACCTTTTATTTTATTACCGGTAAAATTGTTAGACGAATAATAACGTATGTCATAAACAGCATCATCAATTATTGTACTGATTTCGGCGAAGCCGGATTTATCTTCTGAAATCGTTCTCGCCAATAAGGGTGAAAAGCAACTGACAAATGTTAAAAATATTATTAATATCTTTTTCATATTATTAAGGCCTCCAAATTGTTTTATAAGTAAAGTATATCACAAAAATTATTAGTGTACAAGGGCATTTTTACTAATCGTTTTTAAATTAGTATAATTAAATATACTTTTTCAACAAAGAGGTTCTTATGTCTACTTTGCGCACAAATATTTTAGGAATTGATTTTGAAAATCCTTTTTTGCTCGCTTCTGCCCCACCGACAGCTTTAATAGAAAGCATTGATATGGCTTTTGAAATGGGTTGGGGCGGTGCTGTCTTAAAAACTATTACTCCCGATGATTTGGAGATGATAGAAGCCAGCCCGCGTTATACTGTGCTACAAAATAAAAAGAGTATTATCGGCTTTCAAAATATAGAATTGTTAAGTCATAAAACAGTTAAATATTGGTGTGACGGTATTAAATTTTTAAAACAAAAATATCCCACAAAAGTTATTATTGCAAGTATTATGGCACCCGTTAATAAAGATGCTTGGCAAAATCTTGTGAGGACATTAAACAATACACCTGCCGATGCTTTTGAACTTAATTTTTCTTGTCCGCACGGTATGCCGGAAAAGGGTATAGGTATGGCCATAGGTACGGATGTGGAAATTTCTGCTCAAATTACCAAATGGGTAAAGGAAGTCGCGCAAAAACCCGTATTTGTTAAACTTTCACCTAATGTGTCAAATATTGTTGCTATTGCCAAGGCAGTGGAGTATGCTAAGGCCGACGGCCTTGCCGCAATAAATACCGTTCAGGGTTTTATGGGCCTTGATTTAAATACTTTTAAACCTTTGCTTAATGTAAACGGAAAAACAACTTATGGCGGTTGTTCAGGAGTGATGGTGAGGCCAATCGGTTTACGTTGTGTCTCACAAATTCGTCAGGAAAGTTCTTTGCCGATTTTGGGGCAAGGCGGTATTTCCACTTGGGAAGATGCGGTACAGTATATGTTTGTCGGTTCTGATGCCGTGCAAATATGTACCGAAGTCATGTTAAACGGATATAAAGTTATTGGGCCCATGTTAAAAGGTTTAAAAAATTATCTTGAAGAAAAGGGCTTTAATGATATTCGTGCCTTAAAAGATAAGGCAATATCTTTAATAAGTGCACATAAAGATTTGCAAAAAACACCGCTTGCCTACCCTAAAATAAACCATGAAAAGTGCGGACGTTGCGGTAAATGCGTGATGATTTGTATGGAATCAGAACACCAGGCTTTGCGCCTTGAAGATGGCAATATAGTGTTGGATAAAAACCGTTGTGTCGGTTGTGGGCTTTGCCATCATGTTTGTTCATTAGGAGCGTTGACTCTTTAGAAAATCTATTAAGGCAAATAAATATGAAAAAGTTTCTTTTAATAGTTCTGTCAGCAATATTACTAACAGGGTGTACAAGCAACACGATAAAAAAAGAATTTACTTTGCAGGGTGATCACGGTAAGTTGTCGGCTGTATTGAAAACTCCTAAAAACAAAAAGACATATCCGCTTGTGTTGGTCTTACACGGGTTTAATGCAAATAAAGAAATGTATTTACTAAAGGAATTATCAGAACAGTTAAATAAACGCGGTATAGCAACACTCCTTTTTGATTTTAACGGTCACGGCAAAAGTGATGGCTCATTTTTAGATATGACTATTTTCAATGAATTAGAGGACGCACGCAAAGTATATGAATATGCAAGCAAACTTCCTAAAGTTTATTCTGTTTCTTTAGCGGGGCACTCTATGGGCGCAGTTGTTGGTGCCATGTTAGCAGGGGGACTTGGTAAAGATAAAATTAAAACAGTTGTTCTTATGTCACCTGCCCCCGAATTGAAAGAAGATACTGAAAAAGGAGATTTATTCGGAGTACGTTATGATGCAAAAAATATACCGAAATATATTACTTTATCTAATGGCCTAAAAGTCGGGCATGAGTTTTTGGCGACAACCCCAAGAGTTCCTATTTATGAAATATCTTCACTCTATAAAGGGCCGGTTTTAATTATTCATAGTAAAGATGATCAATTGGTTCCTTATAAATATGCCGTCGAGTTTAGCAGTATTCTTCCTAATGCACAATTGGAAATTTTACGCGGTTTTGACCATAATTTTACACAAGATACTCCGGCAGTAAATAAATTAATTGCAGATTATTTTACCAAACAATTATTATAAGGTCCGGTATTAAAGACAATAATATAATTATGTACAAATCATTATTTAATTTTGTACAATGAAAATATATTTATCTTGGGGGGAGTTTATGAAAGTATTATTAATTAACGGAAGTCCACATAGAGAAGGGTGCACTTTTACTGCCCTTAATGAAATCGCAAAAACGCTCAAAAGAAATGGTGTTGAGAGTGAGATCTTTTATATTGGTGCAAAACCTGTTGCCCATTGTGTTGCTTGCGGTAAGTGCCGTGAAACGGGTAAATGCGTATTTGATGATGCCGTTAATATGGTAGGTGAAAGGCTATCTGAATTTGACGGTATCGTGCTTGGTTCACCTGTTTATTATGGTGGGCCTTCAGGCCAAATTTGCTCCTTTTGCGATCGTTTGTTTTATACAAAAGCCAATAAAATGGCAGGCAAGTTAGCAGCAGCGGTAGTATCTTGCAGAAGGGGTGGTGCAACGGCTTCTTTTGACCGGTTAAATAAATACTTTACTATCACTAATATGTGTGTGGTTGGCTCCCAATATTGGAATATGGTTCATGGTTTTACTCCGGATGACGTACGTAAAGATAAAGAGGGCCTTCAAACTATGCGTACATTAGCCAAAAATATGGCCTGGCTTTTAAAGTGTATAGAACTTGGTAAGGAAAACGGTATCCATAAACCGAAATACGAACCAATTACTTTTACACATTTTATTGATTAGATATAATCCCGATTTTTAGTATAGGGAGTATCACAAGATATTTAATAATTGAGTAGTATATATAAATAAACATCCTCCTACAAAAAGCGGGGATGTTTATTTATGCGATACATATATCCCAAAAATTGTAAAATATATTAAAGAGGAATTTATGATTAGTTTTTTTGTGTGTTTGGGATTACTTATCCTGTCATTTTTTACCTATAGTAAATATGTGGAATATGTTTTTGGCCCTACGGATGCCAAAACGCCCGCCCTTCGTTTTAATAATGGCGTTGATTATGTACCTATGCCGCTTTGGCGTATGGTGCTTGTGCAACTTTTAAATATTGCCGGCCTTGGGCCTGTGTTTGGGGCAATTGCCGGTGCATTATGGGGGCCAAGTGTTTTTCTTTGGATTACTTTGGGTACAATTTTTGCCGGTGCAGTACACGATTTTTCCTGCGGGTTTTTATCACTTAAAAACGACGGTAAATCAATAGGTGAAATTACCGGTATTTACCTTGGTCCGCGTGTCAAAACCGTTATGCGTGTTTTTAGCGTGGTTTTGCTCATAATGGTGGGTACGGTTTTTGCAGTAGGCCCTGCAAATTTGCTTGTATTTTTATTTAAAGGCCACGTGGCAGAAGGCAGCATATTAACAAACAGTTATTTTTGGCTTGCGTTGATTTTCTTTTATTATTTTTTAGCGACATTTTTACCTATTGATAAAATTATTGGGCGCGTCTACCCGCTGTTTGGAATTTGTTTGATTGTTATGGCTTTGGGCGTCACCGGCGGGATGTTTTTGCAAGGTTATAGCATTCCGGAAATTACACTCAAAAATTTACATCCCAATCATTTGCCGATTTGGCCTCTTATGTTCGTCACGGTGGCTTGCGGTGCAATATCAGGTTTCCATGCCACGCAGTCGCCGCTTATGGCGCGCTGCATAACAAGTGAATATCAATCCCGCCAAGTGTTTTACGGTGCTATGGTTATAGAAGGCATTATCGCTTTGATTTGGGCGGCAGCCGGTTGTGCGATATATGAAAGAACAGGCGGCCTTATGACGGGATTGCAAGAAATTCTAAAACACAGCGGTCAAGCCGGTGTTGTTTATGATATTTGTCTAAAGACCATAGGACCCTTAAAATTAGCCGATATTTCCTTTGGCCTTTTGTTTGTGATGATTGGTGTGATTATTTGCCCGATTACTTCAGGTGATACTGCTTTCCGCGCCTCAAGATTAGTGCTTGCAGATTGGTTTGGCGTGGACCAAAAACCTTTCTTAAAACGTTTGCGTTTGAGCGTGCCACTACTGCTTGCAGGTGTTATTATCAGCCAACTTCCTTATGATATCATATGGCGCTATTTCAGTTGGTCTAACCAGACTTTGGCAATGATAGTTTTATGGGCTGCTACAGTTTATCTATATGGAAAAAAGAGAAATTATTGGATTACTTTGGTGCCGGCAGTTTTTATGACGGCAGTTAGCGTGACATATTTCTTAATTGCGCCTGAGTGCTTGCATCTAAAAGCCATTATTGCTTGGCCTTTAGGGCTTGTTTTTACAGCTATAATTGCGGCATATTTTATATCAAAAATGAAAATAGACAAGTAATGTTATTAAATCAATTTCCCTTTGCATTCAAATAAAATATATAATATTGTAAATATGATTGAATTTAGTACAAATGGCGATACAGTAATCTTTATCTTAAAGGGAGTCCTTAACGGGGCGAACCGCTTTGATATAACTGCCGATGTTTTAACCGATAAAAAAATACAAATAGTCGGTAAAGATATTACATCTTGGAATACGGATTTTGTTATTGCCCTTTATAACCTGTTGAAACATATCTCTAAAAACAATATTACATATTTAAACCTGCCGAAAGGGATGGAACAATTATTAAACCTTGCCTTTCAAACACCCTATAAAGAAGAAGAAAATTTACCAGCAAAACTCCCGTTTTTAGAACATATCGGGGATTGGGGAATTCGCTTTTTCCGTTCCGTTAGAAAAGGCAGTATTTTTATTTTAGACAGTGTTTCTTCTTGGGGCAGGCAACTGGCAGGTAAAGCCGTATATCGCAGTAAAGATTTTTGGATGATTTTAGAAGATTGCGGCCCCAAATCTATTCTTATTGTGTCCTTAATCAGTTTTATGGTCGGGCTTATTTTGGCTTTCGTGGGTGCTATACAACTTAAAACTTTCGGGGCGCAAATTTATGTGGCAAGTTTGGTCACTATCGGTATGACGCGTATTATGGGTGCAATAATGACCGGTGTTATTATGGCCGGCAGAACGGGGGCATCTTATGCGGCAACTATCGGCACTATGCAGGTTAATGAAGAATTGGACGCCTTGCAAACTATGGGCATTTCGCGGACGGATTTTTTGGTTTTACCGCGTATGAACGCCTTAATTCTTTCTATGCCGATTTTAATTTTAATCTCGGATTTTATGGGTATTTTGGGCGGATGTTTTGTGTGCGTGGTATTTTGGGGTATTCCTTTATCAGAATATATTAGATATGTCATTAATTCCTTTTATTTAAAGAATTTTTTGGTGGGTGTTTTTCACGCTGTCGTTTTTGGATTTATAATTGCTTTATGCGGATGCTATTTCGGCGTAAATTGCGGGCGTAATGCCGACAGTGTCGGAACTGCCACTACCAATGCGGTAGTATATTCTATTGTGTGGATGATTGTTATGACGGGTTTACTTACAGCCCTCTTTCAGGTGTTGGGAATATGATGAAACAGGATTGTATTATTCGTGCGGAAAATTTAAGCATCGGTTATGATAATAAAGTAATTATGCGTGATTTGTCCTTTGATATTCCCAAAGGTGATATTTTTATTATTATGGGCGGTTCCGGCTGCGGTAAAAGTACATTATTGCGTACTTTAACGGGTCTTATTCCGGCGCAAGCGGGGAAAATTTGGATACGAAATACAGATTTTATAAAAGCCCGTAAAAAAGAAAAATTGGAAATAATGAAACATAGCGGTATTTTATATCAAAGCGGCGCTTTATTCAGTTCTATGACTTTGGCGGAAAATGTGGCGCTTCCTTTGCAACAATATACCGAGTATTCACAAAATAAAATCGGCCAAATCGTATCGTTTAAATTAGCATTAGTCGGTTTAGCAGGTTATGAGAATTATTACCCTTCCGAAATCAGCGGCGGTATGCGTAAACGCGCAGGGCTTGCGCGGGCACTTGCTTTGGACCCTGAGATAGTTTATTTTGATGAGCCGTCTGCAGGGTTGGACCCTGTAAGTTCAAGAAATTTGGACGATTTAATATTGGAAGTCAATAAAACATTGGGCACAACTATCATTGTCGTCACGCACGAATTACCTTCTATTTTTGCTATCGGTAAAAACAGTATTTTCCTTGATAAGACCGTTAAGACCATATCGGCAAAAGGGAACCCAAACGAACTGTTAAAAAACCCGCCCAATGAACAAGTTTTTGAATTTTTAACAAGAGGAGTTAAACATGAAGAAAGAACCAAATAGAAAAATTGTAGGCCTATTCCTGGTTATAGGTTTTGTATTATTTTTAGGATTAATCGGGAAATCTGTTCTTGATAAAATACAATCAGATACAAAAGATTTGGCCGTAATGTATTTTGACGAATCCTTACCTGGTTTATCAGAAGGGGCCCCCGTTATATTTCAGGGAGTAGAGGTTGGTAAAGTAGCGCGCATAGTATTGGTGACTAATAAAGATGACTTAAACTTTCATGTGGCGGTTTATGTCCGTTTTAAGGAAACAGATGTTATCAGTGAAGGTTCCCTTTGGGAGAAATTGTGGAAAGAAGAAAAAGAAGATTTTGATCTTTTGACTATTATGATTAAAGAAGGGCTTCGGGCGCGCTTAGCATCCCAAAGTTATCTAACGGGGCAACTTAGAATTGATTTGGTTATGTTGCCGGGTACGGAAGTTGTAATGTTTGATAGCCCCAAAAAGGAGAATATTCCACAAATTCCGACGGTTTTATCTCAGAAAGAAGAACTTGTCCGTGGATTAAATAGAATTAAAATTCAAGAAACACTTGAAAAAATTAACACGGTAGCAGAAACATTAGGCAAAGAATTGCCTATTTTAATCCCGACCTTAACAAGAAGTGCAGAGAATCTAGACCAAACTTTAGAAAAATTAGCCCAAAGTACCGAAGAAACAATGTCTAATTTAAATGAATCCTTAAGTGATGTCTCGGGCGCGGCTAAATCAATTGAGAATTTGACGGATTACTTGGAAAGACATCCAGAATCTTTAATTAAAGGAAAAAAAGGAAAATAATATGAAACTTATTAAAATCATCATCCCATGTTTATTACTAAGCGGTTGTTTATTAGGTACTAGCCAACAATCTAAGTTCTATACACAATCCGCTATTTCTACGGATACGATTTCAACTGACTACAATACTTTTGTTGGTGTCAATCGTGTTCAATTGCCAAAATATGTAGACCGTCCGCAAATAGTGACCCAACTTAAAGATTCCGTACAAATAAATATATCGGAATATAACAGGTGGGTTGAATCGCCTTCCGTTTTAGCAACGCGTGTGGTGATAGAAAATTTAAGTACATTTCTTCCTACCGCAAAAATAAAGATGAGTCAATTAAAAGGGGAAGGCTTTGACTATACGGTTTCTGTGGAAATTGTCAAAATTAACGCTGTTTTAGATGATAAAGCAGAACTTGTTGCGTGGTTTTCCATTAAAGATAAGAACGGACAAACAATAGTAAATCAAAAATTTGTAAATACTATTAAGATCGGTAAAACTTATGATGATTTAGCACTTGGATATAGTCAATTATTGGCAGATCTTAGCCGGGAAATTGCAAATATTTTGATTCAAAAATAATTAAAGTAATGTATTGATTAGTAAGTCATATTTTATTAAAATTAAAGTATAAATTTATATAAGGAGAAAATAATGAAAAAAATTATAGTTTTTATTTTTGCATTAGCCTTGTTGCCGGCTTTTATTCATGCCACAGAAAGTTGCGAATGCACTGCAGGTGAAGTGACCTGTCTTAATAAATGTGCTTTATCAAAAGCAAACAATGCATATAATAAAGTGCAAGTAAATAAACAAAATGCCGTTAATACGGTTAAGGTAAATCAAAGTAAATTGGCAAAAAATGCCAGAACTCAGAAGGAAACGGCAGTAGCAAAAAAAGAACAGATAAAGAAAAATGTCAGAACTAAAAAAGAGAAAATAAAACAAAATATAGAAACTAAGCAAGAACAGGCTAAAACCAAAGATAATACACAAAAAGAGCAAGCTAAACAAGAAGCAAAAGCCAGAAGGGAAGCCTTAAAAGCAAAAAGAGAGCAACTTAGAAAAAATGCCAAAGAACAAAGAGAAATATTGAAGCAGAAACAAGAACAGTCTGAAAAAGATGTTAATGTTAAAAAAGACCAGGTTAAAAAGAATTTTAAAACCGGAAAAGAAAGAGCAAGACAATATGCTAGAAATGCCAAACAAGCATTGGATGAAGAAAAGCAAGCTTGGGAAACAGCGGCTAAATAAATTCTCTGTTTTTTTAAAAACTCCCCGAATTTATTCGGGGAGTTTTTATGTCCATAATTAAGTATTTCTAATTTATAAATTTTTATTGTTGTCTAATAAAGAGGAACAAGGTAATTTATCTTTTCAATACTTTTATAAAATACTTTCTGTGGCAGAGTATTAAATTATTGGCAAAAAACATAGAACATTGGTTTGTCTTTTAATTTTTTATAAAATATTAATGTGTATTTTACTAAACAGGAGCAAATATGCCTTCATTTATACAATTTATAAAAATGCTTGTATCGGGCAGGACATTAAAAGGGATTAGGTTTAGAACCGACTTATCTATTATATTAACTTTTGCTGTTCTTATCATAGAAATAATAGTTTTCTGTGTATGTTGGGATTCTATTCCGGATATGATTAAATATGATTATGATTTTTCCGGTGTAGCGAATAGTATTTGTGAGAAACAATGGCTTTGGGCAAATCTTGCATTACAAATGTTTATTTGTGCTATTGTATTTATAATAAAATATTTGTCATATAAAACAAAGCGTGTACACAGTATTATTTATGATGAAAATAATAATTTAATTCCGATTATGGATAAAAGATTTTCCATGTTTGCGTGGGAAACGGTAATGCTTTTTGTGACCACGGAACAATGCTATATTTTCGCTCTTCTTGATATTATTGAAAACCGCATGTGTGATGATTTGGTGACGATTATATTCCTGTTCTGGCAAATTGTACTTATCATTGAATTTTGGACAGATATAAAAGTGTTAAAAGTGCAAAAATCATCAAAAAGAGACGATAAAAATCTCGCAGAAACTGAAATAAAAGCATAACATTTTTACAAAAATGTCAGAAGTGTATTTATGCTGAGGATTTGGCTTATTTACAAGTTATCGGCAACAAATAATTTTGTTAAATAAATAATTTTCGCTTTTTAGCGGTTTCGTTTTGTAAGGTTAATTGTCTTTTAATTCCGAGATAAGAAGTTATACTAAAAATTATTGCAAGAACGATGCACCCACAAAGATAAGGCAAAATATCTAATATTGATGCACCCATAATAAATATTTGCGTCATTGCTTTTATACCGTAAGTAAGCGGCACAAATAAACGCACAATTTGTAGAATCAAAGGCATTTTCCAAACAGGCCAAATTATACCGGACAAGAAAAGTAAAGGTATAGAAGTGACGGCAACAAACATAACCGAAGTTTCCCTTTCCTTAAAAAGATTCCCAAGTGTTAAACCAAGCCCGATAGTAGCCAAAGAAAAAATCAAATAAAATATAAACCACTGCCAAACTTGTGTGCCACCGCTAAATCCGTACAGGCGATATGTTAAAATAAACAAATATACAAAATATCCAAGCGCAAAAGTTAAATATATAAATATGTTTCCAAGCCAGATTTGGTATGGTTTAAAATAAGTGGGATATTGTCTTTTCTTTTCATATAAAGTGCCTGCACGCAGGCCGATAATTATGATTATTATCTGATGCACCAAAGCCACAAATACTGCCGGTACCAAATAATTGCGGTAAGCACCGACGGGGCTATACAAGTTTTTTAAGGTAAAACTGATAGGGCTTCTTAAAGTTATTGCTGCGTTGCCGGCCCCAAGTGATTGTAATTTCTTTATCTCTATACCGGCAGACATTGTTTTAATCACTCTTTGTAAAGATGCGGTAGTTTGTTTATAATAAATGGGATAAACCCCGTCGGTATAAATGCGTACGGTTTGCGGAAGATTTTTTAAAATATTTTTCCCAAAATCTTTGTGCAAAATAAGTATTGCAAATATTTTGCTTTCTTCAAGGGCTTGTTTTGCCTCGTTAATAGTTGCAAAATTAAGAGGCTTAACTTCTTCTGATGCGCGCAACATCTGCCCAAGTTGTCTGGAATAATAAGAATTATCTTGGTCTACTATTGCAACAGGAATATTACGCGCAATATCTTTAGAATACGGAAAAGGATAAAACAAGGAATAGAATATAGGTGCCCCTATGGCAAGAAGTAAAAAGCCGCTGTCTTTAAAAATTGCCCTAAATTCCCTTTTAATAAATTTCCATATCATAATTTAGGCCCCAAATATTTATCTTGTTTTGTCCAACGTGCATACCCTTTTGCCCCTAGCCAAAAGAAAATTAGAGCAAGGCCAAACATAAAAGCTATTTCATAGTATGTACCTATGGTATTTACACCGCGCAGTAATTCATTTACAAATATGCGGTTTAAATGTGTGCCGGGCATAAATTCTGCCCAAATACGTGCAAGCATAGGCATTGATTTTACAGGAAAAGATACCCCGTAATAAGCAAAAGCCGGCGCCGCATAAGCCGCACACATAGACATTGCCAAGCGCAAATTATTTGTTATCGCTGCAATAAGTAAAGCGGTTGATGCCGTTAAAAAAGTAAAAGAAATAATGCCCAAAACCGTTAATAATAAACTTCCGCGGACAGGGAGTTGAAAAAATATTATCAGTACGGAAAGTATAATAAACATTATCACAGAATAAGTAGCAATATAAATTCCGATTTTGCTGCCCGCTGCCGTAAAAGGATGTGTTTTGAAAGCATAGCGTAAGTATTTTACATGGCGCGTTTTAATATCCCAAAGCAGACTATAACAGATGCTAAAACAAATAAACAGTTGAAGTACCGCAGGTATTAAGCCAAGCCCTAAAAAGTAAATATAATTTAAAGAGGGGTTATATAAAACAGTTTCACTTACTTGTAATGGGGCGGAAAATGTTTCAAGCATTGTATCCGGCACACCGAGTGACGCTAAAGTTTTGCGTTGCAATACATTATTTAAATTTAATATGACGCTGTTAACACCTTTATTTACATTACCGCCTATAAGCAAATATTCATTATTTATCCATGCACTTATTTGTGCACCGGTGCGTTTATTAATATCTTTATCAAAATTTTTATCTATTGAAATTATGCCGTATACCTTACCTTGGTTTAAGGCTTTTAATGCGGTAAGTTGCGTGGGAAATTCCAAGATATCTAAAAATTGGCTTGCTTGAAGGCCTTGCACTATTTGCCGTGCATAAATACCTTGGCTATTATCATTTACGGCAAGCGGAACTTTATTTAATACTTCACCATAAAAAACCACGATCAAAACACCCATTATTATAAATGGGTATACGCACATGAAAAATGCACGGGACTTCTTGCGTTTTATTAAAAACGCAAGTTCCCTTTTAAGCATGTAATGTGCGGTATGTTTCATTATTTTACGTTAATAACAGCGGTCATCCCGCGGCGAATGTTTGGAATCTCTTTCATGGGTTTTGCGCGGACTTCAAAAGTTTTTAAGTCAAATTCACCGTGTGTTTTCGTAGCACTCCATACAGCGTAATCGCCTTGTTTTGAAATATATGTGATGTGGAAAGGAAAACTTTTTCCGCCTAAAGCAGGTATTGTTATATCAATGTTTCCGCCAACTGTAAAATCTTTAAGCAAATCTTCGCGCACATTAAAAGTTGCCCAAACATCACTTGTATCAAGTACTGTTAAAACGCTGATTCCGGGGGAAGCAAGTTCCCCGTTTTCTAAGACAACGGTAGATACTTCCCCGTCTACGGGGCTATATAAAGTCATTTCATCAACAAAAGTTAAAGTGGCATCAACTGCGCCTTCGGCTTGCTGAACTTTTGCTTTTGCTTCATCTAGTTTTTGTTCGGAAACGACACCGCCCTCGTACAACTCCTGTATGCGTGCATAACTCTTTTGTGCCAAATCGCGCGGTGCTTTAACTTGGTCGGCTTTTGCAAGCATATCCGGTGCATATAAAGTGGCTAGTGCTTGGCCTTTTTTGACGATATCGCCTTCGCGTGCAAGTATTTTATCCACTCTGCCTGCAATACGGGGGGAAATATTTAATTGCCTTATCACAATTTCGCCTTGTAATAAAACAGTTTTCGGGCGGCTAAGATAAAAGCCCGAAATAATGCCTGCTACTACAAACAATATTATAAATATACGTATTTTTTTCATTTTATTACTCCTTTATTTGCCCTTCTTGGGCATATTTGTTAAACAATTCCGGCTGCCCGCTTAAATTCAAGATTGCTGCAAGTGAGGTGACAAAATCATATTGTGCTTTTAAATTTTCAAGTTGTGATTTTTGCCATTGTGTCATTGCCATATTGACTTCCAAAGAAGTGGTTGTTCCCGCTTTAAAACCGAGTTGGCGTGCCTTATAAAATTCCTCGGTAAAAGCAAGTTCTTCTTGTAAGGCAGTATAAGTTTTTTGTGCATTTTCCATTTTTTTATAATAATACTCAATACCTGTTAAAATATCTTTTATTTGTTGTGCTTTTAGGTCTTCAACTTTTTGGGTTAATTCTTTGGCTGCTTTTGTTTTTTGATAAGTATGTCCCCCTTCAAACAAACTCCAATTAAAACCAACGCCTACGGCCCAATCAGGTTCTAAAATAGTTAAGTCCCGTGTATATAATTCGCGCGTTGCAAACAAATAAAATGTGGGCAAAAAATCTGCTTTTTGTGCATTTTCGTTTGCTTTTGATAGTGCTTTTTTGCTGTCAATAAAACTGAATATCGGCGTTGAAAGCGCCTTCGCTTGAAAATCTTCCAAAGAAGGCAAATGCTCCAAGGGCAAGACAAATAAAGAGGAATTAGGTATTATTTCTTCCGTTTCGCTTAAAATATCTTTGAGCATAGTTTGGGCGATGCTTGCATCGTTAACTGAGGAATCATAATCCCTTTGTGCCTGCGCTAAAATGACATCAACAGACATTTTTTCCACTTTAGAAATTACTCCGGCACGGAACATCTTTGCACCGTCTTTTGCAATTTGTTTTGCATTTTGCAAGAATTGGCCGCGCACTTCTACCATTTTTTGCGATAGGAAATTACCGAAATATTTTATGCTTAAATCTACCAAAAGTTTGTTTGCAAGCATATCTGCCTGTGCTTGAGCACCTAGGTAATTTGCTTTAGCGGCAGCATTCGCGGAAGCAATTTTACCGCCTGTAAAAAGCGGTAAAGTAGCATAAGCCTGTGCCTTAAAAAACTTTTCATCTTGCACCTGTTTTTCAAAAGGCGGTAAAGCCGTTTGGGGCAGACCGTGCAAGGTTGTTATCACAGTACGTATTTCATTTAAGTCAATTGTTATCGGCCCGTTAATGCGTGTATAACTGCCCTTTATGCCAATGCTTGGAAAGTATAAGCCACGCGTACTGCCTTGCTCTGCTTTTGCGGCTTTCACTTCTTGGCGTGCGGCTGCTAAACTTTCTTGTGTAGCAAGTACTCTTTTATAAGCATCGTCAAAGGAGTATTCTTTTGCCTGTAAAGGTAAAATGCAAAGTGTTAAAAGTGATATTATTATAAAATTTTTCATAAAGAAAAGTCCTTTAAAAAATACATCCATTTAACAAAAACCGTACTTATATATTTTTGTTCTTTTTCCGATATGGGTTTTGATAAACGCTGAATAAATTTATTATATTCCGGTTTAATTTTTTTATAAAGTGTTTTACCTTTTGCTGTTAAGGCAATACATTTATGGCGGCGGTCTTGTTTATCTTCCGCTCTTGTAATAAGTCCAGCCCTGACGAGTTTATCTAAAATTCTGGTTATATTGCCTTGGGAAACCAACATCCTTTTGCTGATAGTCAGTTGATTGACGTTATCATTTCCTTCCGCAAGCAAGGCTAAAACATTGTATTGCGCCGTAGTGATACCGAAAGTTGAAAAAAATAAATCCATAATCTTTTCCGCTTTAGTATAGAGCATAGCTGTAGCCCTGACCAAAAGTTCTACGGAGTTTTTGGAATTATTTAAGGTCTTATTTTCTTTAATAAGATTTTCTATATTTATTTGTTTCATGATATTATTATACTAAAAAATTAGTTGATATATCAATTATTAACTTATTAAGTATTTATATTTTAGTAAAACCTTATTACTTTATATATAAGCAATATAAATGTAAAAGTTATTTTAAAAAAGGAGGCAATATGAAAAAATTATTATTAGTTGTTTTTGTGTATATTATTTCTTTAACCGCTCAGGCTGCTTTTTAGACCGTTCAGGAAGGTAATATAAAGATCATTTCCGCCGCTTTTGCCGCAGGGGAAATACTAACCAAACCGAAGAAGACAGCTATTCGTCTTTAATAACAGCAATCTAAAACGGTTATATTTTAAATGTGGAGCAAATCTTAAACAATATAAATACTACACTGATATTTTATAGAACCCTTATCAAAAACTGTTATATTGTTTAAGTTATTTTTTTGGTTTATTGTCAGTATTTTGATCAACTGCGCAATATGCCGTAAATTTTCTTGTATAATAAATGCCCATGGTAAGTGATACTAAAAGTTCGTCAATCCAATCATTATTTGTTTCCATCTTAACAATTTTTCCGTTTGGGCAAATTTGGGCAAAATCATGATTATGTTTTCGGCCCATACCCCAAAAGAAAAAGTGGTCCCTTTCCGAATATGTTTGCACATTTGAATAGTTGTCTGCATTTGTATCTATAATAAACTTTGAATTTGTACAGGCACACAAAACACCGGCACATAAAATAGTAAATAAAATAAATAATTTTTGTTTTTTCATAGGTTAATTTTCTCCACGATCAAATTTTTCTGCGACTGAATTTTCTGTTATTTCTATTATATATAATATTGAGAGAATAATAAAAAACAGTTTCTTTTCTGAGTGCGGTTTTTGTATCTCATAATATAGTAAAATAGTAGCAAGAATTGTCTATACTAGGAGATAATATGAAAAAAACACTCGTCACTTATTTCAGTGCAAGCGGCGTGACCGCGGAACTTGCCAAGCGTCTGGCAAAAGTAGCCAACGCCGATATTTATGAAATTAAACCTCAAATATCTTATACGGACGCAGATCTTAATTGGATGGATAAAAACAGCCGCAGTTCCGTTGAAATGAAAGATTTATCTTGTCGCCCTGCTATCGCAAATGTAGTACCCGATGTGCAAAAATATGATGTGGTTTTTGTCGGGTTTCCTGTTTGGTGGTATAGGGAGCCAAGCATAATTGATACCTTTATGGAAACGTGTAAATGGAACGGCCAAAAAGTTGTTCCGTTTGCTACTTCGGGCGGTAGCGGCATAGGCAATTCCGGCGAAAATATGCAAAAACTTGCCCCTGCCGCTAAAGTGGAAAAGGGTGATAAATTAAGTGCTAATGCGTCTGAAACAACCTTAACAAATTGGGCTAAAAAATATTTATAAAAAATAAGGGGGGAATAATATGAACAAAATTATTCAAGCAATGAAGGAACGCCGCAGTATACGTAAGTTTAAGGCGGAAATGCCAAAAAAAGAAGATTTGGCACAAATCGTGGAAGCAGGCTTATATGCCGCAAGCGGAAAGAATCAGCAAGCGGCCATTATTCTTGCTATCACAAATAAAGAGTTGCGTGATAAACTTTCCAAAGCAAATTGCAAAATCGGCGGTTGGCCGGACGGTTTTGACCCTTTTTACGGCGCACCTGTTGTTTTAGTTGTTTTAGCAGATAAAAATTGGGTGACAAGTATGTACGACGGCAGTTTAGTTATGGGCAATATGATGCTTGCCGCGCACTCTCTTGGCCTTGGCAGTATTTGGATACACAGGGCCAAAGAAGAATTTGAACAAGATACTTGGAAAAAACTTCTTGCCGATTTAGGTGTTAAAGGCGAGTGGGAAGGTATCGGTCATTGTGCTGTCGGCTACATTGACGGCGATATGCCCACTGCCGCACCACGCAAAGACAAGCGCGTATTTTGGGTAGAATAAAAATATTAAGGTTATAAAGACCGCCCTTGCTAAACACAAGGGCGGTTTTTCGTTATAATCTGCTATAATAAATTTATGAGTATTTTATTTATCAATGTTTGTCCGCGTAAAGATTCCCGTACTAAAAAACTTGCGGATTATCTTTTGAATAAATTAAACAGTAATGTAAAGGAGAGAAATCTTGCAAAAACTACTGTTTTGCCGTTAAGCGAAGAAATGCTTGAACTCCGAACAGAATTGGCGGGTAAACAAGATTTTAATCACCCTATATTTGATTTGGCTAAAGAATTTGCGGCAGCAGAAACTATCGTAATTGCGGCACCGTTTTGGGATTTATCATTTCCGGCATTACTAAAAATTTATATTGAAAACATCAATGTCGTAGGTATAACTTTTGCCTATAACAAAGCTGGCAACCCCTGCGGCCTTTGTAAAGCAAAAAAACTCTATTACGTGACGACTGCCGGCGGACCTATTTTTAATGATGCCTATGGCTACGGTTATATAAAAGAACTTGCACAAAAGTTTTATGTCATACCGAAAATATATTGTATTAAAGCGGAAAATTTAGATATTGAAAATGTAAATGTGGAACAAATCTTAAAAAACGCAAAACATCAAATTGACACCTTAATTTCCTAACAATCTATTCAATTATACAAGAACAGTTTTTTGTTTCTCATAATATAGTAAAATAAACGCAAGAGATATTTATAATAGGAGAACTTATGAAAATTATTCCATTAAAATTTTATGAAGGCGGTTATATGACACAGGCCTTTGCTTTCGGCGGTACGCGTGCAAAAGAAAACTGTGCCCCGACAGCAATTTATGCTTCAAGTTTGCAAAATTTTTTAATTGACGACGGTAAAGAAGTAATTTTAATTGATACCGGCCTTCCTAATAAAACACCCGATATACCTGCAAAAGCAGGTGCGGGGCTTTGGATGGGCAATAGAGTTGCTACCTTTGAAGAAGCCCTTGCTAAAACAGGGTATAAACCGGAAAATATCACTAAAATCGTAGTCACCCATAAGCACCCCGACCATACAGGCGAACTTGCTATGTTCCCTAATGCTAAAATTTATATTTCCCAAACGGAAGCAGATGCTATGAAATTAGACGGTAATAATATTGTGCGTGTGAAATTTAGCGACGGTCCTTACAAAAACTTCCCAGAAAGCCAACGCATTACAGATACTCTTGTTATGGTGCGCGCGGAAGGGCATACAAAAGGTAATTCCGTCGCTATCTTGCAAGACGGGGATGTTTATTATATGCTCCACGGAGATATAACTTATACCGATGCGGCCTTATATGAAAATGAATTATCGGTTATATTTGAAGATAAAGAAAAAGCAATTGAAACCTTAGCCCGCGTGCGTGAATTCTGCAAAAATAACCCTACAATTTACTGCTCCACGCATTGCCCCGAAGGCTATCTTAATATAGAGCAGAAAAAGATTATCAAGTTATAATTAAGAACACAAAAAAAGACCGCTCTTGCTTAATTGCGAGAGCGGTTTTTTATAGATATAGTGTCCAAACTCTGCCATTGTCTTTCATAGTCTTTTAATGTCTTTGTTGTCTTTTAACGTCTTTTATAGGCCCAAAATGTCGTAGAGAAAACATAAAAAAACCCGCTCTTATAAAAAGAGCGGATTTTTCTTAAAAAGTGCGCCACTTCGGCAAGTGGTAAAAATTTATTTTAAATTTTTTAAGGCATCTTTATTATTTTTGTGAATTTGAGAAACTATTTGACAAATTGAAAGTTCAGCGCAATCTCTGCAAGTTTCAAAATTTTTACTTTTTGCGCATTTCCTTATTTGGCACATATTACTGCAAAAAAATGTTTTTGGTCCTTCTGTACGGCAACCTGTGCAATTAATCATCTCTGGTGTAATTGGTGTATTGTTCAATTTGCTCCAAAGTTTTGCAGTCTTTTCTCTTAAATTATTATCGATGTTAATTGTGGCAATATAAGCGTCACACTTTTCACAATCCAAACCGCAATAGGCAATTAATTTTTTCATATTCTTATTATAGAATATTTATCAATAAATTTATACGTTTTATATCCCGCAATTTAGTAAAATAATATCAAGAGTTATTTAAAAAAGGAGATAATATGAAAAAATTATTATTAGCCGTTTTTGTGTGTTTTATTTCTTTAAGTGCTCAAGCAAATCTGCTTGAAGCAATTAGACAAAACGATTCAAAAGCCGTTGCCGCCGCTTTATCTGCGGGGGAAGATGCTAACCAAACTGACGAAAACGGCTATTCTGCCTTAATGAAAGCGAGCGTACGAGGCAATATTGAAATCGTTAAACTTTTGCTTGATAACGGCGCAAAAGTTAATGATGTAAATAAATTTAATGAAACAGCTTTACTACTTGCCATTGACAGAGACCGCACGGAAAGTGCCAAACTCTTAATTGCTGTAGGAGCAAATGTTAATATTGCTAATACCGAAGGGTTGACACCTCTTATGGTTGCCGCAATTAACGGGAACATTGAAACTACTAAACTTTTACTCACTAAAAAGGCCAAAGTTAATGTGCGGAATAAAGAAGGTTGGAATGCTTTAATGTGTGCAATACACCATAAAGAAACAGACACCGCAAAAGCGTTAATTGCCGCAGGCGAAACACTAAACAAAACCGATCCTGATAAACTTTATAAAGCCGATGAGGAAGTAGCAGCTAAAATGTCTGCAATGAGTGTATCGGGGGAAGTAATAGAAGCTAACCCAGAGAAGAGAACTTTTTTAATGAATGCTGCTAATGAACAGGAAATAGACTTGGTAAAACTCTTTATTAAAGCAGGTGAGGATGTAAATGCACAAGATAAAGACGGTTGGACTGCTTTAATGTATGTAAGCCAATACGAAAATACCGAAATTATCAAAATCTTGCTTGATGCAAAGGCAAATCCCAATATTGCCACAAATAAAGGCACAACCCCTTTAATGAAAGCAATTCAAAAAGGACATATAGAGTCAGTAAAAACTCTAATCAAGGCAAAAACAAATATTAATGCACAAGATAAAGACGGCTGGACTGCTTTAATGTATGCAAGCCAAAACGGCTATACCGAAGTTGCTCAACTTTTACTTGATACAAAAGCAGATGTTAATATGGTAAATAATGAAAATGTAAGCCCTTTAATGCTTGCAACTGCTAAAGGCAATGCCGAACTTGTTAAACTTTTACTTGCTAAAGGTGCTAACCCAAATATTATTGAAAAAGAAGGGCATAGCGCTTTAATGTCAGCTAGTTTGCAAGGAAGCACCGAAATTGCAGAAGCCTTAATTGCAGCTAAGGCAAGTGTTAATGCTGTAGATAAAGACGGAAACACCGCCTTAATGTATGTAAGTCAAAACGGATACACCGATATAGTTAAACCCCTGCTTGCTGCAGGTGCAAAAGTAAATGCCATAAATAAATACGGACAAACTGCCTTAATGTTTGCAATTGAAAAGGAAACCCCCGATATAGTCAACATATTGCTTGATAGCGGCGCAAATGTTAATGCCATGAACACATACGGCGGAACTGCTTTAATAAAGGCCTCTGATAAAGGGCTCACCGAAATTGTTAAAATCCTGCTTAATGCCGGTGCCAATGTTAATGCCGCAAATAAACAGGGCTATACATCCTTAATTCTTGCAGCAAAAAACGGGCATATAGATACTGTTAAAACTTTGCTTGCCGCTAAACCGGATATCAATGCTGCAGAAAAAACCGCCGGTTGGAATGCTTTAATCTTTGCAAGTTCAATGGGATATAATGATATTGTCAAAACTTTAATTGACGCCGATGCTGATATAAATGCCAAAAATAAACAAAAAGATGATGCCTTAATTATGGCAAGTATGTTGGGAAAAGAAGATGTGGTAAAAACTTTAATTGCCGCCGGTGCTGATATAAATGCTAAAGATGAAAAAGGCAAAAGCGCATTGCGTTGGGCTAGTGAGCAAGGTCACGATAATATTGTAAAAATCCTGCTTGCCGCAGGTGCTAAAAAATAGGAGAAAAAATGAAACAAAAATATTTAATACTTTTTTACGCCGTATGTTTAATATTTGCGGCGTGTTCAAAAGCACCGCAAGACGATGCTAAGCAAAAAGCACAAGCACAAAAAGTTTACACACCGCAAATAACTTTTGTTGATGCTATTAAACAAAGTGATGAGCAAGCAGTTAAATACTATCTTGAGCAGGAAGAATCACCCAATCAAGTAGATGATAACGGCACTCCGCTAATAGTGCTTGCCGCCGCGCAAGATAATATGAAAATTTTCCAAGACTTACTTGCCGCCAAAGCCTTTATTGATACCACAAATGCTAATGGCGAAAATGCTTTGTGGACCGCTGTAAATAACGGAAATTACGATATAGCAGATTTGCTGATTATCCTCGGTGCGGATGTTAATACCGCAAACCAAGATAATATGACGCCTTTAATGGTAGCAAGCAAAAATGGTTATATTTTAAATGTGGAACAATTATTACAAAACGGGGCTGATATTAACGCCAAAAATAATCAAAATAAAACCGCGCTTGATTTGGCACAAGAACAGTTAAATAACTTAAAAGATACTGAAGATGCCCAAACTTACAGCGAAATTGTTAATATGCTTAATGATGCGGAAAAACCCGTTATTCCCGCCGCAGTAGAAGCAATTGCCACAAGCAATATAGATTCTTTTAACAAAGTTGCCGCACAAATAAAAACACTCCCGCAGGAAAAACAGGCACGGCTTTTATATATGGCTTCACAAGTATGTGCACCCGATACAACCCAAATTTGCCACCTTACAAGTAATGAAAAAACAACAGAGTTCCCTTGCATTAAAAACCTTGTTTGCAATAAAGAAAATAATGCACAAATTATCCGCACTTTAGTTAAAAACGGTGCGCCTTCAAATAGTGTAACGCTTAATTATGCCGGCGATTTGTCCGATACTACAAAATTAGATATTTTCAGCATTTCTTATAATTTGCAAAAATCTAACCCGGAACTTTTAAACGAAATTATGCCAAACTTAGATAGATGTATTCTCGCCCTTACCCAAATGAGCCACCCCAACCCCGACGAAGCAGACGATGGCTTATATGCAACATACTGGACCGAAAATAAATGTTCTTTAAATAAAATGAACATTCTTGGCGTACAAGTTGTTAATAACAAGAAAAATAAACCGATAATAACTCCTTTAACAAAAGATGCCATAAAAGAATTTGAAAATCTCGGTATTACTAAAGAAGAACTTACAAAGAAACTCGGTGAACCGAATTTCTACCAGCAAAAAGATAATGGAATGGAAGTTTTAACTTACCGCGAGGCACAAAAAAACAACATTGACCCGAATACGGTTAATATCGTAGACGATATTTATTTTATAAAACACGGCGTAGCGGTAAAAAAGCAACATAAATGGCTTGCTGACCGCTTGCGCCCTTATGTTGACAGGGAAAAAATTGCTGTATATGAAACCAAGAGAGGATATTAATATGAAAAAAACTTTTTATGCTTTTGTTTTACTTGCTCTATGCGCATGTTTTGCCGCTGCGGCAGATACGGCCGCAAAGCAAGCACACCGCGCTAATGCCGATGGCGCAATTACAAATGCCACAGGTAATACCCCCGAGGCCTTACGCCAAGGCGCAGGGCTTAATTTTGATACATCAAACCCTGTAAAAGTTACCAAACAAGGTCAAGGCCCTACTAAAAAATATACTTATACAAAACCAAACGGCACCACATATAATATCGGTCTAGATGATATTCCACAGCCGGGTAAAGCCGTTGATGCAACAAATGAAACAGAGGAGCAAAATAATACTTCAGCAAAGACAAAGGAACAAGAAAATGCTCCAACAAAGACAAATACGCAAAATAATAATTCCGCAAAGACAAATACCGCTAAACAAGAGCAAGACTCTGAAGTCCCCTACTATCAGCAATTAAAAGAGTGGGCCGCAAAACACAAAGACCCAAACGACACTGACGGAGACTATGCCAGAAAAAGAGGCGTTCATCTAAGAGATTATGAGATTGAACATCAAGAACCTATATCCAAATCTAAAGCCAAAGCAAAAGAACAAGCAAAAAAAGTTTATCAATATTTAAAACCGGGCGAAGAAAACTTACCTGAAGAAGAAAAAGACCGCCTTGAAAAATCACGCGCCCAAGCCGCAAAGAGAAAGGCCGAGGAAGAAAAATGGGTAGACCCCATTACTCAAGCAAAAACCCAAGAAGAGGTAAGAGAAATTCTACAGAAAGAATGGCTTACCCCGGAATTAAAACAAGTCCTTAAAGAATACGGCGTGAGTGAAAATGAATTTATAGATAGAATGATTGCCTCCCATAAGGAATATCAGCGAGATGATTATACTAAACAACAAGCGCAAAATAATACCTCTGATGAAGATTCAATACTTCCAATGACACAAGGTATGAGGGTCTTGCTTACCGTCAAAGGTATAAAACCTGAGAATCTAAAAAAGGTAAATAATCAACCCGTAAATAACCAAGTTAAAAACACCAAAAAATTCAAACTTGCGGCAGATATAATAAAAGCAGATCAAAGACTAAGCGAGAAAGAAAAACAAGAATTTTTGGAATGGGATGCTAAAATCCGCCGTCAGGCAGAAGAATTAAAAGAACAAGAAAGGCAAGAACAAGAAAGACTGGAAAAACAAAAGGCCGAAGAAGAACGCAAACTTAAAGTATGGGAAGATAACACGCTAAGTCTAGCCGAAGATATTAAATATGGTAAATTTAACCAAATCTGCGACCCTAAAATTAAAAATGAGAGTAGAGAGGCCTGTGCTATGTGTTGTGTGCACCCGCAACTGCAACTTACTGGATTTGACCCCAAAATCCATCAAATGATTGATGGATATATAGATAGTAGAACCGACAGTTGCCACTGCAGGTGGCAAGGTAAACCTCTTACCGGCTATGATACACGCAATACCTCTAATGAAGCGTGCAATGCTTATTGTTTAGCCCATCCTAGCGATATTAAAGGTTTTAACCAGGAAAAGCACCAAGTCCACTACGGCGAACTTAAAAAAGGCCAATGCAAATGCCACTATATAGATAAAGATATGGATATTTGTTTATACAAACTTATTAATAAATCAGACGGCGCCTGTACGCGTTGCTGTGTGGAACGCCCAATCAATAACAGTTGTGCTTACGGCTTTGACCCTGCAAGACACAATATGTGGGGCGGTTATACCACCAAATACGTCGGTTGCCGTTGCGAATTTCATGATAAACCGGGAATTGGCGAACACCCTCGCGCTACTGTTATGGGCAAACATAAAGCAGCGCTTGTAGCAGAGCCGTCAGATACACTTTATGTTCAAGCAGTGTGCAATGCAAACAATATGAATCAAAATCAAGTAGAATGTATGAAATGCTGTTTAGCCAAAACACCTAGTGCGCCTGCAAGCGGTTATGTGTTTGATTATGGTTTCATTAACGAAGGTCAATGCCGCTGCCATTTCAAAAACACCAATAAAGTGGATGTGTGCGATAATGATGCAAAACTCCAATCCAACTCTGCTTGCTATGAATGTTGCAAAGCGCAACCGCCTGCCGGTTTTGACCCATCTATTCACGAAATTGACAATGCCTATGTATTAGGAAACGAATGTAAATGCTCTTGGAAAGCCATCCCACAACAAACCTACGATGATGATGATGGACCGGATTGTTCCTTTGAAGAAAAGAACCGCTCTCAATCCAATTGCAACCGCTGCTGCACGGACCCGGCACACGGCCTTGTGGGCGGGGAACTTGAATCAGATGGAATTTGCGTGTGTTTACACCGCTAATTAATAAAAGGAGAATGTATGAAAAGAATTATAATATGTTTGTTTGGAGTTTTACTCGTAGCAGCTTGTGCCGCAACGCCCAAAACTAATGTGGAAGAAGCAAAAGAAGAGGTCAAACAAGTTGCCGAGCAAAAAACTGCTACTACCCCTAAAGAAGAAGTTGATAAAGATTGCAAAATCAACGGGCACGACTGTTGGGCAGTGGTGAAAAAACTCGGTAAAACCAAAGAAATCCGCACAGAAAACCCCGATAAAAATAATATATGGCTACCCGATATTATTACTTATGAAAACAAGGAACTTAAAGATTGGGGTATTACTGTGAGCAGTTATGTAATGTTCCGCGATGGCGGAAGCACAGCTTATGTGCTCAACGACAATGTTGCCATCCGCACAAACCGTTCAATAGGTATGCAAGGGACACCTGCCTATGGTCAAACTACCATTAAATTTAAAGAAACAGGAAAGCAATTTATATATGACAGCACAGGTGAATTAGTCGGGAATAACTCTCCTTTCCCAAATTAAACTAACTTTTATTTGTTTCAAAACGAACCGCTCTTACTTAATTATAAGGGCGGTTTTTTATAGATATAGTGTCCACATGTATAAGTTTTGGACACTATAATTTTTGCAAGTCCGAATTATAATTATTCGTAGATTTTTCGAAGGTATATCGACGTATCCTTCGACGGTGTATCAACAAATATATCGACGGCATATCGACGAAGATATCCCATTATTCTTATACAAAAAGTACTGAAATTCGGGGTATTTTCCGTCTGAAATTATCAAAAAAGATACTTGCTAGCGGGCGTTTAAATCACATATTGGCAAAAAGCCCCACATTCAAAACGTGAGACGGTTTCATGCCGTTTGGAGGGAACAGGCCCACAACTCAAGAAGTAGCCTTGTGTGCGCAATTTTGGGCAAATTCTGTTATACATCGACGCTATCGGCAAAAAGTCCAGGGTTATTTGTCAAATAAATTTAGAATTTTGCCGATAAATAGGTTTGTATAGGGAAAAACGGTTTTAATGGCATATTTATTGGCAATATTTTTG
>JBGURU010000043.1:0-84656 GCA_045132175.1 Elusimicrobiaceae bacterium | reverse complement strand
CTTCGCTCCAAGTTCTTCTGGGTACTCGTCGTCAAAGAGAAAATTAAAAATTCCTTTAAATCTGCTGCGCGGCGCGTAAACGTTCTCATTCGCTACGGTTTTGTACTCCAAAGTTATCATAAACCCAAAAATAAAATACTCAAATTTACAAGCGCGTTATATGCGTTGTGTACGGTATGCGGAATGTGAACACGATAATATACCTTGACACATTACTATATTAAATGATAAAAATATATTGTATTAACGTTTAGGAGGATATATGAAAAAGTTATTTATTGCTTTGCTTATCTGCCCGTTTCTTTTAGCATGCGGCACAAAAGTTAAGCGTATGGATGTTGAACAAGTCAAAGATGTAAGCGGCAGTTGGAACGATACCGATTCCCGCGAAGTCGCCAAAACCATGATTGACGAGTGCTTAAACGGCCCGTGGTACGCCAAAGCCTTAAAGGAAAAGAAAGGCGCAGAACCGGTGGTAATAGTCGGCACAGTCAGAAATGATTCTATGGAACATATCAATACAAACACTTTTATTGAAGAACTTCAAAGGGCTTTGATAAACAGCGGTAAAGTGGAATTTGTGGCATCTAAAGACGAACGCGGCGAATTGCGCGAAGAACGCTTGGACCAAGATGAATATTCTTCCGAAGCAACCCGCAAGGCCTTTGGTAAAGAAGTCGGCGCTGATTATATGTTAAGCGGTGTATTAAGCGACATCAAAGACCAAGAAGGCAGCAAGAGTGTTGTATTCTATCAAGTTAATTTGAAACTTATTAACATTGAAACAAATAAAATACTCTGGAACGGTCAAAAACAAATTAAAAAATACGTAAACAAAAAAGCATTTAAATTATAATATATGAAATACGGGAAGGCCCTTTTAGCACTTTGTTTCGTTTTTACATTATGTGCTTGCACAGGGCCTTCCGTACGTTATAAAAGCAAAGTTATCGCCGATATGCAGGCCCATAACTTTGAAGCTGCACAAGCAAGAATACAAGATGCTAAAAAAACTTACGGCAAACGCGATATAAGTTTGTATTACCTTGATTTAAGTGCCCAACAAGATTCCGTTAATTATTCTACAAACACTTTAACAAATTTAACCGAAGCACAAAACCGTCAAGACGAACTTTATGCAAGAAGTATATCACAAAAATTTACAAGTTTTATCATAAACGATTATACAGAACCTTACCGCTTAAAGTATTTTGAGTTAGGGTATCTTTTTTACTACAAAATACTTGCCTATTTGCAAGAAAAAAATTTACAAGACGCTTTAGTTGAAACAAGGGCTATGGTATTTTATCTTGATAAACTCCGCGCAGATACCGGCAACGATGACCCATTTTTACAATATCTGGCAAGCCAACTTTTCTTGATGCGGGGTGCATATTCCGATGCCCGTATTTGTAAAGAAAATGCAGAAAATGCCTATACAAAATTTGCCGATTCCTATGCCCAAATGCCGGAAAAAGTACAATTTACCAAAGAAGACCGCGGGAAAGGCTTTTTAACCGTACAACATTTAAACGGGGTGATACCTCACTTAATTTCTAAAAAAACTTTAGTTGCTTGGAACAGGTTCGGATATGCCATAGGCCAAGGAAATAGCGGAAATATAGACCAAGATGTTCTTGTTTCCGCATTAGCGGGTGTTTACGGAAATGCTATTTCTATTGCTTTACCGGCAATTCAGGAAGTACCTTTTGAAATTGCCGGCTCGCGCGTATTGGTAGACGGGCAAATAGTGGCGGAAACTACTTTAGCGAGTAATTTATCTTATTTTATGAGGAAAAATTTTGATGACGAGTACAACAAAATTATGATAAGTTCCGCAGTCAGGGCAGCCACAAAATTTTTAATAACTAAAACCGCCCAAAAACAAATGAACAAAAAAGATGGCAATATGGGCGTGATTGTTGATGTCCTTTTAACATCCATGTTTACAGCAACGGAAAATGCGGACACCCGTTCTTGGTTCACATTACCCGCGCAAATTAGGGAAGCAAACGTTTTGGTAGATGAAGGTATACACGAAATAAGACTAGAGTTGCTTGACAGTAATAACAAAGTACTTGACGAACACGTCTTAAAAGATGTACAAATTAATAAGGGGCGCCGCACTTATGTATATGTGCGAAGCGCTAAGTAAAGGAGAAGTATGAAAAAACTAATTAAGTTGTTGTTTGTTCTGCCGGTGTTGACCTTATGCGCCTGCAGCAGCAATAAAAATATTTTACGGGAGAATTTAAAAACATATCCTTATGAAAAATATCTCTCCAAAGTAGCAAGTGCCGCTACTAAAGACGAAGCCAAAGAAGCAGCTTTGGCGGAATTAAGAGGTATTTTCTCCTCTTTACCGGCTGACCAAGCCAGCGAAGCAAGACGTGATAATTTACTTGCTTTAGCAAAAGTGGCAAAAACTTGGAAAGTAAAACAAGATGATAATAAACGCTATTATGCTATGGCTGTTTTGGAACGCCAACCTGCTTTAGAGGCTTTGCAATCTTATTATGTGGGTTATGATACAAGAATTGAAAATTTAACCAAAAAACTTAATGAGGAACAAGATAAATTCACCCGCCTGAAATATGCCTTACACATGGAAAGCCTTTTAAACCAACGCGGTGTTCTTGATGCAGAATATAAAATCTTATCTTATGACGCAACACCTTACAATGAAGAACTTTTATATAATGCGCGCGCTGCTTATAACAGGGCTTTTTATGAAATCAAAATTTCTTCAAAAATCACGGGGGATGAGCAAGAAATCATCAAAACCCCGATTATTGATAATTTAAACAGTTTGGGTTTCCAAGTAGGCGAAAATTTAGATAAAGCCGATATTGAACTTATGATGAAAGTTTATACCGATAAGTATGAATCAGATACTTTAAAAGGGCTTAATTGGTGTACTTCTATTGCAACAGTCACTTTAAAAGACCTTGCAACAGGCGGTATTTTTGCAATATATTCTAAGACAGAAAAAGTAGGCTCATACAGAAAGCAAGAAGCCCAAAGAAGAAGTTTAGCTGCTGCCGGCCAGGAAGCAGCACTCGCAGTAAAACAAAAAGTTGTAGATTATTTAAAGGATAAATAGGTTATGAAAAAATATTTTATTTTTATTTTTTGTTGTTTATTTTCTTCACTCTTGCTTGCCCAACAAGGGCCGGCAACAGGCACAGATACTTCTGAAGAAAAAGTGCTCTATTCACTCGGGTATCTTTTAGGTGACAATGTAAAAAAGCAACTCATATTGGAAGATGAAGATGCTTATAAATCATTTTCACAAGGTATGAGGGATTCTTTACTCGGGCGCAAATCTCAAACAGATTTGGAAACATATAAACCCTTAATAACAAAAAAATATCAGGAAGATAAAGCAACCTTAGCCGCAAAACGTAAAGCTGCACAGGATGATTATCTTAAACAAGTAAAAAAAGATAAAAAATCAAAAGTACTTTCAAACGGTGCGGTTATACAATTAGCAAGTAAAGGCAAAGGCAAAAACCCAAAAGCATCAGATACCGTTAAAGTTCATTATACCGGCAAATTATTAGACGGTACCGTTTTTGACAGTTCAGTTATGCGCGGTACTCCTGCGGAATTCCCTTTAAACGGTGTTATTCCTTGTTGGACTATCGGGCTTCAGGAAATGAAACCCGGCTCTAAAGCCACTTTATATTGCCCGCCTGATACGGCTTACGGCAATATGCAGGCAGGCCCTATTGAACCGAATTCTTTACTCATTTTTGATGTGGAATTATTAGAGGTTAAATGAGGAAAAAACTTTCTATAGCATTATTGGCCTTTTCCTTAGCACTGATATGTACAAATTTCCTTGTCAAGCGGGTGCATAGTTTCTTGCGCCCGCCTGTACAGGAGGAAGAAAATACTTTCTTCCCTTTCAGTTTAGGGAAAACAAATCAGGAAGATAATTTTATAGAAATTGAAGATACAGATAATAAAAAGGAAATTTCATATATAATAAAGGATGAGGAAGAAAATTTTCAAAAACCAAAGGAAATTATTCAGCCGATTCTAAAAGTAGAATTAAGTGAAGAAGAAAAACAGACTATTGAAAATTATGCCCAAAATGAAAAATTAAAGGCATTTATAACAGATCTTTCCAGCGTAATATCACAAGATGAATTAAACCAGGAAAATTATTTAAAAATCGCTTTTAAACCGGAAGTACGGGCCATATTTATGCAGTATGCACAGGACCCTGAATTCCGTGAAATAGCAACAACGGTAATGAAAGATAAAAACGTGTTGGAATTAGCAAAAAAAGTTATACAAAATAAAGAGGTGGCAAAATGATGGGGCTTATCGTGACGGTAATTGTAGTTTTAGCAATACTTATATATGTTTTAAAAAATATTTTTGAACAAACTGATTATCAAACTTGGCTTAATATTGCATTAATTACTATAATTTTATTAACTATTGTTTTATCTATTTTTATGATCTTAAATAAAGCAAATAATGATGCTTCTAAACAAAATAGAACTCCGGCTGTACAAGAACAAACTTTAAAAGAAAATAAGCCAAAAGCCACAAAGAATACAAAAGATAATTCACAAGACATAGAAATAACCCCCCAAAAAGAAATATCTGAAATGTCCGACGAAGAGTTATATATAGTAATAGCAGAAAACTACTTAACTTTGAAAGCGGACTATGAAAAACAAAATAAAGGTGCTGACGGCAGAACTTATGCCGCTAATAAAATAATAGAAGAATACGGCCTAACACAAGAAGAATGGGATGACTTCTATAAAAAATCCGTTGAAAACGGATATTTCAAAAAAGCAGAAGCAAACCTAAAAAAGCAAACTGATTATTTAATAAAAGCATAACTTAACATATACGGGGGTATATATGAAGAAAATTGTTTTGCTCCGCCACGGGCAAAGTTTGTGGAATAAAGAAAATAAATTCACCGGTTGGACTGATGTTATCTTGACACCCGAAGGCTTGCAGGAAGCCAAAAAAGCGGCCATACTGCTGCGCGAAAATAATTTTAATTTTGATTATTGTTTTACGTCCTATTTAAGCCGAGCGATAGATACTTTAAATATTGTCTTAAAGGGCTTAAACCAAGAATATTTACCTGTTGAAAAATCATGGTGTTTAAATGAAAAACACTACGGTGTTTTGCAAGGTTTGAACAAAGCCGAAACGGCTGAAAAATACGGGGAAAAGCAAGTGCAAATTTGGCGCAGAAGTTATGACATTGCACCGGCCCCACTAGACGTAGATGACCCGCGCAATCCCGCTTTAGATCCGATGTACAAGAAAGTGCCCAAAGAATTTCTACCGCGCACCGAATCTTTAAAAGATACAATTAACCGCACTTTACCTTATTGGAAAGGTATAATCTTCCCAAAACTAAGAGATAATGATACACTGCTCGTAGTGGCACACGGTAATTCTTTACGCGGAATTATAAAATACTTAAAGCATATAAGTGACGACGATATTGTAAATTTAAACCTGCCCACTGCCGTACCTTATGTTTTTGAATTTGATGATAATTTGAATTTAGTTAAAGATTATTTTTTAGGCGACCAAGAAGAAATTAAAGCCAAAATGTCAGCCGTTGCAAACCAAGCAAATAAAAAATAATATTTTCATTTGACCTGATATATTATATCTAAATCTGCAACACATAAAAAGTAAGAATAAGAATATAGATGTTAAGTTTAACAACTACTAGGCCCAAATTCCTCTTGACATCTATTTTTTTTTTTTTTCTATAATTTCTATATACAATAAATTAAAGCATTGTATAAAGGAGATTATATGAAAAACGAATTAGGTTTTACTTTAATTGAAATGTTAGTAGTAGTTTTAATCATTGGTATTTTGGCAAGTATTGCTTTGCCGCAATATCAGTTGGCAGTGGAAAAAGCACGTTTGGCCGAAGGACTAGGACATCTATCGTATATCAAAAAAATGATAGATTTAAAAGCTTTAGAATGTGGGTATAATTATAAGTGTATTGAATACAATAATGGTAACTATTTCGATTATTTGGAATTATCCGGTGGAGAATGGAATAGCCATTCGGAGTACTATTGGAAAAATTGGTATGCAGCTTTGGATGAAGAATTTATTATTACTCGTTGGAATAATCCGATTGACAAAAATGAACTATATATAATAGGTTATATAGGTAATTGGCCGGGCCTTCCTACTGCCACCAAATTTTGTGAAAGTTATTCTATAATAGGCAATAAAATATGCAAGATGCTTGAATCAGAAGGTTTTGAACCTACATATTACGAAGAATAAAATTACGCCAAACCGAGTGCTCAAACCCGGCAAGTATTTTTAGGGAAATTTTGGTTTTCTCCGAGACGAAATAAAACCAAACCGAGCGCACATACCTGTCAATTATTTTTGATATAATTTTAACTTTTCTTTGACGACGTGTACCAAGAAGTAAAACGAACGAAGTGAGTTTGCGGTACTCTAGGAAAATAAAAATTAAAATTTACCAAAAAGAATTAGACGGCAAAAAATTAAAGATGCAAATTTCCTATTTATTTCTTTCCAGTTGGCCGCCTATGTTGTGTACTATACAGTCATCACCGTCTTTCTCTGTCAAATGAACATGTATAATATCATCATCACCGGTAATAACTTCCCTGCCTACATAGTCGGCTTTAACGGGAATTTCGCGATGGCCTCTATCTACCATGACCAATAATTCAACTTTACGAGGGCGGCCGAGGTCAGTTATCGCATCCAAAGCGGAACGTACTGTGCGGCCTGTATATAAAACGTCATCTACGACAATTAAATTTTTATCTTTAATATCAAAACCGACGGAAGACGGCTTAATTTGCGGGTCTTCGGCTACTTTTGAAAGGTCATCGCGGTACCAAGTAATATCTAAAATACCGACAGGCAAATCAATACCTGCAAACTTTTTAATACGGTCATGTAAACGGTTTGCTAAATATACACCGCGTGTTTTTACACCAATTAAGCACAAATTTGAAGTATCGCTGTATTTTTCTAAAATCTGATGCGCCATACGGTCCAAACTTCTCAACATATCTGCTTGATTTGCAATTATCTTTTTCATAAATGACCTCTTATTTAATTGATTTCTTTTATAAATTATAGCAAAAAATTAAGTATAAATTTCCAAGTAAGTGTGAAGGCCCTCTTTGCGTGCGCGTTCTACAGCGGCAAAATATATCTTGTCCGCTTTGGCTTTATCGCCCAAAGCATAAATAACTTGCGCAAGGGAAATTTCAGTCAAAAGTTGCCCGCGGATTTCGTCGGAATTGGCAAATAATTTTTTTGCGTCTTCCAAAACCGCTTTGGCTTGGGTTAGTTTATTTTGGCGTTTCAAAACATCGGCTTGCCCCCATTTAACAAAGCCCAAATCAACCGTATCGTTTATGGCGGTGTAAAGCAAAGCGGCGCGTTTATAATGCTTGCTTGCCCTGTCTAAAAAGCCGAGTTGCCTTAAGCCGTTTGCCATACCGCAATTTGTGTATGCTTTGCCGAAAATATCTTGCGTTTTGGCAAATAATTTTTCCGCCTTTTCATAATTTAAGACGCAATTTTTAGCGTCACCGCTAACTCTTAAAATACCGGCAAGACCGCATAAGGCATAGGCCATAGATATTTCATCTTTAATTTTAGCGGCATATTTATAACTTTGTTTAAATAAATTTATACCCTCTTTAAAATTACCCTCAAGGCGGCAAATACCACCTAAGGACCATGCTATAAAGGAAAGGCCTTCATAATCTTTTTCGCTTTCATAATATTCTTGGACTTCTTTTAAATATTCTTTTGCCTCTTGTAATTTACCTTCGGCGCGCAAGGCCAAGGCAATCTCTTGCAAAGCCAAAACTGCATAATCAAGGTTCTCTTCTTTCCTGGCGGTCTCGGCTGCTTTTTGTGCGTAATTGCGTGCCTCTAAGGCATTGCCTAAAGTGCGAAAACATTTGGCAAGGGCAAGGCAAGCCTCAATTCTATCTTGTGCAATTTTAGCGAATTTAACCGCTTTTTGCGCCTCTTTAATTGCTTCTTCAAATTTACCCAACATACGGTAAGCCTCGCTCCTAATAAAATAGATATTGCTTTCTTTACCTTTATAAGAAAATAATATTTCCAAAACCTCTGCCGGTTTATTATCATTTAATAATTGTTCAAGTTTTATTGTGTCATAAGACATAGTTATTCCTCATCTTGCTCTTAATTTTTTACGGCCTTCCGCCTGATATCTTGTAATCCAACGCCAAAAATCTTCTTCAAAAGCATAAATATCCCTGTACCTATATGCCTTTTTTAATGCTTCTTCAGCGTCGGGGCGGGTCATAATACTTCTGCCGTCTGCTGTTTTAAGAAGGCGGCCTGCATCATCCCTTTTCGGTACATAAGTTGATAGTGCTTTAATAAATTGTTCAAATTGCATTCGCTTTGCCGGTGTGGGGGAAGTAGTCGGCCTAAACAAAAAACGCACCATGGCATAAGCCTGTAAATACCAATCATCTACTTTGCCTTCGGCAACGGCTTTATCATAAGAATCCTGCTGCATAAAATCAACAAAATCTTTAAAGAAAACTACTTTGGTAGAAACGGCAAATTTCTTTAAAGCAATACGTTCTTCAAGGCTTAACCCCCCGTTTTGTTTACGTTCTTTAAGCGCCTGATGTTCACCGTAAGAAAAAATATTTATAACAATTAAATCCCTATCCCAAACGCCGCCGCCTGGGGTTTTAGATATATCTTCCATATTAACCGCAAGGCCTTCATTTAACCATATAGGAGGTTCTTTTTTGGATGCCTTAGAATCAGGCGGATTAAAAGTGTTTTCAAAAAAAAGATGTGTTAATTCGTGGGTAAATTTTTTCATCATATGTATTTGATTGGAAGGTTCATCATACATAACGATGGCATTTTGTTCAGGGTCAAAAAAAGCACCGGACCAATCTTCCGTAAGTTCCCTGTTATAGAACAAAAAACTTCTCTTATTTTGGTATACTTCAACATTGACCTTACCGGGTATCATCCATGGTATATTTTGCCTTAGTAATTGGAAGACTTCCCTAAATTGCATAGCCAAATTAGGGGTTTGTATAGTGCCTTTATGCGGCTCTATCTTTATTTGAACATTACCGAAATTACTATTTGTCCACTTAATATTATCTTTTTCACTCGCAGAAAAACACAGACAAGTTATTAGCAAGAAAAGAGAGGAGAGAATAATTTTCTTATTCATTTTAAAAAGAAGGAACCGTAAAACTTGCTATTACCGTATTACCATTAACGGCCCCGCTAATCCAAATATTAGAAGGAGTATCAGAATCTGCCGGATTATAATATATGCAGTTCATACCATATCCGACATTAGAAAAAGGCTGGCCGTAAAGTTCTGACATAGCAAATGCCGCCATATATTGGTCCATACAACTGTCTGCAACTATTTGGGATTCCAAAATACGTTCGGTTCTTGACAGATTGGCACTTCTGGTCACGGCATATCTGAGCATCAATACTGCAAATGCCGCAACTATTAAACCGACTACTAATACCTGCATTAAAGCGGAACCTCTCTTTGCCATATTACAGCCCCCTTTTTACGGTAAAATATCTTTTCATCTTAAAATACACGGGAGGGATATCACCGCTGAATGTTCTATTTACAGTATACTCTATTAAAACTTCCGGGTAAGGTACTGACCCTTGCGCTATAGGAGAAGTCAAAGAAAAACTTTGAACATAAGGCATTATAAGTTCCCATTTATCTTTATTGGCTTGAGAGCAGTTAGCATTAATTGTCGCAAAGAGCCCGGTGCTCAAACCGGTAGAATTTTCATTCTGATTTGTACTGTCTAAGAAATTACCTGCACATTTATATACGCCGTTATCCCTAAATTTATATACCACATAACTTGGTTTTACACAGCGTGAGGAAATATCATTTGCTATATTTTCACCCGTTCCCCAAGCATTATGACCGGCGCCGCAAACAGGTTTAGTCAACCTCATTATTTGGCTGGGGTTATCAGGATCCAAAATTGCTTCCTTAATTGCGACATAAGTATTTGCACTGCAAGGTGTTTTATTTAGATTATCGCCCGATAAACCCCAAGGGCATATCACTGCACTTGCAGATACGAAATCATTATAAAAAGTCCTTAAAAAAATAGTATTCTCATTTTTAATGATGGCCTGGCGCTGTGCCTGTGCAGTATGATTAGAAGATGTTTTCCACATAGCGACCAAAGAAAGCATAACCATACCGGTTATAAATATGGAAACCAACAACTCCATTAAAGTAAAACCTTTCTTTGTCATATTAATCCTCTGTACACTGTGCATCTATTTCTAAAGAATAAAAATCAGGGAAAGGCCTGGGATTTATCGGGCATTTCCCGTCCGGTCCTAAAAGACAAGTACCCGGGCCATCTGTATCCCTTATACTATATTCAAACTTTCCGGTAGTATCATTTTTACATAAATTTTTAAAATTAAAAGTAAATAATTCATCACAATTTTTCATATTTTGCGTGCTGTTTTCACTTGAAAAACTTGAATGACAAGAATCAAATTGGGCTAATTGGCAATCAGGGTTAGAACGACAATCTTTAAGCAAGCCGTACAAACTGTTTATACTATAAAGAATTTCCTCTTTTTCAGAAGACGCAACTATGGCACGCCTGCTGGACATTAAGGCAGAAAATACCGCACCCACCATAACAACCACAAGAAACATAGCGATAACCGCTTCCATTATAGTATAACCCTTATTGTTCATAAATTACCTCAATAAAGTTAATCTACTTTCTCCTTATATAATACGCCGATATTATCAACACAGGCACATTTATCTTTATATCTGCCCGATTCGTCACTTCCTATCATAGAAGCTACTGCAGGATTAGTACAAGCAGAACAACTTGCAGCACTTCCTACAGCAAATTTATAACGATCTTCCAAATCAGAAGGTACCTGTAAATAATGGCAACCTACCAACACTTCCGGTGTAATAACCAAATTTGTTTGACCGTAAATGGTTTCTATATTACAACCATCTAGTCCTTCATATTTAAAATCTCCTGAAACCGTTGTTCCGGGGTAATCCCTCTCAAAGTTAAGACGTGCCTCATTAAGTTGCCTTAAAAAGATTTGTGCTTTTCCGTTATAAGAATCATCTATATAACCCCTTACAAAAGGCGAACTTAATAAAGCCAATACCATCAAAATCGCGATTACTGCTACCATCTCCGCCAAAGTAAAACCGTTTTTGTTTTCCATTTATTATTTTACCTCTATAACCTTATCTATATTCGGGTTAAAATATGCACAAGCGGGATAGACAGTGGAAGATGTTTTTGATTTTGGTTTCATATATACCGTAAATCCAACCCCAGGAGTTCCACAATCCTTACTATCAGTTTCCGGACATCCAAAATAAAAATTGAAATTTTCATCTAAACCCAAATGTTTCTCCGCATACCCGCAATGGAAAGTTTCAAATGCCCTATTAGCAGTTTGATTAATATTTTGCAGTACAGTCTTTGCGCAAGAAGCGTTCATATTTGATTCCGTAATAAGCAGCCCTTGGTTAGGACATTGAGTAATACTCCCTTGCTCAATTTTATACCTCTCAAAAGCACCGCCTAGTGCTGCTAATTTACCTTTTGCTGCATTTAACTTCCCTTCATCTATAGTATTATTATAATAGTAAACGCTGTAAGATGCAAGTACCGCCACTAAAATTACCGTCACAAGTAATTCCATTAAAGTAAATCCTTTTTTATTATAAAAACTAGATTTCATCGCAGCCACTTTCACTGACCTCCTTTTTAATTACGGCAGGGTTTTCTTTTAATATCTTAAATATATAGCACTCAGTCCCTTCTTCACCTGACGTTTTAGGGAAAATACATTTTGCAACAGATAGTACACTGTTATTCACATAAAATTCATATCTGCAACTTACGCCTGCTAATGTATACCTGTTATTTGTACCGGGTATCCATCTTGCAGGATATTGTAAATAGGTAAAACCCTGGCCGTCATCAGTTGTTAAATCATTATACATTGTTTGATTAAAAACACCGGACATTTTTAATGTATGAACTTCATTATATAATTTTACGGCATTAGTAAACTCCACCAGGCCTATTTTTGCTTTTTCCATATCATTTGTGACGGCGGAATTTTTAAAAGACGGGGCAACCAAGACAGCCAAAGCCGCAATAATTAAAGTGACGACAACAACTTCAATTAAAGTGAACCCTCTTTTATTTAGCATTTTAACCTCCGATTTGGGACATCTTAAATATCGGCAAGAATATGGACAAAACAATAACCGCAATTATGGCACCTATACCTACAATTAAAATAGGGTCTATCAAAGCAGAGAAACGCGCCAAGAACTGATTAACTTGCTCTTGATAGAAAAGTGATAATGTATCCATAATATTCGGCAAACGGCCGGATTCTTCACCCATCAACATCATTTCCGTCATTATCCCGGGGAATACTTTTGTTCTTCTAAATGATTCTGATAAACTTTTACCTGCCGCAACATCATTTTTGGCACGGGTTATAGCATCTTTAATAATTAAGTTTCCCTGAAAGGATTCTTCCATAACCGTAAGCACATTGATGATACTTACACCGCTATTTAATAAAGTTGCCATATTGGTTAGTAATTTCTCATAATAAATATTAGAAATAAACTTACCGAATATCGGCATCGTCAAATGGAATTTATGCCATAATTTTTTACCCGCAGGTGTTGATGTAATAAGAAAAAATGCACCTATTAAACTGCCTATTACCAAAACTATTAACAGCCAATGGTTTGCTATAGCATAGGAAATATTTAACACAACTTTTGTAATGGTAGGAAGTTCTATATCGAAATCTCTGAAGATGTCAGCGAAAGTCGGAACTATACCTACAACGAAGTAAATCAATACACCCATAGCCATACAAAATAATACTGCCGGGTAGGAAACTGCAGTAATAATTTTATTCCTTAAAGCATCTTTTGATTTAACATATTTGGCAACTTGTTGTAAAGCATCAGCCAAATGCCCGCCGACTTCACCTGCTTCTACCATAGATGTCCAAGTATGGTCAAATACTTTAGGGAATTTCTCAAGGGCTTCGTGCATTGAATTACCGCCTGCAATATCCCTTGCTATGGAAACAAGCACCGGGCCGAAATTTTTATCTGTTGAATATTCCCCGAGCAAGGAAATAGCCCTAATTAATGGGACACCGCCGCTTAATAAAGTAGATAGTTGCTCCGCAAAAAATGCCAATACATGCCCTTTTGCTTTTTTTGAACCGATACGTGCAGTACCCAATAAAGAACTTAAAGATGTTTTTGTCTTTTCCGGTTTAATATCTAAAATAATAAAACCTTTAACCTGTAATGCATAAATGGCTTTTTCCATTGTATCGGCAGTAATGGAACTTCTGACATATTTCCCATTGGCATCTTGAACCGTACAATTAAATCTCGGCATATATCCTCCTTTTATTCATTTGCTAAAGTGACAGAAAGAACTTCTTCCACCGTAGTGACACCGGCTACTGCTTTGCGCCAACCGCTTGCACGCAAATTCCAAGCACCTGTTGAAAAGGCAGCCTTTTTTAATTCAAACAAGTCCTTTGTCTGATAAATGGTATTACGCATGTTTTCATTTACCTTGAAAACTTCATAAATTGCTTTTCTGCCTCTATATCCTGTGCCGGCGCACTTCGGGCAACCTTGGGCTTTAAAAAATGTCCAAGTCGCTTTTTCTTTTGCAGGTAAACCGGACTCTTTCAAAATCTGTTCTATAATGCTTTGGCTGGGAACATAAGGAACTTTGCAATACGGGCAAAGTACCCTAACCAAACGCTGTGCAGCCACCAAAGCCAAAGAGCTGGCAAGCAAAAACGGTTCTATACCCATGTCAATTAAACGGGGTACAGCACCAATAGCTTCATTAGTGTGTAATGTGGAAAACACCAAGTGACCTGTTAATGCTGCTTTTAAACAGGCCTCAGCAGTTTCAGAGTCTCTGACTTCACCGACCAGGATAACATCCGGGTCCTGACGCAAGAAAGAACGCAAACCTGCCGCGAAAGTCAGCCCTATTTGAGGTTTTACCTGCACTTGGCTGATACCGGATAGTTTATATTCTACCGGATCTTCCAAAGTCATAAAATTATATTCAGGTGTTTTAATTGAAGTTAAAACAGCATTTAAAGTTGTTGTTTTACCGGAACCGGTTGGCCCGGTCAAAAAGATTAAACCGTGCGGTAATGCTGCCGCATCCAAGAAATCTTTTTTCTGTTTCGGTTCAAAACCTAATTTATCAATATTCAATTCGCTGGAACCCTTATCCAAAACACGGATAACCAATTTTTCACCAAATACCGTAGGACACACTGACACACGGAATTCTACAGTCCTGTTTTGGAATTTTACAGCAAAACTTCCATCTTGAGGCAAACGCTTTTCAGCGATATCCAATTTAGACAGAATTTTAATACGTGAAATAATAGCCCCTACCGCTTCCCTTGCAGGGGAAGTCCTTTCATATAACGAACCGTCAATCCTAAAACGTAAACTGACTCTTTCATCAAATAATTCCAAGTGAATATCTGAAGCACGTTCAGTCATTGCCTGGCGCAAAATGGCATTAACCATCTTAACATAATGCGAACCTGCACCGGATACTTCTTTATCTAAGTCCACTTTAGCATCAGGGTTAGAAATTTCATCCAAATTATCCCCTGAACTAACATCTGCTTCTTCTACTTTCTCAGATATAACTTCTGCCAGCAAATCTTTTTTGGAATAAAATGCGTCTAATGCCTGAAATAACTGCGATTTACTTGCGATAAACGGTTGTATTTCAAACCCGCTCATCATACGCAAATTATCCAATAAGAAAACATTGGAAGGATCGCTTAAAGCAACCGCTAAAGTATTATCTTCCACAAATAGTGGCAAAATAATGTTATCGCGGGCAAACTTTTCCGGTATATATTGCGCAAGATCCTGGTCCTTTTCCGGTACCAAAATCCCGTTTTGCTTGCTGGCATAAGGCACTGAAAGTTGTTTAGATATTGCTTGCGTCAATTCTTCTTCTTTGATTATGTCCAAAGCAATCAAAGATTCATTAAGGGAACTTTCATTCTGTTTGGCATGTAATTCCGCCTTTTTCAAGTCCTCTTGTGTTAATTTTCCGCTTTCTAACAAAATATCTATCAACTGTTTTGCCATATAAACGATCCTTCCATTTAAAACTATTTACTGCTATTCGGACAATACTGTCGGGGTTATGAAAATAACCAAGTCAGTAGTGCTTTTCTCTTTTGTCTTAGAGGTAAACAACCAACCGATAACCGGTATTTGCCCGAGTAATGGTACTTTATAAACGGATTCTTTTTCAGAAGACTGTAAAAGACCGCCTAAAACTACTGTTTGACCGCTCTTAACACGAACTTGAGTCGTCACTGCACGGGTGACAGTATCATAAGTATCTTTATCTGTAGAAGACACAACAAGATCTGAATAAGAAGGTAAAACCGTCAACGTGACATATCCTTCTTTGTTAACTTGCGGAGTGACGGTTAAAGTTAAACCGATTCTCTTTCTTTCACTGCCGCTTGTTGTAGTAGTATTTGTACCGCTACCTGTTTGTTGTGAAATTTTACCTATTGCAGCATCCCTTGAAGTCGTCACCATTGCTTGGTTATTGTTCATTGTGATAACCTTTGGTTTACCTAAGGAGCGTGCTTCTTTATTGTTCATTAAAGCCGTAAAGAGAACAGTGGTATTTACCCAACTTAATGTAGGAACTGTACCTGTTATAGTACGGGAACCGTCTTCTTCTCTATTTACGTTAATACCGAAATATTTTAAGAAACTGTTATTGGAATTCCTGCTGGCCCCGAAATAATCCCAAGGCATTTGGGTAGAACCGCCAGTGAATTGCCCTTGAATATTCCATTTAAAACCAACGTCATAGCCGCTTCCTTTTGAAACTTCAATGACTTGTGCTTCAATTAAAATTTGCGGGGCTTTAATATCAAGTTCTTCTAAAATGCTTTCTACTTGAGGGAAAACTTCCGGAACATCTGTTATAATGAGTTTATTTGTTCTGGAGTCAACAGCGAGTTTCCCTTGCTTAGTTAAAACACTTTGAATAACACTCAAAATGGCACTGCCGTCATCACCGCCTTGATTGCTATTTGAACCGGTGTTTTTCATCCCGCCGGTGCCTGAATTATCAAAAATATTTACTGAAGAACCGCCGGAATTACTGCCGAAATTGCTGCTAGTCACATCTGCCGGCATAACGGAATTCAAATCAGATGAAAGTGATGTATTGCGCTGCAAAGACACATAATTTAAAGTATAAACTTTTGTTATGGTATTTGGGGCTTCTTCTGACCTGCTGGTAATAACATAAGAATCACTCTTACCAACTCTTTGATAAGTTAAACCTTGTACTCTTAACAGTGTATCCAAGGCTTCCCTTACAGTGACATTGGTTAAAGATGCTGATATCTTTTTACCGGAGAATTCCTCACCCATAATAAAGTTAATTTTTGATTGGGCAGAAATACTGTTTAAGAAAGTACCTATTGGTACATTATTAACCCTGATAGTCACTTTCCTGTCCAACGGAGATACGGCCTCCGCAGGTTTATATAAGGAAGAACCGGCAGCATTTGCCTGAACGGGCTTTGCTTTGGTAGGTTCCCCGTAAGTTTCATTTACTACGTTTACCTTTGGCCCGGTTGAAGTTTTCGTCCCTTGTTGCGCATATACTACCTGTGCACAAAATGACGCAAACACCAGTGCCAAAGTGAGTGCTGTACTTTTTTTCATTACTTCCTCCTATTTAAATAACTACAAATCTTTATAACAACGGCAATTTACGCTGGAATCTTTGCCCTTTGTAAACAAACCATACTGAATCATCAGTTATAGCAACAATTTTTGCTCCTAAAACTTTGGAGCCTATTGATACTACTTCACCGTTAACTATTGCTTCTTTACCTAAAATACCGTCAACGTTAATTTTATACATAACGGCCCTTGCCGGATAACGTTCTAATTCTTCTTTTAAAATTTGTTCCTGAAGAAGACGTTTCCTCTCTTCCCTTGCAAGGCGCTCCCTTTCTGCGGCCTCTTCTTCTTGACGGCGCTTTTCCGCTTTACGCATTTGTTCCAATTTTAATACTTCTTCTTTAGATAAAAACGGATTGCGCCTGGCAGGGTTGAAAGAAACCTTTTTTATAACGACATTTTGCCCCGCTATTACTTTATTATCCTGGGTTTTTGCAGGTTCTCTCTCTGCACCGGCAGTTGCACCTTCTTGCGCAAAAACAGCAAGAGGAATACTTAAAATCATAAATAAAGAAAAAAGTTTCTTATTCATTATTTACCTCCTTTAAGTGCAGGGAAATCCGGATCTTGCACGAATATAGTATTAGTGTTAAAATTAACATTTAATTTTTCCAATTCCCCTTCTTTACGGCTAATCTTTAAATCAGATACACGTAGAAAACTAGGATAATTTTCTATTGCTTCAATTAACCTGCCAAGTTGTTCAAAAGTAATCTCCGCTTTTATCGGAATAGTAGATAAAATGAAAACACCGTCTTGAGTCTTTGTTTCATTACCGTAAGTGACGCTTCCATTTAATTTGAGATTACCTATAATTGAAATAATTTGTGACTGATGCCAAATTTCTTTCTCCGTATTTAAGGGTAAGTCCTCTATCAATTTAGCATATTTGGCTTTATTTTTTAAATAATCTTCTCTATTTTCCACTTCCGCGGCCTGGGCTTCAAATTTCCTTCTCATTTCTGATATTTGATTTGAAGTGCCCTCGTGCAAAAACCACGCAAGAGCTATAATCACAATGATTGCCAACAAAGGTCTTAAAAAAGGCCTTATATTATTTTCCTTAAGCATTGTGATAGAATCGGAAAACCCTGTTGTTATCTTTTCTAATTTCATATTACATTACTTCCCACATTTAATAGTAAATTTAGTCCCCAGAACAAAAGCACCGCCTTTGCTCTTTAAGGAATTATCGACATTATATGCGATAGTAGCAGAATTCTTACACAAATCGGCATAATCCAAATCTTCCGAAATATCAGTTTTGAATTTATTACCTAAAGCTAATTCTTCCTTATTGCCAGACAAAGAACTCGCCACACCCTCTATAACCAAAGAAACTGTATTTTGTTTATTTTCAAAATTATATGGGGCACTTAACGTATAGCCAGATAGCCATATATCATCAGGGACAGTTCTTGGTAAAGCAGAAAGTTTTTTAGTAAAATACGGTTCTATTAATAAACCTTCCAATTTCTTTTGATTTTCTTTCAAATTACCTGCCCTGCCCTTAATCTGGTCAGCATATAATCCCTGGAAATCCGCCACTTCTTTTTGTTCTTTTTTACTTGCCTGCAATTGTGCGGACGTGATAATATAAGTGACTTGCATAACCAAAGCATACAATATAACAAGACTTATTACAACACCCGTCACTAACCAAGCAAAGGTTGTTGCAGATATTTCTTCATCGGTGGAGCGGTTTTTCTTATAGAAATCTATATCGGGAATTTTCTTGTTTACGAATTTAAGACAAGCCCCTAAAACCGCCATTTCCGAAAAACCTTCAATGCGGAACCCAAACACTTCGCTTATTTTATTTACCCTGACGTGTTGTTTGACCTCGCCTTCCACTATCGGTACCCAAAACTCACCGTCATCTGATACGATAGCGACATCTTCAAAAGGATTTTTTTCTAATTGTTTAGAAATAAAATCCATACAATTAGTCACTTCAAGGCGGTTGCGCATACCAAGTGACTTTTGTACTTCAACTTCCCTAAACATTAACGGAACTTTATTTAAAGAAAATAAAAACTGCCCATGTGTTGAAGTGAAATTGGCATATATAATGCCTTTATCTTCTAAATTATCCTTATCTATCTGTGTTAATAATCTGTATGTAGAGATAGCGGAACATTCAACAGAAGCAAGATTTAAGCCTATCTTTTTCATTCCGGATTCCAAAGCAGAAACTATTTTAGCGGAAGTCATACAGAATACAACACCTAATTTTTGTGTTTTGCTCAACGGAGCATGGAAAGGATAAACATAATAATCATAAACACCCTTTTCAAAAGGATAATGTATATATTTCCTTGCTTGCAGAGGTATCGTCTGTTTCCAATAAGCACGGGAAATATTTTGTATCACAAAATGGCGGTAAATACAAAATGCAGGATCTAAAGAAATTACAACATTTTTTGTATTAAACTCACGGCTTTCTAATATTTTTTGTATTGGTTCCAACCAATGCTTTGTTGTAGAAAAGAAACCTTCATTTAAATCTGCCGGTTTTAATTCGTCCTGAGGGACATCACTTATAGGCAATTTAATTAAAGAATTAACCTCTAATCCGCCTGCCACAGTTGTCACTTGTGCGACATAAACATCCGTCAAGGAAATATGTATACCTATACACTCCACATAATCGGAACGTTTAATACCTGTCGCTTTATCAAAGATAGTAGATAATTTTTCCATATTTTCCCCTATATACTAAAATTCGTAAGGATTATTCTCCTCCGTTTGAGTTGCCCCAGCTGCTTCAGTAGTATCTTTAGCAACATCATTTATTTTTTCTTCCGTACTATTTGCCTCAGCAGCAGGAGTTGCCTTCTCCGTATTAACAATCTCCGCGGCTTGTTTATTTGCTACAGCACCGCTCATTGCTTTTTTAGAAGGTTTATTCCAAAGACGTTTTTGGTTATAATCCAAAACACCGGTTTTTGCCGATTGTTCTTTTGCCTTTTTCTTATTTTCTTCTTTTATTACTTCCGCTTCTGTCTTGACAAAAGCCTTCTCAACTTTCTTGGGTGCATCTTTTAAAACAACTTTACGTTTCAAGATACGTTCACGCCCTTCTGTATCAGTAGCGCTTAGTACTATAGTATAATTTCCCGTAGGTAATAATTGGCCGAAATAGCGTTTTCTACCATTCCAAAATACCTGATGCGCTAAAGCATCTTTACCGGAAAATTGTTTATAGGTCAAAGAATCATCACCGGAAAATTGTTTCACTACATAGAAATGGTCGTCCGTTGCACGGCTGACTATCTGCATAGTCCATTTCTTTATTGGTGCAGAAGCCTCTATAACTGAAAAATCTATAACAAATACTTCGTCTAAAGCAGGCGTTATCTCATTAAACGGATAAACAGCCAAACTCAAAATAGGCGGAAGGTTCTTCTCTTGCAATTTAGATTTTAAACGTGTTTTACCTTCATAATCAAAAACAACTGATACCCCTGCCAAATTTCTAAATTTTTCGGGCGGCTCTTGTGTACTTAAGCCCATATTAAGATTCATCTTACCCGGTGAAATGCCACGGTTTACCATATAAGAATTAAGATTTACAGCCTGACGTACACCCTGTATGGTGACTTCATCTGTATAACTTCCTTCGGGCAATATATAATAAGCCGGAGCATTTTCCAAAATCATCAAAGAATATACATCATCTAAAATTGAAGTAGCATTTTTATTAAGGGTTTTATCCTTAAATAAAACATCAGAAGGTATATCTATGGCATCAACTCTGCCGCCCCTCATATAGACTTGTACGTCTTTTTTCTTACTTAATCTGGCAAGAACTTCGTCCCTCATTTCAAGACGTTTTTGTTCTTCTTTTTCCTTTTGTAAAGCACGTACTTTGGCATCACTGCCTTTGGGGAAAGAATCTTCCGCGGCAATTATTGTTTCTTGAGGAACAGGGGCAACAACAGGTTCTATTTTGTTGCCTTTATTATCACTTTCTGCTTTTTTGTTATCTTTTACATCTTTTGCCGGCTTATCGTCTTTTTTATCATCTCTTGCAACTTCTGCTTTATTATTTTTATCTTCAGCACCGTCGTCTGTTTTAGCCACAACCGCAACAGGGGCTGCCGCTGCAGCACTTTCGCCAGGCTTGACAGGGGTTTGTTCCTCTTTCATCTCACCTTTAGGTGTTTTTGGCTGTTTTGCACCTTTATCCTTTTTTACTTCTTTTGTCGTCTGCGGTGTATCAGCCGGTGCTTTAGCGACTACTTCCGGTTTGGCAAAAGGGTCTGCTTCAGGGATAGAAGCAGGCGGTTCGGCTATATCATCTTCCGCCGGATTTTTAACACTGACTTCTTTTAAAATATCACGATTTGGCTGTTCTGTTTTAGATTCTTTTACCTTTTTATCTGATTTATCTAATAAATTTTTCCCCTGAACGCCAATATTCTGTTTATCTTCAATTTCCTTGTTATAAGGAATTTGTTTAGGGGGAACAACCCCTCCCCTGTCAAAATGAATTAAATTTACGTACTCATTTGCTTCTGATATTTGGTCGGGATTACCGCTTACAAATACATCTATAAAACTATCCATTGCTTCTTCATATTTACCATCTGCATAGAGTTTTTTACCTTTTGATAAAGAGTCCTCTGCCTTATTAGCAAAAGCGAAAAGACAACTTGAAAACACTAAACACACACCTATAGATGTAAAAAGAACTTTGTTTTTTATATTCATAATATACGCCTCTTTTTAAGAACTTGTATAAGACACTATAATAACATTATATCAATTTAATATCTCTTGTAAAGGTTTTTTTGTTTTCACCCCGTACTATATATTAACATTTTTTAGGCGGTTTGTGGCAAATTCATCATAAGGATCTAAAGATAAAACATCCTGAAATAACTGTTGAGCCTCCTGAATATTGCCGCATTTCTCCGTCGCATTTGCCAGTGCGAATATATAGGCCTTATTTGATTTTTCTTTTGATTGAAATTCTTTTAAAATTTCCTTTGCCTTACAAAAATTACCCTGCCTAAAATAATATTCAGCCAATAAATTACTTAACCAAAAATCTTGGGGATTATTATTTAAAAGAGTTTCCAAATCCCACAATATTTTTAAATCCTGCTTATTTTTTATGTGCGTTTTTAGTTCATTTATTTGTTTAACATCTTCGGCAAACAATTCTTCATCCCGGTTTTTAGGGCAAGCAAGCAAAATGTTCAAAGCCGTTTTGTCAAACATATTATTTTGTAAGGTATAAACAGCAAAAGGGAAAGCCTGGGCACAGTTATTTTCTTTAAAATAAATTTCCGCCAAATAAGAAGTTAAATTTACCTGAAAAGGTAATATTTCGCTTAATTCAATAAGATTTAATTTATCTGCTTCGGGTACATTTTTTTGATTACTTAAAATATTTGCATATAATTCCGCTGCGGGGGTGTAAGTGGGTAATAAAGCCAAGGTTTTACGCAAATCATTTAATGCCGATTCCGTTTTATTTTCGGCATTATGTAAAGTGGCAAGACGGAAGTAAATCTCATAATAAGCAGGATATAATCGGACGGCTCTATCAGCATATTTTATAGCCTCATCCAAATTATTTTGCGCCATATTAACATTGACTAAAACATAAAACGGCTCAGGGCGAAAGGAAGATTTTTGTATTGCTTTCTCCATTTCCGCAATAGTATTTTTATAATCACCGTTTACTAAATATTTATAACCTTGCAATTCATATTTTTGCGCCGAGAATTGTCTTAACTGAACAAAAATTGTACCGCCAAAAACAATAGACGCAAAAATAAAAATAATCATAAATAGCCAAAGTTTAAATTTAACTGTTTTGCCAGCGGTATTTAAATTATTTAAAACGGAAACCGTAAACCAAAAAGCGAAACTTAGAAGTAAAGTGCGTAGTGTTATGTTTAAAGTATTATCCAGCAAAACCCCGATTATGCCAAGAAGTAAAATGAGATAAAAAACTTTTTCATCTTGATTTAAATTTCTAAGTTTTTTAATTATTGAAGTAAAAAATAAAACCCAAAATATGATATATGCTAAAAATGTAATTATTCCGCCTTCGCTTAAAATTTCCAAATATTCGTTATGCGCGGCATTGGCTTGTATTTTTATTCTGTCCAAAGCAGGGTTTTGGGTAATTAACTTACTTTGGCAAAAAGGGTAATAAAGTTGGAAAGAATTTAGGCCTTTTCCCAAAAGAGGGGACTCTTTAAAATTCTCTAAAGCACAATGCCACATCATAAGGCGTTGGTGCAGCGGCGCAATAAGTTCTTTGGTTTTTAGGGAAATATTCTCTGATTTTAAGGCCTGTTTTGTTTCGCTGATTCTGGCAAGCGGTGCAGTAGAATTACCCGTTTTTATCAAATACCCGCTGCCATATAAGCATAAAATAAACAATACCGTCAAAACAAATACTTTTAAAATTTTATTTTTAAAAACTTGCCTAAAGCCAGGGGAAATAATTAAAAATATTGTCCCACTTCCAAGCAGCCCCAACCAAGCGGAACGGGTGCCGGAAATAGTTAAAAATAAAGCCAAAACAAGTATTACAAGACCGCTTATTAGATTTTGTTTTATTCCTTTTGCTTTTGAAAATAAAAGCAAAGAATAAGGTAAACAAAGCAAAGTAAAAGAAGCCAAAAAATTAGGGTTTCCGAAAGTAGATACAGGGCGTATACCGAACTCTTTAGTTATATCTATATTACGAAAGAACAAATCAAACCCGCAAGCCTGTAATAAACCATACAAACAAGCACAAAAACAAACGGCAAGCAAAATATCAAAGCACTCTTTAACGCCGTAATTTTTAAGATGGTTAAAGCAAATATAAACACCGCCGGTGAAGATTAAAACGGCAATAAAAGCATTTGCCTGAACTTTCCACAAAAGCCACAGCAGACACCAAAAGAATATTTTTTTAAAAAAATCATAACTGTCTGAAGTAAAATCAATTTTAAAATTAGTTATTTTAGCAAGTAAAAAACCTAATAAAAGGCCCAAAAACAAATAATCTGCTTTACGGGCGAACTCATTTAACAAAGCCGTTTGATAAGGTGTAAAAAAATAATTATAAATTAAAGAAACAACTAAGCACAATAAAAAGGTAATTAAAGCAAAATCAACCTTTGAAAATTTTAAATTGATTGTTTTTTTAATAGCCGCTTCAAACAAACACGCAAGAATAAAAAGGCAGCCGGAAATACTTAAAAACAAAGGCTGAACCACAAATGGGTTTTGTGTTGTATCAGTTAAAAAAATTAAAGGGCAGACAAATAAACAAACAGTAAAAAATATTCCTTTTAAAAACTCTGCCCATTTCAAAATATTATTTTGCATTTTGGTTATCTAATTTCTTTTCTTCTTCGTCAAAAATTTTATAGTACTTTTGCGCTGTTTCATTGTGTTTATGGCGCGCTAAGTATTCTTCATTTACAATATCTTTTGGCCCCTGCATATACAACTGCAGCCAAATTTTTGCCGTTTTAAAATCGCGGTGCGCGGCGGCAATATCGGCAAGTTGGAAATAAGTATTGTCATAAACAGGGTCTAAATATAAAGAGTGTTTAAAATATTCTTCAGCCAGTTTATAATACTTTTCCCCCTCATAAAAATCTTTTACACCGGTATAAGCAGCCATTTTTTTATAAAGTAAACCGCGGTTATGCCATACTAAAGCATTGTTGGGGCTTAATAAGGAAATTTCACGCTGATAATATTTATCTGCACGTTCAAAATCAGTCATCGGTTTTACGTCACCTTCCATAGGCAAAAATCTTCTTGTCATATTAAACCTGTTTGCAAAAAATGAACCTTTAAATTGGTTTATACTCGTCTTAAACGGGTTATATCTTAAAGCCCTTGTATAGATCATTCCAGCAATTGGATCTTTCTTGATAAACATAGAAGATGCTACATTGAAATAATGGTCCGCGTGCAAAGTTCTGAAACTTAAAAACATAAGCCCGGCAGTTAATATCAAAACTATGCTGACAAAAATACTTCTTGCTTTCCACAAAATACGCAAAAAACAAACTAAAGTACCTAAAGCCGCCGTGATAAAGAAACCCCAATATAATACAAAAAGTATTTGATTATCTGATACAGTAATTTTCTTATACTGATAGGCAGTGTATAGTACTATTCCAAAAACAGTAATACTTGCAATAACAGAAAGCATTATCCCTGCCGGTTTTAAACAATTATATCGTTTTAAGGGTAATTCTGTTTTTTCCAAACGGCCGTAAGATAAATTAAATAAAACTGCGTTAAATAAAGCCAAAAAGTAGATTGTAGAAACAAAATATATACTTACATCCACCATATTATGCAAATAAATTGCACTGCTTGCCATAAAAGCGGCAAGCAAATTGAAGGCACTTTCCTTATCATTTTCTTCTTCATAACGCCTAAAGGCTTTTAAAGCGCCTTTTAATTGGTAAAACACTAAATAAAGAAATAAGCCAAGGCCCAAAATACCTAAAGAAGTCCATTGTTCCAAAAAGAAATTTTCCGCGTGTTGCGTTTCGGCATTATGCAAGTTTTCCATATAGAAAATATCGGGGCGTTTATATGCCTGATAAATAACCTGAAAAGAGCCAAACCCCATACCGGTTAGCGGTGTTGCCTGAACCATATCCCAACTTGCGCGCCAAGTAGATAAACGGAAGTTTACCGACTGCATACGTTTAGCCCCGAAATGCACCGCCAAAGCACCGCAAAGTAAAAAGAAAACCAGCGCGGCAATATTTATTATTTTTTTATGTTGGGAAAGTCTTGTCCTAAAAAAGTTTAAATATACACCGGCAAAAATAACTAAACTGACGCCGAGGCCAAGCCACGCGCCTTTACTTTCGGTAAAGAATATATTGGCAAGCAATATGGCGGAAAGTAAGATATATCTTTTATAATGTGTATAACAAAAACGCGCCAAAACAACCATTAAGGAAAATAAACAATAGTTCCCTAAAAAGTTCGGGTTTGCGATAGTAGAAAAAATACGTTTTTGGAAAGCAGATGTCCAATAAAGGAAATCAATGCCCTTATAAACATATAAATCTGCTATCTGTATAGCGCCGTAAATACTCACAACCCATGCACAACCTACAATTGCTTTAAAAAGTAAAGTTATATCTTCTTTATTAAATTCAAATGCAATTATAGAGAAGAAAATACACATCCCCAAAAACTTAAATAAACTTTCCGCGCGGCCCATAATATAAGGGTGGAAGAAGAAACCGATTATAACATAGCCGGTATATAAAATAAACGGTAAAAGTTTAATAAAATTTTGACGGGTAAAAATATTTTCTTTACAGAAATAAAGTTTAGAAACCCAAAGCCCCAAAGCGCCGGCTGCGCCCATATAATATAGTGTGATTTTAACTTGTGCGCTGTCTAAGGAATTTAAGAAAAGCGGAAGGGCAATAAAGAAACACAAGGCGGAAAGCCAATAAGTAAGCAAACGGCTTTTATGCTTTTTAGCAGGAACTTCGGTTTGCATTTCCCCTCCAAAGAAGTAAGCCGAGAATGGGGTTCGAACCCACGACCTGCCGCTTACGAAGCGGCTGCTCTACCAGCTGAGCTATCTCGGCATATATACATTTTAGCAATTTTTAGAGTTAATTGGCAAAAAAGGGTTTTTATTTTGACGAATTATACTGTTTAATGTGCATTTTCTTGCAAATTTAAGCCCTTTTTAATTTTTTTCTTCCTAGAGTACCGATATGTCGCTTCGCTCCAAGTTCTTCTGGGTACTCGTCGTCAGATAGAAAATTAAAAATCACCTTAAATTTGCTGCGTCGCACATAAATGCGATCATTCGCTTTGGCTTTGTACTTTTACACTTTTACAAACCTGCGCAGCGCGAAAACACTCTTGTGCGCTTCTGTTTAGAAAATTAAAATATTTCCTTACACTCCCCGCCCCTTTGCTTGCAAAGGCGGAGGGATAGAATTTCCTATTTAGTCGCCCTAATTTTTTGTGTTGTTTCAAAAAATTGGGGAGATGTCACGGAGTGACAGAGGGGTTGGGGGTGGGGTTGAAAATTAAAATTTCCTCAAAAATACTTGCCGGACTTGAACACTCGGTTTGGCTTTATGGATTAGCAACAACCACAACCGTAATCATCTTGTCCATCTGGTATGCCGAGTATTTTGGAATAATCTTTACTAGGCGTATCGTCACATTCTCCTTGTGTTAAAACAAAATTATAACCTGTTGTTATACAAACACAAACATCTTCCTTTAGATATGCGGCACTTGCTAAAATATCAGAACCAGATAGTGCTTGGTTATTGAATATCATAAATTTTTCTTTATTCAAATCGAAATCTGTACAGTAACCACCTTCGTTAAGGCTCTGGCAGCCATTGATTTCTGTATTAACCTGTTCTATGTATGCTTGATCTTCACAAATTTCTGTACCATTTTGTAAACGGCACATTTCTTCAATTTGGGCGGCGGCTTTAAGTTTAATATAAGCCTCGGCAAAATCTGCTTTGATTACAGAATTTTGATATTGCGGTAAGGCAATACCGGCTAAAATACCAATGATTAAAACAACTACTAACATTTCAATTAAGGTAAAACCTAATTTGTTTTTCTTTTTCATATAATCTCCTTTATACAATGCTTTTTTATTGTATACAGAAATTATAGAAAAAAAAAAAAAACAGAAGTCAAGAGGATCGTCGTGAAATTAAAGATGTGCATATACTCTTTCGGCAATTATTTTTAGGGAAATTTTGATTTTCTCTGCTACGACTCAAGAATTAATAACCGTAGCGTACGATAGTGTCATCGCGCCGCGCAGTAGATTTAAGATGATTTTTAATTTATAACCCCACCCCCAACCCCTCCGCCTTAGGAAGGGGCGGGGAGTATAAGGAAATAATTTTAATTTAATAAAGCCAAACCGTACACACATATCCGGCAAGTATTTTTGAGGAAATTTTGATTTTCTCTTTGACGACGTGTACCAAGAAGTAAAACGAGCGGAGCGAGTTTGCGGTACTCTAGGAAAAGAAAAATCAAAATTTGCCAAAAAGAATTTGACGGCACAAAACGGTAATTGCCAACTTCCTATTCTTTAATTAATCTGTTAAGTATCTTGTTAAGTAAAGCAGGATTGGCTTTCCCCTTTGACGCCTTCATCACAGGCCCCACCAAAGCACCAATGGCCTTGGCATTACCCGCCTTAACTTCCGCGGCGGCTTTCGGGTTTGCGGCAATAGCGTCTTTGGCCCATTCTTCAAGTTGTGCTTCGTCGTTTACTTGCGCAGCGCCGGAACTTTCAAGCAATTTTTTGATATTTTCTTTTGTGTCAAAGGCTTTAATAAAAACTTCTTTGGCAATTTTGGAAGATATTTTGCCGCCTTCAATTTGCTTAATTAAAAATGCCAAATCTGCCGCTTTAACAGGGCTTTGCGTAATTTCTAAATTTGCGGCTTTAAGTTTACCGGCCAAATCGGAAAAAATCCAATTTACCGCGGCTTTTGCCTGTACGCCTTCTTTTAAGACGGCTTCAAAATAATCTTTTGTTGCTCTTTCTTGCGTCACTAAGCCGGCATCATAAGCATTTAAACCGAGTGTATCCATATAAACTTTTTTCTGCTCATTCGGCAAAAGCGGTAAAGTGTTTTTGACTTCATCAATTTCCGCTTGCGTGATTTTTAATGGTGGCAAATCAGGCTCAGGGAAATATCTATATTCCTGCGCGGTTTCTTTTGAACGCATAACTGCGGTTTGCCCTTTTGCATCATCCCAAAGCATAGTTTGCTGTAAAACTTTGCCGCCTTCATTTAAAAGTTTTGTTTGGCGCTCAATTTCATAAGTTAGAGCGTCTTTAACGGCTTTAAAAGAGTTCAAATTTTTGATTTCAATGCGGGTACCAAACTTTTCCGTACCGACAGGGCGAAGTGATAAATTAACGTCTACACGAAGTTCCCCCTTTTCCATATCGCAATTTGAAATATCAAGCCAAGCCATCATTTTTTTGAGATTGGTTAAATAGTTATATGCTTCTTGCGGGGAGCGCATATCAGGCTCAGAAACAATTTCAAGCAAAGGCACACCGGCGCGGTTTAAATCAATTAAAGAACAATCGCCGCCGTGCATACTTTTGCCGGCATCTTCCTCAAGGTGTGCTCGCGTAATACCTATTTTTTTGGTGTTTCCCTCTTTATCTTCCACTTCTATATAACCATTGGAAATGACGGGGTAAAGGTCTTGTGAAATTTGATAGCCTTTAGGCAAATCAGGGTAAAAATAATTTTTACGCGCAAAGACGGAAACTTCATTTATTTTTGCTTTAAGCGCAAGCCCTGCTTTGATAGCAAGTTTAACTGCCTGTTTATTTAAAACGGGCAAAACACCAAGTTGTCCTGTACAAAGCGGGCAAATATTGGTATTAGGTTTAGCGCCAACCTCATTTTTGCAAGAGCAAAACATTTTTGAGGCGGTATTTAACTGTAAATGTATTTCAAGACCGATAACCGGTTCAAAAGTATGTTCCATATATGATATTATATTAAATATGGAGATAAAAGGCACAAATCAACAACTAGCGATAACAATTTTCACCCCTACGTATAACAGGGCTTTTGTTTTACCGGTACTTTATGAAAGCCTGAAAAAACAAGAGCAAAATAATTTTGAATGGCTTGTTATCGATGACGGCAGTAATGATAAAACAAAAGAATTATTTGATAATTGGTTAAAAGAAAAAAATCCCTTTCCTATAACATATCTATATCAGAAAAACGGTGGTAAACACAGAGCAATAAATAAAGGGGTACAGTTAGCAAAAGGGGAATTATTTTTTATTGTAGACAGCGATGATTATATCTCCACAAATGCAACGAAAAGAATAGAACAAATGTACTCTGAAATAAGAAATGATAACCGCTTTGCCGGTATTAGTGCTATGCGAGCCCATTTTGACGGCAACAGGATAGGCGGTAAGGCTGATTTTGATTTTATAGACACATCAATGACCGAAATAAGAACAAAATACAAAATTAAAGGTGATATGGCAGAAGTTTTCAGAACAGAAATTTTAAAACAATATCCTTTTCCCGAATTTGATGGGGAAAATTTTTTGGAAGAAAGAACCGTTTGGGATAAAATTTCCCAAAAATATCTTCTGCGTTTTTTTAATGAAAATCTTTACTTTTGCGAATATTTACAGGGCGGTCTATCACATATTCACGGGCGCAGCGTCAAATTCCCGCAAGGCAGTATGTATACGAGTTTAAGTATAATAAAAAATCCGCATTATTCTTTTGGGGAAAAATTTAGGGCAATTTGCGTTTATTGGAAAGCCCATTTCTTTTATAATAACAATAAAAAACCGGAATTAAAACCTTTATGGTGGATGTATTTATTTTACCCAATCGGAATAACATTTTTTATATTAGAAAAATTAAAAAGTAAAAAGATATGATACCTAAAATTATTCATTATTGCTGGCTAGGCGGCAAACCTTTAACACCGCTTGCAAAAAAGTGTGTGGAAAGTTGGAAACGCATTATGCCCGACTATGAAATCAAACGTTGGGATGAATCAAATTACGATTTCCATAAAAACAAATTTATGACTAATGCCTGTAAACAAAAGATGTGGGGTTTTGTACCGGACTATGCACGCCTTGATATTATCTACAACTACGGCGGTATTTATTTTGATACTGATGTAGAAGCCTTAAAACCTTTTGATGAATTTTTAAAATACCCTGCCTTTTGCTGTTTTGAATCAAAACACTTTGTTGCTTTAGGGCTTGGTTTCGGTGCGGAAAAGGGTAATAAGATTATAAAAGAAATGATGACAGCTTATGAAAATACAGATTTTAAAATAGACGGTAATATTTTAAAACAGGCATCACTTTATACCAAAATACAAGCGGGAAAATGGCAAAAAAATTCACTTGTTCCTTCGCCGCTATTGCAAACACAATTTTTGGCAAAAAATTATGGTCTTAAACAAAATAATACGCGCCAAACTTTGGACAGTATAGAAGTTTTTCCAAGTTCTTATTTCGCACCCAAAAACAATGCCAATTTACCGATTAAAAACACCGATGCTTACAGCGTACATTGGTATGCGGCATCTTGGCTGCCGTGGTATTATCAGATTTATTTAAAGATTAAAAAAATATTAAATAAACTACTTGGTAAGAACTATATTTACTTATATAATATGAAGAAAAAGATTCTAAAATAATTATGATACCTAAAATTATTCATTATTGCTGGTTTGGCGAAAAACCCCTGCCCGCTTTAGCAAGACAATGTTTAAAGAGTTGGAAAAAATATTGTCCGAACTACGAAATAAAACGATGGGATGAAAACAATTTTGATATAAATATATGTCAATACGTAAAAGAAGCTTACGAAGCCAAGAAATATGCTTTCGTTACGGATTTTGTCAGATTATGGGTTTTATTAAAATTCGGCGGTATTTACATGGATACCGATGTGGAAGTATTAAAATCTTTGGACCCAATTTTAAAGTATAAGGCTATTTCCGGTTTTGAAAGTAATCAAGATATTCCTACCGGTTTAATGGGGTCTGAAGCGAATTTCCCTTTATTTAATGAATTTTTAAAAGAATATGATAACTTGTCTTTTGTTTTTACAAACAATGCTAACGTAATAACTAATGTCACCAGAATTACAAATACTTGTTTAAAATATGGATTAAAAAGAAATAACACCAAACAAACTATAGAAGGCTTTACCCTACTACCTAAAGAATATTTTTGCCCTACTGATAAATATAATTTACCAACACCTACAAAAAATTCTTATACCATACATCATTTTGCAGGTTCTTGGAATTCACCTTTAATCCGCATAAAAATAAAAATTGTAAAATTTATAGGTCTACATTTAGGTACTCAAACTTTAGATTTCCTTTTTAAAATTAAGCGTAAGTTTAAGGAAATTTTAAAAAAATTTTGTTAGCGGGAAAGGTACTTTTGTACAAAAACCTTGATAACGTTGCCCTAAAATAAAAGTTAAAATCTTCTTTAAATGCCCCGTCGGCAAATAAAGCAAAGCCAAAGTAAATAAATAAACCAAACCGCAAATAAATATTCTTACAAACACCGCTTGCCCGCCAAGCATTTGCCCTAATAACCCCGCCGGAATTAAAGCAAGTAAATTAAGAATTATCAAGATGCCGGCATCTTTAAGCGGCTGCCAAAAATTAATTTGCGGTATATGCCTTTTAAAAAACAAAGCCACAATAAAATACCCAAAAGCCGTACATCCAAGCAAAGTATATGGGTATGCAAAGGGCCCAAAGCGCGATATAAAAAAGTAAAGTGCACAGATAATAACGATATCTCTAATAATCATATACCAAAAACTTTCTTTAATCTTGCGCGTACTTGAAATTAAACTGCCGGCAAAAGGTGTCAAGACCGTCATAATAAGCAAAAGCATCATCGGGCGCAAAAATCTTACAACATTTGCCGCGGACTGCGCATTAAATTCCCCGCGTTTAAAAAATAAATTAACAATATCGGGGGCAAAATAACAGGTAAATATAGCAAGCGGGATAATAATAAATAAAATCAAATAATTGGCTTTTAAATAATTGCGGTTTAATTCTTCATAGTTTTTGGCTGAAGCATTTTCATTTAATTGTATATGGTACACACTTGTTATTTTTGCAGTGACAATTTCCCCCGGTGCATCAGTTAATTGTTTTGAATAAGCATAAGAACTTATAACACCGCCATGAAAATTACTCATCAAATACATCGGCAACATGCCTATGCCCAAATTAGCAAGCACCAAAATTTGATTAGTGACAATATTTTCTTTAAGACGTTTTTCAAAGGAAATTTTAGAGAGTTTAAAACTCCAATTCAATTTCTTTTTCATAATAATTAGATAAGAAATAATTTGTATTAAGTATGAACAAGAAAACCCAATAAGCATTGCTTTAAGCCCTAAAATATTATGAAATAACACCAAACATATCATTGGTACAATGGCATTTAAAGGCAAAAGGAAATTGACGGAAAATATACGGTACATATACATAATATCTAAAATAAAATTACACAATATATACATGCAAACATAAACAAAAGAAAGCCTTAAAATTAAAAGGTCTTTACTTAAAAAGTCAACGGAAAATTTAGAAGATAAACTAAAAATATCAACAGGAAAGATAAAGCCAAGTGTTATGATAATAAGAATAAAAATACCGTAAAAAAGTAAAAAGAAATTTAAGAAACTTTGGGCTTGGGTTTCACTCTGCTTTCTTAAAAACATCGCCTGCGGCGTTAAGACGCTATCGTTTAAAGAGTTAAAAAAAGCAAAAACCAAACCAAAAATCGTTAAAATATAAAAATAAATATCTGCCTTTGCCTGTGTACCGAAATAAAAAGCAATTAAGACACTGTTTACAAAAGAAAGCAGTTTCCACACAAGTGTAGAACCCACCGATAAAACCGCGCCTTTTTTGTAAGAATATTCTTTAAAAATTCCCATATACTTATTATATTATTTTAGGTTTAACAGAGAAAGTGCCTTGTTAACATCTTGGCACAACACAAACTCCGCCCTGATTTTTGCCGCACCTGCAAAATCATTGATCCAAAAGCCTGCCGTTTTTTTGCTCCGGTTTAAACCTACTCTTTCCCCGTAGAATTCAATATTTTGCTTAACTAAAAATTTATATTTTTTTATACGTTCTTCCGCACTCGGCCCTTGATAAGTACCATTTGTTAAAAAATCTTCAATTTGTTTAAAAATAAAAGGGTTGCCGATAGCACCGCGCCCTATCATTATGCCGTCAGCGCCTGTTTCAAGCAAGGTCTTGGCTTCCGCAGGGTTTGTTATACCGCCGTTTACAATTAAAGGTATCTTTCCTTTTGCAAGTTCGGCCGCTTTAGTTAATTCCTCTAAATTAACCGGCCCGCTATGCATTTTTGAAGCGGTTCGCCCGTGTAAAACCAAAGCAGCCGCACCTGCATTTATTGCCAAATTTACAATATCTTTTGTTAAAAGATTGTTTTCTGTTAGTCCTATACGTGTTTTTAAAGTGACAGGTTTTTTAGTGCTTTTTACAACCGCAGAAAGCATTTGCTCAAGTTTAATTAAATCTCTTAAAAGTACGCAACCTGCACCGGCTTTATTTACTTTTTTAACAGGGCAGCCGGCATTTATATCAATAATATCTGCACCGGCTTCTTCGGCAAGTTTTGCGGCAAGTACAAGTGCTTCGGCATCTCCGCCGAAAATTTGCATTGAAAGCGGGTGTTCTTTAGCGGAAATTTTAAGCATATTTTTGCTCTTTTCATTTCCGTATTTTAAAGCAGATGATGATACCATTTCCGCACACACAAGCCCCGCACCGCCTTCAAGGCAAAGCAAGCGAAAGGGTGTATCGGTAATACCTGCCATAGGCGCAAGCACCAAATTGTTTTTACAAATTAAACTGCCGATTTGTAGGTGTCTAAGTAAAGCCATTTTAGAGTTTTCGCCAAGCACTTTCGTTATTAAATTCCGTATTTTTACGGTTCAAACACCAAGCAACGATATCCCTAACCGTTCTATCGGTATTTTTAAATTCATACATATTTAAAAAATCTTCATATACGGCAGTAGCAATTAAGTGGTCTGGCAAAGCGATATCGTAAAGTTGTGTTTTTTGTAAAGGTTTATCATTAACCAATACTTTTCTAAGGTTTTGCTCGTCATCATAAAATATTTTTATACCGTTTAATGCAGTTAAATGATTACTGCTTAAATTATTTTGCAAAGCATTAAGCAAATCTTGCCCGTACATTTTTAAAAACATCACTTTATCGTCAAAAGGGAAAGCCCTGTATAAATTATCTTCACTTATATTGCCTTGCGGCAGACCTTCGCCCAAAATTTCAAGGTTAACTAAACCTATATCGGTTTTCCCCCATCTTTTTAAACAAGCGGCCGCATACAAAGCAAGCGGCGGGTTTTGGCCTTGTATATCCAAATAAGTATCCAATTTGGCAATATGTCTTGTTTGTGTTTTGGCCACTTTTTGCTTAAGATTATTAACTTCTTGTAAAAGTTCTTCATCTTCGCCTATAACGGCGGTATCAAGCAAAATATCTTCTTGGTTGTGCGAAGCTATTTGTTTATTTTTGTTTAAATATAATCTGAGTAAAGAAACCTGCTGTAAATTTTCCGGTGCTTGGTCTACAATTAGTTTTATATTATCTAAATCTCCTTTATTGCCTAAACCTAAAATTATATCAATATCGGGTAATTCTTCGGCGATTGTTTTATCGCTTGGCTCCTTATCTTGCCTTTCAAACCCTAAAGAACTGAGCAAGATTATAATATCTGCATTTTCCTTTTTCAAATTGTCTATTTGTTCTGTTAAAGTTTCAACTTCATCTAAAGCCTTAAAGCCGCCTGTTCTGCCCAATTTATTAAAATCGCTTTTTGAAAGCACACCGAGTATGCCTATTTTGTAGCCTTCAAAATCAATAATAACCCTTTCTTGTATTCCGTCTATATTTTGATTTGTTTGCGTTTTTAAATTTGAAATTACTATGGGAATTTTATTTATTTTCAAGGCTTCTTCAATATCTTCAGTACCGTATTTAAAATCTTCGGCACTTAAAGTGATTGCGCGGTAAGGTAAAGCGGAAATAAGTTTCAAACTGCCTGTAAGTTTTGCAAGTTGCCCTTCACGGGTAATAGAAAACAAATTGCCGCTGTCAAAGAGCAAAAAAGATGTTTCTTTTTGGGAAAGCAAACGTTTTAATGCCGGCAGCCCGCCGACATTTTTATTTTCTTCCCCGCGCGTCTGTGTAAAGTAGCCGGAAATATCACCTGTATGATAAATTTCTAAAGGTGCTTTTTGTGTATTACAAGCACAAAATAATAAAGATAAAATTATTAAAAATCTTAATTTCATTTACTTACTTTCACTATACGGGCCGCTTCCCTCGGAAGTAAAATACCACGCCTATGTGCAGCCAAATATCTAACAAAATAATCCGATAAATAGATATCTGAAAATACTTCTTTATCTGCCACTTTTTTAAATAAATAACCTTCGCTGTTGCCGTTGGCAATAAAATCAGGTACGGCTACAGTATAAATTCGTGCCCTGTTTAAAGGCTCACCGTTTACTAAAATTTCAAGTATTTTTGCCCTGTCATTTTTAAAGGAATATTTAACCGTTAAACCGGAATATTGAAATAAACTTGAATTTTCCTTTAGGCTTTTTCTGACTAATTTCTCCAAAAAAGCACCGCTTACTTTTGCTATCATAATTTTATTTTGGAAAGGCAAAACTTCTTCTATCACTCTATTAGTAATATCGCCTTTTAAAATACCTTTTCCGCGTATTGCGCCGCTGTTTATTAAAGCAATCTCCGCACCGGTATTCCTTTTGATTATATCACAAAACAAATCGCCCAAATAACTATCAACACCGCCGTCTACAGTACCCGGTATATTGGGGATATTTTCAAGCGCTTTACCTGCAACAATGTTCATTTTTTTATCAAGCCGCTGATTGGCAAAATAAATCATATCGGCAGATAAATCAATTTTATTATTGTCCATTACCACATATTTTGTTTTAATGTCGGTTAATTTACCTGTGATATCATCAAAGGTCAAAGTGGCTTCGGTAATACCTTTTAGGGCGGTACCGCTTTCAGCAAAAACGGTATTATCTACTTTAAGATTTTGAATAATTTTATGGGCATGCCCGCCAAGGACCAAATCTATACCCAAATCTTTAACAAGTTGAACGGTAGTATAAGCATTTTCGTGTTTATCATCTTTTGCGCTATCGTGAATAAGCAAAATTATAGCATTTGGGTTTTGCTCTTTTACTTCTTCAACGGCTTTTTTAAGTAATTTACGCGGTTTCCTGATTGTTATATACTTTGAAGGTGTAGAGAATTCCTTTCCCACACCTATAACCGCAATTTTATAGCCGTTTACTTCATAAAAAGCATAAGGTTTTATATGTTGCGGGTAAGTTTTTGTCTTGGTATCTTCCGCGTTTAATACCAAAATATCTGCTTTTATTGCAGCGATATTTTTTAAAAGTGCTTCGTCTTTAAAATCATTTTCGTGATTTCCCAAAGTGACGGCGTTATACCTCATCTGATTGATAAAATCTACGGAATAAGCACCCTTGCTTTTTTTTGCTTCATAAGTGCCGGAAGTAAAATCGCCTGAATCTAAAAGCAAATAAGGCTCTCTTTGTTTTTCCAAATACCCGGCTAAAGCCGCAAAACCGCCGATAGTATGGCCTTCGGCAGTTGTAGGAAAATAAAACCCGTGCACATCGGAAGTATGAAACACCTTTACTTCCCCCGCCCAAACAGTAAATGTAAGGGTAAGCAAACAAAATATAATAAATAATTTTTTCATAAATTTACCTAATCCTATATATTATAAAAACTCTTTGCGTTTTGTGTTGTCACATCAGCCACTTCATTGACTGTCACGCCCAAAATATCTGCTAAATTTTTAGCAATTTCCGGTATATTTACAGGGGAATTCCTTTGCCCGCGTTTGCTTTGCGGCGGAAGGTAAGGGCAATCTGTTTCCAAAAGCAAATATTTTAAGCCTACTTGTTTGATTATTTGGCGTATATCTTCATTTTTCTTGTAGCCTATTATGCCGTTGATACCCAAATAAAAACCTTTATCAAGCGCGCGGTAAGCATCTTCTTTACGGCCGCTGAAACAATGTAAAACACCGCCGCTTAAATTAAAATTATTTAAAATAGCAAACATATCTTCATAGGCGGAAAAATCTTGCTCTTGCTTACTTTTCCTACAATGCAAAATTATCGGTTTTTGTATACTTTGCGCCAAATCAAGTTGTTGCTCAAGAACTTTTTGTTGTAAAGTGCGCGGGGAAGAATCTTCATAAAAATAATCAAGCCCTATTTCCCCCACTGCCCTAAAAACATCTAAAGTAAGATATTTTTGCAGTTCTTTAAAACTTTCTTCCGTCATTTGTGCCGCGTTGATAGGGTGGACAGATGCCGCGGCATAAATTTGCCCTTGATATTTTTTACATAACTCCAATGCAGGCTGCCACTCATTAGTTTCACAGGCAATTTCAATTATTTGTTTTACATCTGCATCAAAACAGGCTTTTATTATTTGTTCTCTGTCAGTATCAAAAGCATTATCGTTTAAATGTGCGTGTGAATCAATAAATATCATATTATAAACCTATCAAATTGCCGTTTTTGTCGCATAATTTAGGTAAATCCCTTTGCTTTTCGCCAAAAGTATCTTTATATACGGGGGTATAATCTTTATTATGTTTGCCGTATAAATCGCGATATTCTTCAACAAACATAAAAGGAACACTAAAAGGCGGGAGTGTATTTTCATCTGCCAAAACGAAATAACGTTTATCTATACCATCCCCTATAATACGGCATTTTAATCTATTAACTAAAGTGTTTTCGGAACACAATGTTTCTGTCTCTACATATTGGAATTCCAAACGTGAAACTTCTTCATATCCTTTTGCAAGATATTCTTTTATTAACTCTAAATTTTTATCTTTATCTTCAGGCGCTTTTTCACCGGGAAGGAGATAGGCCTTTTTACCTTTCATACTTTTATTATAAGCAATAAGGCCTTCATCAGTTAAAAGCCCTTTGTCATTAAAAATCGGTTTTCCTTTAAAATCAGTAAGGGAAAATAAGTCAGATGCTACAACTTTTTTTGACAGAAAAAATTCTTTTGCATCAGCAGATAATTTTTCCATAAGCAGATTATACCCGCTCAAAGTCAGCATTTTTCTCGCGTAAAAAGTATTAGGATTTTTTTCAAAAACGGTCCCGTCAGGTAAAATGTTGCCATATTTTATAGACAGATATTCTATACTGCTTCCGCGCTCCGCTTTTAATATTTTTTTAAGGATATTTATATCTTCCTCCGTAAAAGATTCTGCCTCCGGGGCAATGATATTACGGTCCTTAAGTGCTTCTACTTTTTCTTTATCGGTTAAGCAATCGGGTTCTAAGCGGATAAGGCCTTTTCTTGCCTCCAAATTAGAGAAATCAATATCTAATGCTTTTTTGTAATTTTTGGCGGCTTCTTCCTTCCTGCCGAATTTTTCTAAAGCCAAACCATACCCTATAAGAGCGTTTACATCTTCCGCTTGATATTTTAAAGAATTTTGATAAAATTCAAGTGCTTTCCCTGTTTGTTTTTTATGTAAGGCGATATCACCCAAACTGGAATAAACATAAGCAAAATAAGGCGAATTTTGTGGCATTGTTTTTAAGGCATTATTAAAATATAACTCTGCTTCATCATATTTAGCCAACAAAAATTTTATACCCCCCATACTTATTTGGACATTGGGTGACTGTTGTTCCTTTTTAGAACATTTTTCCAAAGCATGCTGTGCGGCTATATAGTCTTTGGAATTAAAAAATTTTCTGCTTTCTTCCAAGCATACCTGCGCCCTTATAAAAACAGGGCAACAACTTAAAAACAATAAAGAAGTTAAAATAAATTTCATTTTTCACTCCATGTCCTAAATAAAACTAACAATTTTACCACTTTACTTAACTTTATCTTTTTTTCTTGCAGTGTGCAAGATTTTTGTATAAATTTAAATAAAATTTGTTCATAAATTGCACCCATAGTACGTGCGGTTAATAAAGTTTTGAAATCCTCACGCGGCAATATTTTGTGCGCTTTATCATACAAGGCTTGTGCTTTTTGGGCTTCAAAAGTAAGTAATTTTTGCAAATTTTCACTTTGTTTTAATGCCAATATATCGGTTTCTTTTACATTAAATTTTTCTAAATCTTCCAAAGGCAGATAAATGCGGCCGACTTTGGCATCTTCGCAAATATCCCTTAAAATATTGGTAAGTTGCACCGCATATCCAAGCGTGACGGCATATTCTTTGGAAAGCGGGTTTTTGTATCCAAAAATCTCTATACACATAAGCCCGACGATACTTGCCACGCGGTACATATACCAATTTAAATCTTCTTGTGTTTTGAAACGGACCGGTGTTTTCAAATCACTTTCCACACCTTCAAGCAAACCAAAAAAATATTCTTTAGGTATTGAATATGTAGCCAAAACTTTCTGTAAATCTCTGCCGAGTTCCGTTTGCGCTTTGTTTTGGAAAACAAGTTCAATTTCTGTTCGCAATTCTTTTAATTGCTGCGGTGCGGTTTTAGGGGTATCATCAACTATATCATCGGCCAAACGGCAAAAGGAATAAATGATGCCAAGCGCTTCTTTTTGTTCTTTGGACAAAAAGAAAAATGCCGCCCCGAAATTAGATTTTTTATAACCGTTATTCATTTACTTTAACACCCCATAAAAATTCAATATTACCGTGCATACCGACTGTTTTTGATTCTACAAGCCCAACGCTTTTGGCTTTGTATTTTTGCGCAATAGTGTCAAAAAAATCCTGAACTTTTTTTATCGCCTTTTGACGGTTTTCTTCCGTTTGAACTATCCCGTGCGGTACTTCTTTAGGGCTTAATTCAAATTGCGGCTTAATTAAAAATACCACTATGGAATTTGCCGCCATACATTTAAAAAGCGGTTCCATAATTTTGGTTAAAGAGATAAAAGACACATCCACCGCCGCCAAATCAAATTTGGAAGGAAACATATTTGCTTCCATAAACCTTGCATTTGTATTTGGATGAAAATGATAATTTTTAAATGCTGAAACTTCACTTGCCAACTGCCCGCGCCCGACATCTACACCATATACTTCTTTTGCGCCTTCAAGTAAAAAACAATGGGAAAACCCACCCGTTGCCACACCTATATCAATACAAAGTTTATCTTTAACATCAATTTTAAAATCGGTTAACGCCTGTTTTAATTTGAGCCCGCCGCGCGAGACATAAGGGCAAGGATTTTGCTTTAAGGAAATAATATCTTCTTCCTTAATAACCCTGTCTGCCCGCGTGTCCACTTCGCCGTTGACAAGCACTGCTCCGGCCATAATTAAGGCCTGTGCTTTATTACGGCTTTGGGCTAAATTTTGTTGGACCAAAGCATTATCAAGGCGCAATTTATTTCGTTTCATCTGTCTTTGTATCAAAAGGTTCAAGCACTAAAGTGCCTGCTTTATTTTTTAATTCTTCCACTTTAAATTTAACCTCTTGTAATTTACCAGCAAGTTCTTTGTTCAAAGCAGCGCCTTCTTCAAAAAGGGCAGCGGCTTCATCTAAATTTAAAGCCGGGCTTTCCAAAGAGGCAACAATTTCTTCCAAGCGGTTTAATTTTTCTTCAAAGGTTTTTTCTTTTTTCATAGTGTTTCCACCTCAAAATTTGATATTTCCGTTTGTACTTTTAAATGTTCGCCGGCAACAGATGTTTTGGCAATTTTGCCGTCACTTTTACGCCTGACTATTGCATAACCGCGTTTTAAAACACCTTGCGGGCTTAAATTATTTAAAGAAGTATTTAAAAGTTCCAAACTGTGTTCTTTTTTATTTAAAAAATCTGTAAAATTTGAAAATAATTTTTCTTTTAACTCGTCAAGTTCTTGTTCTTTTGGCAAGAAAATTAAAGACGGTTCTTTAAATATTTTGTTTTTTATAACCGCTTCTAAACGGGTTTGCAAATTATTTGATTTTGCTTCTAAACCCATTAAAAGCATTTTTCTTAAATTTCCCAAATGCTTTAGCATATCGCTTGCATTTTGAACTACAAGTTCCGCCGCCGCGGACGGTGTCGGTGCACGCAAACTTGCGGCGAAATCGGTTAAAGTAAAATCGGTTTCATGCCCAACGCAAGAGATAACAGGTATCTTGCTTTTTACCACAGCGCGCACAACATCTTCTTCATTAAAACACCAAAGATCTTCTATACTCCCGCCGCCGCGGCCGAGCAAAATGACATCCGGTTTTGGGGTAATTTTATTTAAATCTTTTAAGGCGGAAATTATATTTTCTTTTGCCCCGTCGCCCTGCACTAAAGACGGCGCTAAAATAACCTGTACATGTTTTGCACGGCGGCTTAGAACCGATAAAATATCCCTAATTGCCGCACCTGTCGGGGATGTTATCACACCGATAACGGACGGGAATTTCGGTAAAGGTAATTTATTTGCTTGGTCAAAAAGGCCTTCTGCGGCAAGTTTTGCTTTAAGGGCTTCAAAGCGGGCATATAAATCACCCACGGTTTTAATTTCTACCGAGCGTGCAATTATCTGATAGCGCCCCGATTTTATGTAGCAGGAAATATCACCGCTAACGCAAACTCTATCGCCTTCTTTCAGTTTTATCCCGCGCGCATAACCGCGAAACAAAACGACGCTTATCAGTGCTTCTTCATCTTTTAAATCAAAATAAATATGGCCGCTTGCCGCGGTTTTTAAATTGGAAATTTCCCCCTCAACGCGCACATTTGAAAGTACTCCCTCAAGCATTTCTTTAATTATGCCTGAAATTTCGCAAACGGTAAAAATTTTATTTTCGTCAAAAATTATACTCATTTCTTTTTAAGTGCGGCTTGGCGTTCCTTAATAATTTTTTCTTTGCCCATGTCAGTAGGCTTATAAAACTTTTTGGGGTTTGGCATATATTCTTGCTTTACATAGTGGTTTGGGAAATCGTGCGCATATTTATAGCCTTCGTTTTTCATACCGCTTTGCAAATGTTTAGGGACGTCGCGGCGCGGGCCGTCTTTAACTTCCGCCAAAGCACCGTCTATGGCAAGATAGGCGGCATTTGATTTTGGTGCACAGGCCACATAAATAGCGGCTTCCGCCAAAGGAATACGGACTTCGGGCATTCCTAAAACTTCGGCACTCTTAAAAGCGGCTTCGGCAACAACTAAAGCGGTAGGTTCTGCAAGGCCGACGTCTTCTGCCGCACAAATTAAAATACGGCGTGCGATAAAGCGCGGGTCTTCCCCGCTTTCAAGCATACGTGCAAGCCAATAGACTGCGGCATCAGGGTCTGAACCTCGCATTGATTTGATAAAAGCCGAGATTATATCGTAATGTGCATCACCTTTCTTATCATAATTTAAGTGGCGCAGTTGTATACACTCTTTTGCGATTTCAAGAGTAATTTCCTTTTTACCGCCCTCATAAGGAGTTGTGATTAAGGCAAGTTCCACCGCATTTAAGAAACGGCGTGCATCCCCATTGGCTTGAATGATTAAATACTCAGCGGCATCTTCTGCGGTAATAAAATCAAGTAAATTTTCGGCATTTTTTAAAATCTTAAGTAAGTCCTCTTTTTTAAGCGGCTTAAATTCAAATACGGAAAAACGGGAAAGCAAAGCATTATTGATATAAAAATAAGGGTTTTCGGTTGTTAAACCGATTAAGATAATTTGCCCGCTTTCCACAGACGGCAAAAGCACATCTTGCTGGGTTTTATTAAAATGGTGTATTTCATCTAAAATCACCAAAGTGCGGGAAGAGTCTTGATTGTCCTGCCTGAATTTTGCTTCGGTCAAAACCTGTTTTAATTCGGCAACCCCCACAGATGCAGCATTAAGTTCAAATACTTTTGCTTTTGTTTGCCTGGCAATAAACCTGGCAAGCCCTGTTTTGCCTACCCCCGGCGGGCCGAAGAATACGGCAGAGGTTACTCTGTCTGCCTCAATTAAACGCCTAAGCATTTTACCTTCGCCCAAAATGGCCTCCTGGCCTGCAAAATCTTCAAGTTTTTGCGGTGCCATTTTTGCGGCAAGCGGCATGCTTTGCTTTTTTAATTCTTCTTGTTCTTCAGTAAAAAAATCTTCCATAAACTAAGGGGTTTTTAAAAAGTCCTCAAGTTTTTTAATTGTTTCGTCAAGGCGTTTTTCTTCGGCTTTTTGTCTGGTTTTTTCCAAGTGTTCAATTTGATATAAACGCATAGCGTAATTTAAAGCGACATATGCAAAAAGATGCACGCTGCTGTTTAAATTCCGTCTGGTAGATTCTTCTTCCATATCGGCTTCCATCTTTGCAATTATTTCTTGCATTTCGGTATCGGTCAAACCGTCAAGAAGTATGTCGTTTAACGGTAATCTTCTGATAGCAATATTGCGTTTTTCTAATTTGCTCATTTATCAACCTTTGGCGTTGCCACTTGGGACTCTATACGCATAATTTCCTTATCAATTTTCAGATATAATTTTTTTAAAACAGAAGTGGTTATATCTTTCCACTCCGTAAGGGCATTAACGGTTTCCTGTGAACTTTCACTGCGGCGGAGTGATATTTCAAGCATCTTAATTTTAGCGGAAAGGGCAAGGTTCTCCGCCTCCTTATCCCGCATACGGGCAAGCAGTTGTGTCACTAAAAGTTCAAGTTTTTTATACTTGTCTTTACTATCCATTTTACCTCAAAGCAGCACAGAAAGTTTTTTGTAAAACATCAAAAATTCCGTCAATATAAGTGCTGACTTCTTTATCAGTTAAAGTTTTACCTTGCGCGGCAAATTCAAAGCGTAATGTTAAACTCTTTTTCCCTTGCGGCAAGTTTTGGCCTGCATATAAATCAATTAAATTGATTTTTGCCGGCACATCTTTTAAAGCCTCAAGTATTTTTGCATACGGCGTAGTTTCATCAACGATAAAGGAAAGATCGCGCCATGCACTTGGCAAACTTGGCACTTCTTTTGCTTTCTTAAATTCGGCGGCGGAAAATTGTTTTTCCAAATTCTTTACGCCAAACTCAAAGGCATAAACCGTTTGTTTTAAGTCGTATTTCTTTAAAGTTAACGGGTGCAATTCACCAAGATAGCCGATAACTTTTTTATCAACAATAATTTCCATGCAAATTTTGGGGTGCATATATTTTGGTGCATTTGCAGACGGTTGCAAAGTATAGTTAAAATCCCAAAGCAATTCGGCAATAACACCCTTAAGCCCGTAAAAACCTACTTGGCATTGAGGGCTTAAAAAGAATTTTTCGCGCGGCGTTTTGCCTGTCATAACACCTGCTAAAGCAAAACCCTCAACAGGATAACCTTTTTGCAAAGAGAAGGTTTTATCATACTCAAACAAACTCAAATCATTATTTGAAAATCTTTGGTTATATTCCAAGTTTTTGAGTAAACTTGCAAGCAAATTCGGGCGCAAATATTCAAGGCCTTCTGCTAAAGGATTGGCAATTTCCGGCACTTGCGCGGTGGTAAAACCGAAATTTTCTACATCTTGCTTTGAAGTCAAAGCAATATTTTTACACTCAAAGAAACCAAGGCCCACTAATTTTTGGGCAAAAGTTTCACCGATATCTATTGTTTTTGGATGCTCGGCAAAATATAAAGTTGCGTGGGTAGATGTTATATTCGGCGCCAAGTTTTCAAGCCCATAGTAGCGGGCAATTTCTTCGGCGATATCCCAACGGTGTTTCAAATCACGCCTAAAAGAATGTGCTTTGAAAACCCATTTTTCGCCGACGGTCAAAGTGCCTAAACACCTTAAAATCTGTTCGGCCTTTTCTTGCGGGATTTGCATACCCAAAATATCTTCAATTTGTTTTAAAGTAAATGTCACTTCAGGCGTTTCAATTTTTTGCGGGTAGACGTCGTTAATTTCGCTTGCCTGGCCGCCGCAAATTTCGGTAATCAAAGCGCTGGCCGCCTGCATAGCAAGGGCCGGGCCGTTAATATCAAGCCCGCGTTCAAACCTTTGGGAAGACTCAGAACTTAAAGCCAATTTCTTTGAAGTTTTATTTATACAAACAGGGTTAAAATTAGCCGCTTCAAGGAAAATATCTTTTGTGGTATCTAAAATACTATCGTGCTTACCGCCCAAAATACCGGCAAGACATAATGGCTTTTTATCGTTGCAGATAACAAGCATTTGGTTTGTTAAAGTGCGTTCAATATCGTCAAGGCCCAAAAACTTTTCGCCTTCACTTGCGAAGCGGACATTGATTTTACCGCCCTCAATATGGCTTAAATCAAAAGCATGTAAAGGTTGCCCGAGTTCAAACATAACATAGTTTGTGATATCAACTAAAGCATTTTTTGGGTTTACACCAAGAGCAAGCAATCTGTCTTGCAACCATTGCGGTGACGGCACATTTTTGACGTCTTTAATGATGCGGCCCATATATCTTTGGCAACCGTCAGCGCCGCAAGGCAAATTGATTTCCAAAGATTTACCCTCGCCTTTAATATCGGCGTAAGTTTTATTTTTAAGAGGGATATTAAGCAAGGTGGAAAGTTCGCGCGCGATACCCAAAACACTCATCAAATCGGGGCGGTTTGGGGTTAGTTCAAGATCAAAAATATAATCGGCTTCGCCGCCGTACATGGCTTTAATATCTGCGCCCACTTGAACGGAATTATCTAAAACCAAAATACCTTTTTGGCGCGTGCTTGCAAGGCCAAGTTCATCAGCAGAACAAAGCATACCCTCAGAAGATACACCGCGGATTACTGCCGGTTTTAAAACAATTTGCCCAAGGCGCGCACCCACTTTTGCAAGCGGCACAATTTGGCCGACTGCAATATTTTGCGCGCCGCAAACAACGCGTTGCGGGCCGTCTTTAGTAGTTAAATCTACCAAATGCAAATGGTCTGAATTGGGGTGGTTTTCAATACGCTCAATTTTAGCGGCGTAAACACCGTCAAAATCGGCACCGGTTTTTTTGAGTTCTGCCACTTCCATACCCAAAGAAGTAAAATGTTTTGTCAGTTCTTCGGGTGTTAAATTTAAGTCAATAAAATCTTTAAGCCAAGAATATAAAAGTTTCATTTAAAATTGCTCCAAAATTCTAATATCGTTCTCGTAAAATGCGCGGATGTCTTTGATGTTTAAACTGAACATCGCCAAACGTTCAACGCCCATACCAAAGGCATAACCGCTGTAAATTTCGGGGTCAATGCCGCAATTTTTTAAGACGTTCGGGTGCACAACACCTGCACCTAACATTTCCTTCCAACCGCTGCCGCGGCAGACGGGGCAATTTGCGTCTTTACCTTCGCAGAACACACATTTTACGTCTACTTCCACGCTCGGTTCGGTAAACGGGAAAAATGATGAGCGGAATCTGACTTCCGCTTTTTGTCCGAAAAGCCCGCGCATAAAGACGGTCAAATCGCGTTTCAAATCGGCAAGCGACACATTTTTATCTACGTATAAACCTTCAATTTGATTGAATACGGGGTAATGGGTTGCATCAATGGCATCTTTCCTGAACACTCTGCCCGGTGCCATAATACGGATTGGCGGTTTTTGTTTTTGCATAGTGCGGATTTGCACGCCGGATGTATGTGTTCTTAAAACAAAATCTTTGCGGGTTGTGTTTTTGATAAAAAATGTATCTTGCATGTCGCGTGCGGGGTGGTTTTTGGGAATATTGAGCGCGTCAAAATTATGAAGTTCATCTTCAATAAGCGGCCCCTCCGCCCACACAAAACCAAGACGTGATAAAATATCTGTCATCCTTTTTTGTGCTATTGCAAGCGGGTGCCTTTTGCCCTTATTAAACGGGAAAGCGGGCAAAGTTAAATCCATTTTAGTTTGGTTTAATTTATCATTGATTTCTTTTAAAGAAAGTTCGGAAAGTTTATTCTCAAAAGCAGCGGTTAAATTCTGTTTTAAAGCATTACTTTTGGGGCCAAACAACTTTTTTTCTTCTAAAGAAAGATCCTTTAAATTTTTAAGGAGTTCCGTTAAAGCGCCCTTTCTGCCGAGCGCGGAAATTTGCAAGTCCTGCAATTCTTTTGTTGTTTGGCAGGCCTGCAATTTTGAGGTAATTGATGTTTCAATTTCTGAAAGTTTTGATAAAAGTTCCTGTATTGTCATATAATATATTATACAACATTACGCACGCGTATATGGAAATAGGAAATTTTGTTCTGCCGTTCTTTGCTAGCGGCGTATTTTTGGCTAATTTAAATTTTTCTACGGATAGAATTACCCTCCGTGACATCTCCCCTATTTTTGAAACAACCAAAAAATTAGGGCAAAACAATAGGAAGTTTTTCCCTACCTCCCACTTTTTTGCTTGTAAAAAAGTGTGGGGCGGGAATATTAAGAACCTAGTTCATTAACAGTCTCATTTCCTTTTAAAAGTCTCATACCTTTCTGAACCTTAACATATGTATTGCCTAATGTAAGTAAAAAATGCTAAACTGTTAAAAGGAGTTAACTTTATGTAGGGTGAAAAGCCCTAATACAATTTGCCTGTTTTTGGGTACTGCTTATGCAGCAGCCACACGGCTGGAAACAACCAAATACAGTCGATTAAGGCATAAAACATCACGCGTTTGTTTTATGCCGAGCGTTTACATTTATTGTAAACCACGGCTGTTATATGGGTTGTGTTTCCGGCTCTTATAAGAGCCGTTTTTTATTGGTGAAATTATGAATAATATCAAAGAAGAAATAAAAAAATTCACTAAACTTATTAAAAAATATTCTGATATAGAAGAATTATATATCGGCAGGGCAATTTTATATACAAAAATAAAACAGTATGAAAATGCCGTTAAAGATTATGAAAGAGGATGTGAAAAATATCTCTGCTATGACATTATGAATATTTGTAGAAGGAATAATTTAATTAAAGAAGCCGAAGAACTTTATACTAAAAAGATTAAAGAACAAAGTAGTATCATAAATTATATCAGCAGAGCGCGTTTTTATATCAGTATAGGTGAAGATAAAAAAGCATTAGATGATTGTGAAATTATTTTAAAAATGTCCCCCAAAAACAAATTTATTTTAGGAATCAAAGAAGTATTAACCAAGAAATTAAAAGCCCAACAAAACCATAACAAAAGAATAAAAATAAAACCGGTATTTGAATAATAGTTAGAAAACCATAAAAAATACTTGCCAGGTTTGGAAAACCATAGCAAGAGTTGAGATCAGTAAAAAATGAAACTCCCCCCACATAGAGTGAGAGGATTTCATTTATTTACCTTTAATAATGTGCCAGACTCTGGTTATAGAAATACTTTGACGTTTTTTGGAAACTTCTTTTTTTAATTTTTCCAACGTATAATCTGGATACTTTTTATGTAATTCCTTGACCAAAGCAATTGTCTCCGGGCGGATTAAATAGCGCCTGGCAAGCGGATGCCGATCAGACGGTTTTGCAGATTTAATACGTGCTTTCCAATATGCGATCGTAGCAAGGGGAACTTGATATTTTTTAAAAGTTTCCTTATAACCGTGCTTGTTATAGTATTCTATTAACTCTTCTTTTTCACTGAGTGTAAGAATTTTATATTTATACATATAATATATTATACAAATTTTTAAGCAATTATATACAAATTTAATAAAAATTCTGTTGATTTAATTTTTTACTAACGGCATATTGGCCTTAACACATATAATAAATATATTTATTTATGAGAAAATTTATGAGAAATACTTTTATAAACTCTCAAAAATACTTGCCGGTTGTGTGAACGGTTTGTTTTTATTTATTTTTCTTTTCCGGTTAATATTCTTTTAAGTGTTAGAATAGTTTCATCTTTTGGGGAAAGTTTTAATATCGTTTTACAATCTAAAATAGCCTTTTCTATTTCTTTATTACGTATGTAAAAATATATTCTTGAAATATAATTGCAAATATTATTTTTATCTTCATTTATTGCTTTGGTATAAAAATTTTCTGCCTCTTTTATTAAGCCATTTCTTTCACATATATCTGCCATATTAAAACAAATATATCTAGGCGGTATTATCTTTTTATAATCTTCTATGGCTTTTTTATATTGCTTAGTTTTTTCATATAAAAATGCTCTGTAAATATAAAGTTCTTGTACTTCCGTATGTCGTTTTATAAGTTCAGTAAAATCTTTAATTTTTTCTTTAATATAGTTTGTCATATCAGACCTCGCTCGTTAAAAATTGCAAATAAAAAACGGCTGCTACACTATGGATTGCAAAAGACATAGCATAACAGCCGTAGTCCGCCGCTAATAATAGCGGCAGACATTAAATATAAAATATTCGGGTAATTATTCCGCTTATCTTATACTTTTATAACGACCGTTTTCTAGGCTTTGCAATCATTTTGCTTTCGCAAAATTCTAATCCTTTGCGGATTACCTAAAAAACAGATAAATTCTTATGGGGTTTTTTACCTCCCTTACTACAAATCCTAAATATTATAAAACAATGTTAGCAGTTTTTTGTTTATTTGTAAAATTATTTCTTTTTTGTTTTCTTATTTTTGTAAAACTTTTCAATTACCGCCCACGCCTCTTTAGCAGTTTCTACCAAAACATATTTGTCCGTGTGGGAAATTACGCCATAACCCAAAAGTTTATCAAATTTAAAAATACTGTTCCAAAATTCTTTACCGACTAAAATTATTGGAATTTCCGAGTGTTTACCCGTTTGTACCAAAGTTAAAATTTCAAACATTTCGTCAAAAGTACCATAACCGCCGGGGAAAACTACCACCGCTTCGGCATAAGATACAAGGTGCATTTTTCTGATAGCAAAATAGTGAAAGCAAAACGCCATATTTTTGCTGATATACGGGTTTGGCTGTTGTTCGTGCGGCAAAGTGATATTAAAGCCGATGCTTTTACCGCCGGCTTCGCTCGCACCGCGGTTGGCCGCTTCCATAATACCCGGGCCGCCGCCTGTGACGATTGCAAGGCGTTTTTTACTTTTTTCAACAACCAAGCGCCCGAAAGCGCGCGCTTCGTCATAATATTTGGAAAGTTTTAATAAACCCTTTGCTTCCGTAAGTGCTTGTTGCAAAGCAGCATTTTTAGGTTCTTTTTTAAGTTTAAGTTCTAATTCCTTAACGCGCTTTAAAGATGCTTTCTTTTCCATTATACGCGCGCTGCCAAAGCAAACTACGCCGTCTTTGGCTTTGCGGTACAACATATATTGCGGTTTAAGCATTTCAAGTAAAAGGCGGACGGGGCGTGCCACGTCGCTTTTCATAAACTCCGGATCTTGATATGCTTTTTTATATGAATCATAAACAATTTTCTTTGCCATAATGTCCCTCTATTTTAATTTAAAATGTTTTTGAATTTTTGCCGCCGCTTTGTTTGCGGAAAGCCCGATTTGTTCAAACAATTCTTTTTGCGTACCGTGTTCAACAAATTCATCTGCTATACCAAGGCGCAAAATATTTGCCTGTAAATTATCGTCGGCGACAAATTCCGCCACCGCACTGCCAAAGCCGCCTGCCAAAACATTGTCTTCCAAAGTGACGATATTGGGGTTTATTTTGACCGCTTCTTTAATAATTTTTGTATCAAGCGGTTTTAAAAAGCGCATATTTACTACGCCCGCTTTAATGCCTTTTTCCTTTAAAATTTCAGCAGTTTCGCGCGCAATATTTACGGCTTTACCTATTGCCAAAAGGGTGACGTCTTTGCCCTTTTCAAGCCAAACGCCTTTACCGATAGGTAATGCCTTTAAATTATGGTCCATTTCAACGCCAAGCCCGCTGCCGCGCGGGTATCTGAGCATAAACGGGCAATTAGCATCAAATGCCGTTTTCAAAAGGTGCTGAAGTTCATTTTCATCAGCAGGTGCGGCCATAACTAAATTAGGAATATTTCTAAATAAACTTAAATCAAAAACGCCGTGATGCGTGGGGCCGTCTTCGCCGACAAGGCCCGCCCTGTCCAAAGCAAACACAACAGGCAATTTTTGTAAACACACATCTTGCTGAATTTGGTCATAACACCTTTGCGCAAAGGATGAATAAAGCGCAACTATCGGCTTTAAACCTTGCGACGCAAGCCCTGCGGCAAATGTCACCGCGTGTTCTTCCGCAATACCCACGTCATAATATCTGCTTGGGTATTTTTCCCTAAAAACGCTAAGGCCTGTACCTTCGGGCATAGCAGCGGTAATGGCGGTAATTTTTTCGTCTACCGCGGCCAATTTATCAAGTGTTTGGGAAAATGCTTTTGTATAAGTTATTTTACTGCTGGTGCCGATAGTTTCACCGGTATCAGGGTCAAAAATACCAAGCCCGTGGAATTTGGTCGGCTTTTCTTCGGCGGGCAAATAACCTTTACCCTTTTTTGTCACGATATGTAAAAACACAGGGCCTTTAATATCTTTAATCCTTTGTAAAGTATCAATTACTCCAAGCACATCATTACCGTCAATAGGGCCGAAATATTTAAAACCGAGTTCGGAAAATAATACACCCGAAAATAAAATTGAGCGCGCCCTTTTTGCAAGTTTTAAGGCATTATTAACAATTTCTATTTTGCTGTTTGCAACAAATTTTTCAGCCTCGGTTTCCGCTGCCTGTACATATTTTGTAGCAAGAAGTTTTGTTAAAAATGTACCAAGTGCGCCGACGCGTTTTGAAATAAACATCTGGTTATCGTTTAAGATAACCAGTAAATTTGATTTTAATTGCCCGGCATTTTGTAAGGCTTCATAAGTTAAACCGCCGGTCATAGAACCGTCGGCAATAACCGCTACAACTTTGTTAAGTTCTTTCTTTTGGTCGCGTGCTGCCGCCATACCGAGCGCGGCAGATAAAGCCGTTGAAGCGTGCCCCGCGCCAAAAGTATCATATTCAGATTCATAAATTTTTAAGAACCCGCTTAAGCCGCCTTTTTTGCGGATGGTATGAAAAGCGTCTTTCCTGCCTGTTAAAAGTTTATGAGCGTACGTTTGGTGTCCTGTATCAAAAACGAGTTTATCTTTAGGCGTATTAAAAACATAGTGTAGTGCTACAATTAAATCTGTTGCGCCTAAACTTGAACCAAGATGCCCGCCGTTTTTTGCGATAGTTGAAATTATTTCTTGCCTTAGTTCGTGGCAAAGTTCCGGTAATAACTCCTTTTTAAGTAAACGAAGTTGGGCCGGGGTATTTATTTTGTCTAATATTTTCATATAACCTCTAATAGGAACGGCTTAAGAAAAAGTCCGCTACATTGTGCAGGGGTTGGACTTTTGCCTCATCAATATTTTTTAAATTATTAAGTGCTTTATGCGCCTCTTGAACTGTTTTTTGGGCGGCATGTTTTGCTTCTTCAAGCCCGTATAGAGTGACGAAAGTTAATTTCTTATTTTCCGCATCACTGTTTGATTTACCAAGTTGTTTTGCCGTTGCGGTTGCATCCAAAATATCATCAATCACTTGGAAAGCAAAACCGATCTTTTGGGCATAATTTTTGATATTTTTTAAATTACTGCCTTCCGCTCCGGCAAGCAAAGCACCTATTTCAACTGCAGTTGTTATCAAAGCACCTGTTTTGTTTGCGTGAATATAAGCAAGCAAAGCGGCGGCGGAAACTTCTTTACTTTCTTTAGGAAGCAAGAAATATTGCGGCGTTTTACTGCCTTTAAACAATTTATTTTTTAGTAGTATTTGCGCGCGTTTGCTTTTGCCTTCCAAAATACCTTCGGCAAAAATATCGGCAACTTGTCCGCCAATCATACCGCGCACACCGCCAAAGCGCGCCAAAGAATTAACAGCAAGCACCAAATTTTGCGGTTTGATTTTCTTATTATTTTCTAAATTGGAAAGTGTTTCAAAAGCGTATGTTAAAAGACCGTCGCCTGCTAAAATGGCAAGGTCTTCGCCGTACACTTTATGGTTTGTCGGGCGACCGCGGCGGAGAGAGTCATTATCCATAGCCGGCAAATCATCATGAATCAAAGAATATGTATGTAGCATCTCCACAGCGCAAGCGGCCGGTAAAATATCTTTTTTATCTGCTCCAAAAATTTCCGCCGTAGCAAGTGTTAATACAGGGCGCAGGCGTTTTCCGCCGGCTTTAAGGGAATAGGCCATTGCGTCAATAATAATTTGCGGTGCATTTTTAATTTTTTTAATTTCCGTGCTTAAACCTTTTTCCACAAAGGCGGCACGTGTTTTTAAGTAGTTTTCAAATTTAGACATAGCAATCCTCAATAGAAAATGATATATATTATCATTATACAATATATTAAATGGAAATCATATAAAAACTGCCCCCAAAAAATGAGAGCAGTTTCCACATCAAATAATTTAACTGAAATTATTTCACTGAAACGATTTCAACATCAAAATGCAGTTCTTTGCCTGCAAGCGGGTGGTTGAAATCAAGCACTACTTCCGTATCGGTAATTTCAGAAATTTTAGCCCTAAAAGTGTGGCCGCCGGCACTTGCACCGACGATATCACCCACTTTCATCTGTTCAATATTTTGTATAGCGGTTTTAGGCACGCGGCGCATTGCTTCGGGTTTAACTTCACCGTAAGCATCTTTGGCGGGAATATCTACCGATACTTTATCCCCGGCATTTTTACCTTCTAAAGCGCGTTCTAGACCGATAATAATTTGCCCGGCACCTTGCGTATACTCTAAAGGTTTGCGGCCTTTTGATGTATCAGCAACTTTACCGTCCACTGTTAAAGTATAATCAATTTCAACTTTTGAGTCTTTTTGTATCATTTATTGCTCCTTACCTTATATAAAATTATTGTTCACACTGCCCACCGTGCCCCGGAACACACTGTGATGACGGTGACTGGCACTCCCCGCCCAACAAAATGGTATTAGGATCTTTTATCGGATTTAATGTTAAATACATACGGCATGTTTCCGTACCATTGATACGCAATCTGCGCCATTCTATTGTATCCGTTGAAGCCAATTCTCTATTACTGCTCCCATTATCATTTGTAGGAACGGTTTTAGGTAGAAATTCTTCATAAGTTGAATTACCCGTCTGATATTTTAAATTTGCGATAATAGTTCTGCCGGACGAACTCAAGCTTGCAGTATAACTTGAAGGATACGATGTCTTTAAAGGCCATTGAATTGAGTTTGCTGAAATTGAAACGGTATTACATTGAACATATCCGCAAGAATTTGAAGGGTTTGTTAAATCCCCTATAACTATATTACTGACAGATCCTTTGGAATTAACCCTTATTATATTATCAACAATAAAATTTGATATAGCATAAGGAACGGCATTAACACTTTTATCTTTGACCTTTATTGTCATTGAACTTATATCAATATTAGCATTGTTTGCCGAACCCAAAATAAGAGTACCGGGATGGGTATGATAATCTTGAGTATTTTCTCCGGAAGTTAAAGCAGACAAAGGGAAAGAATTCTCATTTTGTTTTAATGTCACTTCATTATGTGTTATGTTAGTAGGAGGAAAAAATGAAATATACGTGACTGTTTGCTGTGCTTGCGCAAACATTGCTAAAAATAAAAATATACAAGTACAAAAGATATATCTCATAAAATCTCCTAATAATCTGTTGAGAGCAATCGGTATGACCTGGCCTTCGAACTGCCCCCGCTTATACTATTACACTTTACTACACGTTTCATACAAACTCGTGAACTTGCATACCCTGAAGTCATTAACCCGTTCATCAATACATTTTGATAATCAGATAGAAAATTATTCTCATAGGCCTTACTGGTATAATTGCTGTCATCATTTTGCTTCGGACAAAAACCAACAGTATAAGTGACTATAAGGATATTCTGTTCAGGATCACTTTGTTCCGGTGCCATATAGTTCTCAGGAAATTCTTTTTTTAATACCTGAACATCTCTGCCCCTAATATAAATTTTATTTGAGCCGCATAACTTGCCGTTGCAAAGTTCCAAACAAATATCACTATGGCTAAAACTTGATTGTATTACAAAAGTATTATCATTAACAACGTAAGATTTCCCATCCACAATAATATGCTGGTCCACATTTCCTAAAGAGTTTATTGTCCACCCGTCTGCGGTAGTAGTACTCAAACTTATTGCAACAGGCGTTTTGTTCAAACTAGCACTGGTAGCAGTTCTAAACCTGGGTGATTGTGATACCAATGTAGCATTACCTGTAGGGCTAACTTTTAATACCTCTTGCACTTTAAACTCATAGGTCGCGCCATTATCATCATACACATTATTAGGCAAATTTACAATTTGATAATCATAGCATGAGCCGCTTTCCCATACAGGATCATAAGTACCGGATTGTGTTTGTCCGTTATATTGCTCCCCTGCACATTCAAATATCTCATTATCTTTGTCATACTGATTATCTGAAGTGCATGACTTACTTGACGTACCGCTGCAAGATACTTTCTTCTTATAACATCTATTTTCACTCGTACCGGAAGGGCAAGGATTACTATCCGATGAAACAACTCTTGTATTATATAAACTCCAAGGCCCATAATAATTTTTTATCTCTTCAATTCCGCCGACCTCTGCCCAATCATATACGGTTGCAGTTCCTTGGGCATAATTATATCCGATATTTGGATTGTAAATCATCATTCTTGGTGATGGGAAAGGTATAACTGCCCCCCCTACATAAAAACCTAAATCCCTAAAATATACATTATCCATTACCGGTACTGTATTCACAGAATTATCCCCTGCTGTAAAAGTGATTGTACTTGCATAAACATAGACCTTATTTACATTGCTACCTATATCAAAATTAAAATAGAAATTACCGGTATAATTCATAATCAGATTTGTATTATTACCCTGCATTGTTATAGATGTATCACCTGCACTCTTAAGGAACATGCCCTCGGAAATAAAACTACCGTTTTTAACATCCATTTCACGTATCGTAAAAATATCTTGATTTCCAAAAGAACTCCCTGTCGGATCTACATACAACACACTTCCTAAATTAAGATTTTGGGTTTGTTGCAAATAATGGGAATAATCATTATTCCAAAAAAATGTTGGTCTTTTACCTATTTCCATAAGGAATAATCTTTTGGATGATGTGTCAGATAGATCTAAATCAAGATACATCTTGTCGTATACAGATAGACTTCCATATACAGCATTAGTATATTTAGGCAAAACTACCTTACGCGGTTCATTGAACGTAATCGCGTAAGATGGCAAAACCGACATCACAAACAGTGCAAAAAAAGCACTTCCCATTATGTATTTATAAAATAACCTTTTCATTTTAACACCTTTATAAAATGATAACAGTAAAACAGCCCTCTTGTCAAGCCCTAATATCAGAGTCAAATATTATATGCCGGCAAGTTTTTTAAGGGTTGATGATTTATTTGTCTCTTCCCAAGGAAACCCTTTGCGGCCAAAATGCCCGTAAGCAGCCGTTTTAAAGTAAATCGGGCGGCGCAAATTAAATTGCTCTATAATTGCCTTAGGCGTCATTTTAAATACATCAAGACAAATTTTTGTTAATTTATCATCACTGATTTTACCCGTACCGAAAGTATCTAAATAAAAACCCACCGGCTCGGCTTTGCCGATTGCATAAGCGATGTGCACAGTCACTTCTTTTGCAAGGCCTGCTGCTACAATATTCTTTGCAATATAGCGTGCCATATAAGAGGCGGAGCGGTCAACTTTAGTCGGATCTTTACCGCTAAATGCACCACCGCCGTGCGCACAACGCCCGCCATAGGTATCAACAATAATTTTACGGCCTGTCACACCGCTGTCGCTTTGCGGCCCGCCGATAACAAATTTACCCGTCGGGTTAATTAAATATTTTGTTTTGCCATCAACTAAACTGCCAAGTACGGGTTTTATTGCTTTTTCAATAAGTTCCTTTTTTGATTTTTCAGTTATTTGTTTGCCTGTTTTATCTAAAATATCTTCGGTATGCTGGGTTGATAAAACAACAGTATCAACACGCAAAGGTTTGCCATCCTGATATTCAACAGTCACTTGGCTTTTGCTATCCGGCCCGATATAGGCAAGTGTTTTATTGCGGCGCAGTTTTGCCAAATTTAGCAAAATATTTTGCGACAGTTGCAAAGGCAGGGGCATATATTCCTTTGTTTCATCGCAGGCATAACCTACCATAAAACCCTGGTCCCCGGCACCGCCGACATCTACCCCTTGGCTGATATCGGGTGATTGCTTCCCGATAATATTTATTACCGAGCAAGTTGAATAATTGAAACCGTATTTAGGGTCATTATAACCGATATATTTTACAACATCTCTTGCAATTTGATCTACATCAACCCAAGTTTTTGTTGTTATTTCACCACCGACAATTATAAGGCCGCGCGTGATAAATGTTTCACACGCAACGCGGGCAGTTCTGTCTTTTTCCAAAATTGCATCTAAAACTGCATCTGAAATTTGATCGCAAACTTTATCGGGGTGCCCTTCTGAAACTGCTTCCGATGTTAAAAAATAATGTCCTTTACGCATAATATCTCCTAAAATGATATTATATCATTATGAGAAAGATTTTTCTATCTTGGAACGTAAACGGCCTTAGAGCCGTAGAGAAAAAGGGCTTTAAAGATTGGCTCTTTTCAACGGGCGCAGATATTGTTGCCTTACAAGAAACGAAATGCTTACCCGAACAATTACCGGAATCTTTAAAAAATATTGAAGGGTATAATTTATATCTTTCAAGCCCGCAAAGAAAGGGTTATTCCGGCGTAGGCGTTTTTTGTAAAGAAAAACCGCTCAATATCACCTATAACCTTGGTATTGAGGAATTTGATATTGAAGGCCGTTTTATAATGCTTGAATACAGTAATTTTTACTTCATAAATTGCTACTTTCCAAACGGCGGCCGCGGGGATGACAGGGTTGCCTATAAACTGCGTTTTTACGACGCATTTTTACAACTTGTAAAAAAACTTTCTAAAGAAAAATTTGTAATTACTTGCGGTGATGTTAATACAGCACATAAAGAAATTGACCTTGAACACCCCAAAGAAAACCAAAATACAACCGGCTTTTTGCCTTGTGAGCGCGCGTGGCTTGACAGGTTTTTTAATGAAGCCCTTGTTGATACTTTCCGTATGTTTAACCACGAGACTAAGCAATATACCTGGTGGGACTATAAAACCGCAGCACGCAGCAGAAATGTAGGCTGGCGCTTGGATTATTTTATGGTAGATTTTAATGCCGCAAAACACGTGGAAAGTGCCGGTATTTTAAGTGATGTAATGGGTTCAGATCACGCCCCGATTTCGCTGACTATTAACCTATGATAAAAGCATATCTTTCTTTACTTTTCTTTTGGCTGATTATTGGTTTTGCACCGGTTTTTGGTGGGATGTCCGTTAGTGTTATTGACGGCGTTCTGCTTGTTTTTATTGCAAGCATAATGGGTTTTTTGTATTTTTTGCCTTACCTTATAAAACATAAAAGTTTTAATACGCTTTTCAGTAAAAACAATTTTTTGCCTTTTTTGGTAATTGCGAATTTCGGCTCTGCTTTACCGTTTTGTTGTTTGCTTTATGCGCTTAAATTTACCACGCCTGCCAACACCGCTATTTTGAATCAATTTGAACTTTTATATTCTTTCATTTTCAGCGCAATATTTTTAAAAGAAAAAATTACGGTAAAACAAATTTTTGCATCTCTTTTAATTGTTTTGGGTGGGGTAGTGCTAATGGCTGGCTCTGTTAAAAACATAAACTTAAAAGGTGATTTGATTGTTATTTTAAGCGTTTGGATGTTTCAGGTTTCGCATATCGCGGCAAAGAAATTATCTAAAGATATTCCTTGCCAAGTTTTAGCCGCGGCTAAAAACTTATACGCTTTGCCTTTAATGACGCTATTGCTTGTTATTTATTCCGGTAATATATTCATTAAGCCTAGTGCTACATTTTACGGTGTACTTTTTTATATGGGTTTTATACGATACGGGCTTTCTTATCTGCTTTGGTTTTGGGCCATACAAAAACTTGACCTTGCAAAAGTGACTGCTATTGCCCTGTCTTACCCGGCATTGACTTTAATTTTATCTTGTACATTTGGCTATGATAAATTAACTTTGTATAATTGTATAGGGTTAATCTTATCAATGCTTGGTGCTTTTATGCTTAGCAGGATGATAGGAAAGGAGGTAAAAAATGCAAAATGAAGGTTTCTCTTTAATTGAACTTTTGGTAGTGGTATTGATTATAGGTATTTTGGCGGCAGTGGCTTTACCGTCTTACCAATATATTATGGAAAAAGCACGTACTGCAGAGGCACAAATATTAGTAAAACCGCTTTCATATTTGGTCAGTTATAAACCGAACAGTGAATATAATACAAATTTGACACCAAAAGATTTAATTACTTGGGAATTAGACGGTGCCTCTTGGAATGAAGATAATACAAGATATCAAACCCGCATGCATGCAATTACGGCAAGTTGTACAGCCTCGCCAAAAGCCTGCGAAGGGGAAATATTTTATCCGGCTACAGGTTCAACAAAATACAGTTTAAAACTATCTGCTACCGAAAACGGCCCTCTAATAAAAACCTGTATTTATCATAAACCCAAGTTTGAGCGTATTTGCAAATATATGGAGACTTTCGGCTTTAAGCCGCAAAGCGCAAACTAAAAAACCCCGCTTTTGCGGGGTTTTTATCAAACAAGAAATAATATAAATTTACCTTGCTGCGGTTCTGAAGAAATTACCTTTATTTCTTCCGCCTATTAAAGACGGTTTACCGATCATTTTATCGGCAACGACTAAAATATCTTTACTACCTGAAGAATATTCTTGAACACCTGCACCGAAAATATCACCGCTCTTTAAAACACCCAAAGAACCATGTGAATTAATTTGAACTTCCATCTTAATTTTGCCGTCATAAGAATCAATAAGCAAATCTTCTTTACTCATTTCAAAATCAAGCGGGAAAGTAGGGTTAATAACGCGTTTTATGGCTATTGGTACATCGGCTTCATTTTTAGCAATAATAGAACAGGCGACATTATTGGCTTGTGCATTTTTAATTAATCTATCCACTACTTCCACACGGCCGGAAAGCATAAATTTTTGGTTTTCCGGGACCCCGGCATTATAGTAGAAATAAGTACCAAGCCCTAAAGTTAAAATGAGAAAAACAGATACGAAATATTTCATAACTTTTATTTTCTATACTCTAAAAAGCCCCAAACGACAGATGAATGTACCCAACCTTTTACGCCGTCATCATCTTCAACTTGGAGCCAAGAACCATCTTTTTTGATAAATTTGAGAGGATATCCCTTTTCCACAACCCAAGCAACCTCAGAAGAAACATTAGGCTCTGTGCGAACATTGATATCTGATTTGGCAACTAGCGCCGGTGTTTCGGAAAGTAAATCTTTATGAATCCAACCGGTATAGCCTTCAAAATCTTTTACCTGAACCCATTGGCGGTCTTTACTGACACCAAACATTTCAAGCGGAGTATATTTCCAAACAAGAAATTTTTTGGAGCATTTCGTGCTGGCGCAGCTGCGGACTTTGCCTTCTTTTACGCCGACACTTGCAAAACGTGCTACTGCAAAAGCATTGCAGGAAAGGAATAGGGTTAAAGAAATCATTAAGAATTTTTTCATAATATCTCCTATGGTACTTATATATATTAGTATATCATATTTAAAACCGTAAATAAATAGGAAATCTGCAATTAACATTTTGTGCCGGCTAATTCTTTTTGGTAAATTTTAATTTTTATCTTCCTAAAGTACCGATATGTCGCTTCGCTCCAAGTTCTTCTGGGTACTCGTCGTCAGATAAAAATTAAAATTTCCTCAAAAATACTTACCGGATTTAAGCACTCGGTTTGACTTCATTAAATTTGCTACGTCACACATAAACACTCTCGTTCGCTTTAGATTTGTTCTCTAAAGTTTTTCCTATTTTATCAATAATCATATCTAACATAGAGATTAGGTCCAAAATTGCTAGCATAATTTTTTGTACTTCTGCCTGTTTCACTTTTGCAAATTTCATTTTGTAAGGGAAAATCTTCTTCTTTTTTAGAACCGAAAATAAAACAATAGCGTTTCCCAGTGTTTTTTGTTATAAAATATACCATATGTGTTTTTTCATTAAGACAAAAACATTGTGTATTACCAGAGTTATTCTTTCTTATTACACAATAACCCCAATCGTAATTATATTGATCACTTACATGTTCTTCATCATCTGTATAGGTGTCTATTACTCCACTTGGCATTTCAATATCTAAATATATAAATTTTTCTGCATATTCCCCGTTGCTTAAATGATATATATCTTGAGCATCTGAAATGCTTTTTGTTAAGTTTTTTAAAGTTGCATATCGGCTTTTCATTACCGCTTTTTTATACTGAGGTAAAGCAATACCTGCTAAAATACCGATAATCAATACTACTACTAACATCTCAATAAGGGTAAAACCCTTTTTGTTATTTCGTTTTTCTTTCATTTTCTTTCTCCTTAATTTAATTAAGTACTTCTTTATTGCCCTCACCCGTCGTAAACGGGCGGAGGGTGGCAGGCAAAAACTTGTTTTTGCTTGACGGATGGGGGTATAAAGTTTTCCTTATTTACGCCCCCTCTGCCTCGCAAGGAACGGCCCTTGCTCGGCATCTCCCGCCCGCACGCCTTGTCGTGCGGGTGGCGAGAAAATTGGAATTCCCATATTAACTCCAAAATGACGCCAATAAAAAACGGCTGCTACACTATGGCTTGAAGATCATAGTATAACAGCCGTAGTTTGCCGCCCTTACGAACGGCAAACATTAAGTATAAAATACGCGGGTAATTATTCCACATACTTTATACTTTTAAAACGACTGCTTTTTAGGTCTTCAAGCCTTTTGCTCTCGCAAAAGATAATCCTTATAGGATTTCCTAAAAAACAGATTAAATTGTTATGGGGTGTCTAGCCCCTAATTAACATCAAACTCCTTTCTTAAAGTATAACAAATTTTTTATAGCAGCGGGCAGTTTGTTTACAACATCTGTGGCAAGTAAGGATGTTTCAACTTTTTCTATGGCGGCAAGGTTCGCAGCATAGCCGTGCAAATATGCCCCCATAGCCGCCGCATATAAAGCCGCTTTTCTGCCGTCATAATTTTTAAGTAAACGCGCAAATAATGCACCGATTATGCCCGCTAAAACATCCCCGCTGCCCGCTTTGGCAAGCCCGCAGTTTCCTGCGTGGCTTTCATAGTTCTTTACGCCGTCGCTTATTCTTGTTATCTGGCCTTTAAGTAAACAAACCGCACCCGTTTTTTGGGCAAGTTCGCAAGCGGCGGTTTCGGGGTTTAAATTGTTTTTCTTTAAAAGCCGTTTCATTTCCCCGATATGCGGCGTTAAAATATAGGGTATATCTTTGGGCAATTTACAATTTTGGCTTGCCAAATAAGTTAAAGAACTTGCATCAATTACCGCAGGCACTTTGGCAAATTTTAAAATATTTAAGGTCTCTTTGGCTAAAGCAGATAAACCGCAGCCGATAACCAAAACATCAGGCTGAAAACTTTTAATATACTTTTTTATTTGCGTTAAAGGTTGTTTTTCAAGCGGCAAGACAAGTACTTGAGGAACTGTGCAAACTGCGGCTTTTATAACTTCGGGTATTGATGCAAGCGCCACCATACCCGAACCGCAAGAATATGCTCCCAAAACATTAAGCACCGCCGCCCCTTGCATTGTTTTTGAGCCGGCAATAATAAGAACTTTCCCGTTTATATTTTTATAAGAATTTTTGGCAATTTTCGGGAAATTTCGCTTAAAAAATGCTTTAGTGATTTTCATTTTTTATAAACCAAAACTGTGGCTTGCGCTAAATTATCGGTATGCGAAAGTGATATTTTAAACTGTAAACCTTTGGCACGTTTATCATTAACTTTAACCTGCGGCGCACCTGATTTATCATTGGTAATCTCAATTTTCTTAAAGGCAATTTCACTAAAAGGCAAGGCTTTAAAAACGGCCTCTTTTGCACTATACCGAACGGCAAAATGCTGGGCCTTATTTTTCTTACTTTCGCAATAGGCAATTTCTTTTTCCGTAAACAGGCGCGCCAAAACTTTGTTATCAAGTTTAGCAAAGCGCTTTACTTCTTCAATATCGGTACCTATATTTACAATTTCCATTATTCTACCGTCACGCTTTTGGCAAGGTTTCTGGGTTTATCAATTTCGCGGCCTAAGAAATTTGCTATATGGTAAGCGTAAAATTGTAGTACCGTTGCCGCAAGTAATGGGAAAAGATACTCATTTGTATAAGGCACTTCCAAAGCATTTTTGACAGGTGAGTTGGTAATAATAATGATATTTGCACCGCGCGCGGCCACTTCTTGGCAAGATGATAACATTTTGTCATACAAATTGCTTTTCGGCGCTAGCGCGACAACAGGAATATCTTTATCAATTATAGCGATAGGGCCGTGCTTAATTTCGCCTGCGGCGAAACCCTCTGCATGCTTATAGGAAATTTCCTTTAACTTGAGTGCACCTTCCAAAGCAAGCGGATAACTTGCATTACGTGCAATAAAAATAAAGGACGGGCTCTTGTAAATTTTGGAAACTATTTTTTTAACTGCGCCGTCAAGTTTCAAAACTTGTTTTAAAAGTTCCGGCACGCTTTGAAGTTCTTGATAAAGATTTTCAAACTCCGCTTTTGTAATAGTACCCAAAACCCGCGCAAGTTGAACGGCAAGTGCATATAAAACCGTCAATTGGCAGGTAAATGCTTTAGTAGATGCAACGCTGATTTCCGGCCCACAATGCGTAAAAACGGAATAATTGCTTTCCCTAACTATTGCAGAGCCGACAACATTACAAATACTCAATACTTTCAAACCGTCTGCTTTAGCAATTTTAAGGGCGGCCAAAGTATCGGCTGTTTCACCCGATTGGCTGACTGCTATAAAAAGCCAATTCTTCTTAAAATGTATGGGCCTGTATTTAAACTCTGAAGCCATTTCCACTTCAACAGGAATTTTGGCAAAATGCTCAATAACATATCTTGCCACCAAAGCGGCGTGATAGGCCGTCCCGCAAGCAACAATATACAAACCTTCAATTTTTTTGGCTTCTTTTAAAGGTAAACCGAAAGCCTTTGTGATATCGGGCGGAAGTGTTTGTAAAGTATCTTTAACTGTTTGCGGTTCTTCATAAATTTCTTTAAGCATAAAATGTTTAAAACCGCCCTTTTCCGCTGCGGAAATATCCCAAGAAATTGTGTGTATTTTGCGCTCTGTTTTACGGAAATCTGCGTTATAAATTTCCATACCCTGCGGTGTTATTTTTATTGTATCGCCGTCTTCAAAAAAGATAACTTTATTTGTATGGCTTAAAAATGCCGGAATATCTGATGCAAGGAAAAACCCTTTACTACCTATACCTGCCACTAAAGGGCTTTGTTTTTTTGCAGCTACTAAAGTATTAGGTTCTTTGGCATTGATTGCCGCAAGCGCAAAAGCGCCTTTTAATTGGCGTGTCATCTTTTGAAAAGCGCGGAAAAAGTCCTTTTCTTTCTTTAATTCTTCTTCAAGCAAATGTGCTACAACTTCGGTATCTGTTTCAGATTTAAATTTATGGCCTTTTTTGATAAGTGCCTTTTTAAGTTCTTGATAATTTTCAATAATACCATTATGGACAACGGCAATATTGCCTGTGCAATCTGTATGCGGATGGCTGTTTACAAGTGACGGTTTACCGTGCGTAGCCCAACGTGTATGCGCAATACCAAGGCAAGATTTACTTGCCTTTTTCTTAACTAAAATTTCAAGGTTTTTAACCTGGCCTACTGCTTTTAAAACGGCAATTTTGCCTTTTTCTTGCAAGGCGATACCGGCGGAATCATAACCGCGGTATTCAAGTTTTTTCAGTCCTTCAATTAAAAGCGGTGAGCAAGGCTTTGCCCCGCAATAACCTACTATTCCGCACATTATTTGCCCCCTATTAAAAGCCGCATTTCAGCCAAGGCTTGCGGCAAGCCGACGAATACTGCTTTTGCTATTATTGAGTGTCCGATATTTAAGGCTTCCATGCCGTTAATATCGGCAATACTTTTTACATTTTCATAATTAAGCCCGTGGCCTGAGTGTACTTCAAGGCCAAGTTCTTTTGCTAAGATTGTGGAAAGTTGCAATTTTTCAAGTTCCGCAAAAGCGGCGCTTTCGGTTTTGGCTTCGCTATATGCCTTGGTACAAAATTCAACAATATCGGCACCAATACGCTTTGCGGCACGTACACTTTGCGGGTCAGGGTTAATAAATAAACTGACTTTTATCCCTGCCTTTTTCAATTCTTTAGTTGCGCGTGTTATAGGCAAAACATTACGATTGCTTAAATTAAGACCGCCGGAAGTGGTAAGTTCATTTGGATATTCCGGCACTAAGCAAACGGAGCCGCATTTAATTTCTTTTGCTATTGCTACCATTTCTTTTTTAACAGCCATTTCAAGATGAATTTTCTCACTATTTATTTTGGCTAAATTTTTAAGGTCTGTTTCCTGTATATGGCGCCTGTCTCCGCGCAAGTGCATAACAATATAATCTGCCCCCAAAGCAAGGCAAACTTCTGCCGCTTTTATCGGGCTTGGCTCATTACCGCCGCGTGCTTGGCGGAGTGTAGCGATATGGTCTATATTTACACCTAATTTCATAAAAATTACCTCTGGCAAGTTTTAACTTTGCTTTTATAAAATTCTACTACCTTTTGGCAAATATCTTCAACTTTCTCTTTACTTTCATCTTCAACTAATACGCGAAGTAAAGGCTCTGTGCCTGAATAACGTACGACTATGCGGCCTTTATCTCCCATAGAACTTTCAAGTTCTTTAAGGTAAGGGCAAAAGCCGTCAACTTCCTCTAAAGGGATTTTCTTTTCCACTTTAACGGGAACTAGTTTTAAAGGGTATTTCTGCCACATATTTTTAAAATGGCTTAATTTTTTACCGGTACTTTTCACGATACCAAGCAACTGTAAAGCGGTTAAAATGCCGTCACCTGCCGGCGCAATATCTCTAAAAATTACGTGGCCTGATGTTTCCCCTCCCACTGACAAATTGTTTTTGGTAAGTTCTTCAAAAACATATTTATCGCCGACTTTGGTTAAAACCGGATCAACACCGTTTGCTTTCAAAAAGTTGATTAAACCTAAATTGGCCATAATGGTCAAAACGGCTTTATTACCTTTAAGTTTACCTTGCTCTTTCAAATATAAAGCAACGGTGGAAATTACATTGTCGCCGTCAAAAACTGTGCCTTCCTCGGTGACTGCTATAAGGCGGTCAGCATCTCCGTCAAAAGAAAGACCAAGGTCCGCTTTGCTCTTTTTAACTGCTTCCTGCAAACCTTCCGTATGCAAAGCGCCGGCATTTTTGTTTATATTAAAACCGTCCGGTGTATTGTTGATAACAGTCACTTTTGCGCCAAGTTCTTCAAAAAGTTTTGGTGCTATTTTGGATGATGCCCCATTTGCGCAGTCAAGCACAATATTAAGGCCTTTCAAATCGGGCGTTTGTGTTAAAGTGCTTTTAAGGAAAGCAATATATTCTTCAACTTTTTCCGGTACTTCCAAAAATTTTGTATTTTCCTGCTCGGCGGGAACGGTTTTTAAATTTTCAATTTCGCGCTCTATATTATCTTCAATATCTTCGTTAAGTTTCGTTCCTTGCGCGGAAAAGAATTTTATACCGTTAAATTCCGCCGGATTGTGGCTTGCGGAAATTACGATGCCGCAAATATTCTTATATTTTTGAGTTAATATTGAAACACTTGGAGTTGTTGAAATACCCAAAGACAGAACATTATAACCCGCTGCCCTTATACCTTTTGTAAGACACTCCAAAATTGCTTTGCCGCTTGCGCGGGAATCTTGGGCAATAAAGATATTTTTATTTGTATTGTTCAGCGCATGTTTTGAAAGTTCTTTCAATGCGCAGTAGCCAAGTTTAGTGACGAAATCTTCCGTCAAAGGGAATTGCCCCCAAATGGAGCGTACGCCGTCTGTACCGAAATATTTAGGCATCTTGCCCCCCAAATAAATCCGTTTGTTCTTCTTTGGGTTTATTTTCCTTTTTGGTTTTTGCGGTTTTGGGCTTTTTCTCTTGCGGTTTTTCTTCCGGCTTTGCTTCTTCTTGTTTAGTTTCCGGCTTATTTTCTACTTCAGGTTGGGCCGGTGTTAAACCCAAAATCTCGTCAATTTCTTTAGCGTCAACGACTTCTTTTTCAAGCAAACGTTCCACTAAGGTGTTCATCTCTTTTAAGTGGCTTTTGATAATGTCTTTTGCTTTTTGGTAAGAATCGCGAATAAGTTTTGATACTTCTTCATCAATAGCACGTGCTAAATCTTCGGAGATATTTTTATGTCTTGAAATATCGCGGCCCAAGAAAACTTCGTCTTCTTCAGTATGTACTGCTATTGGGCCAAGGCGCTCGCTCATACCAAGTTGGGCAACCATTTTTCTTGCATAAGATGTCGCCCTTGAAAGGTCATCGGAAGCACCTGTCGTTATTTCTTCAAACAAAATTTCTTCTGCCGCACGCCCGCCAAGCAAGATAGTTAATTTATCTAAAATCTCACTCTTGGAAGTTAAATATTTATCTTCCAACGGCAGTTGCATTGTATACCCTAAAGCAGGGCCCCTCGGAATAATGGAAACTTTATGTACAGGGTCCCCGTTTTTAGAGAGTTTAGCAATAATAGTGTGGCCTGATTCATGCGCGGCAATAATGCGTTTTTCTTTTTCCGAAATAACGCGGCTTTTGCGTTGCGGGCCTGCCATAACACGTTCAACAGCTTCTTCAATATCGGCATTAGTGACGGCCGGCTTATCAAAACGTGCAGCCAAAATTGCGGCTTCATTGATAACATTTGCCAAATCAGCCCCCACAAAACCGGGGGTGCTTTTAGCAATTACGGAAAGGTCTACTTCCTTTGCCATTTTGACTTTTTTGGCATGTACTTTTAATATTTCTTCGCGCCCTTTCATATCGGGGGAAGGCACATTGATATGGCGGTCAAACCTGCCAGGCCTTGTTAAGGCAGGGTCTAAAACATCAGGGCGGTTTGTTGAACCCATTAAAATAATTCCGCTTTGAGATTCAAAACCGTCAAGTTCAATTAAAAGTTGGTTTAAGGTTTGCTCGCGTTCATCGTGCCCACCGCCAATACCGGCAAAGCGGCGGCGGCCTACGGCATCAAGTTCGTCAATAAAAATTATTGCGGGTGCATTTTTCTTGGCATTGGCAAATAAATCGCGCACACGCGCAGCACCGACACCGACAAACATCTCCACAAATTCCGATGCCGATGCGGAAAAGAACGAAACTTTCGCTTCCCCGGCAACTGCTTTTGCAAGCAAAGTTTTACCTGTACCGGGTGCCCCATATAGTAATACGCCTTTGGGTAATTTTGCGCCAAGTTTTTGGAAATCAGCCGGATTTTTCAAAAATTTAATAATATCCTGCATTTCTTCTTTTGCTTCATCACAACCGGCAACATCTTTAAAAGTGACAGTTTGTTTTGAAGGATCTTGAAGTTTTGCTTTTGAACGCGCAAAGTTTAAAGCACTTTTACCGTCATTTCTTTGCGGACGTATAAATAAGAACCACCAAGCAAAAACAAACAGTAAAACAAGCCCTATATTAAAGAAAACATTAAAAAGCCAACTTTTGTCTTGCTCGGCTTTAAAAGGAACTTTTGCAGACATAAGTTCACCGACAAGTGCAGGATCTTCTAATTTAACTGTTATAAATTTTTGTTCTTTACCGTCTTCTTTATAAACACCGCTTATTGTTTCGGGGGAAATCGTGACGTCAAGCAAATCCCCGCTTGTAATCTTTGTTTTAAAAGAGGAATAATCAATTTGCTTAACTTTGTTTCCTTCACCGAATTTTGAGAATATTACTACTAATAAAATAAAAGATATGATCCACAATATTACCTGCCTAAAAGGTACAGGCGGAACTTTATTTTTTGGTTTCATCAAAAACTCCTACATAAGGCAAATTACGGTATAATTCATTATAATCAAGACCATAGCCGACAACAAATTCATTTTTTATTGTAAAGCCAAGATATTTCGGGGTAATTTCAACTTTACGATTTTCAGGTTTATCCAACAGTGTGCAAAATTCTATGGAAGAGGGTTTTCTGGCACCGAGCAAATCTCTCAAATAAACGCCTGTAATACCTGTATCAACTATATCTTCTACTACTATAACATCTTTATCTTTAATATCATCCCTTATATCAAGCAAAAGGCGCACTTTACCGCTTGAATTTGTACCCTGATAAGAAGACAAACACATAAAATCAATAGTACAATCAATTTCCAAATTTTTGACTAAATTAGAAAAGAATAAAGATGCCCCCCTTAAAATACAGACAAGCAAAGGTGTTTTGCCGGCATAATCTTTGGAAATTTGTGCCGCAAGTTCTTTCACCCTTGTATTTATTTGTTCTTCAGAAATCAAGACCTTTTTTATAGGTGCATTATAAGACATAAACTCTCCTTAAAAATAAACTAAATGCTCATTTGTATCAAATATCTGACGGTTATAACCAGCATAACGATACCGGAAATAAGTTGTAAACGGCTATGCAAAACGGTAGTATTAAAAGTATTGCCATGTACTATACCGAACAAAACAGTAAAAAAAGTCATTACGGCAGATAAGAAAAGCGCCACCAATAAATAACCCCTGCTTACCATTGAAAGAGCAAAACCGAACATAAAAGAGGGTAAAGCCGTCTGAACCGCAACCTTAATCATATAGGTATTTTGTACTATATCAGTAAAGTTTAAACTTGGGGCTTTTTCTATTGATTCTAAAATCAATTGAATTGCTATCAGGAACAGCATTACGAAGACAAGCCACTTAGGAGCATCAGCAAGCCACTGCATAGATAAGCAACCTATTATAAAGGCAACAGCCAAGGCAAGCATATTCACCAAAGCAAAAACGAAGGAAACCTTTAAGGCAGCATCTTTTTTATAAGAACTGCCGAGTTTGCGCCCCGTCATTACACCGAGCGCAAAAGTACCTGTACTAATACAAAGTAAAGAAATTATAATTATCCATATTCCCATATTTATATTTTAACATATTATAGGCATTGATTTTAACTATTTCTGTTAGGGGTATTTGTGTTCTCAGATGTTTGAATATCTTCGCCTAAAGGATGCATACCTAAAGGCACTTCACTTTCAAAAGGGGCTTTTTCATTCCGCACATTTTCTTTTGCTTTATCAACGGATAAAACTGTTTTTACATCTTTATTTTTTTCTTCGGGTATACCTTCCCTGTCTATGGCAAAAGCGTAATAAGTTTCAACAAAATAAACTACGGAAAACCCGTGTAATATTATGTACATTACAGGCCCACAGATCATGATAATAAACACAAGTACAGATAAGAATACAACCGTCATTTTTAACAAGGAAAACAATACCCAAAAAATAATACCAAACAGTATTTCCGCTATTATAAACATCAGCAAAGCAAATAATGTCTTGAAATAACTTGATATCGCCAAAACAAAGGAATTGAATACAATGTCTTTTAATTTCCCCTCTTCCAAAATTAACCCGAAATAAAAAATAATGAAAGGCGGAATACAAAATAACATAATAACGGGAAAGAATCTTATATAAACATGCAGTACATCTTTTAGCAAATAAATTACAGGAATAAAAAATACCGAGATAATTAATGTGCAAAAAATAATTAAAATTGTTTTCGAAAAAGCTTGTTTTAAAGATTCGACTAAACGGTTCTCACCATAAAATAAATTATTTTTTACCACTAATATCTGCCAAACTGAAAGGATAAACCCGCCTAAATAAAACAACAAACCTAAAATAACAGATAATTTTACGGAAAAAAGAGGTAAAACACTTAAGGTTTCCCAAGGATGTGTCAAATCCCAAGGAATAGCATAATATTTACCTATAATCCAAGAAATAAGGCAAAACGCCACCAATGCAAACCAATAAGTTGCCAATAAACCCCAAAAAGAATTTCTAAAAGTTATTGTAGAATTTGAAAAAATTTCTAAAATAGAATTTTTACGCATTGTATCCTCTTAACAATCTTCTAAACCGTCTTGCATCATACGTCTTATATATTCAACCGCGCTATATAAAGCCAAGGCAAATATAAAACAGGCAATTATTTCCAAAATTAGGCCTATTGTTGCACCATAATTTACGGCATTAAAAGGTGTTAAAATATAATGCCAGTCACCTTTACACTGCCCCGCGACGCAATCACTTACCATATCAGATGAAGTTAAAGCCAATTTGCTTACGGCGGCATCACTTGCATAAATACCTGCATCATATAATGCCGAAGAAATCCAATAAAACAAAATCGGGCTAAAAAACAAACCGCCGCGCACTTGTAAAGAAAATAGATAAATTATACAAGGCACAAGCACCTGCATAAAATCACCGGAGAAATAACAAAACCAACCCTGCCCGAAAGTGCAAAACACATTATGCCCCAAATTTTCGTGTATCAGATAACTGATAAAATAGGTTATATGGTTATACATAACACTTTGGGCGGGGTACATACCCTTTTCATAAGATAAATATTCCGGCGGAACATAGATTCTGTATAACAAATAAGTAGCGCCTATCAACAATATTAATGCAATCAATTTATGTTTATAGAAGAATATACTTTGACGGTAAGGGTCCAAGAAATTACAAATACTTACCCAAAAAGAATTTTCCCTATTTACAATGCAATCTCTCATAAAGGCCCTGAGTACCTTTATTATCAAATAAATGATGACCAAAAAAAGTAAGATTTTCGGTAATTTACCTATAAGTGTAAACAGATTGAAAAATGATTGCATAAATTCCTCTCTAGTAAATTTTACATTATTTTTAAGCGGTGAAATATCCGCCTTTACTACAAAACGATTGCACACTTACCAAAAAATTGTTATAATTTTATATATAGATGATTGCCGAGGTAGCTCAATGGTTGAGCAACGGTTTTGTAAACCGTAGGTTGTGGGTTCGAGTCCCATCCTCGGCTTTTTGCTTATGATAAAAAAGATATTAACTATTGTTTTTGTCTTATGTTCATGCGTGCTTTGCGGCCATGCTTTGAGTTTGGAAGAAATTTCTAAATTAAACCTAAATACGGTCGTGACGATAAATGTTTTAAGGGAAGACGGCAAAACCGCAAGTGCGACCGGCTTTGTTATTTCCCCGCAAGGTTTTGTCGCTACTGCCGCCCACAGTTTAGACAAAGCACATTTGATAAATTTAACTTTCAGCAACGGCGCAATTTCAGAAGAAGCAAAAATAATTGCTGTATCAACAAATCCAAAAATTGATTTGGCTATTTTGCAGGTATCGGTAAATTATGTCCCATGCATCAGTTTTACTGATTCCAATACGGTAAAAGCCGGGCAAGAGATTGCAGTTATCGGCAGCCCCAAGCGTTTGCAAAATACTATTACAAACGGGCTTATTTCACAACTCAGAAATATCAGCAATATCACCGTTTTTCAAATAAGTGCGCCGATTTCCCCCTCCAGCAGCGGCAGTCCTGTTTTTAATAAAGAAGGGGAAGTGGTGGGTATAGTAATTTCAAGTTTGGAAGAAGCAAATGTACAAAACATCAACTTTGCCATACCGTCAAATTACCTTTTGCAAATGATGAAAGAAAATAAAATTACGCCCAAAATCTCAACAGGTAAAAAGCCTAATAAAGTTCAAAAATACTTTCAGGACATTATTGAATATTTGAAAAAATGTTGGCGTATTTTTAAAAGTAAAGTTGCGTAAATGCTAAAAGTTTGGTAAAATATAGAAAATTAAAGTTAGGTGGAAATTATGTCTTATAAATGTGAAATTTGCGGTAAAAAATCAACAACTGGTAAAAGCGTCAGCCATAGCCATTTGAAAACAAACAGGACTTTTAAGCCAAATTTGCATAAACAAAAAATTGTTTTGGACGGCAAAACCCAAACGGCTTATGTTTGTTCTAAATGTTTAAAGGGCGGTAAAGTAGTTAAACCGACCAAATAATTTACCCAAGTTTATTATTACAAAGCCCTCGGTTTACTCCGGGGGCTTTAGTTTTGTAAAATACTTTTATGCTCTATATCGTGCCGACGCCAATAGGCAATTTGCAAGATATCACTTTGCGTGCTTTAGATGTTTTAAAGCAAGCCGATTTTATTTTGTGCGAAGACACACGCCAAACAAAAAAACTTCTTGATAACTTCGGCATAACAACAAAAACTTTAAGGTATAATGAACAAAATGAACATAGTTTCCCGCCGATAATCAAAATGCTTAAAGAAGGTAAAAACTTGGCACTTGTTTCAGATGCCGGCACGCCTTGTGTATCGGACCCCGGTTGGAAAATAGTTAAACTTGCGCGGCAAGAGAATATAAAAGTGTCCGCTTTGCCTGGTGCAAGTGCGGCAACCTGTGCTTTAAGTGCGTCCGGTTTAAGCGGCGGCGGGTTTTGCTTCTTGGGTTTTTTGCCGAAGAAAAAGGGCAAAGCCTTAAAGCAAATACAGGCGGCTTTAATTGTGGAAAAGCCTGTTATTATTTATGAATCGCCTTACCGCATAATAAAATTTTTAGAATTTTTACAGGAAAATTTACCGTTGGTAAAAGTGTTTATCGGGCGTGAAATAACAAAAACTTTTGAAGAATATTTAAGCGGAACACCTGCCGAACTTTTGTCAAATTTTAAAGCGCGCAATAAAGTGCTTGGCGAGTTTGTGATTATCTTAGACGGCCGCCAAAGCGATTTGGGGGAAGAAGATGAAGACGGAAGTTTTTAATCTTTCCAAAATTACGCCCGCGCAAATTGACTTTTTGAAAACTGCTTTGCTTAGCGGCGCACCTTGCGTTTTGCCGACTGATACCGTTTACGGTCTTATGGTTTTGGCGCGCGCAAAAAACGCAAAAGACATTTTAAATAAAACAAAAAATAATCCGCCCGAAAAACCTGCACAGATTTTGTGTACACTCAAACAAGCGGAAATTTTAGCGTCAGACATTAAACAACTTGAACAGGCCCAAAAACATTGGCCCGGTGCATTAACTGCGATTTTAACCGCAAGCGAAAAAGGCAAAAAGTATAGCGGCATTGAAACCGTCGGTTTACGCGTACCGAATTATAATTTTTTACTTAATTTAATGGAAAATTTAAAATCGCCTTTGCTTGCCAGCAGTGCCAATTTACACGGTGCGCAGACATGTAAAAATACTGCGGAACTTTTAGCAGTTTTTGACGGGCTTGTATCTTGTATTATTCTTGACGACGGCGCTCGCAAGAACACACCGTCAAAAATAATTGATTTTACTCAAACCCCGCCCAAAGTTTTAAGGTAAATTCCTCTTGACATCTATTTTGTTTTTTTTTTCTATAATTTCTATATGCAGTAAATAAAAGTATTGTATAAAGGAGATTATATGAAAAACAAATTAGGTTTTACTTTAATTGAAATGTTAGTAGTTGTCTTAATTATCGGTATTTTGGCTGGTATTGCCTTGCCACAATATCAAAACGCAAAAATAAAGGCGGACTTTGCCGAGGCTTATATTAAACTTAAAGCCGCCGCCCAAATTGAAGAAATGTGCCGTTTACAAACAGGGGAAGAATTGTGCGGCGCGGATGATATAGAAAATTACAGAACATATCTCGCTGAAGTTTTTACAGAAATTGAAGGATGTCATCAAGAAGATTGTAGTGATATGGATTTGAGTAAAAAGAAGTTTTGGATTAATTTAAGTTGTGGAACATCTTGTGAAAACGATATTTTAGCAAGTGCATCGTATCGGAAAGAAGATGTTTGTGTTTGTATTACAAAAAGTTATCAATTTGTTTTGAGAACAAATGGAGATTGCGGCGCGGATGAAACTACAAAAAATTATTCAAAAATACTTGGCATACCCGAAGATGACAATTGTGTTTGTTGTTAAAACAATGCGAACGAGCGCGTTTTGTGCGACGCAGCAAATTTAAGATGATTTTTAATTTTCTATCTGACGACGAGTACCAAGAAGAACGGGAGCGGAGCGACTCTCGGTACTCTAGGAAGATAAAAATTAAAAAGCACTTAAATTTGCAAGAAGATGCACACTAATTAACATAATTCGTCAAAACATAAAAAACCAAAAATTACACCCCAAATACAGCCCATAATTTTATAAAATATATAAGTACCAAAACTTATAAAAATTCGGAGGTGTTTAAACACTAATGGCACAAACACTTAAATTGTCAATAAAAAAACTCACAGGTCTTAAAATAAATACTACAATTATCTTGCTTACAATTATCGCATTAACCGCTATCGCTACTTGGGTTATTCCCGCCGGCAAATTTGAAACGGTGGTAAAAGACGGAAGAAATGTTTTGGTGGAAGGTTCCTTCCATTATGTAGAATCAACACCGCAAAATTTATTTGAAGTTTTAAAAGCACCGATGCAAGCCTTTTTGCGCTCACAAACGGCGGAAATTATGGCCTTCCTTTTAATCATCGGCGGCGCTTTTATGGTGGTGGAAAAAACAGGTGCCATTACGGCTTTCATTAAACGCATAAGCCGCGTGTTTTTGGACCACCCCGCATTAAAACACCTTTATATTCCGCTAAGTATGCTTTTATTTTCTATCGGCGGGGCGACTTTCGGGATGTCCGAAGAAGTTTTGATTTTTATACCTATTTTTATACCGCTTTCGCTTTCACTTGGGTATGATGCTATGGTGGGAGTGACGGTGCCGTTTATCGGTGCTGCGGCCGGTTTTGCTAGCGCATTTATGAATCCTTTCACTTTGGGTATTGCGCAAGGTATTGCCGAACTGCCGATGTATTCGGGCTTTAAATTCCGCCTTATTATGTGGGTTATTTGCACCGCGGTAGCAATAGCATTTATTATGCTTTATGCCCGTAAAATTGAAAAGAACCCAAAAGCAAGTTTAACTTATGAATTTGACCAGGAAAAGAAAAAGGAACTTGCCACAGGCGCGGCGGAAAATGTCGTTTTTACCGCCTCACATATTCTTGTTTTACTTTCTTTTGCCGCTACAATGGGCTTGCTTATTTTCGGCGTATTAAAATATGAGTGGTATATAACCGAAATAGGTGCACTTTTCTTTGCTCTTGCTTTGGTTGTGGCAATTTTCGGCCGCTTAAAAATGCAAGAGGCCTGCACCGCTTTTTACGACGGCGTACGCGGTATGGCGGAAATTGTTTTCCTGCTTGCCCTTGCCACGTCAATTATCATAGTTGCAGAAAACGGAAATATTTTAGATACCGCCTTAAATTATATGGCAGGTATAATTTCCAAATTAAATTCTACTCTGGCAAGTTGGGCCGCATTTATAATGCAGGCAATTATTAACTTCTTTATACCGTCAGGCTCAAGCAAAGCGGTTTTGACTATGCCGATACTTGCGCCTTTATCTGACCTTATCGGCATCAGCCGCCAAACAATGGTGCTTGCCTATCAGTTCGGCGACGGTTGGACCAATGTTTGTATTCCCACAAGCCCGATAGTTATTGCCGTTATCGGTATGGCAAAAATACCGTTCCAAAAATGGTTCAAATTTATTGCGCCTTTGGTTGCGGTTTGGTTCTTGCTTTCTTTCGGGTTTTTGGCAATCGCAAATTATATAAATTGGCAGTAAGCCCGTTTTATGCAAAGTAATTTAGCAGTATATTCAATTATTACCCCCTTGGACTTGGGGGTAATAATTTTTATTTTACTGCTTACTTTTGCCGCTATTTTATTTGGGCATTTGCGCCGCCCCAAAGATACAAATAAATTCCTTGATTATATGGTTATGGGGCGGCGGCTTTCTTTGCCGATGTTTGTAGCCACGCTTGCCGCCACTTGGTACGGCGGCATTTTCGGCGTAAACGAAATTACTTTCAATTACGGTATTTATAATTTTATCACGCAAGGTGTGTTTTGGTATATTGCATATATCGTTTTTGCGGTGTTTTTAGTGGGTAAAATCAAAAGTTATCAAAGCATTACTTTGCCGCAGGCCGCAGGCCAATTATTTGGGGAACGCGCCCGCAAAACGGCGGCGGTTTTTACCTTCTTTAATGTGTTGCCCATTTCTTATGTATTAAGTTTGGGCGTGTTTTTACAACTTGTTTTCGGTTTTGAACTTTTGCCCGCTATGGCATTGGGTACGGCGGTTGTTTGCCTTTATACGGCGTGGAGCGGTTTAAGGGCAGTGGTATTTTCAGATATAATTCAATTTAGCGTTATGTGCCTTGCGGTGGCAATAGTTAGTTTAATGTCTTTTCATACTTTCGGCGGTTTAGAGTTTTTGAAAAGCACTTTGCCCGCAAAGCATTTTTCTTTAACGGGCGGCAACGGTGTTTTAAATACTTTAGTGTGGGCCGGTATCGCTTTTGCTACTTTAGTGGACCCTAGTTTTTACCAAAGATGTTTTGCCGCAAAAGACGTAAAAACCGCAAGAACAGGTATTTTGATTTGCACGCTAATTTGGTTTTGTTTTGATTTGTGTACCACATCCGGCGCTTTATATGCGCGCGCGGTTTTGCCTAATGCTTTACCCGCTCACGCTTATTTTTTGTATGCGGTACAACTTTTGCCAAGCGGTTTACGCGGGTTTTTTATAGCGGGCATTTTGTGTATAATTTTATCTACGCTTGATTCGTTTTTATTTATTGCGTCAAATACTTTTGCTTATGATTTACTTAAAGATAAATTTAAAAATAAATTGCTTGCCAATCAGATATTTTTCTTTTTAATCGGCGGCATTTCAATTTTGCTTGCTATGTTTTTTGACGGCAGTTTCAAGAAAATTTGGTTTGTTTTGGGTTCTTATATGGCGGCCTGTTTGCTTGTGCCTATGATGATTGGGTACTTTTTCCCCAAAAAGATTTCAGACGGCCAATTTGCCTTTTCGGTTTGGTTATCTGCTATAATTGTAAGTGTTTGGAACTTGCTGCCGCGCGCAGGTTTTTGGGCGGAAGTAGAAGGTTTTTATATCGGGCTTTTGGTAAACATTTTGTTTTTAGGCAGTATTTTGGTTAAAGGTAAATATGGCAAAGTTAAATAAAGTTTTACTTGTTTTAAACGGCATTTCAGATAAAAATTTTTTGGCAGAAACGGCAAAAAATTATTCTTTTATTGTTGCCGCTGACGGCGGCGCAAATAAATGCTTAAAAGCGGGTGTTAAACCCGATATTGTGGTGGGAGATTTAGATAGTATTACGCCCAAAAACAAAGCGCTTTTAAAAAGCCGTTTAAAACAGGTTGCACGTCAAGATAACAGCGATTTTGAAAAGGCACTTGATTATCTTAAAACCCTAAAACCAAAACAGGTTGATATTGCTTTAGCCATCGGTGGGCGCTTTGATTTTTGCTTCAGTAATTTTTTAGCGGCAAGCGCGTATTTGAAATATTTTGATATTAGGTTTTTGCTGCCAAATGCCACAGTTTATTTGCTTTCAAAAGGCACAAAAATTAAAGCGGAAAAAGGCACGCGCGTCAGTTTAATTGCGCTTGAAGAAATAAAAAATATCAGCACTTCTAATTTAGTTTTTGCACTTAAAAATGAGAACTTACCCATCGGCCAACGCGGTCTTAGCAATATAGCCAAGGGCAATTTTTCCGTTAATTTCAAAAGCGGCAAATTGCTTATTTATGTGGAAAATAAAATTTATTCCAAAACTTTAATTTAATTGATATAAATTATTTTCACTTGCAAAAAACTTCAAAAAATTGTTTACTTTATCTACCGGCCTATCACGGCAAGGGGGTGAAGTTATGGGCTGCGGATGCGGAAATAAACCGAAAAAATAATTTAGCTTTTGCTAAAATACCTCGCGAAAGCGGGGTATTTTTATCTTACAATTAACATTAAGCAAAAGTGCTACATATTAGTATTTGCGAATTGTTGGGCAGGAGTAAAACCCTCTTTTAAAAACTTTTCTAAAGTTTCTTGGGCTTTCATTAAAACAGATTCTAAAATTTCTTCTTGTACTTTCGGGAATTTGGCAAGAACATAATTTTTGGCATCAATAAATCCGGGCCGCGGGCCGATACCTAAACGCAAACGCAAAACATCTTGGGAGCCAAGCAAAGTGATAATATTATCAAGCCCCTTTTGCCCGCCGCTGGAACCTTTGGAACGCAAGCGCAAAGTGCCAAGATCTAAACTTAAATCATCACAAATAACTAAGATATTTTGCGGCGGTATTTTATAGAAATTTGCCGCTGCCGCCACCGCTTGGCCCGATAGATTCATATATGTTTGCGGCTTTAGAAATAAAACGCTTTGCCCGTGTAAATTTGTTTTCGCGATATGTGCTTTAAAAGGGCGGTTATCTTCAAAATCAAAACCGCAAGTGCTTGCCAACTTATCAAGCACCATAAAACCGATATTATGACGGGTATTCTTATATTCTTGCCCGGGATTACCAAGGCCGGCGATTAAAAACATTTACTCATCGCCCATAATTTTTTTGACTTTTTGGAGCAGTATTGAAGTCCTAAACGGTTTATAGCAATAATCTTTAACGATAGGGTTTCCGGTAAACATATGCCCTGCTTCTTCCAAAGCAGAAGTAATCATAACCGAAGTGCCGAAAAGATCTTCGTCTTTCCCCATTTCTTCAACGATAGCGCGCCCGTCAAGCCCAGGCAACATCAAATCAAGTATTACCAAATGCGGGCGTACTTTTTTGATTAAAGGTATTGCGTTCCTGCCATTATCACAAGCGTGAACTTCATAACCTGCGCGTACTAAAATTAAGTTTAAAAGTTGTAAAATATCTCTTTCATCTTCCACTATAACTATTTTCTTTTTCATTTCATCCATAACACAAACCTCTAAATATAATATAATTAAGTATATTATACTTTTTAAAAGGGATTTATGCAAAGCACGACTTTCCAGGCAAAAATTTGGCAAAAACTTATCAAGTTTGATAAAGATAATAATTTTTTTAAGACAAAGCAAACTGTTTTAATTGCACTTTCCGGCGGGGCGGACTCTGTGGCTTTGCTCCATTTTGCTTGCGCTTTGGGCAAAAAAAAGCAATTTAAAGTTTGTGCCTGCCACGTAAACCACAATTTGCGCCCGACGGCAAAACGTGATGAAAACCTTGTTATTAAATTATGCAAAGAATTAGGTGTACCTTTAATTGTCAAAAAAGTTGCCGTTAAGACATTGGCGAAAAAAGAAAAATTAAGTTTGGAACACGCCGCCCGTAAATTGCGCTATAAAGCACTTGAGCAGGCTAGCAAAAAATTTAAAGCCAAAGTTATTGCCTTTGCCCACCACGCAGATGATAATGTGGAAACATTTTTGCTTAATATGCTTCGCGGCACGCAACTTAAAGGCCTTGGCGGTATTCCGGTTGAGCGTCCGTTCGGTGATATAAGAATTATCAGGCCTTTTTTATGCTTAAGCAAACAGGAAATTTTGGACTATTGCGCCTATCACAATTTACCTTTTGAAAATGACGAAACAAATTTTGACGATATTTACACGCGCAATTTTATCCGCCTTAAATTATTGCCTATGCTTGAAGAAAAGCAACCGCAAATCCGCCAACATATTTTGGCACTTTGCGCGCAAGTGCAAGAGATTTTCAAAAAGAAAATTTAAAGAATATTTTTAGTATAAAATATATTCTTCAGTTTCTTCACCGACTAATTTACCGCCTAGTGCTTTACAGATTTTATGTGCTTCATCGCCATCTGCTGCACAAGTTATTTTACTTCGGAAATTTTCAAAATCTGGGTCATCAGATTGGTATATATATATCCAAAAAGAGCCGTCACTTGTCTGATGTTGGCAATAAACATAACCAGTACCACCATCATTTGCAGTACAATCATACCAAAAATCATTAGAACAGTTAAAATTATTCCCACAAGGACCACCGATACCATTTTTCCAATCACTCGGCCAATTAACACCTAAACTATCAACATCACAATTATATTCACCTATTCGGAGTTTACATTCTGCTAATGCATCTTTCCAGCGACGCATAAGCGGTAAAATGCTTGCAACTTTTGCTTTCGTCACGGCCATTTGATATTGCGGCAAAGCAACCGCCGCCAAAATACCGATGATTAAAACAACTACCAGCATTTCAATAAGGGTAAAACCCTTAGATTTTTTGAACAACTTGTTTTTTTCTTTCATTTTTATTTCTCCTTAATTTAATTAAACGTTTTCCCTCTAATTCCTCTCCCCTTTGCTTGCAAAGGCGGAGAGGTTAGGAGTGGGGTTATTAAATAAGGTTTACTTTATTTTACAACCCCACCCCCTGCCCCTCCACCTTTCTTACGAAAAGGGCGGGGAGTATAAGGAAAAATTTTTCAAATTCATCCAATAAAAACGGCCGCTTATATTCAGACCTGAATAGCCAAATATAAACAGCCGTAATTTACCGTTAATAAAAACGATAAACATTAAGTGCAAATTAAACGGGTAATTATTCCGTTTACTTTGCACCTACACGACTGTTTTTTAGGTATTCAGGTTTTTTGCTTTTGCAAAAACTAATCCGTTGGGATTCCCCAAAAAACAGATGAATTGTATCAGGGTTTTAGCCCTGCATTTTAAAAACTCCTTTATTTAATTATAATGAATTTTTTCATTTCACGCAATAATTTTTAAAAAAATTATTTCCCAAATTTTTTCTTTAATGCTTTATCAATATTTGCCGGCACACAGTCTTTTAATTCGCCGCCGAAACTGTACACTTCTTTAACTACGGAAGAACTTAAATAAGTATTTTTTTCACTTGGCATAAAAAAGATAGTTTCCATTTTCGGGCTTAATTTCTTGTTTATGTTGGCTAAAGTAAATTCATACTCAAGGTCCGTCACTGCGCGCAAACCGCGTATACAGGCATTGGCTCTTGTCTTTTTCATATAATCAACAAGAAGGCCATCAAAAAAATCTACTTTTACATTTTTGAATTTTTTAATCAAAGGGGCAATTTGCGCTTTTCTTTCTTCATTTGTAAATAAAGATTTTTTTGTGCTGTTATTTAAAATTGCGACGATAACTTCATCAAATAAACCGCTTGCCCTTTCAATAATATCAAGGTGGCCGTTGGTTATAGGGTCAAAAGAACCGGGGTATACTGCAAGTTTTTTCATAGAAAAGTATCTCCTATATTTATTATAATAATTATATGATAAAAAATCCATTTAGTGAAGAACTTTATAAAAAACGCACGCACCCGCAAACACCAGATTTCCGCGGTGAATATTTTAGGGACCAAACCAAAATTATTCACAGCCAACCTTTTAGACGCCTAAAAAGTAAAACGCAAGTTTTTGCCGCTCCGGAAAATGACCATATTTGCACGCGCATTGAACACGTTTTGCACGTGGCAACTATTGCTGTATCAATTTGCAAAGGGCTTAAAAATACGGGCGCTTGGCAGGTGGATGAAGAAATGGCCTTTGCTATCGGCCTTGCGCACGATTTGGGCCATGCGCCCTTCGGGCATGAAGGCGAAAGCGCCCTTGCCAAAAAACTTGCGCCGCACCCGTTTATGCATGAAATTAACGGCTACCGCGTTGTTGAACATCTAACAAATTACGGCGAGGGGTTAAACTTAACTTATGCGGTTAAAGACGGCATTATCTGCCATTGCGGCGAAGATTTTAAAAATAACGCCCTGAAACCTGCCGCAAAACCAAATGATTTGGAAAGTATCAACAGCCGCCATAATTTACCGTCTACATATGAGGGGTGTATCGTCAGAATAGCAGATAAAATTGCTTACCTTGGGCGTGATATTGAAGATGCGGTCCGTGCTGAAATCATAACTGCCGGGCAAGTACCTGCAAAAATTAAAAAAGAGTTAGGTAAAAATAACGGGGAGATTATAAATAATTTAATTTTGGATTTAATTAATAATTCAAAAGATAAAGATTGTTTGGGGTTTTCCGACGAAAAATTTGAAGTTATCACTTTGCTTAAAGAGTTTAATTATAAAAATATTTACGGCCATCCTAAATTAACGCAACAACGCATAATTTTGTTTAATGCTATAAGCGATTTATTTGATTATTACTTAGATTTATTGCAGAAATATGGTTTCAGTGATGCTTATAACAGACCGGAACTTAAGACAAGTGCGCAAAAGTTCGGGCATTTTTTAAAAGCAATGCAGCCTATATACGAAAAGGAAAATACCGACGCAAAAACAATCGTGACGGACTATATTGCCGGCATGACTGATCTTTTTGCGCAAGATAATATTCAAGATGCCTTGGGGCTTAAACTAAATTTTGATTATTAAATTCTACGATTTAATAATCATTAAGAACTTGCAAAACATATTAAATTTGCGTTGTAAGCAGAAAAAAGATATAATATTTATACATACATTGGGGTCATGGTGTAGCCTGGTTAACACGCTGCCCTGTCAAGGCAGAGATCGCGGGTTCGAATCCCGTTGACCCCGAAAAAATTTAACCGCCTTTACGGCGGTTTAATTTTTTTTAAGGCAAAGAAAGCCAACTGCTTGGCTTTTGTCGGGATTTAGGCCTGGCAAGTGCTTCTATTTAATATTGCGTCGCTTTTTATTTATAGCAAATGCGTACTTTCTTTTGAGAGCGAATAGTTAATCTATTTGCGAGCAAAAAAAGATAGCAGTTGCATAAAGAAATGCGACCCTTTGGGTTTAGTGTTTTCGTGGGAAGTTTCGTTAAAAAATCTTGATAATGTCCCGCATTACCTGCGATTTTTCGCCTCACTTCCTTTCACAAAAACACTAAACGCAATTATCAAATAGAAACACTTGTCAGGCCTAACTCGGAGCGATGTTTTTGTTTGAGGTATGGAGCCGCATAGGCGCAGTACCGAAAGGCAAAAACCGCGAGGGCAGGCCCGAAGGAAAATTCCGTCAGGAATTTTACCGTAGGGGAATCCCGTTGACCCCGAAAAAATAGAAAACGCCCTTTAGGGTGTTTTTTATTTTTTGTAGGATATAGCGACATAAACTGCTTTATATTTACTTCTGTTTTAACAAAATTGCTCTTGACTTGCGTTTTTTTTTTTTTTGTACAATTTACTCATACAAAAACTAAAAAACATTGTATAAGTTAAATTAGGAGCATTT
>JBGURU010000042.1:0-148601 GCA_045132175.1 Elusimicrobiaceae bacterium | reverse complement strand
TAATTTATAGCCCGCCCGTTAAAGGGCGGGCAAATTTTATTTAGCCGCTACGGCTGTTTTCTTCTCAATAATAGTTTTGGCTACGTTGCCCGGAACCGGTTCATAGTGGCTGGGTTCCATTGTGAAAGATGCACGCCCTTGAGAAAGTGAACGTACAGTCGTTGCATAACCAAACATTTCGGCGAGCGGGACTTGTGCTTTAATATATTTAGCATTGCCTCTATCGCCCATTTCCCCGATTTTAGCCCTTCTGGAACTTAAATCGCCCATAATGTCGCCCATATTGGATTCGGGGGTGACAACTTCAACCTTCATAATAGGTTCAAGCAACACAGGATTCGCTTTTTTAGCACCCTCTTTTAAACCCATTGAAGCGGCAATTTTGAACGCCATTTCAGAGGAGTCAACTTCGTGGAAAGAACCGTCATATACTGCGGCTCTGATATCAACAAGGGGATACCCGGCCAAAGCACCGCTTTCAAGGGCCTCGCGGCAACCTTTTTCAATAGCGGGGATGAATTCACGTGGAATACGACCTTGGGTAATCTCATTGACAAATTCAAAACCTTTACCGGCAGGAAGCGGCTCAAGGCGCAAGAATACGTGACCGTATTGACCTTTACCGCCGGACTGCCTGATAAATTTGCTTTCCTGTTCAACTGTTTTGGTAATTGTTTCCCTGTATGCGACTTGCGGTGCACCGACATTGGCTTGAACATTAAACTCGCGTTTCATACGGTCAACCAAAATATCTAAGTGCAACTCACCCATACCGGAAATAACGGTTTGGCCGGTTTCTTCGTCTGTTTTGACGCGGAAAGTTTGGTCTTCTTCCGCAAGTTTAGCCAAAGCATTGGACATTTTATCTGAATCGTCTTTTGATTTAGGCTCAACAGCGATAGAGATAACCGGTTCAGGGAAAGTAATACTTTCAAGAACAATCGGATGTTCCGGAGAGCAGAATGTCTGCCCGACGGAAGCATTTTTCAAAGCAACTGTTGCTGCAATATCGCCTGCTCTAAGGGATTTAACTTCTTCCCTCTTATTTGCGTGCAAACGCATAATGCGGCCGACGCGTTCTTCCGCGTTCTTAGACGGGAACAACACGGTGTCACCTGCATCAAGTTTACCGGAATAAATTCTGAAGAAAGATAATTTGCCGACATAAGGATCCGTCTGGATTTTGAAGAGTAAAGCACAGAATGGATCTTTATCAGAATGAGATCTGGTCACTTCTTCGCCTGTTTCGGGGTTAGTACCTTTAACGGGCGGGATATCAAGCGGTGACGGTAAATAATAGCAAACTGCATCTAACAACGGCTGAACGCCTTTGTTTTTGTAAGAAGAACCGCAAACAACCGGGAAGAATTTACCGGTTAAAGTTCCTTTGCGGATTGCCGCACGGATTTCTTCTTCGGTAAAATTGGTTTCACCGTTTAAATAGCGTTCCATAATTTTATCATCAAAGTCTGCTAATTTTTCAAGCATATGCGTGCGGGCGGCTTGTGCTTCTTCAACTAAATCTGCAGGAATATCAACTTCATTAAATTCAGCGCCGTTATGGTCACCTGTCCAAATAAGGGCTTTCATTTTAATGATGTCTACAACACCTTTAAATTGGTCTTCTGCACCGACGGGGATTTGAATAGGGCAAGCATTACCGCCTAATTTATCAACAATGGATTTTGCGGAGCGTTGGAAATTTGCACCAACCCTATCCATTTTGTTGATGTAGGCGATACGCGGAACACCGTATTTATCTGCTTGGCGCCAAACTGTTTCAGATTGCGGTTCAACACCTTGTACACCGTCAAAGCAGCATACTGCACCGTCAAGAACACGGAGTGAACGTTCCACTTCTGCGGTAAAGTCCACGTGTCCCGGGGTGTCGATGATGTTGAATTGGCAATCACGCCATTTGCAGTAAACGGCGGCGGAGGTAATGGTAATACCTCTTTCGCGTTCCTGTTCCATCCAGTCCGTCACAGAAGCACCGTCGTGGGTTTCCCCGATTTTGTGGGTACGCCCTGTGTAATATAAAATACGTTCGGTGGTAGTGGTTTTACCGGCATCAATGTGCGCGATAATACCGATATTTCTGATTTTTTCTAAAGGAAATTTTTGCAAATCGTCAGCCATAATAACCTACCATTTAAAGTGTGCAAAGGCACGGTTTGCTTCTGCCATTTTGTGTGTATCTTCACGTTTCTTAAAGGCAGTACCTTCTTTCTTGGAACCCAAAATAATTTCTTCGGCCAATTTTTCAGCCATAGGGCGCCCTTTGCGGCCTTGGGCTGCTGCAAGCAACCAGCGCATTGCGACAGAGGTGCTTCTCAAGGGTTTAACTTCAACCGGAACTTGATAAGTTGCACCGCCGACTCTGCGGGCCTTAACTTCTAATAAAGGACGGACGTTTTCAATGCATTTGTTGAAAACTTCCATCGGGTCTGCTTTGGTTTTGGCTTTGATGATATCTAAAGCATCAAAAACGATTTTTTCAGCAGTGGCTTTCTTCCCTTCAAAATTGATTTTGTTAATAAATCTCGCCATCAAGACAGAATTATATTTATAATCTGCCGGGGGAAGTGGGCGACGATCTCTTGGTCTTAAACCTTTTCTAGGCATATTAAGTTAATCTCCTATTTACCAGCTTTAGGCCTTTTTACACCATAAAGTGAGCGGCCTTGCTTTCTGTTTTCTACACCGCTTGCGTCTAAGGCGCCGCGGATGATGTGATATCTCACACCCGGTAAGTCTTTAACACGGCCACCGCGGACTAACACGATGGAGTGTTCTTGTAGGTTATGGCCTACACCGGGGATGTACGCAGTCACTTCCATTTTGGAGGTTAACTTCACACGGGCAACCTTTCTTAAAGCAGAGTTCGGCTTTTTAGGGGTTGTCGTAAATACACGGGTACAGACGCCGCGCCTTTGCGGGCAACTGTTTAAAGCAGGAGCTTTGGTTTTAAACTCCGTTTTGCTTCTGCCGTGTTTGATTAATTGATTTACTGTCGGCATTTATTTATTTTCTCCTATTTTATTTTGCTTTCTCTTCAAATTCTCGCCTGATATTTTTGGTTGCTATACCTGTTCCTGCGGGAATTAAATGGCCTACGATAACATTTTCTTTTAGGCCTTCTAAGTCATCAACTTGCCCTTTGATAGCAGCATCTGTAAGCACGCGGGTTGTTTCCTGGAAGCTGGCAGCAGAGATAAAGGACTCTGACGCCAAAGATGCTTTACTGATACCAAGTAAGATCGGTTTTGCGAACGCCGGTTTTTTGCCTTCGGCTTCCAAACGTTCGTTTTCTTTTCTATACTCAGATTTGCTAACAATTTGGCCTTTTAAGAAGGTTGAATCACCAACTTCTTGGATCTTCACATTGCTTAACATTTGGCGGACGATAACTTCAATATGCTTGTCGTTAATCGTGACACCCTGTAAGCGGTAAACCTCCTGAATGGCGTTAAGCAAGAATTCTTGAACTTCTTGGATATCCTTCACGCGCAGCACGTCGTGTGGATCTATAGCACCATCGGTTAAAGCATCACCTTTTGCAACCTTATCTCCGGTGTAAACTCTTAAGTGTTTACCTTGCGGAATCGGGTAATGCTTTTCTTGTTGAATTTCCTCATTACTAAGGACTACCTCAGTCAAGCCCTTAGAAGAGGTTTCTAGGCGAATCACACCTGCAAATTCTGCAATAATAGCGGGGTTCTTGGGCGTTCTGGCTTCAAAGAGTTCTGCAATACGCGGCAAACCGCCCGTAATATCTTTCGTTCCGCCTGTTTCTTTAGCGATTTTTGCTAAAATATCACCCGCTTGGACTTCTTCCCCTTCTTCAACGAGTAAGATTGTATCTATTGTCAAAGGATAAGATTCTTTCCCGATAATAACACGCGGGTTTTTGCGGCCCATTTTACTTGCCGTAATTTTACGTTCAATAATACCTGTCACTTTGTTGCGTTCTTCCTGAAGTGTTATACCTTCAATAACATCAACAAGTGATATAGTACCGTTCTTTTCGGCAATCAAAGGCAAGGAGTGCGGATCCCATTCAGCCATAATTTCATCTTTTTTAACTATGGCATTATCTTTAATAAGAACTTTCGCACCATAAGGTATCTTATATTCTTTAACATTGCCTTTTTTATCTTCTACGAATATTGAGCCGTTTCTTGAAATACAAATTTTATTTTCAAATCTGTCTTCAATAATTTTAATGTCTTTAAAGGTGACATTACCGTCTATCTCTGCCATCGCTTGTGAACGGCTTAAAACACGGGACGCCGCACCACCGATGTGGAAGGTTCTTAAGGTTAACTGTGTACCAGGCTCACCGATTGACTGGGCAGCAATAATACCTACCGTATCACCTACACGGGCAAGTGCACCTGTTGCCAAACTGTTGCCGTAGCATTTTGCACAAATACCGTGCTTTGAATTACAAGTTAAAACAGAACGAACCCTGACAGAATCTATTTCATTTTCTTTAACTTTATTACCTTGTTCTGCTGTAATAAGGTCCCCTGCTTTAATAAAGACATTTCCTTGTTTATCCTTAACGTCTTCTAAAGAAGTACGCCCTACTATACGTTCGGAAAGAGGTTCTATTACTTCTTCACCGCTCTTTAAATCGCGGAGGACAACACCCTCAGTCGTTCCGCAATCATCTTCCGTGACGACCAAGTTATGCCCGACGTCAATAAGACGTCTTGTTAAATAACCTGCGTCTGCTGTTTTCAAAGCGGTATCTGACAAACCCTTACGACCGCCGTGTGTTGAAATAAAGTATTCCAAAACCGTTAAGCCCTCGCGGAAGTTTGCGGTAATCGGGTTTTCAATAATTTCACCGGCACCACCGGTTAATTTTTTCTGCGGTTTAGCCATCAAACCGCGCATACCGGCAAGCTGCCTGACCTGTTGCCTTGAACCGCGGGCACCTGAATTTGCCATTAAATATACAGAGTTGAATTTTTGTTCACCTTTTTTAACAGGTTGTTTTTCAACATCTGACATTTCTTTAAAGAGTTCTTCAGCGATATCATCAGTCACTTTTGTCCAAATATCAATAACTTTGTTGTATCTTTCACCTTCGGTAATCATACCTTCTTCGGCTTGTTCCTGAATTTCGCGAACCTTTTCTTGGGCATCTTTAACTTTTTTGCTCTTGCTTGTAGGAACAATCATATCCGCAACAGATATTGAAAGGCCTGATTTGGTAGCATATTTATAACCTAAGGACATGATTCTGTCTAAGAATTGCACAGTTTCATAATGTCCGCAATTAGGGTCATTGTAGCAATCGCTTACCATTTTGGCAAGTTCTTTCTTACCTATATCTTTATTTAAGAAAGCCCAACCTTTAGGTAAAATTTGGTTGAAAATTATACGTCCTACTGAAGTATAATCTTTCCATTTGCTGACGTCTTTACCTTCGTTCATTTTGGTAATTCCGCCAACTTTAATTTTTGCATGTAAAGAAATTTTTCCGTATTCTAAAGCCGTTAAAGCATCTTCTTTATCAGCAAATAACATACCTTCACCTAAATCATTATCTTTGATTTTAGTAATATAGTTTACACCTAAAACCATATCATGTGAAGGGCTTGCAATAGGCCTGCCTGAAGCAGGTGATAAAATGTTATTTGTAGCAAGCATCAAAGTCCTTGCTTCAATTTGGGCTTCAATAGTTAAAGGAACGTGAACAGCCATCTGGTCACCGTCGAAGTCAGCGTTGAAAGCAGCACAAGTTAACGGGTGAAGTTGTATAGCCTTACCTTCAATTAAAACCGGTTCAAAAGCCTGTATACCCAAGCGGTGCAATGTCGGAGCACGGTTTAAAAGAACAGGATGATTTTTTGTCACTTTTTCCAAAATATCCCAAATTTCAGGGCTTACTCTTTCAAGTTTCTTTTTGGCTGCTTTTAAAGTGACGCCTTCTTTTTTCATAAGTTCGCCGATAATGAAAGGTTTGAAAAGTTCCAAAGCCATCAATTTCGGCAAACCGCATTGATTAAGTTTCAAATTAGGACCGACTACGATAACTGAACGGCCTGAATAGTCCACCCTTTTACCAAGCAGGTTTTGGCGGAATCTGCCGTGTTTACCTTTAATAGCATCTGATAATGATTTCAAAGGTCTGCCGCCGGGCCCTAAGAAGACTTTACCACGGGCACCGTTTTCAATTAAAGCATCAACTGCTTCTTGCAATAAACGCATTTCATTGTAAACCATTACCTTGGGTGCTTGTAAAGATTGAATATGTTTCAAGCGGTTATTTCTTGTAATAATTCTTCTGTATAAATCGTTCAAATCAGAAGCAGCGAAACGACCACCGTCAAGAGGGACCAAAGGCCTCAAATCAGGCGGAATAACCGGTAAGACGGAAAGAACCATCCACTCAGGCCTATTGCCTGAATCTCTGAATTCCTTCATCATTTTAATACGGCGGATAAGTTTTGTTCTTTCTGCTTCGCTTTGTGTTTCTTTAAGTGTTAATTCAAGGGCAGGTATTTCTTTATCAAAATCTAAACTCGCAAGTAAGGCCTTTATTGCAGGGGCACCGATATCCGCTTTAAGTTTAGAACCGTATTTTTTACGTGCTTCACGTACTTGTTCTTCTGATAAAATATCACCTTTTTTGAAGTCAGTTCTGCCGGTGACAGCATCTACCGCATCTTCTAAAACCACATAACTTGCATAATAAACAACTCTCTCTAAATCAATAGTTCTCATATCAAGAAGAACACCGATTCTGGACGGGGTTTTCTTTAAAAACCAGACATGCGTGACAGGAACGGCAAGTTCAATATGCCCCATTCTTTCGCGGCGGACTTTTGATTCTGTTATTTCCACACCGCATCTGTCGCAGCACATACCTTTAAATTTAACCCAGCGGTATTTACCGCAGGCACACTCATAGTCTTTTGTAGGGCCGAAGATACGTTCACAGAATAAACCGTCTCTCTCCGGTTTCAAGGTTCTATAGTTAATTGTTTCCGGTTTTTTAACTTCGCCATAAGACCAAGATAAAATTTGCTCCGGGCTTGCTATACCTAATTTAATAGCATCAAAATCAAAGAAGTTAAGTTCACCTGCTTTTTTTGCTTTTTTATTTGCTTCAAACATTTTATGCTCCTATTTTGCCTTCTCTTCTTTTACTACGGCTGGAGTTTTGCTTGCTTTTTCTGTTTTTGGCAACTCCACGCTAAGCCCTAGGGCTTGTAGTTCTTTCACAAGAACTTTGAAAGATTCCGGTACACCGGGTTGTGTCGGTAATTGTCCTTTAACGATAGCTTCATACATTTTGGTTCTGCCGTTAAAGTCGTCTGATTTAACTGTTAAGAATTCCTGTAAAGTATAGGTCGCACCATAACCTTCAATAGCCCATACTTCCATTTCACCGAATCTCTGACCACCGAATTGGGCTTTACCGCCTAAAGGCTGGCGTGTAATCAAACTGTAAGGCCCTGTGGAACGGCTGTGTACTTTATCTTCAACCAAGTGAATGAGTTTCATAATGTACATATAACCGATGGTCACTTTTTCTTCAAACGGTTCACCTGTACGGCCGTCGTATAATGTTATACGGCAATAATCATCCGGTAAATATTGTTCCGGCACACCTTTTTTACGCAAAACATCTTTTGCTTTTCTGATTTGTTCTTTGACTTCTTCTTCGCTTGGACCGTCAAATACCGGTGTTGCGGTATTAATATTTAAATGGTGCGCTGCCCAACCGAGCATAACTTCCAAGAGCTGCCCCACGTTCATTCTTGACGGAATACCCAAAGGTGAAAGAACAACATCAAGAGGTGTACCATCAGGTAAATAAGGCATATCTTCTTCCGGTAAAATTCTAGCAACAATACCCTTATTACCGTGACGACCGGAGAGTTTATCCCCCACCTGTACTTTGCGTTTAGAAGCAATAAATACTTTTACAGATTTATTGACTACTACGGCTAAGTTTTCATCACCTATTTGCAAAAGTTTAATATTTGCAACAGTTTTTCTAAACGCTCTATCTTCCAGTTCACTATATAATTTTGTTATATTTTCTTTTGCTTCTTTTAAAGCATTTTTATTGTATTTTGCTTCTGCTTCTTCCAAAGCAATCTTTTTTGCTTCCCTTACAGAGGCAATATTATCTGCATATTCTTTGCGGATTTCCATAAGTTTCTTAATGAAATTAGAAACTTTAAGGCTTCTTCTTTCCTTTTCTCTGACATCTTTTTGTTTCTTTTCTATTGCCTGTAATTCGGAATCGATTTTTTCTATTATGCTTTTTTGTGCTTTAGCAGAAGTTGCTTCCATTAATTCTCTAATTTGCTTTTCAATATTCTTGACGCTCTTTTCCATCTTATCGTCATAATTCTTTTCCATACGAACAAATACTCTTGTTCCGATAACTTTACCGGTTGTCCCAGGCGGAACACGTAAGGAAGCATCTACCACATCATCAGCTTTTTTACCGAAGATTACTTTTAAAAGTCTTTCTTCGGAAGTTAGTTGTTGTTCACCTTTCGGTGTCACTTTACCGACTAAAATATCACCAGGGCCGACAACTGTGGCAGGTAAAATAATACCTTCTTCATCTAAATGTTCCAAGGTTTCATTGGCGATATTAGGAATATCTCTTGTGATTTCTTCTGCACCGAGTTTTGTACTTCTTGCATCTGTAGAAAATTCGTGCAAATGTATAGAAGTTAAAATATCTTCTTTTACTAAACGGTTGGAAATCAAGATAGCGTCTTCATAGTTATAACCTTCCCAACTCATAAAACCGACGAGCAAATTGCGCCCTAAGGAAAGGATGCCGTCTTTCATCGCCGGGCCGTCTACCAATGTTTGCCCTTCTTTGACAATATCACCGGTTTTTACAAGAGGTCTGTGGTTAATACAGGTATCTTGGTTGGACCTTTTATATTTTACAAGTTCATAAGTATCATATTTGTTTGTCTTGGCATCTTTGGCTTCAACGACAATTAAATCAGCAGAAGCCAAAACAACTTTACCGGCCCTTTTTGCCACAATAGTTGTACCGGAGTCATGTGCGACAATTTCTTCAATGCCGGTACCGACTAAAGGTGCTTCCGTATTAAGTAAAGGTACACCCTGACGTTGCATGTTGCAACCCATCAAAGCACGGTTTGCATCATCATGTTCCAAGAAAGGTATTAAAGCGGCAGAAACACTGATGACTTGAAGAGGTGAAATATCCATATAATCAACTTCAGTAGGAGTGACAACAGGATATTCCGCTCTTTCACGGCAAGCAACTTGCTGTGTTGCCAATCTGCCTTTTGCATCTAAAGGAGTATTTGATTGGGCAACCATATAATCATCTTCAATATCTGCTGTTAAATACTTGACTTCATCAGTCACTTTACCGTCTTTAACTTTTCTGAAAGGTGATTCAAGCAAACCATATTCGTTCACTTTAGAATAACAGGCCAAAGAAGTTATCAAACCGATGTTCGGACCTTCAGGTGTTTCAATCGGGCATAAGCGGCCATAATGTGTATAGTGAACGTCGCGGACCTCAAACCCTGCACGTTTTCTGTTCAAACCGCCGGGACCTAATGCTGATAAACGTCTTTTATGTGTGAGTTCGGAAAGCGGGTTGATTTGGTCCATAAACTGTGAAAGTTGGTGGGTGCCAAAGAACCTTCTTATACAAACACGGATTTGTTGGTCATTAACCAAAGTTCTGGGGGTAATTTTTTTATTACCGTTTTCTTTGGTCATTTTATCGCGGACGATTTTTGCCATTTGCGATAAACCGATACGAACCTGGTTTTCCAATAATTCACCGATACCGCGTACACGTCTATTCCCTAAATGGTCAATGTCGTCCAATTTAAAAATGAAATCCGGATAAATTTTAGAAGAAACTTCTTCTCCGGCATTTAAAGCCAAGAGATATTGCAAGGTGACAATAACGTCTTGTGTTGATAAAGTTCTTGCATTTTCTTTTGGTTTTGCAAATTCTTTATTTTGTTTTTCAAGATTTTTAAAGAAATAATCAAATTTTTTGTTAATTTTAAAGCGGCCGACGAAACTTAAATCGTACCTTTTAATATTCTTGAAAATCAAACTATCCAAAAAGTGTTCGGCTTGTTCTTTAACAATAAAATCCTGCCCGCGCATTTTTCTGTAAACTTCATATTGGGCTTCACCTTTTGTTTTCGGTTCTTCTTTTTTGCTGGCTTCTAAAGTGACTAATATACCGGGGTTATCCTGACGGGGATTCCCGCTTAAAACTTTAATAGTTTTAATTTTATTTTCAATCAGGATACCAAAAGTTTTATCATCAATCGGGGTTGCGGCTTTCTCATCTAAGTTCCAAAGGACTTCACCTTGGTCGTTAACGATATCTTCTGCGGCATAGCGGCCGACGATATTATCAATATCATTTAACTTAACCTGTACGGTTTCAGTAGGATAAAATGTCTGTAAAATTTGTGCATTTGTTTCAAGACCGCAAGCACGTAAGAAAGTGGTTGCTAAGAACTTTTTCTTTTTATCAATACGCACCCACAAAACGTTTGCGATATCAAATTGGAATTCAATCCAAGCACCTCTGTAAGGAATAATACGTGCAACATATAATCTTTTACCTAAAGTGCTTTGTTGTTTTTCTTCGTCTTCTTCAAAGATAATACCAGGGGATCTGTGAAGTTGGCTTACTACGACACGTTCATCACCGTTATAAACGAAACAACCTGCCTCTGTCATAACCGGCAAATCACAAAGGGTTATATCTTCTTCTTTTGCTTTGATAAATTCAGGTTTTTCACTATCTTTTTTAACTTTATAGAAACTTAAACGTAAAGTGGCTTTTAAAGGAACGCTGTAAGTACCGTCTCTGTTTATTGCTTCCATGGGGGATGAATACTTTTCTTCCCCTACACTATATTTTACAAATTCTAATTTCATGCTCCCATCTGGGGCTTCTATTGGGAAAATATCCTCAAAGACACCTTGTAAACCTTGTAATTTTCTGTCCTTAGGATCTGTATATCTTTGCAAAAAGTTATTAAATGATTGATGTTGCATGGCGAGCAAATGCGTCATAGCAACTTTTGTTTTGATTTTGCCGAAATTTAATTGTTCCATTTTTTTGGTACCTGCTTATTTCGGTGCATTCCCTGTCTAATGCACAAAACCCTAAACCCCTCTTTCGGGGTTTAGGGCTTAATATTTTTTAGTTGAGTTCGACAACGCCGCCGGCTTCAGTAATTTTCTTTTTCATTTCTTCTGCTTCGGCTTTTGCGACGCCTTCTTTAACGGCTTTAGGAGCGCCTTCGACTAAATCTTTAGCTTCTTTTAATCCTAAACCGGTAATTTCGCGAACGATTTTGATTACTGCAATTTTCTTTGCAGCATCAACTGATTTAAGAACGACGTTGAATTCGTCTTTTTCTTCTGCGGCGGCAGCGGCACCGGCTGCTGGGGCTGCTGCGACTGCAACAGCTGCTGCTTGGGCCTTTACGCCAAATTTCTCTTCAACTGCTTTTACGAGTTCAGAGAGTTCTAATACTGTCATTTCTGCAATAGCATTAAGAATTTCATCTTTTGTTAATTTTGCCATTTTATTTTTTCCTTTCATTTGTTGAGTAGCTGCCTTCTGTTTAAGCCTTGCTTAAACCCGTGCATTTATCCTTTCGGGCTACTACCGCTCTAAGGCGGGTTTGACTTCGCTTATTTTTTGCTGTTTTCAACAGCGTTCAGTACGTAAGCGAAATCTCTAATCGGGGCTTGAAGCACTTGTGCAGAACTTGCAACAACGCTGTATAAAGCATTGGCGAGTTTGCCGATATTTTCTTCTTTACTGCCAAGGGTAGCAAGAATTTTAATCTGCGCTTCATCATACCAAGTACCGTCGGTAAAACCAGCCCTGATTTTAAAGGCCGCATTGGTCTTTGCAAATTCCGTTAAACCTTTTGCAGACAAGGCAACATCGCCGTCTTTTTTCAAGATGGCAACAGCTGTCGGGCCTTTTAAAAGGGAAGCATCAACACCTTCTATACCAGCTTGTTTCAAGGCATGCTCTAAGATAGAATTGCGTTCAACTCTAAATTTACATTTAGCGTCTGCAAGTTTACCTCTTAAACCTGCAAGTTCGGTGAACTTGCAACCTTGATATGCGGTAAAGAAAATGCCCGCTGCTTCTTTAATGTCATTTGCTAAACTGCTGGACCTTTCTTTTTTTTGTTCTTTTGTTAAGTTCATACTTTTAACAATTTACTGCTTTACTACTTTCGCCTTTGTTCTTTAACGTTTTATTAAACGCGAAAAACGCGGGCAAAAAACCCACTAACATACAGTTTATACTGCTGTCTAAAATTTACCGTCGTAAAATGCCCTTTGGGGCTTTACATTTTTAAGCGGAAAACGGACCACTTAAAGCATCTTTTAAACACAACTTTTGCTTTAAGTTCCTTTTACAACCTACTAATATTATATCAATTTAAGTTGCCATTTGCAACAAGCAAAGATTATCCGCAAACTTCTAATAATATTATACTAAATTTTTAGTTATTTTGGATGATTTGTTCTTGTTGAATTTGTTCAGGTAGTTTTTCCTGTGAAGCCATACCTGATAAATTTAAATAAAATACTGTGAAGAAACAAGAAGTAAACGTATTCAGCAAGAAATTGAAAATAGCACCGATTATGCTCCCTAGTAATGCCAAACCTATAACTTTGACTATTAGAAATTGAACACCGCCCACTATTATTATAGAAGCAAACAATGCGATCATATACAACAGAACAGAGATAAAAATATAGCCCCAATTTTTATAGCCCAATGCAAAGTTTTGTGTTAATATTTTCCCAAAACCGCCTTCCTGACACATAATACCGAAAGAAACTGTATAAGCCAAAGGCATAATAAAAACCATAACGGGAAAAAGAAATATAAAAGCCCATCTTTGTAATAAGAGAGCGGAAATCAATGTAATCAAACCGAAACAAATTGCCAAGATAAGACCCCATAATATTACTTTCCAAATTTTTCTGCAACTTTCAAAAAATGCTTCTTTTATAAAACTTTTACCCAATAAAGCATTATTTTTGAAGACAATAATAGTCCAAAACCCAACAATGTACGCCAGAAAAATGAACAGCAAAAAGAAAACAAACAACATCCCTAATTGCGGAAGCATAGAATTAATCACAGAAGGATCTGTTGAAAACATTGACAACATTACCATGACATCTCTGCCTACGGCTAATGCGGCAATAACACCTAAAAGAATTCCTACAATAACAAAACCTAAATATATACCCAAAACGCTCCAAACGGAGTTGCGAAAGATTGATATAGAATCTTTAAATATACCCGTGAACCCTTTTCTCATAAAAATACCCTCTGAAACAAATTACCTACACAGAGATTATAATAAAAAACCTTTACTGATGTCAATAAATATTTCACCTCTCTTACCCGACAAGTATTTTTGAGGAAATTTTAATTTTTTCTTTGACGACGAATACCTAGAAGAAAGGGAGTATAGCGACTCTCGGTATTCTAGGAAAAGGGTAATTCTACCCGTAGAAAAATTAAAATTTACCACAAAGAATTAGCCGGCAAAGAATTTATAATGTCAATTATCTATTCTCACACTTGAATTTTTGCTCTTAAAGCGCTATACTATATAGGGTACAAGGGGTCTCCCGATGCGTAAAAATCCACATATCTTAGAAATAAATGCCCAAACTTGGCTAAACAAATTTTCGCGTGAGTTAAACAAACAAATAACTCTCGCCGATATTCCGCAAAGTTATTTGGAAGAAATCAAATATTTCGGTTTTGACGCCTTGTGGCTTATGGGTGTATGGCAACAAAGCCCGAAAAGTGCGGAAGTTGCAAGAAACCACCCCGACATTTTAAATTATTTATCAAAAGTTAAACCCGATTTTGACCCTAAAGATATAGGGCCGTCACTTTACGCTATTTATGACTATAAAGTGAACCCGAATTTCGGCGGTGAAGCCGCATTACTCTCACTCAAAAAACGTTTAAATGATTTGGGCGTAAAACTTATTTTAGACTTTGCCGGCAATCACTTATCTTGCGATACCCCTTATCTGGAAACACACCCCGAATATTTTATCAGCAAAACAGGCATTATGCCGCAGGAAAAGGGCTCATTTTTCAAAGGGCCCGACGGCCGTTATTATGCACACGGGCGCGATCCGCACTTTTACCCGTGGACGGACACCGCACAATTAAACCATTTTAACCCCAAAACGCGCGAATTTTTACTTAACACTTTAAAATACGTTGCCACACTTTGCGACGGCTTGCGTTGCGATATGGTAATGTTAATGCTCAATAAAGTTTTTGCGGAAACGTGGAAAATGTATCTTGACGGAATAAAACCGCAAGAAGAATTTTGGCCTAAAGCGATAGAAGAAATAAAATCAAAAAATCCGTATTTCACTTTCTTGGCCGAAGTTTATTGGGGCCTTGATTGGGAAGTACAGGAAATGGGTTTTGATTATACTTACGATAAAACTTTATATGACCGCTTACTTCTTTCCAATGCGCAAGATATTCAAGGCCATTTAAATGCGGAGCATTTATATCAAAGGCGGTCACTTCGCTTTATCGCAAACCACGACGAAGAACCCCCGATTAAAGCGTTTGGGCTTGAAAAATCTAGGGCGGCCGCAGTTGCGTGTTATACCATTAACGGTGCGCGCCTTTTCACTTTAAGCCAAATTTACGGTGCGACGGTCAGATACCCGATACAGTATATACCCAAAGAAGAAAGAAATTCAAAAGTAGTTGCCTTTTACGAACATCTTTTGAGAATTATAAATGACCCTTGCTTCCATGGCGGACAATGGTCTTTGAAACCGATTAGCGCGGTTGATAAAGATGACCAAAGTTATAAAAATATTTTGGCTTGGCTTTGGTGGCAAAGCACTTGTTGCAAAATGGTTTTTATAAATTACAGCGACGGTATTTCTAATTTTAAAATCAATGCGGAAAAATTTCCTAAGACGGAAAAAGACATTATAAAATTTACGGAAGAATTTTCCGGCACATCCAAAGAATTACCGATATCGGCCTTCAAACAAGACGGCGGTTTGGCCGTTACTTTGAAACCTTTTGAAGCACGTGTTTATTCTTTTGATTTCTAAAATTTACAGGAATAATAGTTATTTGAACCACTATTATATAAGAAAATACAATTAAATACTTCAGAGCAAAAACCACTTTTTCCATGTTCATAACATAACAATTTATTTGCCGGTACATATTCAGAAGATTCATGTCTTATCATAAAACCTGCCCCCCGATATTTGCCTGTTTTACGAAGGGCCACATTGTTTGTTGGGGATATATGAATAGTGTTTTTACCATTTGAAAAACAATCTGTTTTTGAACCGAAAGCGGACAAATGCTCGCAACCACCTCTTTCATACCCGCTATAATCCATATCTAACTCGTCAAAAGTTTTCGCAAAAGTATTATGCACCATATAGTATCTTTGTCGTGATTCATACAATGCTTTAACCATTATTTGTAATTCTACGGCTTCGGCTTTTTCTTTTGATTTATAATATTGCGGTAAAGCAACTGCGGCTAAAATGCCGATTATTAAAATTACGACTAACAATTCAATTAAAGTAAAACCTTTTTTGTTTTTCATATAATCTCCAGTTTTATACAATACCTTTATTTATTATATACAGAAATTATATAAAAAAAAAAAAAATAGATGTCAAGAGGATCGTCGTAAAACTAAAGATGTGAAAATATCTAGCCGGCAATTATTTTTGAGAAAATTTTAGTTTTACAACCCCACCCCTAACCCCTCCGCCTTTGCAAGCAAAGGGGCGGGGAATAAAAAGAAATTATTTTTAATGAAGTGAAAGAAAACAAACGCGCGCCGCGCAGTAAATTTGAGATGATTTTTTGTTTTTCTTTGACGACGTGTACCAAGAAGTATAACGAACGAAGTGAGTTTGCGGTACTCTAGGAAAAGAAAAATAAAAAAGGGCTCAAATTTACAAGCGCGTTATGCGCGTTTGTGAGTATTTTTTGTAATGTTCACACGACAAAAAAAGGCCTTCCAAAACGGAAGGCCTTTTATATTCATTTGTTAGTATTTATTCAGCGCTAAACTGATCCTTACCAACCCCGCAAACCGGACAAACCCAGTCTTCTTTAACATCCTTCCAAGCAGTTCCTGCAGGAATTCCGTGTTCAGGATCACCTACTTCTTCATCATAAACATAACCGCAAACATTACAAACGTATTTCATAATCTTACTCCTTTTATATTTTAATTTTTTTGATATGTGACTGCACCTTTCGGTGTTTTGCCTTTCAATTCTTTATGATAAAAATCATAAGTCATCGGCGGGCAGTTTTCGTCTAATATTTCCGCTTCTTCCAAAGAACAAATAAACATTGTGTGCGTTTCCAAATCAATACTGTTATTAACACGTAAAATTAAATAAGCGGAAGTATTTTCACTAACTATCGGTAAACCCTCTTTATTTAAACGGTACGCAATTTTGGCAAATTTATCAAAATTCCTGCCTGTTCTGAAACCGAAATTCCCGATAAACATCATATTTGCCTTTTCCGTCAAAGGCTGAACGCAAATTAAACCGCTTTGCTGTACATATTCGTGCGTTAAACTTTCCTTGTTTAAAGTGACTGCTATACGCACCGGCTCTGCCGTTATTTGTGCGACGGAATTTGCAATTAAACCGTTTATTTTGCCGTCTGAACTGATAGACGAAACAATATATAAACCGTAGTTTAAAGTAAAAAGGGCTTTTAAATCAAGCATTATTTTTTATTGCTCCAAAGGCCGTGCAAATTGCAATATTCCCGAACTTCAACGATATTGCCGTCTTTCGGGAAAAACGCTTCCGGCTTAATACCGGGCCTTAAATTTGCGCGTGCAATTTTGTTATTATCGTAAATAACTTCAATGAACTCAATAAAATGACTTTCCAACATCGGGTGCTCAACAGAGCCGACTTTTACAAGATAGCCGCCGTCCTTTTCTTCCACGACGGGAATATGCTTTTCGGTTGCCGCTTCTTTGGTATTGGCAATTTGTTTTACCATAGGTTTGCCGCAGCAAGATAATTCACCTTTTGCGGCGTGCGCAACTTCAACGATATTGCCGCAAAGTTCGCATTTGTATATTTCATTTATTTCCATATTTCCCCCTTTTTTAATTATAATTTCCCCTGTTATTTTACAGGAAAATTTACCACTAAATGTTTTATTTATTTCCATAATTAATTTTTATAAAAACGCGCCTTAACGGGTAAGGCGCGTTGAAAGTTTATTTTAGTACCCGATAAAATATTACCAATTTTCGCACAAAAGTTCAAAATAACTTTGTTCGTGGGCGCAAGCGGGGCATTTTGCCGGAGCTTCTTTACCTTCGTAAACAAAGCCGCAGTTAATGCATCTCCATTTTACTACTTGGTCTTTTTTGAAAACTTTACCTTCGGTAATATTTTCATAAAAGGCTTTGTAGCGTTTTGAGTGTTCCTTTTCGGCTACTGCAATATTTTCCATTACGACGGCAATTTCGTCAAAACCTTCTTCCCTTGCGGTTTTTGCGAAAGAGGGGTACATGTGTTGCCATTCTTCATCTTCACCGGCAGCGGATGCTGCTAAATTGGTTAAAGTGTCCCCGATAATACCGGCAGGAAATGCGGCAGTAATTTCAACAGCACCGCCTTCTAAAAATTTGAACAAACGTTTTGCGTGTTCTTTTTCTTGATTTGCGGTTTCTTCAAAAACTTTGCTGATTTGAACATATCCTTCTTTTTTTGCTTTGCTGGCAAAGAAAGTATAGCGGTTTCTTGCCTGAGATTCACCCGCAAAAGCGGTTAAAATATTTTTTTCTGTTTGTGTTCCTTTGAGTGATTTCATTTTAATTTCTCCTGTTCTTTTAAAGTTAAATAACCCATTAAACGATAGATAAGTTTTGCGGCATTAAATTCGCTGATAGGGTTGGTTTTCATCGGTGCGGTTTCTACGACGTCTGCGGCAACAATTTTTTTGTGTTTAATAACTTCCCTAAATAAATTTAAGGCGTCATACCACATAAAACCGCCGGGTTGCGGGGTGCCTGTACCGGGGATGACAGACGGGTCAAACCCGTCTACGTCAATGGTGATATAAACGGTGTCTGTTAAATTTTCCAAAACATCTTTAATTAATTTTTTCTGGTCCAAATTTTCATGCATCAAAAATGTTTTTACATTTCCGGCGTTTACATTATCTTTTTCTTCCAGCCCGATAGAACGTATGCCCACTTGCACAACACGCACCTTGCGGGATGCAGGGTATAAAGCGCAAGCGTGGGAGCGTTCATCACCGTAATATTCCTTTCTTAAATCTGCGTGAGCATCAAAGTGTAAGACGGAAAGTTTTGTTCCGTACTTTTCAATATAAGGCGCTATCAAGGCTTGGGAAATGGAATGTTCCCCCCCAAGATAAAAAGGAAATTGTTTATATGTTGCGATATAATTTTTGACAAAATTTTCAATACGTGTAAAAACTTCTTCTTCGGAACCTTCGCAATCAATTTCTTTAAAAGTGGCAATGCCTTGGCGGAAGGTTTCGGTTTTTGTTTCTTCGTCAAAAAATTCAACTTGGCTTGATGCTTCTAAAATTGCGGAAGGGCCAAGTTTCGTTCCGCCGAAATAAGACACTGTCCTTTCATACGGAACGGGAACAACGGCGAATTTCGCGGTTTTAATATCGCAAAATTCGCCGTCTAACGCTAAAAAGTTATTACTGCTGGGTTTTAGCATAAATTATAAAACTACCTCACAAAAACAGCAGCGGCAACAACTGTTGTCCAATAACCGTCAACACAGATTGCAGATTGTGTAATGTTTGTTGTTCTGACGATTTTACCGCTCATTTTCCAAATTTCTTCTTTTTGATTCCAAGTAGTATCGTTATCAAATTCCATACCCAAAGTGGTTGATAACATCATTGCGGCCAAGTCTTCGGCGTAATCGCCGGCTTTTTGGTCCGCTTCACCGAAACTGTGGTGTTCGGAAATATATCCGTGTGTGTTTCTGTCTTTGGGGATTGCAAGCCCGACAGACGCAGAAATTAAACGTCTGTTTTCATTGCTCGTATTGCGGCTGATAACGCAGTGCAAAATTTGCCCTGCTGATAAGTGTTCCAATCCTTTGGAGATCGTCACTACTTTACATCTCGGCGGGAAAATACTTGAAACTGGAACTAAGTTGAACTTTGCGATTTTTGCGTCGCGTAATGCTTCCTCAAAACTCGCTAATTTTTCTTTATGTCTGCCAACACCTTTTGTTAAGAATATCTCTTTCGGGATAAACGGTTCGTACATTTTCTTTTCCTCTTTTTAATTAAATTAGCCGCAAGCGGCAAATATTTGATAAAATAATTATAACAAATATGTTGCACAAAAAGTTAATTATTTTTTTACTAATTTTTCTAGGCCCTTTAATATTAAGGGGTGCGGAGGTTGATATGTACGACGGTAAAGGCCATCTCCATTTTAATTATAAAGCGGCGGAACTTGCCCCCAAAGAAAAGGCCGCGCGCGTTGCCTTGGAAGCCGCTTTAAACCAAATTGCAAATATTCCGGCGCAAAACCGTACTTTTGAAAACACTTTGCTTGCATACGAAGAAGCCCTTGATACTTACGGCGACGCTTTGGGCCAAGCAGGTTTTTTGGCTTATGTTTCTACCGACGAAGAATTAAGAAACGCAGCCCTTGAACAAGCGCAAATTATAAGTGCCTATATGGTGGAAGTTGCCACACGCCGCGATATTTATAAAGCATTTAAAGAACTTGAAAGTTTGAAACCTAACCTTCCTAAAATTGAAGCGAAAATGTTAAAAGACACAATGATAGGTTTTAAAAAATCGGGCCTTGCTTTAGACGATAAAAAGTTGGAAAAGTTTAAAGAAATAGCAAAACAAAAATCAATAAACGCAATAAACTTTTCAAAAAACATACGCGATTATAAAGATTATTTAGATGTCACCGAAGAAGAACTTGAGGGCTTGCCGGCAGACTACAAAAACAAACTTGAAAAGGTTGACGGCAAATACCGCGTCACGCTTGATTACCCCGACTATGTTCCCTTTATGACAAATGCCGTCAAAGACGAACCGCGTAAAATTTTGGAATATAAATATTCACGCCGGGGCGGCAAAGAAAATGTGAAAATTTTTGAAGACACTTTAATGTTAAGATATAAAAGCGCGCGCTTGCTCGGCTACAAAAATCACGCCGAAACCCGCCTTGATGTTAGCATGGCAAAAAATGTTAAAACCGTCAATAATTTCTTAAAAGATTTAGAGAAAAAATTAAAACCGTTTGCTAAAAAAGAACAAAAAGAATTTTTGAAATTAAAAGAAGAAAAGACGGGCATTAAAGGAAAAGTTTTACAACCGTGGGAAAGCGCTTATTGGATTAACTTGCATAAAAAATTAAATTATAATATTGACCCCGAAGAAATAAAAGAGTATTTTCAGACGGACATTGTAATAAAAAATATGTTTGAAATTTTTGGGAATTTATTTGATGTAAATTTCAAAGAAGTTAAAATCCCCGTCTGGCACGAAAGTGTAAAAAGTTATGAAGTTTCCGACGCAGAAACAAAAAAAGTTATCGGCTACGTTTATATGGACTTGTTTCCGCGCGACGGCAAATATAAACACGCAGCGTGTTTTGACTTGGTGGAAGGTAAATTATTGAAAGACGGTACATATCAAAAACCGTTTACGGCAATTGTTGCAAATTTAAATCCGCCGACAAAAAATACTCCCTCTCTTTTAAAACATGGTGAAGTTGAAACTTTGTTCCACGAGTTTGGGCATGCTTTACATAATGTTTTGACGGAAGCGAAATATTCATCAATTTCCGGCACGGCGGTGAGCAGAGATTTTGTAGAAGGGCCTTCCCAACTTTTAGAAAATTGGGCATGGGAACCGACGGTATTAAAACAAATTTCCAAGCATTATAAAACCGGGAAATCTTTAGACGATGAAACCATACAAAAAATGATTGCCGCGAAAAATCATGCCTCCGCAAATTCCTATCTCTGGCAAAACTTTTTGGCACAAATTGATATGAAATACCACACCTTAACAAAACCAGCCGATACGACGGCAATGTGGGAAAAATATTCAGCAAAAATTAAACTTACACCGATGACAAAGAACACTTATCGGCAAGCAAGTTTTGACCACCTTATGGGCGGTTACGATGCCGGTTATTACAGTTATTTGTGGTCAGCAGTTATTGCACAGGATTTCTTTTCGGAATTCCAAAAACACGGTTTGTTTAATAAAGAAATCGGCAAAAAATTCCGCAAAGAAATTTTGGCGGTCGGCGGTTCTTATGATGAAGAAGAACTTGTACAAAACTTTTTGGGCCGCAAAATTTCCAATGAACCGTTTTTGGAACATATCGGTTTAGGTACTAATCAAAAATAGTTAGCCGAAATTTTGTATAATTTTTTAAAAAAATTTCCCCCCTTGCTTAAATTTTTGAAAGCAAGGGGGCATTTTTTGTGTAAATATTGCTAAAAACGGCGTTCTTTAGCCAAAACAGGCCCGAATTTTGATTTTTACATAAAATTAAAGTAGTTTATCGTTTTATTAAAACAAACGAAATTTACAGGTATTTTTATTTAATTTTGATTTTTTACGACGAGAATTTTAAAAATTATTTGCTTTTTATACAAAAACTTTTAAAATATGGTATACTTTAGAAAACGATAAGGAGTATTTTTTAATGTAAGCCGAAACGGCTTATTACAATTTAATCTGTTTTTTGGGAATCTGAAAAGATTACAGTTTTGCTAAAAGCAAAGCAATATCCAAACCAAAAGACAGTCGTGATAAAAGTACAAAATAGGCGGACTAATTACCCGAATATTTTGTGCTTAATGTTTGCCTTTCTTTTGAAAAGCAAATTACGGCTGTTGTTTTATGTGTTTGGATATTCATAAAGCATCAGCCGTTTTTTATTTGTAAAGAAAGGAGAAATTATGGAAATAGAAAAACAAAAAAATATTAAGGGTTTTACCCTTATCGAAATGCTGGTTGTCGTCTTAATAATCGGCATTTTAGCGGCAGTAGCATTACCACAATATCAATTGGCTACAGATAAAGCGCGCTTTACCGAAATAATAACAGCAAGTAAAAGTTTAGCACAATCAATAGAAATGTATTATATGGTAAATAATGATTATCCATATTTTTGGAAACAGTTAGATGTTGAAATTCAAGGTTGTACGGAAACAAACTCTGCAAGATATGACTTAATGTGTAAAAATTTTACTATAGATTTAAACGACGAATATTTTGACGCTTTTTTAGGATCTCGTGGTACAAATTTACCTTATCATATAAATTTGATCTATTATTTTAAAATGGGTGGGAATAATCATGCCGGACTTTTTTATTGTATAGGCCAAGATAATAGAGGTAAACGTGTTTGTAAATCAACGTGTAATTCAGAAAGATGTTATTTTTAAAAAACCCCCGTTTTACGGGGGTTTTTTAATTGTTAAGGAGAGAATTTAAACTAAAGATTTCAATTTATCGCCCAATACATTTAATTCTTCATAAGAATTAAAATGTAAGGTCAAAGTACCTTTGCCTTTACCGTTTTCCTTAATCTCAACCTTGGTGCCAAGATGTTCTTGTAAACTCTGTTCAAAGGCTACTGTATTGGGGTCTTTGGCCGCTTTTTGGGGTACGGTTTTCCCCTCCAAAATGTTTCTTGCGGCTGTTTCTGCTTGGCGGACAGACATTTTGGAACTGATTATTTTTTTAAATAAAACAGCCCTTTTCCCCTCGTCACCAAGCATTAAAAGAGCGCGGCCATGGCCCTCCGTAATAGTGCCGTCTTGTAAAGCATTTTGTATTTCTTGCGATAAATTTAAAAGACGCAAAGAGTTTGATACCGCCGCTTTTGATTTGCCGCAATATTCCGCAAGTTCTACTTGGGAAACCAAGAATTTTTGCATTAAATTTTTATAACCCTGTGCGGTTTCAATTGGGTTTAAATCTTCCCTTTGAATATTTTCAATTAAGGCAAGGGCGCAAAGTTGTTTTTCATCAAGTTTACTATGTACTATACAATCTATTTCTTTAAAGCCGGCAATTTCGCTTGCTCTGAAACGTCTTTCCCCCACCACAAGTTCGTATTTATCAAGGCCGGCATCATAGACAACCACAACCGGCTGGGTTAAGCCGTGTTGCTTGATTGATTGCGCCAAATCTCTAAGACTATCTTCATTAAAAGTCTTTCTGGGTTGATATCTGTTTGGGATGATTTTGTCAATAGAAATCTTTTGAATATTCTTTTTCCCTTCCCCCCCGTTTAATTCTTGTTCCATCTCAAAAGATGAACCGAGTAATGCGTCTAAACCTTTTCCTAATGCCTTTCTCATACACTAACCTCCGAAATCAAAATCGTTATTTTTATTTACCGATGTTTTAAAACTTTCAAAATCTTCTGCGTTAGCACCGCGCCGGACCAAAAATTCTATTGCCAAATCAAGGTAAGCGCGCGCACCGCGGCAAGTGGGTTCATATTCAAAAATACTTTGCCCGAAACTCGGCGCTTCCGCCAAACGAATATTACGCGGTATAGGGTTTTTGTACACCTTTTCCCCATAATATTTTGAAACATCTTCTTTAACTTGTTTAGATAGATTCATACGGGAATCAAACATAGTCAAAATACCGCCGTCCACTTTTAAATTAGGGCTTAAAAATTGCTTTACTTTGCCTATTGTATTGATAAAGTTGGCAAGGCCTTCCATAGCATAATATTCGCATTGTATAGGTGTTATAACGCTATCTGCCGCCACCAAAGCATTTATTGTAAGTAAACTTAGAGATGGGGGGCAATCTATAATAATGAAATTATACATCCTTTTAATAGGGTCTAAAGCCTGTTTTAAAAATTTCTCTCTTTGCGGAGTATTTACAAGTTCCACTTCCGCACCGGCTAAATTCTTATTTGCAGGTAAAATATCCAATAACTCATTAGATGTTTGATGTACCACATCTTTAAAAGTTGCGGTTTTTGTTAAGAAGTTATAAACGGAAGGGTCTTCTTCTTTTAAGACAACCCCCAGACCGGAACTGGCATTACTTTGCGGGTCAAAATCAACTAATAATACTTCTTGCCCCAAATATGCTAAGGCATAAGCCAAATTGACGGATGTTGTAGTTTTACCTACGCCGCCTTTTTGGTTTGCTACGCAGACAATTTCACTCATAGAATCTCCTTATTATAATACAACCTTATAAATATTGTATATAAAAATTACAAAATAGTCAAATAAAATTACGAACTATATTAGCGTATGCGCTCAAACGCTTGCATATTTAAGTGCTTTTTTATTTTTCTTTTCCTAAAGTACCGAGATGTCGCTTCGCTCCACGTTCTTCGCGGTACTCTGCGTCAAAGAGAAAATAAAAAATCATCTTAAATCTGCTGCGCGGCGCAAAAACGTTCTTTATCGCTTTTATTCGAAATTTTTAACTAATTTATGCTTAATACGGTTTTCACGTGAAAATTATTTAAACTCTTGCTTTCCTTGTTTTCACGTGAAAACTTATTTAATAATTCTGATTCTACTTAAAGGCCAATGTAAAAGCCACGCTTTGCCTTTAATATTTTCTACAGGTACAGGGCCCCAAAAGCGGGAGTCACAGGAAAAATCTCTATTATCACCCATAGCGAAATATTGGCCTTCCGGAACTATAACCGGACCGAAATTATCTCTTAAAGTAAGTCCGAAATATTTTTCAAGTTTGCGGTTTTCCCATACTTTTTGATATTCTTCTTGACTCAAAGGGTTTAAAATTATCTGTTTATCATGTTCGCTGAAAATAGCATAATCTTGGGGGGGAAGTTCTTTGTCATTTATATATATAGTATGCCCTTTAACTTCAACTTTTTCACCTGGCAGGGCAATAACTCTTTTAACAAAATCTCTGCCATATTGAGGTTCTCCGCAATTTACTTGTTGTTTATCTTTAGCCGGAAATCTGAAAATAATAATATCTCCCCTTTGTATATCGTGAAAGTTTATAATATTTTGTTTTACAAAAGGCAAGCGCAAACCGTAATATGCTTTATTAACAAAAAGATTATCGCCTTCCAACAAAGTATTACGCATTGATGCGGACGGAATTCTAAAGGCCTGTAAAAAGAAAAACATTACAACAGAAGCAAAAAAAGCGGCAAAATATACTGTTTGTGCCCAGTCCAAATTAAAGGCAATTATTTTTTGTTTTTTCTTTTCATCTGCGTTTTTTGCTTCAAAATATTTAAAAATTATATAACCTAAAGTAATTAGTAAAATTAAACAAAAATTCTTATTTGATAAACCTTGTGCCGCACCGTTTGCTGCCATAAAATTCAAAATATAGTACACTAAACATCCGGCAATAAATGCAAAGGATGCATTCCAAATTTTAAAAAATTTAATATTATCAAAATAGTTTTTTTTGACGAAATATTTTGATAAACGGTCAAAAACAAAAGCGATTATGGCAGTTATAAATAAATGTTGCTCCATTAGATAATTATAACATTTATTAAGGCACTTATGCACATTTTTTATAATTTTGGATAATTTTATAAAAAACTGTACTTTTTGTTAAAAAACTGCTAAAATTTATCTATATTTGATTTTTTAGTAAAAAACGTACAAAAGGTGCAGACAGTGGAAAACAACGATATAAACGAAATTTGGGCCAAATCACTACAAAAACTGGAAATAGTTTTAGGTAAAGATATTTGTGATATGTGGATTAAACCAATTAAAATTGTGGAATTTAATGAAGGTATTTTTAAAATTGAAGTTCCCAATGAGGCCTGGTTAAAAACCATTAAAGACAGATATGAAACCCATATATTAAATACTTTGACAGAAATAACAAATTTACAATTTTCGGTTGAATATATTTTTCAAAAACAGGAAGAAAACCAAACTTTAAAAACACCTCTTATAAGGCCTGTTCAAGAAGTAAAAAAACAATTTGAAACAAAACTTGATCCTCATTATACTTTCCAAGGTTTTATTGAAGGTCCGTCAAACCGTTTTGCTTATAAAGCGTCGGAAATGGTTGCAAAAAAAATAGGTAATAGGGCAAATAATCCTTTTGTTATTTTTAGTGCTCCGGGGCTTGGTAAAACACATTTATTACACGCTATAGGAAATGAAATTTTAAAAAATAATCCTTACGCGAAAATATTATATATGTCCGGGGAAGATTTTTTTACACAATGTATTGATTATATGGCTAAAAAATCACCTATTGCCTATCATAAAAAATTCAGTAATTTAGATTGTTTACTTCTAGATGATATACAATTCTTAGTCGGTAAAGACCGTTCGGAAGAAGAATTTTTTTATACTTTTGACCAACTTTTTAAAAGCAGCAGGCAAATTGTTTTAACTTGTGATAAAACACCAAATCAACTTAATTTCAGCGAACGTTTATCTTCACGTCTTTTAAGCGGTATATCCGCGGAAATTAAAAGGCCGGACCTTGAAACAAGAATAGCAATTTTACGTCATAAAAGAGATATAAATAATTATGATATTTCAGATGACGTTCTCTCTTTTATAGCACAAGGTGTTCAGGCAAATATAAGGGAACTTGAAGGTTGTTTATATCGTCTTATAAGTTATACCAGTATACACGGTGTGACGGCTACTGTAAATATTGCTAAAGAAGTATTGGCAGATATTATAAATTTAGAAGAACAGAAATATAATATAAGCATAACAAGAATAAAACAGGTTGTATGTAAACATTTTAAGGTCAATTTAGATGATTTAAATTCTAAAAAGAAGAATAATTCTATTGCTTGGCCAAGGCAAATTGCGATGTATTTAGCAACGGAATTAACTTCTTTATCTTTACCTGAAATCGGGAGGGAATTTAACAGGGATCACACAACAGTTATCCATGCTAAAGAGAAAGTAAAAGAAGAGATAAAAAATAATACCTTCTTTATACCTGTTATTAATTTAATAACAGAAGAAATAAAAAGTGTGGATAAATAAAAAATTTTTGTTAATAAAATTTTAACTTGTGGATATTGTGAATAAATTTTAATAATTATCAACAGTTTTTAAAACTTTTTATATAGGAAATTAACATTTATCCACTAAATCCACAAGACATTATAATAAAGGATAATAATAATATGAAAATTAATATTACTAAAGAAAAACTTTCGGAAGGGATTCAGATATTACAGTCATCGGTATCAGGTAGAACAACATTACCTATACTCTATAATTTCTTAATAGAAGCAGAAAACGGTACTATTAAATTAACACGTACCGATATGGAAATGGCTATTATACATACATTTAAGTCAGAGATTTTGGAAGAAGGTTCTTTAACAGTTTCCTTAAGAGATTTTTCAGAAATGTTAAAAAATTTACCTTCAGGAAAAGAAATTCTTTTGGAAAGTGATGAAGATAATAAATTACATATTAAAAGCGGCCGTTCTAAATTTTGGCTTATAGGAACATCCAAATCTGAATATCCCTTAATTCCAGAAATAGAAAAAAATAAAACTTTTAATCTTAAAGCGTCTTTGTTAAAAGAAATGATTGAAAAAACAATTTTTTCAGCCGCTGTTGATGAAACCCGTTATATTTTAAACGGTTTATTTTGGAATAATACCAAAGATAAATTTGAAGTTGTTGCGACAGACGGTAGGCGTTTAGCATTATGTATTAATAATGTTTTAGAAGGTGTTGAAGAATTTAAAATTATAGTTCCTAAAAAGATTTTAATTGAAGTATTAAAACTTATAGGCTTTAATAAATTTAAAGAAGATGAGGTTATAGATATAACAACATCTTCAAACCAAATAAGTTTTAAAATTAAAGATACAGTATTAATTTCCCGTCTTATTGAGGGTAATTATCCTAATTATGAACAAGTTATACCAAGCAAAAAAAATATAACATTTTCTGTTTTAACTTCAGATATTTTATCTTCAACAAGAAGTGGTTCTGTTTGTGCCGGTGATTTAGGTGGAACGGTTAAATATAAATTAACGGAAAATAATCTTTTAATTACATCAAATTCTTCAAAAATGTCATTTTCGGATGAAGTAAAAATAAATTATGAAGGAGAGGATTTTGAAACATCTTTTAATCCTCAATATTTAATAGATGTTTTAAAAAATATAAATACGGATAAAGTTATTTTCTCTTTTGTAAATGAAACACAACCCGTTTTAATAGAACCTGAAGGGGAAACAAAATATAAATATATTATTATGCCTGTAAGGGTTTAAATGAAGATACAAAAAGAATTTAGTTGGCATAATTCCTCTGAATTATTAAATAAATACAGCCGTTTAAATTTAAAGTTAAATAATTTAATTTTACTTGATAATTTATGGTCTGCAATTTTAAAAAACAGAGCAAAATTTTGGGAATTAGATTCGGTACAAGGCGGAACTATTTTTGTAAAAGTTAAATCATCGCCGGCCAGGCACGAACTTTTATTAAAAGAAAAAGAAATAATAAAAGAGTTAAATAAAAGGTTTGATAAACCTTGGATAAAAAAGATTTTAATTAAATAAGGAGTATATATGAAATCAGAAAAAGAATTAGAACAAGATTATGATTCTTCTAAAATACAAGTTTTAGAAGGGTTGGAAGCCGTAAGAAAACGCCCCGCAATGTATATTGGCTCAACGGGCGCACCGGGATTACACCATTTAATTTATGAAGTAGTAGATAACTCAGTAGACGAAATTTTAGCAGGTAATGCAAGTCATATTAACGTTGTTATTAAGGAAGATAATGTTTGTATGATTCAAGATGACGGCCGCGGTATTCCCGTAGATCCGATGAAAAACGTTAAAGATCCTAAACTTAAAGGTAAAAGCGCTCTTGAAGTTGTTATGACAGTTTTACACGCCGGCGGTAAATTTGACAGCGGTGCTTATAAAGTTTCAGGCGGTTTACACGGTGTGGGTGTTTCTTGTGTAAATGCATTATCAGAATGGCTTGCGGTTGAAGTCAGACGTGAAGGTAAAATTCATTTCCAAAAATATACCCGCGGTAAACCGGAAGGTAAAGTTGAAGTTATCGGCGATACAAATGAACATGGTACAAAAGTGACATTTAAAGCAGATAAACTTATTTTCGGTGATAATATTTTCTCTTATGATACCATTGCAAACCGTTTACGCGAACTTGCATTTTTAAATGCCGGTGTAAGAATTACATTAACAGATGAAAGAGTTGAAAATAAAAGCCAAGTATTTTTATACGAAGGCGGTATTTCCCAATTTGTTAAATACCTAAATTCAAACAAAAAAATCATTAATGAAGAACCTATTTACATTACAAAAGAAATTGATAATAATTATATTTCTTTTGCTATTCAATATAATGACAGTTATTCAGAAAACGTTTATTCCTTTGTAAACAATATTAACACTATTGAAGGCGGTACACATTTAAGCGGTTTTAGGTCCGCATTAACACGTATCGTAAACGATTATATTAAAAATAACGGCCTTCTTAAAAATAAAGATTTAAATATTCAGGGTGATGATTTAAGAGAAGGTTTAACAGCGGTTTTATCAGTAAAAATTCCGCACCCGCAATTTGAAGGTCAAACAAAAACCAAACTCGGCAACTCCGAAATAGAAGGTATAGTCCGCTCAATCGTCGGTGAAACACTTTCAACTTTCTTTGAAGAAAACCCGAAAACTGCGCGTGCAATTTGTGATAAAACAATAGGTGCCGCAGTTGCTCGCGAAGCCGCAAGAAAAGCAAAAGATTTAACCCGCAGAAAAGGTGCTTTAGAAAGCGGAGGCCTTCCGGGTAAACTTGCAGATTGCCAAGAAAAGAATCCGGAAAGATGCGAACTTTTCATCGTAGAAGGTGAATCAGCCGGCGGTTCAGCCAAACAAGGCAGGGACAGAATTTTCCAAGCAATTTTACCGCTTAAAGGTAAAATCTTAAACGTTGAAAAAGCACAACTTGTCAAAATTTTATCAAATGACGAAATCCGCACATTAATTTCCGCAGTTGGTACAGGCGTTGGGGAAGGCGAGGGCGGTTTTGATATCTCAAAACTCCGCTACAACAAAATTGTTTTGATGGCTGATGCTGATGTTGACGGTCAACATATTACAACTTTGCTTTTAACTTTCTTCTATCGCCAGTTAAAACCGCTTATTGAACAAGGCCACGTTTATATAGCCCAACCGCCTTTATATAAAGTCAAAAAAGGCAAAATGGAAGACTATATGCAAACAGAAGAACAAATGCAAACTTGGCTTTTTAAAGAAGCGCTTCAGGCGGTTAATGCCAAAAATGCAAAAGGCGAAGATTTAACTAAAGACCAAATCAAAACCTTACTTCAAATCTTGAAAGAACTTGAAGAATTAAATATGAGGATTGAATTAAAAGGTCTTTCCTTAAAAGATTATAATAAGTTCAAAGAAAACGGCCAAATCCCTGTGTTTAGAGTGACGCTTGAAAATAACAGTTTCAAGTATTTCTATTCCGACCAAGAATTTAGGGATTATCAAACTGCCGTCAGGAATGAAAGGAAAGAAGACCTTCTTGCCAAAGGTATTCCGGAAATGGAAATTGATAATGATGCCTTAGAACCCGATTATCAATCTTTGAAAGAATTGACAAAAATTTTGGTAAACGAAAATAAACTTAAAGCCCTTGGTTATACTTTACAGCAATTTGCATTTGTTAACGAAGATAAACGCAAAGGCACACCGTTATTTACAATTAACGACGGTAAAAAAGATATTTTAATTTTCTCTTTACAAGAATTTTTAAAAGTTGCAAAAGAAGTCGGCACACAAGGTGCGACGATACAAAGGTACAAAGGTCTCGGTGAAATGAACCCCGAACAACTTTGGGAAACCACTATGGACCCTGCCAAACGCAAACTTGTCCGCGTTGCTATTGAAGACGCCGCCGATACGGAAAAAGTCTTTGCAATGCTTATGGGCGATAAAGTTGAACCGCGCCGCGCGTTCATTGAAAAACACGCCCTTGAAGTTATCAATTTAGATATTTAGGAGTTTTTATGACAGAGAATAACAACCAAACAAATTCCATAGAATTATTTGACAATATTCACCAACGCGATATCGGCGAGGAGATGCGCAATTCCTATATTGATTACGCCATGAGCGTTATCATAGGCCGCGCTTTGCCCGACGCAAGAGACGGTTTAAAACCGGTACACCGCCGTATATTATACGCAATGCAGGAAATGGGTTTAAAATATAATAAACCGTTTAAGAAATCTGCACGTGTAGTCGGTGATGTTTTGGGTAAATACCACCCGCACGGGGACAGTTCAGTATATGATGCTTTAGTGCGTATGGCACAAAACTTTTCAATAAGAAATACTTTAGTTAACGGGCAAGGGAACTTCGGTTCTATTGACGGTGACAGCCCGGCCGCTATGCGTTATACCGAAGTCCGCTTAAATCATATTGCCGATGAACTTTTGGAAGATTTAGATAAAGATACCGTTAAATTTATTCCAAACTACGACGGTTCTTTAATGGAACCTGCTGTTCTTCCTGCCAAGATGCCGCAACTTTTAGTAAACGGTTCAAACGGTATTGCAGTAGGTATGGCAACAAATATTCCTACCCACAATTTAGCGGAAATTTGCGACGGTATTATTGCTTTAATTAAAAACCCCGCTATTTCCACAAAAGAAATGATGCAAATTGTTAAAGGGCCCGATTTCCCGACAGGCGGCATCTTGCGCGGTACAAAAGGTGTTTATGATTATTTTGAATCCGGCCGCGGTTCTTTAAAAATTCAAGCCCGCGCGGAAATTGAAGAAATGAAAGGCGGCCGCGAAGCAATTATCGTCACGGAAATTCCTTATCAAGTAAACAAAACCGTTTTAATTGAAACTATTGCCGGCCTTGTTAAAGATAAAAAAATTACAGAAATTTCCGATATTCGCGACGAATCCGACCGCCGCGGTATGCGCCTTGTTATAGAACTTAAACGCGAAGCCACCGGCCAAGTAGTATTAAACCAATTATTTAAACACACTCAATTACAAGCATCTTTCGGTGTTAATATGCTTGCTATTGTTGACGGTAAACCGCGCGTTTTAAGCATGAAGGAAGCAATGCGCCAATATATCAGGCACCGCCAAGAAGTTATCACAAACAGAACACGCTTTGACTTAAACAAAGCCTTAAAACGTTCACACATTTTAGACGGTTTACTTTTGGCTATTGCTAACTTAGATGAAGTTGTTGCAATCATCCGCAAATCAAAAGACGCCGCAGAAGCACGTGCTAATTTAATGGCAAGGTTCAAATTTACCGAGCCGCAGGCACAAGCAATTTTGGAAATGCGTTTGCACCAACTTACGCAACTTTCATCTATCGCCATTGAACAAGAACAAAAAGACTTAAAAGCCTTAATTGCCGAACTTCAAGACATTTTGGGCAATCCGCAAAAGATTTTAGACATCATTGTTGATGAACTTACCAAAATGAAAAAGGATTACGGCGATGAACGCAGAACGGAAATTTCTACCGATGTGTCAGACTTCTCTATTGAAGACTTTATTGAAGAAGAAGATGTCGTAATTACCCTTTCACACGGCGGTTATGCAAAAAGAATTCCGCTTGATACTTACCGCTCACAAAACCGCGGCGGTAAAGGTATTATCGGCGGCAAAACGAAAGAAGAAGACTTTATTGAACATCTCTTCGTCACGTCAAGCCACTCAACAATTTTGATGTTTACTAACCGCGGAAGAGTGTTTGCTTTAAAGGCTTATGAAATTCCTGAAGGCAACCGCCAAGGCAAAGGTAAAGCGATAGTTAATATGCTCCAAATTTCGGGGGAAGAAAAAGTGACATCAGCCGTCGCATTTAAAGATTTTGACCCCAAAAATGCCGGTGATACATTCCTCACAATGTGTACACGTTTCGGTACAATGAAACGTGTCAGTTTGGAAAACTTTGCCAATATCCGCCGAAGCGGTATTATTGCTATCGGTCTGGAAGAAGGTGATGTTTTGGTATCCGTTCAAGAAACACATGGAAAATCAGATATTATCGTCGCTACCAGAAACGGCAAATCAATCCGCTTTGATGAAAACCAAGTCCGCGCAATGGGCCGCACTGCACACGGTGTAAGGGCCATTAGACTTGCGGAGGGGGATGTCGTAATCGGTATGGAACAAGGTTTAAGAGAAGGAGAACAACCGGATGTCCTTTCCGTCTGCGAAAACGGTTATGGTAAACGTACGGAATTTAGCGAATACAGAACACAACATCGCGGCGGTAGCGGCGTTATAACCATTAAGACAAGCGAAAGAAACGGTAAAGTTATCGGTATAAAATTAGTTGATGAATCTAAAGACTTAATGGTTATTACCGAAAAGGGTATGGCTATCCGCCTACGCTGTGAACAAATACGTTCCGTCGGCAGGAATGCACAAGGCGTACGTTTAGTTAAACTTGATGAAGGTGACAAAATTGCAAAAGTGACACCTGTCGTTAAGGAAGAAGAAGAAAAGGCAAAACAAGACCTTTCTTTAGAAGAAAACAAATAAATTAAAATTTGCGCCGCTCTTCTAAGGGTGGCGCAAAAGTATTAGAATTTTAAACAAGAAGGTATTATGGAAAAACAAATTATTGCTTTAATTCAAAAAATTCGCCCTGCTTTACAAGCAGACGGCGGTGATGTAGAATTCGTTTCTTTTGATGAAAAAACCGGTATAGTCAAAGTTAAATTACAGGGTGCTTGCTCAGGCTGCCCCATGGCAACAATGACGATTAAAAACGGTATAGAAGCATTTTTAAAAGAAAGCATTCCTCAAGTGACTGCTGTTGAAAGAGTTTAATGCCGATAATTGATTTACACTCCCACTCAAGGTATTCAGACGGTGCCGTAAGCATATCTGAATTAGTTTATACTTACAGCAAAGCGGGGGTGGAAATGATGTCTTTAACTGATCACGACTGTATTTTAGGTCTTGAAGAAGCCCGTCATAAAGCTGAAAAATATAATATAATCTTTGTCAACGGTGTGGAAATAAGCACTTGTGACCATGATAATTTGCATTTTGTCGGTTATAATTTTGATCCACAAAATTCTGCGTTGCTTAAATTGCTTGAAACAAATGCTTCTTTACGTCTTGAACGTGTAAGAAAAACAATTAAACTTTTACAAGAAAACGGAATAAAAATTACGGAAGAAGAAGTTTTGAAATTAACAAAAGGTGTTCCTTCCCGTGCCCATATTGCAGATATTTTACGCCGTAAACATTTGGGTTATATGCGTGCTGACATTTTCAAAAAATATTTAGGTAAAGGTTGTATTGCCTATGTTCCTCCTATGGCCGGAACGGTTAAAGAAACTATTGATACTATCCGTCAGGCGGGGGGGAAATGTTTTATAGCGCACCCCGGTCTTGTAAAGGAATATTGGGATTTTGAAAAATGGGTTTCCTGGGGTTTAGAAGGAATAGAAGTTTATTATCCCTCACACCGTGAAGCCTTGCGTGAAGAACTTTTGCAAATAGCAAAAAAATATAATTTGCTCGTTTCCGGCGGTTCTGATTTTCATGGCAATATTGCAGGCAGGACAATGGTTCCGGGCCGTGAAGTCCCGCAAGAAGTATACGACAAATTATATTCTGCATTTTTTTAATTATGTTAGTTATAGCCCATCGCGGTGCAAGCGCTTTTGCACAAGAAAACACTTTAAAAGCCTTTAATTTGGCTTTTAAATTGGGTGCAACTTGGCTTGAAACGGATGTACAAAGAAGTAAAGACGGCGTCTTGGTTTTATATCATGATTATTGCTTAAAAGACGGCCGCAAAATTAAAGATTTGACCTTTAAAGAACTTGCCAAAAAAAATGTTCCCGCACTTGCCGATTTGTTAAAAATTACGCCTGTAAATTTTACTTTAAATTTAGAAATAAAAAACGATAATAATATTTATTCGGGCATAGAAAAACAAATTTTGGTGCAAATAAAAAAAGCAAAAAATATCAAAAAAGAAAATATTTTAATATCATCTTTTGCAGCGGAAAGTTTACAAAAAATCCGTGCTTTAGATAAACAAATAAATATTGGTGTTTTGACACGTAATTTCGATATAAAAATACCTCTTTCTTTAAAAGCAAAAAGCGTAAATATAAGCGTGAAAAGAGTGACAAGAAATATAATTAAAATTTGTCACGAAAACGGTTTAAAAGTTTTGGTTTATACTGTTAATGATTATCAAACTTATCATTACTTAAAACATTTAAATACTGACGGTATTTTTAGTGATAACCCTGTTTTAGATTTACCTCATTTTTCAAATATTGGCGGCACAATTTAACTTCTTTTTACTTCTCAACACTTGACTTGCATTTTTTTTTTTTTTCTATAATTTCTATATGCAGTAAATGAAAGTATTGTATAAAGGAGATTATATGAAAAACAAAAGTGGTTTTACTTTAATTGAAATGTTGGTAGTAGTGTTGATTATCGGTATTTTGGCAGGCATCGCTTTGCCACAGTATCAAATGGCTGTCACGAAAGCAAGAGTTGCAACAATATTACCTCTTATGCGCCGTTGGTACGACGGTTTAGCGGAATATAAATTACGCACCGGCAGTTATTTGACGGAAGAAGGAGATTCTCCGGACGGAGATATGTTAGGAGCAAATTGGCCCAGTGATTGGCAAGATTATGAAAATAAACTTTGCGGAGATGCTCCACATTGTCATAATGATATTTGGAGTTGTGAAACAAACGGAGCAGATGATGGATCTGTTTATTGTGCATATAAACAGTTGTTGGATATTATAATGGTTCAACCGGATGGAGAATATGATTATTGCGGTGGCAATCAGGGCAAAATAATTTGTTCTCCATATACAAATGACGGTGAAAAAATTTGTAAAAGTTTAGGCAAACCATCAGGCACAGATAATGGCAGACAATGTACTCAAATCGGCGGATAAAAATAAAAATATTGAAAACAAAATAAAGCAAAAAACACCCGCGTTTTTACGCAGGTGTTTTGCTAACAAATTAACAACTAATCGTATACAGCAGCATTTGCGGCTTCATCAGCAGCTTCCTGTTCTGCTTTTGCGGCTGCTTCTTCGGCGGCGGCGATGGCTTGTTCCGTCACTGCACCGTCATCAGGAATACCGGAATATTCTTCAGGTTTATATTTTTTTGGTTTTTCTTTTAAGCGGATATTTTCTTTATATGCTTGTTGGGGATAAGCATCGGACCATACTTCATTATAAGAATTATATGAATAAGTTTCCTTTTTATCCGGATAAACTTCAAAATAATAGTTTGAACCAACCACTTTATTTGCCGCACGTCTTTCTTTTTGCGCTTCAATCTGAACTGTTGCAAAACGATCCCCGGGGGACATAGACATTTTATCATCAGCGGTACGTTTTTCTGCGTCATAAAAATCTTTTTCGGTAAAATTTTTAGTTTCTCTCTCAAGTTGCTTATATTGTTTTTCAAAGGAAACATCATAGCCTTCCCTTGACACACAACCGCAAACACAAGTTAAAATAATAAAAGAACAAATTAAATAAAAAATATTTTTCATTTTATTTTCCTCTCAGCAGAAATAATAATATTTTCAAGTAAACAGGCAAGAGTGACAGGCCCGACACCGCCCGGTACAGGTGAAATGGGGCAAAAATCTTTTAGATTTTCAAAATCCATATCACCCACACATTTGCCTTGTTCGTTTACTACAGTTGCAACATCTATAAGTATTGTACCTTTTTTTACAAACTCTTTTGTAATTAAATTTATTTTGCCTGCCGCAGATATAACGATATCACTGTTTAAAGTTAGTTCTTTTAAGTCCTTTGTTTTACTGTGGCATAAGGTGACGGTTGCATTTTTTGCCGTCAGCATTTTTGCTAAAGGTGAACCAACGGTATTACTTCTTCCTATAACTGTCACTTTAGCACTTTCCAGGTTTATTTTATGATAGTCAAGCAAGCGCATAACCGCTTTCGGACAGCAAGGAATAAATGTCTTTAAATTTTCTATTTCTTGCCAGGTCTTGCACATAAACAAACGGCCCATACTGACAAGGCCCATGCCGTCAATATCTTGGGCAGGGTTAATATTTGCCGCAATATCTAAATTATTTAATTGCGTAGGCAAAGGCCTTGCAATCAGAAGGGCATCAATAGTACTTCTTGAAAATATAGCATCAAGCAAAGTAAAAAATTGTTTTGGTTGTGTTGTTTCATCTAACAAAACAATATCTGCATCTATGCCTATTTTACGTGCTGCTTCCACTTCTTTATTCAGATAATAAAAACCGGCTTCGTCGCCTTTCCAACCAAAGCCGATAAGGGCTGCTTTGCGCCCGATTTTCTTATAAACATTATAAGCCCTTTCCTGTAAGGGTTCTTTTATTTGTTTGGCAAGTGTCTTGCCTTCAAGTAATACTGTCATAATAGAAATTTTATAAAATTTAAAAAACTTTTGCCATATTATTGTATAAAATGTTAATATATATTATATAAGCGCTTTCGCGCAAAAATAAATTAAAATTTAATAAGAGGTATGTTTATGGCAAGAAAACCATTTATTGCAGGTAATTGGAAAATGAATAATACTATAGAGCAAGGGGTTAACTTAGTTAATGCTCTTAAAACGGCAAAGAATAAAAACAATGCCGATATTATGGTAGCCCCAAGTTTTACGGCAATCAACGCCGTAGCGCAAGCATTGAAAGGAACAGGCTTTATCGTGGCAGCACAAGATTGTTATTTTGAAGAAAAGGGTGCCTATACTTCACAAGTTTCACCCGAACAAATTAAAGAAGCCGGCGCAACCGCAGTTATTTTAGGACATAGCGAACGCCGCGCCTTATTTGGTGATACTAATGAAATTTTAAATAAAAAAATTGCCGCTGCCTTAAGGCATAATTTACAGATTATTTATTGCGTGGGTGAAACCCTTGCCGAACGCGAAGCAAATAAAATAGAACAAGTAATTACCTCCCAACTTGTTGATGGCCTAAAAGGTTTTACGGCAGAAGATTTAAAAACTTTGGTAATTGCCTATGAACCGGTTTGGGCTATCGGCACCGGTAAAACCGCAACGCCGGAGCAAGCGGAAGAAGTCCACGCTTTAATCAGAAAAGTTTTAACACAAATTTTAGGTGCCGGTTTTGCACAAAATATTCGCATTTTATATGGCGGCAGCGTCAAGGCGGAAAATGTTGATTCCATTATGGCTAAAGAAAATGTTGACGGTGTTTTAGTAGGCGGCCAAGCACTTATTGCAGAAAAATTTATAAGGATTATTGATTATGAATAATTTAGCATCATACATTGACCATACTTTACTAAAACCCACGGCTACCAAAGCCGATATTTTAAAACTTTGCGAAGAAGCAAAGCAATATCATTTTGCCTCTGTTTGTGTAAATCCTTGCTGGGTTTCACTTTGTGCAGATGTTTTAAAAGGCAGCGGTGTTAAAGTTTGCACGGTTATCGGTTTTCCGCTAGGGGCAAATACATCCGAAATTAAAGCACAGGAAGCCGCCCTTGCCATTAAACAAGGTGCTGAGGAAGTTGATATGGTAATAAATATTGGTGCTTTAAAAGAAGGTAATACCGATTATGTTTACCAAGATATTTTAGCAGTTCGCAAAGCAAGCGAAGGTAAGATTTTAAAAGTAATTATTGAAACATCGTATTTAACCGATGAAGAAAAGAAAACCGTTTGCCAACTTTGCGCAAAAGCGGGTGCTGATTTTGTTAAGACATCAACAGGTTTTTCAAGTGCAGGCGCAACAGCGGAAGATGTCAAACTTATGAAGGAAGCAAGCGGAATAAAAGTTAAGGCCTCCGGCGGGGTACGCACGAAAGAGGATGCTTTAAAAATGATAGAAGCAGGGGCCTCGCGCCTTGGTGCAAGTGCGGGAATAAAAATAGTTTCTTAATAATAAAGGGGATAGCAAGATGATAAGCGGTTATGAAATAAGGGAAAATACTGTGACACCGAACTCTGTCTTTTTGCTTTTGTTAAAAGCAGATGAAGCTGGTTGTAAAGAAATAGAAGATAAACTTTCTGCTTTTTGCAAATTAACAAAATTACAGATGAAAGGTTTTGATTATGTCTTTGAATTATCAGGTATTACCGATGATTCTATGTTAGAAAAACTCAGAAGTAGAATTGACTTTATTTCTTCTTCCGTTGTGGGTGTCACACAAACATTTGCTAATCCCCTTAAAACAGAAACAATAACTTTAGCTGATACGGAAAATCTTCCTAAAGTAAAAGAAAAAACAACTGAAAATAAAAAAGAATATAAGGCCTCTGATATCTTTTCCGAAGATAGTACACAAAAAGTATCTTTGCCTTCTTTGGATTCTGTATCAAACGACGGTATGCCTAGCTTGAAACTCGCGGAAACAGGCTTTCCGATATCACAAGAAAAGCCTGCAACAGAATTAAAGGACTTAACTTATAATCATAATTTGTCTAATGACGAAATGACGGAAATAGTGTTAGATGATAAATCTCTAAAAATAGAAAAAACATTGTCTGATATTAAACAAAACGTTGAAGAAAAATCAATTAATCAAAATAACAATATTCCAAATAATGAAATTCCAAAGGTCAAAGAAGAAAATAAACCGTTATCTAAAATAGAAGAAGAAAATGAAACTATTGTTGCTTTTTCACCGGAAGAAATGAAAGATGTTGCTATAAGTATTGAAACACCTTCTAAAAAAAGTAATATCTTTGGCGGTTTTTTAGGTAAATTTAAAAATATTTTGAAATCTAAAAAAGAAAAACCGGAAGATAGTGTAAATCAAGAAAATAGTATTTCTACAAAGGAACAGGAATCATTAAAAGTAGAACAGGAAAATACTAAACAACAAGAACAACAAGAAGAAAATCCTAAAGAAAAGCATTCTTTATTTAAAAAAGCAAAAGGCCTTAAAAATAAATTAGGTTCTTCTAAACTCTTTAAACAGGCACAAGAAGCAGCAAAAGAATTAAAAAAAGAAGTCCAAAAAGAGATAAAAGAAAAAACGCAGGAAGAACAAAAACAAGAAACCCAAAAAGAATTACCTAAAAATCCTTTCCAAGATTTAGGAAGCGGAATAATAGTAAAAAAAGGCTTATTATCTGAAGATAATATAGAAGATACGGTAAAGAAAGAGAGGGAAGATCTTTATTCTAACCCCATAGAAGCGAAATTGCAAGTTGATGATATTTTTGCTGCTGAAACCGTATATAATTTTTATGCAGACCAACCGGAAACAAAAAGTAAAAATATTGATTTTGAGCAAAATCATACAAAAGAAGAAACTTTAGTTCCGGCACAAAAACCTGAAACAGAGAAAGAAAAAGTTTCCCCCGTACAAAATCAGGAGAAACCTATATTACCTAAAAAAGAACAACAAAATATCTCAGAAACAAATTTAAAGGAAGAAAAAAGGAAAGCTGACATATCCCCCGTTCAAGACACGGAAAATATAAAAAATATTTTTGGCAACACAAATACAGTGGAAAAGGAACAATTATCAGTTCCACAAAATTCAGAAAAAGAAGAAAATTCTGCTGATTTAAACACTGCAGAAATAGATAGTGTTTTTGAGGAAAGAGAAAAACAAGATACCTTATCTTTTTTGGAAACAAAGAAAGATATTCCTTCTGATAAACAACAAGATTCAGAAGAAAAAAAAGAAACAATAAAAGAAATTGTTGTAAAACAGAAAACTGAAATTATTAAAAAAGAGGAAGAAAACAAAAAACAGGAAAGTTCAAAGAATAAAGAAGGTTTTAGTTCTTTTGTGGAAGCGGTTAAAGCCAATGGAAAAGGTATAATTACTTATGAAGAAAAAGTTTTACCTGAGATAAAAAAGCAGAATATTTCCGTAAAAGAGATACCTGAAAAAGAAGAAACACCTTCTAAAACACAACAACAGATTTTAAAAAAGGAGAAAAATATTATGCAAGGACAAAACAAGGAAGAAAAAATAGAGGAACAAAAAAGGAATCTGTCAAATATGATGAGGAAAGATTTCACTTCTAAAAAAGATAGTTCTGTAAGGGGTGAAAAGATAGATCATACTTTACATATTGCTGCTCCCGCTAAAGGGACAAAATACAGAAATTATCCTATAGAAATGCCTTTAATTCCTACGTATACATTTGCAAATATGGATGTTTCTCCTATGCGTTTTGCCCACGCTATGGCAATGGCTACTTTAGATAATTTAGGAACCACAAATAATCCGTTCTTATTGCAAGGGGTAGGCGGTACAGGTAAAACACATTTCTTACATGCTATGGGTTATGAAATTTCAAAAAAAATTCCGCAATCAAAAATTTTATTTACTAACGGTGTTCGTTTATCCAGGGGTATACAATATTCTCTTGAGCAGGGTCAAAAAGAAAAATTAGATAATTTTTTCAAAAATATTCAAGTTTTGATAATAGATGATATACACTTAACTGCAGTAAATGAGCATAACAGGGAGTATATTTCCAAACTCTTAAATGATTTCTTAGCAAATAAAAAGCAAATAATATTATCTTCAAAATATCCTCCGGAAAGTTTAAAGAGATTTGAAGAACTTGTTAATTTTAAATTTGCTATGGGTACAATTACAGAACTTAAAGTTCCTAATAAAAACCATTTTGCCCGTTTGGCAAATAAGATTGTTTCAGGTGCGAATATAGCATTGACAGAAAATCAAATGCAAGAGTTCTTTTATAACAGATGTGAATCTTTAGGAGATGTATCCAGAGATGTTAAGAGAATAAAAGTTTTAGCCCGCCGTATTGAAAGCAGTGATATCAAACAGATATCAAATGAAGAAATTTTAAAAATAATGACCGGTACTAACGGCGAAAATGAAAAAAGTGAAATTGTCAAGAAAAATTTTGAAGATATAACTGTCCTTGCAAAAAATAGTGACGATAAATGGGGTAATTTCGGATTCTTCTTCCCTTCTTCACAAATAGATAAATTCCGCTGGGTTGCTTTTGCTTCCCAAGAGGCGGCAAAAGAATTGGGTATAAAAGGCGGTTTTAACTATGCTTTAAAATCTGCATATTCAACTGAACATATTATTTCTGCAGCATTTAAGATTGCAAATATATGTGATGTGAAAGGGTTAAAAGGCGCAGTTATTTTAGGACCCTCTTTGATGGAAGTAAAAGAACCGATCAGGGATAATTTCTATGATATTTTAACACATATGTTAGAAGTTATGATGATTCGTTGCGGGACTATTAATTTTGAAGACATTAAAAAACCCAGTGCTTATGTTAAATTATTGGGTGACATACTAAAATAAGGAGTAGAAATGAAAAGATATTTGTTTTTATTCATTTTTTGTTTTATTCTAATTTCTTGCCAAAGGTTTAATCTCGGTCCTAAAGGGGAAGGGGAATACGTTTTAGCAAGTGCGGAAGTTCCTTATATGGAGGGTTCTGTCTCTGCCATGAAAAATGAGGGCTTAATTCTAGCGGAAAAGGCCGCCGTAGAAAAAGCCGCAAGGGTATTTCTTTCCTCAAATAGTTTACTAGAATATCCGGAAAAAGTAAAAACAAATATTTTAGATAATTATAAAAATTTTATCAGGCGTTCTTATGTGAATTCTTCTTATCGTAAAGGTGATAAATTTTATGTAGAAGGAAAAGTAATGGTTTTAGTAAGTGAACTTGCCTCTAAAATAAAAGAAATAGAAGATAGTGCATATGTTCGCAAAACAAATATTTTAGTAGCATCAAGGGAAATGTTAGGTTCAGAATTATCTTTAAAACAATATTGCCGCCAAGGTATTTACAAAGCCCTTAAAAATTTCCCTTATACTCTATTAGACGGCGGAACATTAAGTGAAAATATTTTAGAGGATGCAACCTCTTTCATTGATAAAGCAAAAAAGGAAGGTGCGCGTTTTGTTATAATTGCTGAGGCAGATGCCGCTCCCCTTGAGAGTGCCGCAGCTTTAACAACAACTTTCAAACCCATAAGGGCAAAAGTGAATTTAAAAGTTATTGCTACCAGCAATTACCAGCAAATCGCCCAAGCAGCGGAAAATGCCAGTGGTCTTGATGCTGTTCAAAGTTTAGCGGAACAAAAGGCTTTAACCGCGGCATGCCAAACAGCGACAGAACAAATAGAAGATGATATTGTTCAAGCCATCAATTCTGCCAAAACATTTAATTTTATAGTATCAAATGTAAATACCATTGAGCGCCTTGAGAAACTCCAAAATATTATGCGCGCCCAAAGGGATGTAGAGGACTTTGCCTTAGTTAAATACAGAAATTCTACGGCAACTTTTAGTGTACAGGCAAAGGTCTCTAATGCGGAAGAATTTTCTGCTAAAATTTTGCGTAAAAACATAGCAAATTTTACAATATTAAATACTTCTGCTGAAAGTGTGGAAATGGAATTTCTTTAAATGCTTGCTAATGTTCTGTCTTCAGCAATCAAAGCATTAGAAGGGTTAATCGTCAAGGTAGAAATTGATATTGCCGGCGGTTCACCTACTTTTACTATTGTCGGTTTGCCGGAGCAGGAAGTAAAAGAAGCCAAAGACCGTGTTCAGGCCGCTATCAGAAACAGCGGTTTTGATTTCCCTTTAAGAAAAATTACAGTTAATTTAGTACCCGCCGAAATTAAAAAAACAGGTACCCATTTTGATTTGCCTATCGCTTTAGGTATTTTGGCGGCAAGCGGAGCATTAAGCAATATCGCACAAAAGAAATTAAATGATATGATTTTTATCGGCGAACTTGGTCTTAATGGTAAAATACACGCTTGTGCCGGTGTTCTGCCTATGCTTATATCTTTAAGGAAAACAGGTATAAAAAAGGCAGTAATTCCTTTGGCAAATAAAGAGGAAGGTGAATTTGCCGATATTCCCAATTTCGGTGCAAGCACTTTAAAAGAAGTTGTAGATTTGCTTGAAGATAAAATTTTATTTCATCAAGAATATCAAGCCCCTAAAGTTGAAGATGCTCTTGAAAATTTTGAACTTAAAGAAGATTTTTCCGAAGTCAAAGGCCAAGCACTTGCCAAACGTGCTTTGGAAATTGCCGCCGCAGGCGGGCATAATGTCCTGTTAATCGGGGCACCCGGTACCGGTAAAAGTATGTTGGCAAAAAGGTTTTCAAGCATTTTACCGCCATTAACAAAAGAAGAAATGCTTGAAATTTTACAAATATATTCCGTATGCCGTTTACTCGGTAAAGGTAAAACAATTTTTAAACGCCCTTTTAGGGAACCGCACCATACAATTTCAAATATTGCTTTAATCGGCGGAGGTACAACACCTAAACCGGGCGAAGCAAGCCTAGCACATAACGGTATTTTATTTTTAGACGAATTTGCGGAATTCTCCCGCAATTCTTTGGAAGTTTTACGCGAACCTTTAGAAACTTTTAAAGTGACTATTGCACGCGCAAAAGATACTTTAACTTTTCCGGCCAAATTTACTTTAATTGCAGCCATGAACCCTTGCCCCTGCGGTTATCACGGGCATCCCGTAAAAACCTGCAACTGTACACCGGTGCAAATAAGCAGATACAAAGCAAAAGTATCGGGGCCTTTGCTTGACAGAATTGATTTAACTGTCAATTTAAACCCTGTCAATTATAAAGATTGGCAAGCAAAAAGCGAGGGGGAAACGAGTGCACAAATTCGTGAGCGTGTAATAAAAGCCCGCAAGATACAGGAAGAAAGATTTAAAAATTCCAAAACAACAGCCAATGCTTTTATGACAGTATCGGAAATTAAAAAATATTGTCCATTACCGGCGGGCGGCGGCGAGGTTTTAGAACTTGCCATGAAAAAGTTAGGGCTTTCCGCGCGCAGTTTAGATAAGATTTTAAAAACAGCCCGCACTATTGCAGATTTGGAAGGCAGCGCAGATATTAAAAAAGAACATATTATAGAAGTAATGCAATATCGTCCTTTAGATAGGAAAGGAGTTAGTGATATTTAATGACAGCAGAAGAAAAATTAGCGTTAATTAAAATCAATGCCTTCACTTATTTAAGGGCAGATTGGCTTGAAAGATTGCTTGAAATTTTCGGCAGCGGGCAAGAGATTTTAAAACAAACGCCTCAAGCCTTAAGCGAAGAAGGTAAAATTTCCCTTGAAACGGCAGAATATTTTTTAAAATCTGCTTTGGAATTGGATGCTGAGAAAGAGATAGAAAATACTGCAAAAGTTGGCGGCCACATTTATATTAAAGGGGAGGAAGGATACCCTCAAGAATTTTTAAATATTAAAGAGCCTCCTTTGGTTATTTATGTTAGGGGTGAATTAAACACAAATTTAGCGCCGACGGTAGCAATAGTGGGAACACGTAAAATTTCACCGTACGGCAGGCGCGCGGCAACAAAACTTGCCGGCGATTTAGCAGATGCCGGTGTTATAATAGTCAGTGGTCTTGCGCGCGGTATTGATAGTGTAGCACACGCCGAAGCGGTAAAACGCAAAAGGCCTACTTGGGCTTTAATAGGAACAGGTATAGGCCGTTGCTATCCGGCGGAAAATAAGGAACTTGCTTTAGGTATTATTGAAACGGGCGGTGCTTTAATTTCGGAATACCCTTTTGCTACTGCACCGCTTGCCCAACATTTTCCAAGACGAAACCGCTTAATTGCGGCCTTATCAAGGGTTGCGGTAATTGTTGAAGGTGAAGTTAAATCAGGCGCATTGATAACTGCCAAAATGGCTTTGGAGCAAGGGCTTGATGTCTTTGCCGTTCCCGGCCCTATTGATTCCCCAACAAGCGGCGGCCCAAATAAACTTATAAAAGAAGGTGCCGGCATTTGTTTGGATGCACGTGATATTATTGATGCTTTACCGGTAAACGTAAAAAGCGCTTTAAAAACACAGGAATTATATAAAGAAAAAGAAGAAGTTTTAGATTTGTCCCCTGAAGAAGCAAAAATATTAAATGCTGTCGGCGACGGGGAAATTACGGTTGACGAACTTTCCGTAAAATTAAATATGGATGTGCCTGGTTTATCAACTATTTTATTTTCGCTTGAAATAAGCGGTTATTTAAGATGTGAAGAAGGCAAATATTCAAAAGTAAAAATTTAGATTTGTTTAATGCAGAGGTGTAAAATGGCAATACAAAAATCAACAGCAGGCAAAGCACTTGTTATTGTGGAGTCTCCCACAAAGCAACGCACTATAAGTAAAATATTAGGCCCAAATTATATTGTTAAAAGTTCTTTTGGGCACGTCAGAGATTTACCCGCCAAGGAAATAGGCGTTGATGAATTACACGATTTTAAACCTACCTATGTTGTAAGCGGCAAACCGCGCATTATTGCTGATTTAAAAGATGCCGTTAAAAAAGCAACGATAGTCTATCTTGCTACCGACCCTGATAGGGAAGGGGAAGCCATCGCTTGGCATCTTGAGCAATTGTTAAAACTTAAACCGGAAAATACACGCCGCATATTTTTCCATGAAATTACAGATACCGCTATTAAAGAAAGTTTTGAAAATGCCCGTTCCATAGACCATAATTTAGTTGATGCCCAACAAGCGCGTCGTGTTTTGGATCGCCTTGTGGGTTATAAAATTTCCCCGCTTTTGTGGCGTAAAATTACAAGCGGTTTAAGTGCTGGGCGTGTGCAATCTGTTGCGGTGCGCTTACTTGCCGAAAGGGCAAAAGAAATTGCCGAATTTAAAAGCAAAGTTTATTGGACTTTGCGCGCTAAACTTGAAAAGAAAGATACAAAACCGCAGTTTTTCGCGCGCGTTTTAAAATGGAAAGGCAAAAATGTTGAAAACACAACAACCTATAAACTCTTTGCAGAAGATTATAAAGTAAAGTCAACAGTTTTTGATACTAATGAAAGTTTAGCAGTTGTTAATGCCGCTTTACGTAAAGGGCCTATAACTGTTGAAAAAGTTGAAAAGAAAGAAGTTAAACAACACCCGAAACCGCCTTTTATCACAAGCACTTTGCAACAGGATGCTTATAATAAACTCGGATTCTCCCCGCAAAAGACAATGCAGACTGCACAATCTTTATATGAAGGTGTGGAAATTGACGGCAGAAACGTAGGTTTGATTACATATATGAGAACGGACTCCTTTAATGTTTCTACACTTTTGCAAACACAAACAAATAAATTTATTAAGGAAAAATACGGCGCAAATTTTGCCCCTGCAAAACCGCCTGTATATAAAGGAAAAGTGAAAGGTGCGCAAGAAGCACACGAGGCTATCCACCCTACTGATGTTTTTAAAACACCGCAAAACATTAAAAACTCTTTGACGGTAGACCAGTATAAATTATATGAACTTATTTGGCTTCGCTTTGTTGCTTCTCAAATGGCAGATGCCATCTTTAACACTGTAAGTATAGATATTTCTGCCGGCGGTAAAGAAAATTGCTTGCTACGCGCAAATGGCAGAACGGTTAAATTTGAGGGTTATCTTTCCGTCTATAAAGATGAAGAACCTGAAGATAATGATAAGGAAGAAAACTCTTCCGCGCTCTTACCTGCTTTGGAAGAAGGAGATACTTTAACTTTAGTTGATATTGAAACTAAAGACCATAAAACCGCACCGCCGCCAAATTATAATGAAGCAAGTTTAATCAAAACTTTGGAAAAGCACGGTATAGGCCGCCCGTCCACTTATGCGCCGACGATAAAAACTATTATGGACAGGAAGTATATTGAAAAACTTCCTAAAACCACGAAACTAACCGCAACACCTTTAGGTATAAGAGTGACAGACCATTTAAAAGAGTTCTTTAAAGATATTATGGACCTTTCTTATACTGCCGGCGTTGAAGAAAAACTCGACGATATCGCCGAAGGTAATAAGAAATGGGTTGCGGTTTTATCTGATTTCTATAAAGGGTTTTCTGAGGACTTGAAAAATGCTTCAAAGAATATGAATTCTTCCGTTCCCGTTTCAAGTGACCGGAAATGCCCCATTTGCCAAAAACCTATGCTTTTAAAACATAGCCGCTACGGTGAATATTTGGTTTGTTCCGATACTACCTGTAAAGGTAAAATTAATTTAAATGCAACGACTTCCGCACCCGCACAACCAACAAACGAAGTTTGCGATAAATGCGGTGCTCCTATGGTTATAAGAACAGGCCGCCGCGGTCAATTTTTGGCTTGCTCGGCATATCCGAAATGTAAAAATACATATTCCATAAATGCCGAAGGCAAAAAAGTTGCAACAAAAACAGCATTAGATTCCGGTAAAAAATGCCCAAATTGCGGTAAACCTTTACTTTTAAGGCACTCTGCACGCGGTGCGTTTTTAGGGTGTTCCGGTTTCCCAAAGTGCAAAACAATAGTGCAAGTGACACCGGAAGAAATTAAAGAAATAGAAGCAAAAAATGCAACAGCAGATAAATAATTTTTTGCAAGGGCTAAAAGTGCGAAATATGTCCCCCCATACTTTGCGGGCTTATACCCGTGATTTGGAGGATGCTTATAGTTTCTTTGCAAAAAATAATTTAACTCAAGTAAAAGATTTTAATATCAGAAATATTCGTTCTTATTTGGCTTTGGAAAGCAATACAAATATTAAACGTAGCACAATGCTCCGCAAAATAAGTTCTTTAAGGAGTTTTGCCAAATTTTTGGAAACGCGCAGCCTGATAAAATTAAATCCTTTTAAACTTTTCTCTGCTCCTAAACGTGAAAAAATACTTCCTAAATTTTTGACGGAAGAAGAAGCCTCAAGTTTAATGGAAGCGCGCCCAAGCAAATTATACGCCTTAAGAAATAAAGCCATTTTGGAACTTTTATATTCCAGCGGTTTAAGACGGAGTGAGTTAATCGGTCTAAATATTTGCGATATAAATTTCCGGCAAGGTTATGCAAAAGTTTTGGGTAAAGGGTCCAAAGAGCGCATTGTTCCGATAACAGATATTGCGCTTGACAGTATTCAAAATTATCTTTTAACCCGCCCTAAATATTTACCGTCGGATCCTTTATTTTTAAGCAGTTATGGGCGCCGTATCAGCGGTGAAGGTATTAGGCAAATAATCAGACAAAGTGCGATAAATACAAAACTTGTGCGCCGCATTACGCCGCATAGTTTAAGGCATACTTTTGCAACGCATTTATTAAATAACGGTTGCGATTTAAAAACCTTACAGGAAATGCTTGGGCATAAAAGTTTAAGTGCAACACAAGTTTATACACATGTTTCTCTTGACCGTCTTAAAAAAGTTTATAACAGCAGCCACCCAAAAAGCAGAACAGGAGATAATTTATGATTTCTTTCGGTATTGATATCGGCGGAACTTTTATTAAAATTCTTGCCGTAAATGAAAAAGGTAAAGTGTTAAAAAATGAAAAATTTAAAACACCTTTAAAATTTTCCGGCCAAAAATTTATAAAGTTTTTAGCAGATATTATCAATGCTTGGTGCAAAGAATTAAAAGTAAAAAAGGCAGTTATCGGCATAGGTATTGCCGGTGATACAGACCATAAAAAAGGCATTTTGCGTTTTGCCCCGAATATTCCTTGGCATAATTTTAAAATTGCAGAAGGCCTAAAAAAATTAACAGGTTTTAATACTTATGCTTCCAATGACGCAAACGTGGCTGCATTTGGAATTTATAAAAACGATTTAAAAAGCAAATATAAAAACATTATTGTTTTAACACTTGGCACAGGTGTTGGCGGTGGCATAATTATTAACGGTAAATTATATCAAGGCGCGACGGGAACGGCGGGGGAATTTGGGCATATAAAAATAGGTGATACAAAAACAGGTAATCTTTGCGGTTGCGGTGCACGCGGCTGTCTTGAAAGTTATATAGGCACAAACAATTTAAAAAAATTAACTTTAAAAGCGGTAAAAGAAAATCCCAAAAGTATGCTTGGCACTTTGCTTAAGAAAGAAGGGTTTTGTGTAAAATTATTATCGGATGCGGCAAGTGAGAAAGATAAAAATGCTCTTTTAATTTGGCAATATTTCGGTAATAATTTAGGTATTGCTTTAGCTGATTTAATTTTGGTTTTTAACCCCGAAGCCGTTGTTTTCAGCGGAGGTGTTGCAGGCGGGGCAAAATATTTTATGCCGTTTTTAAATAAAGTTTTGAAAGAACAAAAAATTAAAGAGCCGTTTAAAAATATCAAAATATTATTCTCAAAGACAAAAGATATAGGTGCTTTGGGTGCTGCTTTGTATGCTTTAAGTGTGGAAAATGAAAAATAAATTTTTAATTTCTTTTTGTTTTATTTTATTTAGTACTTTTGCATTTTGCCAAAGTTCAAATTTGCCTGCACCGAATAAAGAAGATTTTATCTATTTTACCGCTGATGAAATAACTTATAATAACAATACAGGTAAAGCGGAATTGGTAGGAAATGCCGTGATATCTGTAAATAAAGACAAGGAACAATATAATGTTATGGGCGACAGTTTTGAAATTATGCCTAAAGAACAAACTATAAGTTCAAGCGGCCCTGTCACTTTACAAAATAACGATGGTACATTCTCTTTAAAAGATTTCAAATATAATACGCAAAGTAAAAGTATTGCGGTTGATGATTTTTCCGCACAATACGGGCCGATGCGTATAATTTCAGCAAGTAATTTTTCAGGTGATGAAAGTAAATATATTTTAAAAGATGCACGTTTAACTTGTTGTGATAAACCACAGCCCCATTACACCTTATCTTTAAGCAAAGCAACCTTGAAACCGGAAATAAGTATTTCGGGGACAAATGCAATCGGGCGTATCGGCAAAGTACCTGTTTTGTGGTTGCCGTACTTTTACCGTTCTTTAAGAAATGACCATATTTTTACCACTTATCTTGACTTTGGGCAAAGCGCAAACACAGGTTTTGCGATATTAACATCTACCGTCTATTCCAAGGGCAATTTTGCAGCGACGGGAAACCTTGATTATTACACAAAATCCGGGCTTGGTTATGGCTTGAGTTTAGGCTATGATGACCCCAAAAAATTTCGCGGCAATATTCAAACATATACCATTAAAGATAATGTAATAGATAAACAGCGCTGGGGTATAAATGGCGGTTTCTGGTGGGAAATGTATGATAATTCAGATTCTCTTAATAATGAAGATGGTGCAATTTATTTCGCGCAATTAAAAACGCGTACCGTTTCAGACCCGGAGTTTAATAATGACTTTTTCAGAAACAACCCTTATGTAGTGTCACCGGACAAATTGGTTCAAACTTCACTTGTCCGCCAAAGCCGCGTTAGCAATTTTCGTATAAGTTATTATGATATAAGTAAGTTAAACGAAACAACAAAAACATTTTATAAATATAAAACCGATTTGCCTGAAATTGCTTGGAACTTTACACCTTTTGTTTTACCCAAAACCGGCGGTATAGTAAACAATTTTAACCTTTCTTTTAACAATACAAAATATAATGAATATATAACGGATGATAATGATTTTTTACAATATTTTAAAGCCACTTGGCGCAGTTCAAAAAGTTTACGTTTAAACCGTATTTTTACTTTGACGCCGAGCGTTTTTTATAATCAGGAAATCGGCTTTAAAGACCCTGTTTCACAGAAAAATGATAACTATGTCGGCCGCTATGGTACTGAAGTTAATTTAAGGGCAAATTTACCCACCGGTGCTTTAGATTTAGGCTACCGCTATAAACACCGTACCACCGATAAAGTGTTAGTTATAGACGAATATCAAAATGTTTTTAACCGCGAAGAACAAAATGCTTTTTACATCCAAAATTATTATATGCCCACGGAAAATTTATATTTTAAAGTGGCAAGCGGTTTTGATATCGGGCAAGATAAAAACTCTTGGGATGTGCCGGAACGGTTAGAGCCTTTACTTGCTGAAATCGGCTTTTTTAACCAAAAGACAGGCACAAACTTTTTCCTGCAAAATTTATATGATTTTGATAAAGGAAATCAGGCTTTTGTATTAAATACCACTTTCCGCGATCCGCGTGATCCGGAAAATATGTATATAACTTTAGGTATGACAAATTATAAAACCACGCGCAACAGTTTCTTGTTTACAACCAAATTTGCGCTTGCACCTAAAAACAGCACTTGGCGCGCCGATATGGGCCTTGATTTTGAGATAAAAGATTCTTCAATTCACGGTTATTCAAAACATATTTTAGTTTATAAAGATTTCCACGATTTTAATGTAATGTTAGGTGTTCGTGACAGAAGCCAAAACTTATCTTTCCACTTTATGATAAATGTCCGTTGCGGCGGTGATGTTCAAGAAACATCCGCCGAGAAGCGCATAAATAAGTATTGGTACCCGTGGCAGAAAAGTTATACTGCCGCAGGGCCTAGTTTATAGAGGTGTGTTATGGTAGCAAAAGCAAAAGTCCCTTACGGGCGTATTGAAGTTGTTTGCGGATGTATGTTTTCCGGCAAAAGTACAGAACTTATCAGGCGCATTGAAGTGGCGCGCCATGCCGGCCAAAAAGTTCAGGTGTTTAATTCCACATTAGATAAACGTTATGCCCGCAAAGGTATAGCCACGCATGACTTGGTTAAAATGGATGCAACCCCCATCGATAAAGCGGAAGAAATTTTAAAATTAGTTGATAAAGATACCGAAGTTATTGCTCTTGACGAAGTCAATTTTTTTACGGAAGATATCGTCAATGTAGCGCAAACTTTGGCTAAGCAAGGAAAACGCGTTATTTGTTGCGGGCTTGATATGGATTATCAGGGTGTGCCTTTTGGAAGTACGGCCAAACTTTTAGCGGTTGCCGATAGTGTTTTGAAACTTGCCGCGCGTTGTGTTGTTTGCGGTAAACCGGCACGCCGCACTCAAAGGAAAGTTAAAGTTAAGAGCAGAATTTATGTGGGCGGGGCTGAGGACTATGAGGCCCGCTGCGCAGACTGCCACGAGTGCTAATAGGAAGTTTGTATAAGATATTATATTTTTTAAAAAGAATTGTGTTTTGATACAAGGTTTAAAACCATAAAAATTTAATCTGTTTTTGGAATCCTATAAATAATAGGATGATTGTTGAAAATTCAACATCTACGCGAGTCCAAAAGCGGGCGTTATGGTAGGAAATTTTGGGAAGTCATGATCCTAATATTTCCTACTTAATGTTCACATATTTTTGTATAGAGATTTTTCTATCCTAAAAATTTGTAGAACTACGACTGCTGTTGGTTATACCCTCGCGTAGAATAATCAATAGCAGTCGTTTTTTATTTATTAAAACAAGGAGAAACTATGGACAAAGGAACTCTACGCAAAGTACAATTAACGCAGCTGGAAATGGCAAAAGAAATCAAAAGAGTTTGTGAAAAATACGGAATCTCATATTTTTTAGATTCAGGAACATTGTTGGGGGCAGTCAGACATAAAGGTTTTATTCCTTGGGATGACGATTTAGATATAGGTATGATAAGGACGGAGTATGAAAGATTTTTGGAAATTGCTCCTAGGGAAATTTCTTCTAAATATTTTTTACAAACATGGGATAATGACGACAGGTTTCCTTTATCTTTTTCCAAATTACGTAAAAAGGGAACAATTTTTTTGGAAGAGGGTGCCGGTAATGAGCAACAACATACAGAAATATATATTGACATTTTTCCGTATGATGTCTTTCCGTCTAACACTTTACGGAAGATTTTTCAGGGAGTACAAATAGAATTTTATAAACGCTGTATGCTTTTGAAAGCGCAAACAAAACCTTGGGTGACACAAAACAAGAAATTAAAACGGCATATTGTTCATTTAATATATTTGATATTAAAATTTTTTGTATGGTTTTTCCCGCGAAGATTTATTAAATCATTATATAAAAATATTATGGTTCGCTATAATCATTTATCTTCTGATTTTTTATATGAACAAACAGGGGCTTCTCATTATGGGAAGTGGGTAATTCCTTTAAGTTGTTTTAAAGAGTATAAGCAAATTCTTTTTGAAGATGAAATGTTCTCTTGTCCAACAGATTACGATTTATTTCTTCGTTCAGTATACGGAGATTATATGAAACTTCCTCCAGAAAATGAGCGGGAAAATAGACATAGAATTATAGAAGTTAAATTGTGAGGATCTAAATGCGAAATACAAATAAAAGAATAATTACATTTGGTGTTTTTGATATGTTTCATTTCGGTCATCTTAATTTATTTAAGAATATCAAAGAACATTTTGGGAAAGATACTTTTTTAATAGTATGTGTACAAAGTTCTGAATATATTAAAAAATATAAGAGCAATACGAATATTTTATATTCGACACAAGAAAGAGTTGATATGATAAAAAACATAAAACTAGTGGATGATGTAAAAATCTATAATGAGATAAACATAGATATTGAACAAATTGATTTTGATGTTTGGGTAAAAGGGCCAGACCAAATACATAGCGGCTTTCAAAAAGCGATTGATTATTGTAAAAAAAATAATAAGGAAATTTATATTATGAAGAGAACAGATGGTATTTCTTCTTCTTATATAAAAAGTATTATAGGAAACTTAAAATAACATTTTATTTCCCAAAGCGGGTGCAGTCTTGGGTTTTTAGGTAATCTGAAAATTTTTAAATTATCTCAAAAAAATACTTATCTGTTTATTTTTACGAGTTTTTTCACGTCTGTTTGTATAAAAAAGCGCTTGACTTCTGTTTTTTTTTTTTTTTCTATAATTTCTATATACAATAAAAAAGCATTGTATAAAGGAGATTATATGAAAAACAAATTAGGTTTTACTTTAATTGAAATGTTAGTAGTTGTTTTAATTATCGGTATTTTAGCCGGTATTGCTTTACCGCAATATCAAGGAGCAGTTAGAAAGGCCCGTGTTGCTGAGGCAAAAATCGCTTTACGTGCTATAGGTGATGCGGCTGACCGTTGGTTTTTACACAATGAAGAATATCCTGATTCTTTAGAAGATCTTGATATAGAAGTTGAAACAGCTACAAAAGATTGGAATATCTATTTAGATGAGTGTGCAGGTAAAGGATGTTTAATAATTGCGACACCGAAAAGAGAGAGTAATTATGACATAAGATATGGAAGTCAAACTTATGAAAGTTATGAAAAGGGTAAATTCATTTGTATGAGTGATGAAGGTGGGGAAACGATTTGCAAACAACTTGGTGGGAAAGAAATTGAAGGGTATGAGGGGGTTTTTCAGATTTAATTAGTTCTGATTTCCTCAAATTACAAAACGGCACTTTTTAGTGCCGTTTTATATATTAGCCAAACTGTGCGTGGTATCTAGGCAAAGAATAACAATTGCCAACTCCTTTTTTCATTACGCCTAATAATTTCATATAATGTATATATATGAAGAAATTTCTAACACTAACACTTTTTACAATTTTAACACCTTGTATTTTTGCACAAATGTTGGGTGGTTCTGCTTCTCAAAACGCATTAAATACCGGTTCTTTCGGTAAAAATTCTGTAGATTTTACATCAGGTAATTATGCCGGTCCTGAAGAGGAAAATGAAGAAGAAACAACACAAGCGGCATTTTCCGAAACAGGCCCATGGCTTATTTGCGAATTAAAAACGGAAGGCCTTGTAAATATAAACAAGAAAACGGTCTTAAAAAATATTTCTGCTAAAAAAAATACTTTTTATGCACTTTCTTCCGTCCAAGAAGATAAAAATAACTTAATAACATTGGGCGATTTTGAAAACGTGGAAATAGATATCAGCCCTATTTCAGGTACAGCAAAAAATAAAGCAGATAAAAAAGACAAAGAACTTTATCCTTGCCACGCTTTAACTGTTATTTTAGAAGAAAAACCTATCTTAGAAAAAATCTATTATGAAGGCCGCAAAAAACTTTCCAAAAGTGCAATACAAAAAGTGATGATGAGCAAAACAAAAGATCCTTTCAGCGAAACAAAACTTATCGCCGATATGGATAAAATCAAATCCGCTTATGCAGAAAACGGTTATTTAAATGCTCAGGTTTCTTATACTTTTGAAATCAATGAGGAAAAAAATATAGTTTTCGTCACCTTAAAAATAGATGAAGGTGAAAAAACACGTGTTAAAGATGTAAAAGTAGAAGGATTGGACCAAATACCTTTAAAGAAATTCATTAAAAAACTCAAAAACCGTCCCGGCAAAGTATATAAGGTTCAAAATATTCCTCTTGATAATTACAATGCAACCCTTTTTGCCAGAAATGAAGGTTTTTATGATTTTAAAATAGAAGGTCAAATTCCTGTTTTCAGTGATGATTACAGCGAAGTAGTTTTGAATTATACGGTCCAAGAGGGGGAAAAGGCCTATTTCGGCAATACTACTTTTAACGGAAATACTGTTTTAACAGAGAAGGAACTTGATAAAAGTATCTTTTATTCCAAAGGCAAACTTTTTAACCAGCAAAAATTTGACGGTACTATTCGTGCCCTGCAAGAATCTTATGCGAATAAAGGTTATTTAAGGGCGGAAGTCGTACCGCAAAAAAATCTGGACAAAAAAAACCACATTTTAAATATTGATTTCCAAATACAACAAAATAATTTAGTCTACGTAGACCATATTGATATTACTGGTGAAGGCGAAACACCAAAATATATTTTTGCACGTGAGATCCCTTTCAAAGAAGGTTCAGTTTTCAATTATTCCAAAGTGCAGCGCGGGCAAAATAAACTTATGAACCTTGGCTTTTTAACGGATGCCCAAATTGATATAACACCGACAAACGATATAAATAAAGTTGATGTCGGCTACAATATCGTTGAAGGCCGCCCGGGTATGTTTACTGCCGGTATAGCGATGTCCTCTCTTGACGGTTTATACGGGGATGTTTCTATCAGCCATTTAAATTTATTTCACCGTGCCCAACGTTTGACTGCGCGTGCCATGTTTGGCAGCCGCATTTTAGATTATACTATCAGTTGGTTGACCCCTTGGATATTTGAAAAACCGATTAGTTTTGGTGTAGATGCTTTTAATACAAGGCGCTATCGCTCTTATATGGACACTTATTCCGCTTATACCGAAAAGCGTAAAGGTTTCCGCTTAAACTTGGGCCCGCGTTTTAATGATGATATTTACGGCTTGAACTTCTCTTATACTTTGGAAGGTATAGAAATTTACGATATAGATGCAAAATATAAAAATCAAGAAGGAAACGGCCTTGCGGAAGGGAAAACCACACAATCTACCTTTGGTATAACTGCTATAAGAGATACGCGCGACAGCGTTTTTGATGCCACAGAAGGTTCCAGAAACTCTATCGGGCTTGAATTAACCGGCGGGCCTTTTATGGGTAATGTTGATATTTATAAAATCAATTTAAAATCTGCCTATAATTTCACTTTATTTAATATCGGTAAAGACTACCCTATTGTGTTAATGATAGGCCAGCGTGCCGGTTCTGTAAAGGCTTATGGCCGTTCTGATATGGTACCTGCTTATGAAAGGATATTTTTAGGAGGAGCCGATACAGTCAGAGGTTATGAAACTACAGGCCAAATCGGCCCGGAAACAGGCGGTGAAATATACTATATCGGCAATATTGAATTAAAGTTTCCTATCGCGCGGGAAGGCCGCCGTACTTTAGCACAACTTGCTGCCTTCTTTGATATAGGCAACTCCTGGACTAATTTAAGTGATATCCGTTTAAAAACCGGAACGGCGGTAGGGGATTTCAAAATGGGTGTCGGTTTTGGGTTAAGAATCGTCACGCCTACTTTGCCGATTCGTTTAGATTGGGGTTATGGTTTAAATCATAAATCAGGGGAAAAACGCGGTTATATTTATTTCTCAATGGCAAACTTATTTTAATGTGAAAATTGTTTTATTTGGTTATGAAAATTTTTAACAAAATATCAATTTTTTTACTTTTAATAATTCTTGGAACTTTTTTAAAAGCACAAGATAAAGTTGATATTGCCGAATTAGAAAAACAAATTGCAGAAGCGGAATCGTCTAAAACTAAAGCTGCATTGGAAAAATTGCCCGGTTCAAGCCAAATTCCCCTTGAAAAATATGATACAACAGCCATAGTTGAAGTACCTGTTATGAGCCCCTCTAAAGATAAACCAGCAGGGGATTTTGAATCTATTATGACTCAAAAAGCACCCGAAGGCAGCCAGGATTTTAATGCTTTGCAGGGTTCTTTACCGATCGTTCAAAACCCGCAGGCAGCAGCCTTACAAACGCCTGAAAAAAATGCCCTTGCCGCTAATGCACCTGTGGAAGAAACTAAGGAACACTTCGGTTTCAAATTAAACGGTAAAGAAGAAAAGCCCGAAAAAATACCCGAGGGTACTTTGGCAGTTTATATCAATATGGAACAGGTTTTTAATAATAATCCATGGACTATTGAAGCACGTAAAACAATGCGCCTTGAACTTGAGGCAAAACAACTTGAATATGCACAACTTCAGGAACAGGTAAAAAATTTGAAAGATAAACTTGCCAATTTGCGTACAGAACTTGCCGGCGAACAGCCTTTTTATGAAGAACTTGAATACATTCCTCCGACAGAAGATACAACTTTCCCGCGTATAAAACCTAATGTTTTAAAACATATTTTGCAAGAACTTACTTTTTGTACTTGCCAAATGCTGCAAGATATTCCGCTTGATAATCATAAACAAATAAACACTTTAAAAGAACAAATAAGAGAAACAAAAAAAGCAATAATTGATAAAGAAGCATTTTTACTTAATTTTAAAGAAATGTCAAAAGAAGAAGTTAATTCCAGACAAGATTATATTGTCGGTGAAATATTAAAAGAGATTTATAGCGGTTTAAAAGAATATGCTGCTGTTCGTAATATCGGTATGGTAGTTGATAAAAATAATTTGCTTTACGGTAAACCGCTTAACGTCACGGACGAATTTATAAAGTGGATGAAAACTTATCATACTAAATATAAAAAGAAATTAGGAGATAAAAAATGAGTATAACCTTAAAAGAAATGGCGCAAATTTCCGGCGCGGAACTTGCCGGTGATGAAAACTTTAAACCTACTGTGCTTTGCGGGTTAGATAAAGTTATTGCAGGCGGTATCGCTTATGCGGCGGATTTAAAAAGCACAAATGCCCCTGCTAATGCGGAACTCGGCGCTTTAATTGTTCCTACAAAAATCAAAGGCCAAGAAATTGCTTATAAAGGAAATATTTTGTATGCAGATAATCCCGAATGGGCTTTCACTTTAATTATGCGTGCTACTACCACCTTAAATAAAAATATCAAAAGGGAAATTCATAAAACTGCCGTCGTTGCCGAAAGCGCGAAAATCGGTGCAAATGTCGCCATTGGTGCTTTAAGCGTTATTGAAGAGGGCGCGGAAATCGGCGAAGGAACTATAATTTACCCGCAGGTTTATGTAGGTAAAGATGTAAAAATCGGGCGCGGTTGTATTTTATATCCTAAAGTGACAGTCCGCGAAGAGTGTGTTTTAAAAGACGGCGTTATTTTACAACCGGGTGCCGTTATCGGTTCTGACGGCTTTGGTTATATTTTTATAAATAAACACGAAAAAATCCCGCAAATCGGTAAAGTAATTTTACAGGATGATGTAGAAATCGGCGCCAATACCACCATTGACCGCGCAAAGATGAACGAAACGGTAATCGGCGCAAATACTAAAATTGATAATTTAGTACAAGTCGGGCATAATGTGAAAGTGGGTATGTCAAGTATCTTAATTTCACAATCCGGTATTGCAGGCTCAACCGAAATCGGCAACGGTGTAATTGTTGCCGGCCAAGCGGGTGTTTCAGGCCACTTAAAAGTGGGCGATAGGGCAATAGTCGGCCCGCAAGCGGGCGTGACGTCCGCGGTTGAACCCGGTGCGAAAGTTATGGGTTCACCTGCAGTGTCTTATTCTGATTTTATGCGTTTACAAGTAATACTTAAAAAATTACCGGAATTTTATAAAGAAATTCAGGCACTTAGAAAGAAATATAATATTTAGAGGGTTTATGAACAGATTTACTATTGCAAAAGAAACAACTTTAAGCGGTATAGGTTTACATACCGGCAAACAAAGCACAATAATTTTAAAACCGAGCGATCAAGGTTATATCTCTTTTTTAAGAAAAGATATTCCCGATGCCGAGCCTATTAAAGCACATATTTCAAGCATAAAATCAACTTTACGCGGCACAAATATGGCAAGCAAAAACGCAAGCGTTCACACCGTAGAACATTTATTGAGCGCCTGCGCCGCTTTGGGTATTACTGATTTGCTCGTGGAAATGGACGGCCCCGAACCGCCTTTAACCGACGGTTCTTCTTTGGTCTTTGCGGAACATATTTTAAAAGCAGGCCTTAAGGACTTAGGTTTACCCGCCAAGGTCTTGAATATAAACAAAGAAATTACTTATCAAGAAAAAAATATGTCTTATAGCGCAAAACCTGCGGACAAATTAACTTTTACTTTTGTTTATTTAAGAAATCATCCCCTTGTTAATCATCAGGAATATACTTTTGAAATGTCTAAAGAGGGTTATGTAAAAGAAATTGCGCCATCGCGCACTTTCGGTTTTGAAGAAGAACTTGCCTTTTTAAAAGCAAACGGGCTTGCCCTCGGCGGCGACCCGCAAAATTGTGTGGTTATTTTTAAAGACAAATTTTCCACGCCTTTGCGTTTCCCCGATGAACAAGTGCGCCATAAAATACTTGATTTAATCGGCGATTTATCTTTAACCAGTTATGTTTTAGGCCCTATGCATATTACATGCTCTTGCGGCGGACATACCGGTAATACAAATTTTGCTAAAATATTATTAGAAAACATTTAGGAGATTTTATGAATAACCCCAATATACACCCAACAGCAATTATTGATCCAAGTGCCAAAATCGGAGAAGGTACAATTGTAGGTCCTTTTACGATAATCGGTAAAAATACTACTATCGGTAAAAATAATAAAATCGGGCCAAGTTGCGTAATTGAAAATACTACTATGGGTGATGAAAATGAACTTATCGCTTCTTGTTTTATAGGGGTTAAACCACAAGATTTATCTTTCCAAGATGGTATGGAAAGCCGTGTGCAAATCGGTAATAAAAATAAAATACGTGAGTGCGTGACGATTCACCGCGCTACTAATTTAGAGCAACCTACAACAATCGGCAATAGTTGCCTTTTAATGGCAAATTCGCATGTCGCACACGATTGTATTTTAGGGGATAATATCATTTTAGTTAACTCTTGCGGGGTGGCAGGCCATGCACGTATCGGCGACCATGCTATACTTTCAGGTTTAACAGGTGTACATCAATTTGTGCGCGTCGGGCGTTTTGCGATGCTTTCGGGTTTAAGCGGCCTTACTTTGGACCTTCCTCCCTTTTGCTATGCGGTTGGTACACGCGCAAAACTTGCCGGCCTTAATTTAATCGGTCTTAAACGCGCCGGTTTTAAACCGGAAGTGGTAAAAGCAATAAAACACGCATATATGGAATTATTTAATTCCGACAGGACTATGGAAGAAAGTATTGCCCTTTTACGTTCAAAACCGCAAGTGCCGGAAGTGACAGAGTTAATTGATTTCTGTGCAAGCACAAAACGCGGATTAACAACATCACGCGCAAAAGCAAGGAAAAATAAAAGCGAAGAAGATGACGAATAAAGTTTTAGGTATAATCGCAGGTGAAGGTAAATACCCTGTTTTAAGTGCAAAAGGTGCCAATGAAGAAGGTTGGCAAGTGGTTGTTGCTTGTGTAAAAGGAAACGCTTATGAATCAGACTTTAAACCTTATTCTAAGGCAGTGACAACTTTAAAATTAGGGCAATTTACAAAATGCGTAGAGTTTTTAAAACAAAACGGTGTCACACATGTTATTATGGCAGGGCGCGTTAAACATATAAGCATTTTTTCACTTATACCTGATATGCGTATGGCAAAAGTTTTGGCAACATTACGTGATAAAAGAGCAGAAAGTTTATTAGGTGCTGCCATAAGCGAATTCAAAAAAGAAGGCATAGAAGTTTTATCATCTTTTTCATTTCTAAAGAATTGTACGGTTAAAGCCGGTGTTTTGACAAAGCGTATACCTAGCGAAGATGAAAAATTAAATATTGATTTGGGCCTGAAAGTGGCGCATACTTTGGCAAGTTTGGACGTTGGCTTAACAGTAGTTTTAAGTGATAAAGCCGTCCTTGCCGTTGAAGGTATGGAAGGAACAGATGAATGTATCAAACGCGGCGGGGAAATTTATAAAACCGCAAAAAGCAAAGAAAAGCACTCTTTGGTAATAGTCAAAGTTGCCCGCCCAAAACAAGATGACAGGTTTGATTTGCCCGTTATCGGTAAAGGAACAATAAAAACAATGCTTAAAGCCGGTGCAAATGTTCTTGCCGTTGAAGCAGGTAAAACAGTAGTTTTAGACGTAGAAGAAGTAATAGAAATTGCCGATAAAAGTAATATTTCTATTATTGCTATATAAAAATTTCCCTAAAAAATTTTTGCTGTTAGGTTATTCCTATATTTTAATTTTACGACGATCCTCTTGACTTCTGTTTTTTTTTTTTTTTCTAAATTTCTATATACAATAAATAAAAGCATTGTATAAAGGAGATTATATGAAAAAGGGTTTTACTTTAATTGAAATGTTAGTAGTTGTACTTATTATCGGTATTTTGGCAGGTATTGCTTTGCCGCAATATCAAATGGCCGTCACGAAAGCAAGGGTTGCAAGTATTTTGCCGCTTATGCGCCGTTGGTATGATGGATTAGCCGAATATAAACTAAGGCATGGTAGTTATTTGACAGAAGATTATGATTGGCCTGATGGTTCTATGCTGGGAGCGAATTGGCCTGCCGATTGGAAAAATGAAGAAGAAGATAATTGCGGAGATAACCAAGTATGTCATAATAATTATTGGTTTTGTGATATAAATTTAGGAGATGATGGTTCTGTTCGGTGCCGTTATAAGAATTTATTTGAGATAATTATGGGCCAGCCAGATGGTGATGATTATTGCGATACTGCCAGTAGCAAAGGAAAAAATAATTTGTATGCCTTATATGAGTAGTGATGAAGGTAAAAAAATATGTAAAAATATGGGTAAATCTTTTGGAGATGAAGATTGGGCGTGTACCCAAATTGTCGGTTAAAAACATAAATATTTTTTGTTGCAATTTTGTATCAAAATAATAAAAAATTATTTAATAAAAAACTTCCTTATATTTTTAAGGAAGTTTTTTAAAAGTTTTTGTAATTAATTTTCTGTTTCTATCATAACTGCGCCGGTGTTTTCATTGTTTTGCAATGTTTTGATATTTATAATTATTTTTCCTGTTTTTAAATTGTGATAAAATTTTTTATTCTCCTTATTAAGATATTTTTGTAATTTTTTATCTATAATCAAATTTTTATCCGTTTGTAAAAATATATATCTGTCACCGTCATATAAAAAGGAATTTTTTGGCTCTTGTTCTTCTGCATAATCTTCAAGTTCTTCTTTAAATTTCACGGCACTTTTTATTAAATATTTTAACTCTGTTTTTGTTGCTTCGGCGTCTGTATAACCGGTATAATTGATTATCACATTTTGCCCGTTTTTTAGTTGATTAACTACACAACTTTCCCAAAAATAGCCTGTTTCTAATACATATTCAATTTTATTTTCAAACCATTTAAGATCTTTATCTTTACCGTCAAGTACTTTGTTAAAGAGCAAAGAACATTCATTTTGTTTGTTATTTGCTATATTATTTTGTGCCTGTGTTAGTATTGCACAAACACAAATGATCATGAGCATATTGATAAGTATTACTAATCTTTTCATATTATCTCCTTATAACCTTAATAGGTTATAAATAATTTTAACAAAAATAGACAATAAAATCAAATAACCCCTGCTTTAAACAGGGGTTAAAATGCTGAAAATATTGAAATTATTTATTATTCTTTTTAGCGTCCACGTTTACACATTGGCATAATGTGCATACTTTATTCTTTTGATCAAAGAACAAAATATGGTCTTTTTCATCGGAATAACAAAGTTGCCCTTCGTTGGTTTTTGTGTTAATTTTTAATTTGCGTGATTTGCTGAAGTCATCTGTGCAAATTTGCAAATCTGTTTTTGCACATAAATATTGGCCATCCGGTTTTGTACAATCATTTTTACGTAATTCAAAACCCTCTTTACACTTCCAGGAACAAGAATCCGTACCAATGGCATTAGATGTAAATTCGGCATTTACCGGTTTTTTTGTACATGATGAGCAAGTTGCTTTTTTTGATTTTTCATCCCAAAAAGTTCCTATATTATCACAAACGCAACTTTCAGCATAATTTTGCCAACCTTTGTTTTTCTCACATCTATAAGAAATATTTGAACAAGATCCTGCTTGATTAGATAATTCTATACTTTTTAATGGTTCAGGCATTATAACACATTCGTCTTTTACAGGGCAATAATATGTTTTATCGCAAGAACAATCCCAACTACTGTATTGCCAACCTTTGTTTACTTGGCAAAATTTTAATCTCTTACAGGTACCGTGTTCTATTTCCTTTTCTAAATTTTCAGGGTCTTCACAATAAACACCGTTAAAACATTGTTCTTCAGAGCAATCTTTTTCTGTTTGAAGTTGCGCGCAAGTTTTACCATCCCAACCATAACCTTTATTGCAAACACACTCACCCCAGCCCTCGCAATTTCCGCCGTTGCAGCTTTTAGTACATTTTCTTTTTTGTATACCATGCCCGTCGCCGCATTCACGTTCTGTTTCATGTATTAAATTTTGGGCAAAGCACATACCGTTCAGATAGCATAAATCAACTTCGTCATTATTTGTTTCTACTTTACAATTTTCGCCTTGGCAATAAGGTTTTCCGTCTTCAAAAAAGGCATAAAAAATAGTTTTTTCCGGTGTAAATCTTTTATATTTTACGATCATACAAGCATTTTCAGCATCAATTTCTATATAATAATCACCGCTTTGTCCTATATTAGGGTCAGAAGAACCCTTGCCGCTGCTTTTTCCGCTGTTTCTACTACTACTTTTACTTCTTGTTTTTGATGAGCGGGATGGAAAGTTATCCATATCCTCATCTTCATCTTCCATTGCAAATCTTCTTTTATATTTTGTATTGTTTTTACCAAATTTGGAATTTTCGTTGCTTTTTGAAGATACCTTGGAAGAAAGTTTCAAAGCGGAAACTAATTTTTTATCAGCGAACAAATCATGTGTATATTTACCTGTTTTCTTTTTTGTTTCTCTTTGGCTTTGGGAGACTTTTGTAATAATTTCCTGTGCACCTTTGGTGACGTAATATTCTTTCCAAGCATCTTTAGCATATATAAATCCAACTACAGAGGCAATTAACAATATAAAAAAGAGAATAATATGTATCTTTCTAATTTTTTTATATACTTCTTGTAAACGTTTTAATAAATCAGGAATATTGATTTCTTTTAAATTCTTCATAAATATAGTATACATTTTTTATCTTAATTTGTATAATATTTTTTGAGGGAAACTGATTGTTGGATTATGAAACAAAAAAATATTAATTTACTATCAATAACTTTATTATCTTTGGTAATCGGTATATTTTTATTCTTAGGCGGTATATTTTCTAGTATAAGTTTAAGGAATATTTTGTCAGCACAACAGGAAGTTTTCTTTCTTGATTTTGCACAAAAAGCATCAAAAGATTTTGCAGATTATCTTAAAAGAGAGATGCAAACTTTAGATGCGATTTCAAATATTTTTGCTGATTTTTACAGTTATTCTTCCCTTGATGAATATTTAAGTATTTTAGATGATATAAGCAGGCATTATGCCTTTAGGCATACAGGTATATTTTTTATAAATAGCAAAACTGCGTATTTTGAAAATGGTGAAGTTGCGCTTAACTTTTTACCGCAAAATTTGATAACAAAAGGCTTGCAAGGCGAAAATGGCGTATCAAATTTATTTTTTGATCCCATAGATAAAAAACCTGTCATTTTATATACTACACCTTTTACGGTAAACGGTAAAACGGAGGCTATCCTTTTTGCCACCCAATCAATAGAAACTTTACAAAGAAGATTAGAAAAATATAAAGTTGGCGGTGAGGGTTTCACTGTTATTTTAAACAAAAAAGAACAAGTTATTGTAGATACCCATAATACTTCTGTTGTACCCGGTAAAAATTTAAAAGATATTTTATCTCTTAATTTAAAAGAAGTTCAGGTTTTTTATGATAATTTAGTCCGGGCTTTAAACAGTGAAGACGAAGGTGTTTTTAATTATATTGTTAAAACAAAAAATGAACGCAGGCTTTTATCTTTTGTCCGAATATCTGTTCTTGGTTTGGAAGACTGGCATTTGATTTTTGTTATTCCTTCCAAAATTATTTCCGTTTTACAACGCAAAATATTCTTCGGTTCTTTGATTTTTTGTTTTGCTTTGTTAATTTCTTTTGCTTTAATTTTAATCTTTATAAAGCGCAAAGAACAAAAACAAAAGCAAGAATTTTTTGATATTGCTTTTACGGATGATGTCACCGGCTCTTATAATATGGCACGTTTCAATATTGAGATGGAAAAATCTTTACATAAACACATAAATAAAAATTTTGCTTTGATTATGCTTGATATAGATAAATTTAAACTGATAAATGACCTTTACGGTTTTAGACAAGGTGATTTAGTTCTTAACCATGTTGCAAATGTATTAAACGATAATACAAATAAAGATGACGGTGAAATTTTTTGTCGTTTGATTGGGGATAATTTTCTTACTCTTTTATCTTATAAAACAGATAAGGATTTATCTAATCGTATAGACAAGATAGGTAAAGCAATTCATAATTGTTATGCTATCACAGATATTAACTATACTATTTCTGCTTACTTCGGTATTTATAAAATATCCGGGGAATTACCTTTTTTCCTAATGCTTGACAGGGCTAATTTAGCAAAGAAAAATGCAAAAGCAAGTATAAACAGAAAATATATGTTTTATGACGATAAAGCCTTAAAAGATGTTTTATGGACAAAAGAAATTGAAAATAGCATGCAGCAAGGCTTAAAAGATGAAGAATTTAAACTTTACTTCCAACCTAAATGTGCTTTTAATCAAGAAAATATTTCCGGTGCAGAGGTTTTGGTGCGCTGGGAAAATCATAAAAAGGGTATAATTCCGCCTGATCAGTTTATACCGATATTTGAACATAATGGTTTTATAATTAAATTAGACTTTTATATTTTGGAACACGCCTTAAAAAATTTAAGGGCTTGGATTGATGCCGGTTTAAAACCTTGTAAATTATCAATAAATTTTTCGCGTCTTCATTTAAAAGAAGAATTAACTTTACCGAAAATTAAAATTTTATTGGATTTTTATAAAATTCCTGCTGAATTTATAGAGATTGAAATAACTGAAAGCGCTGTCATGAACAATACCCCTGAAGCAAATAAATTCATCAAAGGCCTTCATGATATGGGCATATCCGTTGCCATGGATGATTTCGGTTCGGGATATTCTTCCTTAAATGTCTTGAAAGATTTACCTTTTGATACTTTAAAAATTGATAAAGAGTTTTTAAGGGATTTTGGAAACAATCCGCGCACAGTGGGAATTTTGGAAGGCATTATAAAAATGTTGAAAAATATGAAAGTATTTATAGTTGCCGAGGGTGTTGAAACACAAGAGCAGGCCCAATTCCTTCGCTCTTTAAATTGCGATACCGCACAAGGATTTTTATATTATAAGCCGTTAAATGAAAAGGATTTCCAAGAACTTTTACAAAAATTAGCAATAAAAAACACCCCAGATAGGACTTGAACCTACAACCTTATCCTTAGGACGGATCTGCTCTTCCAATTGAGCTACTGGGGCATGTATAAATTATAGCAATTTTTGACAGTTATTGTTGAAATTAGAATATTTTTAAGTTATACTAAATAAAAGAGAGGTTTTTATGTTAAACAGAAAAAAGAAAGGATATTCCTTGCCGGAAATTATGGCAGCAGTATTGATAATTGGTATTTTAACTTATATGGCTGTCCCGACATACAACAAACTTATAAAGAGATCAAATGTTTCTGATGCCTTGCATAATCTTGATATGCTGGCAGGTGCTCAAAATAAATATTTTATGTCTAACGGTAGATATGCCCGTGACCTAAGTTCTTTAGATACTCCTTTGAAAGGTGACGGTATAAATATTTCCACACAAAATTATATTTATTCAGCCGGTGATAATAGTGATAATAATTTCTGTGTATACGCCGTAAGTAAAAATTATGATTTTATGTTGGGTAAAAATTATAAAAGCGGCAAGGGTCCATTATGTTCTGGCGATAATTGCAGTAATTTACAAGGTTTGGTTAATACCGGTAGTTTAAGTGAACTATGCGGCAGTGCTTTCAATGATGAATGTGATTTAAATTGTAGTTCTCCTAAAATTTTAGATGAAGAAGAGTGCAAATGTACATGCGGCAAATCTTGCGGTGCTTTTATGGTATTAAATTCAAACAGTTGTGCTTGTTCTTGTACAGGGCAAGCAGTCCCTGATCCTGAGGATAATGATAGATGTAAATGCCCTTCAAGTGTTTCCGCAAGTTGTTCAAGCCAAGGGCTTGAATTTGATTCTTCAAAATGTGATTGCAAGCAAGGATGTATACCAACAGAATGTGCGGAAGATGAATTCTTTAATGAAGAAAAATGTGAGTGTGATAAGAAACAAGGTTGTAATAACGGTGTGACTGAGGATTCTTGTAAATTACAAGGTAAAGTTTTTAATAAAACAAAGTGTGAGTGTGAGGACGAGGAAGAAGAGGATTGCAATAATGGCATAACCGCAGAAACTTGCGAAGCCCAAGGAAAAGTTCTCAGTGATTGCAGTTGTGTATGTGATCCGAAAATTGTTTGTAGCGGTTCAAAACCGTTTTTGGACCCAGATACCTGTGAATGTGTAGGTGACGGATCTTGTCCAAATGCTGACAGTATATCATATGGTTGTAAGTCAATAGGAGTAGGTTTTGATGCAGAAAATTGCCGTTGTTTATGTGAATCAGAAGAAAATTGTATTAATGGGGAATTTGATTGGCTTACTTGTAGTTGTTCTTGTAATTTAACTGATGACGATTGCCGTGCCGAACAGGCTATAGCCAGTACTAATCCCTGTCAATGTGTTCCGTCTGCATGTCAGGCAGAAGAAGTTTGCCCCGGTGTTGCTTATTATGATTTCAGGGCGTGTCAGTGTCACTGTCCTATAGATGCAGATTATTGTACGGCACAAGGTTCAGAGTTTGACGCCGTGAATTGCGGCTGTAAGAAAAAAGCACATACATAATTTAGTTTTTAAATTAACTTTTAACGCCCGCCCAAAAAGCGGGCGTTTTTAACCGTATAAATAAATGCTAAAATATATATATGGCTAAATTACTCCGCGGCTTTCGCGACCTTTTTGAAAACGAAGCCCAAAAATTAACAGAAGTGGAAAAGAAAGCGCGCACCGTTTTTAAAATTTACGGTGCTAAAGAATTGCGTTTACCCACTTTGGAACTTAAAGAAATTTTTATCAAAGCAACAGGCCAAACAACCGATATTGTCCAAAAAGAAATGTATTCTTTTGAGGACGCAGGCGGCCGCCTTGTTGCCATGCGCCCCGAAGGGACCCCCGGCGTGGCGCGTGCTTATATTGAAAATAATTTTCAATCTAACCCTTTGCAAAAATTTTTCTATATCGGTAATATGTTCAGGGCGGAGCGCCCACAAGCCGGCAGATACCGTGAGTTTGAACAAATAGGGCTTGAGTATATAGGCAACGCATCCCCTGCCGCCGATGCTGAAGTTATTTTAATGCTTAAAGCAATTTTTGATGCGCTTGGCGTACAAAATTATAAAGTTAAAATAAACTCTATCGGTTGCAAAGAGTGCCGCCCTAAATTTAGGGAAGATTTAATTAACTTTTTCAACGGGCAAAAAGATAATTTATGCGAAAAATGCCAAACGCGTTTGGAAGTAAACCCCTTACGCGTTTTAGACTGTAAAATTGACGGCCCGAAATTTACACAAAACGCGCCGCGTCAAATACTTTGCCCAAATTGCCAAAAGCATTTTGACGAAGTAAAAAAATATTTAGAGGGCAAAGTTCCTTTTGAAGTTGACCCTTGCTTGGTGCGCGGGCTTGATTATTATACAAAGACAGTTTTTGAATTTCAGGCCGATATTGCGGGCGCGCAAAATGCACTTGCCGCAGGCGGCAGATATGATGATTTAATCGCTTCAATGGGCGGGCCTAAAGTGCCGGCGGTAGGTTGGGCTTTGGGCGCAGAGCGCGTTGCTTTGGCAAGCACTTTTGCGGAACAAAAAGCCAAAACAATATTTGTCGTTTCCGTTGAAGAAAGCGCAAATGAATATGCCTTTAACGTCTTACAAACTTTGCGTGAAAAAGGTGTTATTGCAGAAGGCGGATTGTTTGATAAAAACCTAAAAGCGCAAATGAAACAAGCCAATAAAATAAATGCCGCCTATGCTTTTATTATCGGCGGCAACGAAGTGGCAAAAAACACCGTTATCTTAAAAGATTTAACTTCCGGCGAGCAAAAAGAATTTACTTTGGAAAAATTGCTTACCTCTTTAAAGGAAAAATAAATATGAAAAGAACATCTTATGCAGGGCTTATAAATTCAAAATTGATAGGTACAAAACAAACGCTTTGCGGCTGGGTGCATAGTTATAGAAACCACGGCGGCGTTTTGTTCATTGACCTTCGCGACCGCGAAGGCTTTGTCCAACTTGTTATTGACCCGTCAAACAAAACCGCTTTTGAAACTGCGCAAACATTACGCCAAGAATATGTTATTTGCGCAACAGGCACAGTGGCGGCAAGAAAAGAAGGTTATATCAATAAAAATATACCGACGGGCGAAGTTGAAATTATTGTTGATACCATTGAAGTTTTAAACACTTCAATTCCTTTACCTTTTGATATTGAAACGGAAAAAAATATTACCGAAGATGTTCGCCTTAAATACCGCTATCTTGATTTGCGTAATGCGCGCATGATACGCAATTTAAAAATGCGCCACAAATGCGCACAAGTGGCCCGCAGATATTTTGACGAAAACGGTTTTTTAGAAATTGAAACACCTATTTTAACACGTTCCACGCCTGAAGGCGCACGCGATTATTTGGTGCCTTCACGCGTTCATAAAGGCAAATTTTACGCCTTACCGCAAAGCCCGCAAATGTTCAAACAAACTTTAATGGCAAGCGGTATTGACAGATATTTCCAACTTGCGCGCGCTTTCCGCGACGAAGATTTAAGGGCAGATCGCCAACCCGAACACACACAAATTGACGTGGAAATGTCCTTTGTGGAACTTGATGATATTTTTAAAACCATAGAAGGTTTAATGACCGCCGTTTTTACAAATGCCGGCGAGCAGATAAATGCCCCTTTTATTCGTATGCCGTATAAAGAAGCACTTTTAAAATACGGATCCGATAAACCCGATATGCGCTACGGTATGCTTATTGAAGATGTTTCCGCAATTTTTGCGAAAACTGCCTTTAAAGTGTTTGCCGATATCTTGGCAAATAAAGGCGTAATCCGCGCAATTAAGGCGGAAAATTCCGCCGCGGTTTTATCACGCGGTGCGATAGACAAACTTACTGAACTTGTAAAGAAAAACGGCGCAAAAGGTTTAGTGTGGCTCAAATATAAAGCAGGTAAATTTGAAGGCCCAAGCGCAAAATTTTTCAATGAAACAGAACTAAAAAATTTAGCCGATAATTTAAAAGTTGCGGAAAATGATACGGTCTTTATTGGCAGTGATAATGAACACACCTGTTCGCTTTTTATGGGTGCTTTAAGAAAAGAACTCATAAAAGTGCTTGGTTTAAAACCGTCCAAAAAATGGGCGCCTTTGTTTGTGCTTAACTTCCCTTTGCTTGAATATGTGGAAGAAGAACAACGCTATGACGCCGCGCACAACCCGTTTACCGCGCCGGTTGCGGAAGATATACCTTTGCTTGATACTGACCCTTTAAAAGTCAATTCCCAACAATTTGACTTAGTGCTTAACGGTGTGGAACTTGCGTCAGGCTCTATCAGAAACCACAACCGCGCTTTGCAAGAAAAGATTTTGAACTTAATGAAATATTCCAAAGCCGAAAGCGCAAGGCGTTTTGGTATGCTTTTAAATGCTTTGGAATGCGGTGCGCCGCCGCACGGCGGTTTCGGGCTTGGCTTTGATCGTTTGGTTGCTTTGCTTTGCGGCGAAGAATCAATTAAAGAAGTTATTGCTTTCCCGAAAACAACCGCGGCTTTCTGCCCCTTAACTGAGAGCCCGAACATTGTTGATAAGCAACAACTTGATGATTTGGCAGTTTTACTTGACGAAGCAAAAATTGAGAAATAAAAGTCTTTACGAGTAAAGGTCTTTATTATATTCCCCGGACATACCGGGGAATTTTAATTTAAAAAGAATAAATATTATTAATATTATTTTCATTTTTCAAAGTGCCACCTAATGCTTTGCATACTTTGTTTGCTTGTGATGTTGCAGAACCGTAAGCAATACATAGCCTGACACCATAAGGATCTGTCCCTTGATTTAATTCTATAAAAATTCTTTCAGTATTACTAAACTTATGAACACATGAAATAATAGAATCATCTTCTAGCATATCTTCATTTGAAAAACAGTCCCAATAATCATTCCAACAATTTGCACCTTTAGAATCTTCATCACAAGTCCAATCGGAGGGCCAAGAAACACCTAGAGTGTCTGTGTCAGGAACATCTCCTTCTTCCGTTAAATAACTATTATGTTGAAGATAATATTCTTGATAAGCATCTATCCATCTTCTCATAAGCGGTAAAATGCTTGCTACTTTTGCTTTCGTGACGGCCATTTGATACTGCGGCAGGGCAATACCGGCTAAAATGCCGATGATTAAAACAACCACTAGCATTTCAATAAGGGTAAAACCCTTAGATTTTTTGAACAACTTTCTTACTTTTTTCATTTTTATTTCTCCTTAATTTAATTAAAGTACTTCCTATAATTCCTCTCCCCTTCTTAAGGCGGAGAGGTTAGGTGTGGGGTTAATAATTAAGAAAACCTTATTTTACAACCCCACCCCCTTGCCCCTCGCACTAGCAGCAAAGGGGTGGGGAGTAAAAGGAACAACTTTTATTTTTTACTGTTTTTGGGGAAATAAAAACGGCTGATATACTATGGACTTTCAAAGACATAGCATAACAGCCGTAGTTCGCCGTTCTTACGAACGGCAAACATTAAGTATAAAACATGCAGGTAATTAGTCCGCCTATTTTATACTTTTATAACGACTGTTTTCTAGGCTTGAAAGTCATTTTGCTTTCGCAAAATTCTAATCCGTTAGGATTCCCTAAAAAACAGATAAATTTTTATGGGGTTTTTAACCCCGCATTTACTACAAAACTCCTTTCCTAAAGTATAACATTTTTTAATAACTGTTAAGGTGCTGAAATATCAAATAAAGCCAAACCGTTAATAATATCTCGGCAAGTATTTTCTTTATTGCCCTCACCCGCATCAGCGGGCGGAGGGTGGCGCGTAGCGACGGGTGGGGGATTAGTATTCCTATTTAATCACACCGCCGGCAAGTAAAATGTCATTATTGTAAAACACCGCACTTTGCCCCGGCGTCACTGCCATTTGCGGCTCGGCAAAAACTACTTTTGCGGTATTATCTTTGACAAAAATTTCCGCATCGGCAGGTTTATGCTGCGCGCGTATTTTAACTTGTGCGCTAAAATTTTCAGTCGGCGGAATTGATACCCAATTTATATTTTCAACAATAATTTCTTTTGAAAATAAATCGTTTTTACCGCCCGCAATAACGCGGTTGTGGCAAGAATCAAGGCCGATAACATAAATCGGCTCTTTTGTGCCGCCGCCGATTAAACCTTTGCGTTTGCCGATAGTAAAATTCCAAATACCTTCGTGGTAGCCAAGCACTTTGCCGGCCTTATCAACAATCTCACCGCGTTTGGGTTTGAACTGTAAAATATCTTTATAATCGCCGGCGTAAAAATCTTGACTGTCTTGCCTTTTTGCGACGGGCAGTTTATATTTTTCCGCAAGTTTTCTGACTTCGGTTTTCGGTAATTCACTTAACGGGAAAATTATTTTAGAAAGTTGCTCTTGGCTTAAGCGGTATAAAAAATAACTTTGGTCCTTTTTCATATCGCTTGCGGTTTTAAGTTGCCAGCGTTTTAAATTTTCGTCGTAATTTATGCGGCAGTAATGGCCTGTGGCAAATTTATCAAAATCAATGCCCTGCTTTTTTACGCCTTCCATAAGCAACCCGAATTTTAAATTCTGATTACAAATTAAACACGGGTTTGGTGTTCTGCCTGCGGCGTATTCCTGTTTAAAATTTTTCAAAACAATTTCGCCAAATTCTTTTGCCAAATTGACGGTAATTAAAGGAATACCGACTGTTTTTGCGACGGACTTTGCTGCTTCCAAATCTTCTTCTTCCGGCGCAAGGCAACCGCCCGTGACGGGCGGAATAGGCATAGTTTCATCCCAAGTCAGCATCATAGCGCCGATAACTTCATGCCCTTGTTCTTTCAAAAGATAGGCGGAAAGGGCCGAATCAACCCCGCCGCTTAAAGCCATTATAACTTTCATTTAATCACCTAATTTAGAACTTAAATCATACATTATAATTGCCGCAGATGCCGACGCATTTAAACTGCTCACGCCGCCTTTTTGCTTAATGGCAATAATGTCATCACAGTGTTCTTTTGTCTTTTCCCTTAACCCTGTGCCTTCAGAGCCGATTACAAGCAAAGCAGGGTAAGCATAAGAAAAATGTTTAATATCTTTGCCCGCCATATCAGCACCGTAAACCCAAAAGCCTTCGTCTTTAAGGTCCAAAATTGCGGTATTTAAATTTGAAACTTCCACAATATTTAATGTTTCCAAAGCACCGCAAGCAACTTTATGTACCGCCGGTGTAATGCCCACAGTTCTGTGTTTTGGCAGTAATACTGTTGAAAACCCAAGGCAGGCCGCACTTCTAAGCATTGCGCCCAAATTTTGCGGGTCAGTCACTTCATCTAAAGCAAGCCAAAGTTCCTTTTTGCCTTGTGCCTGATAAATTGCATCACTTAAACGTAAAGTTTTTAAAGGCTCTGCGCGCGCAATTAAACCTTGATGATTTTGGCCGTTTACCATATTGTCCATTAAGCGCGCATCAATACTTTTTATGACGACATTTGCCGCTTTTGCCATTTTAATTACTTCATCAACAATGCGGCTTTTTGCTTTATCTTTGACGATATATAATTCAAATATATGCCTTTTTTTACTTTTTAATGCTTCGCGAATCGGGTGAATACCGAACATCAATTCTTGTTTATTTATCATAATTAGTCCTTAAAATTTAAATTTGCGCCGAAACTTGTGCCGACGCTTACCGCCGCGCGTACTTCCTGCCCTTTGGGGTCCACGCGTTTTAAATGTGCAACGGCTTCCGCTATCGGTACTGAAACAATTTCAGTTCCTTTTAATGCCACCATATAGCCGGTTTTACCTTTCAAAATAAGGTCCACCGCGGCAGAGCCGAAACGCGTTGAAAGCCACCTGTCAAACGCAGTCGGCGTGCCGCCGCGTTGCAAATGTCCGAGTACCACTACGCGGCACTCGGTTTTAATTTTGCTTTCAAGCATATTTGCAATTCTTTGCGCTATGCCGCCAAGGCGAATAGGGTCCGTTGAACCTTTAACGGTTTTTTGTATGGCCATTTCGCCTTTCTCGTTTTTTGCGCCTTCCGCGGCGACAATGATACTGAAAGTTTTACCCTGTTTTTGGCGGTCTAAAATTGCTTGTGCTACAAGGTCGTCATTATAAGGTATTTCGGGCAGTAAACAAACATCACCGCCGCCTGCGATACAAGAACGCAAAGCAATCCAGCCTGCATAACGGCCCATAGTTTCAATTATCATAACGCGGTGATGCGCTTCTGCAGTTGTGTGTAAGCGGTCAATGGCGTCTGTTGCAACAGATAATGCACTGTCAAAACCGAAAGTATAGTCAGTAGCGGAAAGGTCATTATCAATAGTTTTTGGTACGCCCACAATTTTGACGCCCTTATCAATAAATTGTTTTGACATTGATAAAGTGCCGTCCCCGCCTATTGTCACTAAAGCATCAATTTTATTTTTCTCTATATTTTTTAAGACGATATCTGAAACATCTTTTGGGTTTTCCGGTGTGCCGTGCGGCGGCAAAGTATAGCGGAAAGGGTTGGCAATATTGCTGGTACCTAGTATTGTCCCGCCGCGTGTTAAAATACCGGAAACTGCTTTATTATCAAGCAAAATGAAATCATTTTTAACAAGTCCGTCAAAACCGTTTTTAAAACCGTACACTTCAATATTTTCTTTTAAAGCATACTTTGCTACGGCTCTGACGACCGCATTTAAACCGGGGCAATCCCCGCCGGCGGTAAGAACGCCGATTCTTTTAATTTTATCCATTTATTCTCCCACTTTTAATTTTTCAACTTTTTGGGCAACTTCTTCAATAATCCAATTCGGTGTAGATGCACCCGCAGTTATTAAAATATTTTTTGCGTTTTCTATATCTTGTTTTTGCACTTCTTCTGCTGTTTCCACGTGCAGAACTTTTTTGCAAAGTTCGCCGCAAAGTTTGGCAAGGCGCGCCGTATTTGCGCTGTGTTTGCCGCCGACAACTATAACAAGGTCCGCATTTTTTGCAAGTTCCAAAGTTTCTTTTTGCCTTTGCTTTGTCGGTGTACAAATTGTATTTGACACTTGGCAGACTTTTGATTTTTGTTTTATAACTTCTGCCGCATCAAAAAAAGTTTGTTCTTTTTGCGTAGTTTGCGCAACGACATTTACTTTATCGTAAGAAGGCAATTTTTTTGCTTCCTCGGCATCTGCAACAACAATGCCGCGCCCCTGCGTGTAGCCAAGCAAGCCGATAACTTCCGCGTGTTCCGCATCGCCGATAATTATGGTATAATAACCCTTTTTTGCAAATTCATCTATTATATTATGTGCGCGCTTGACAAGCGGGCAAGTGCAGTCCACAACCTCTAAACCTGTGGCAAGAACCTGTTTTTGATATTCGGGCGTAATACCGTGTGCGCGTATAACCAAGACACCGTTTTTATCGGTTGCTTCTTTCAAATTGTTAATAGTAAAAATATCCTTTTCTTCAAGCATTTGCGTCACTTGCTTATTATGAATTAAAGGGCCAACGGTATAAACCGGTTTTTTGCCTTCTTCGGAAAGGTGCAATACACGCTCAATAGCATTTTTAACACCGGGGCAGAAACCCGCACTTTTGGCGATAGTTATTTTATAGTTATTACTCATATAGATATTTTAGCAAATAACGAAAGATATTTTGGTTTTTGTAGTTTTTGCCGGCTAATTCTTTTTGGCAAATTTTAATTTTCTCAAAAAACTTGCTGGGCGGGTATACTCATATTTTTATTTTCACTACGATCCTCTTGACATCCATTTTTTTTTTTTTTGTATAATTTTCACATACAGATTATAAAACACCGTATAAAGCGTTTAAGGAGCGATTATGAAAAAGAAAAATAAAGGTTTTACTTTAATAGAATTATTGGTAGTTGTTTTAATTATCGGAATACTTGCGGCGGTTGCTTTACCGCAATATAAATATGCCGTACTCAAAAGCAGATATTCTACCTTAATGAATATAACAAGAGCGGTAAAAGAAGCACAGGAAAGATATTACATGGCACAAGGTCAATATGCAGAAAAATTTTCAGAACTTGATATAGATATTCCTGGGGGAACACTTATTGAAGATTTTGATTTAAAGACAGCTAGCGGAAGTTTTATAACAAGAGAAGCAATGTCCTTTAATAATAATACACAATTTGTTGTTCTTAATGCATCTCAAGTACAAGGTCTTCTCTTTAAGAATAATGATTATTATATGGATTATGATGTAAGATTAAATAATTCCAATACATGGGGTGGCGCGCCTGCGATGTGTGTTGCCTGGCAAGAGGCAGGGAATTTAGGTCAAAAATTATGCAATACAAGGCCGGGGGCGGCAAATTGCTCCTTAAATAATAATACCGGGCGTTATTCTTGCCGTTGGTTCTAAAAGCATATAAAATATGCTATAATATATCTGGAAGAAATTCCCTAAAAAAGTTCTTGCTCTCTTTAAAATAATGAAGAAGGGCGGGTTAATTTTCACTTTTTTAGAATGAAAAGTATTATGTACGCAATTATAGAAACTGGTGGAAAACAGTACTGGGTCACCCCAGGCCAAAATCTGAAGGTTGAAAAACTTGAAGCGGAAGCAGGCAAAACCGTAGAACTCAAAGTTCTTTGGGCTGCTGAAGAAACAAGTACCTCATCAGATGCCAAGGCAGGTAAAACTGCTAAGGTCACCGCGGAAGTTGTAAGACACTTACGCGGTCCTAAGATTCTTATCTTCAAAAAACGCCCTAAAAAAGGTTATGAAAGAACCCAAGGGCATAGGCAAGATCTTACCGAAATCAAAATAAAAGAGATTTCTCTTTAATAGGACAGGAGGTTAATTTATGGCACATACAAAAGCACAAGGTTCCTCCTCTAACGGAAGGGACTCTCACGGTCAACGTTTAGGCGTAAAAAGATACGGTTCCCAATTTGTTAATGCTGGGGAAATTATCTTGAAACAACGCGGTACCCGCATTTTACCGGGCGTCAATGTTTCCCGCGCCAGCGATGACAGTTTATTTGCGCGCAAATCAGGCATTGTCACTTTTGAGTGGGCAAAACGCGGTAAACAACAAGTTTCCGTTTACCCGGTTGAAGCAAAAGCAGCTAAACCGGCAGTAAAAAAAGAAACTGCAAAACCTGCGGTAAAAGCCGAAGCTCCTAAAGCCGCCGCTAAAAAAGCCGCTCCTAAAAAGGCAGCAGCAAAACCGGCAGCAAAAAAAGCAGCAAAATAAGCAAATAAACAAAAACTTGTTTTAAACAAGACATTGTTTTAAACCCCTGCGTTTTTTAACGCAGGGGTTTTTGTCTTTAGTTTAATTTGTACACGGTACTACCGGTATATCCAAGATCTTCATAATTTTCCAATAATTTTCCGCCAAGTGCTTTACACACTTTTTCTCCTTCGGTTCCGCTATGTTCGCAAGCTGTCATTCCCGCAAGAGCTGTATATGCTTCATCATCAGGTTGAAACATTTCAATAAGAAACCAATTATTTTCATCTATATGATGAGAGCAATAGACCATACCTACATCTTCTGTGTTTCCATTACAAGACCAATAATCATTGCTACAAGAAAAACTATTTCCACAACTGCCATTATCCCAATCACTAGGCCAACTTGCATCTACACTTTCATAATCTTCCACTTCATAACTACCATGTTGCAATTTATATTCATACATAGCGTCTTTCCAACGGCGCATAAGCGGTAAAATACTTGCAACTTTTGCTTTCGTCACGGCCATTTGATATTGCGGCAAGGCAATACCCGCAAGTATTCCAATTATCAAAACAACCACCAGCATTTCAATAAGGGTAAAACCCTTGTAAGTTTTTGATGTTTTCTTTTTCATATTTGCTCCTTTTTACGGGAGCAAACAAAAACACGGTTCTTCAAGTGGCCTGTTAAATTCCGCAATAAAAAAAGGCGAACAGTTAACAAAGCCACACGAATAACCTTGAATAACCACCCGCCTGCCTATTTTTCAAAATAGGCAAAAGCAGATAATTATTTTGTGGTTTCGTGTGTGCAAATATTTCTATCTGCGCAGCATATCCTTTAATATGCTCCCATAAAATAATCAAAATTATACTTCTTCACTACATTCATATTATAGCAAAAAATTTAAATTAACAAACATAGGTCAAAAATTGCTAAAATTTATATATATTATTAGGAGTCTTTATGCCCCAAGTATATACCAAACCATTTTATACAGGAAAATTTATCGTTTTTGAAGGCCCCGACAGGTGCGGCAAAAGTACACAGGCAAATAAACTTGAAAAGTATTTTTTGGACCTTGGCAAAGAAGTTATGCTTACGCGTGAACCCGGCGGCAATAAAGTGGCAGAAGATATACGTGAAATTTTGCTTAACCCGGATAATGATGTCGCGCCGATGACTGAACTTTTATTATATGAAGCATCCCGCGCACAACATACAGAGCAAAAAGTTTTGCCCGCTTTGAAAGCCGGTAAAATTGTTATTTGCGAACGCTATACAATGTCCACTTGTGCTTATCAGGGTTATGGCCGCGGCATAGATATGGAAACTATTGACCGTTTAAACAATATAGCAACACAAGGCTTAATGCCCGATTTAACTTTAGTATTTTTGATGTCTGATAAATATTTTACCCAGCGCGGCGAATATTTATTTTCTGACCGTCTTGAACGTGAAGATGCCGCCTTTCGCCATAAAATGCGCCAAGGGTACAGGGAACTTACCGCGAAACAAAAAAATGCAGTTATTATTGATGCGGACAATGATGTTAAAACAGTACAAAAAGCCGTTTTAGAGGAAATAAAAAAACATAATATTATATGAACTTCGCACAAATAAAAGGGCAAGAGGCCGCACTTTCAAACTTAAAAAATTTTATTAAAACAGGCAAAGTTCCGCCTGCTATGATTTTTTACGGTCCGGCCGGCATAGGCAAAGCAACTGCCGCGCTTGCTTTTGCAAAAGCACTTAATTGCCAAGACCTTTCCGCAGATTTTGAGCCTTGCGAAAATTGTGAAAATTGCCGTCAAATAGAAGCCAAAACGCACCCTGATATTATCTTCGCCGATTTTGCTTATCAGGCCACCCTTTTAAAAGAGGAAGAAGACGAACAACAAAATATTAAAATTGAAACGGTGCGGGCATTAACAACCGCATCCCAACAAAAAGCGGTCGCGGCTAAATGGAAAGTTTTTATAGTTGATAAAGCGGAAAAGATGGTGACTGCCGCCGCCAATGCTTTGCTTAAATTTATTGAAGAACCGCCGCAAAATACCGTTTGGATTTTGATTTCTTCAAAACGCGAAACTATGCTTTCAACAATAAAATCACGTTGCCAAAGTATTCCTTTTGCCCCGTTAAGCAATACAGTAATTGAAGAAATTTTAGTTGATAATTATATTGAAAGCGATTTGGCAAAAAAAGCGGCGCAGTATGCAGAAGGGTCAACCGCAAATGCTTTTTTAATAGCATCTTTACTTGAAGATTTTGCACCGCTTGACCGCGGTGCAGGTTTTGCAACGCAAATTGCTTTAAATTTGCCAAGAACTTTGGCGCAAGCGCGCCCGAAAGTAAATATAATTTTAGATATGCTTTTACAAAAAACACATCAAAATTGGCTTGAAGATCAAACGGAAAACGGCAAAAAAGATTTGGCCAAACTCATACAAGATTTAGTTTTTTATAAAAAAGCACTTAAGCAAAATGTCGCCCCGCAAATGGTGGCGGAAGCGGCTTTGGTTAAAGCACAGATTTCAAACATAAATATACAGGAGATTTTATGAAAAAGTTTTATATCACAACCCCTATTTATTATTTAAACTCGGTGCCGCATATCGGCCATGCATATACTACGCTCGCCGCCGATATTATGAACCGCTACAAAAAACAAAAAGGTTTTGATTCTTACTTTTTAACAGGTACAGACGAACACGGTGCAAATATTGAAAAGTCCGCCAACAATGCCGGCGTCACGCCGCAACAATGGACTGATAATATGGCCGCAAAATTTAAAGAAATGTGGAAAGACCTTGATATTAAATACGACGACTTAATCCGCACCACCGAACCGCGCCACGAGGCCGTTGTACAAGATATTTTTGAAAGACTTTTAAAAAGCGGCGATGTTTATAAAGGTTCTTACACAGGTAAATATTGTATGTCTTGCGAAGCATATCTTGATGAAAGCGAACTTGTTGATGGCAAATGCCCGATACATAAAAAAGAGCCGCAAATAATTTCCGAAGAAACATACTTTTTTAAACTTTCCGCCTATCAAGATAAATTGCTTAAATTTTATCAAGATAACCCCGATTTTTTAAGTCCGAAATTTAGGGCAGCGGAAATTGTAAATTTCGTCAAAGGCGGGCTTAAAGATTTATCTGTTTCCCGCACAAAAGTTAAATGGGGTATTACAGTTCCAAGCGCTCCCAATCACACAATTTATGTTTGGTTTGATGCTTTAATTAACTATATTTCCGCTATTGGGTACGGCAAAAAATTCGGCCTTAAAGGTTATGAAAATTACCCGCTTAATATGGACGATTTTTGGCCTGCCGATGTGCACTTAATCGGTAAAGAAATTTTCCGTTTCCACGCGGTTATTTGGCCGGCTGTTTTAATGGCTCTCGGTTTACCTTTACCGAAGAAAGTTTTTGCACACGGATGGTGGACTATTGAAGGGGAAAAGATGTCCAAATCCCGCGGCAATTTTATTGATCCGCGCGATATCACCGCAAAATACGGCGTTGAGCCTTTAAGATATTTCGTTTTCCGCGAAGTACCTTTTGGCGGTGACGGTGATTTCAGTGTAGAGCAATTTAAAAAACGTTTTAATTCCGATTTGGCAAATGACCTTGGTAATTTGCTTTCCCGCGTTTTGAATATGGCGGCAAAAAATATCGGTACAATTCCGCAAACTTTTGAAGGTGAAAGTGCCTTAATAAAAGAAGCACAGGAAATTGATAAAAAATATAACGTGGAAATGGAAGAACTTTCCTTTGATAAAGCGCTTGATTTGGCTTGGGGTTTAATCGGTAAAATGAACCGCTATATTGACGAAACAAAGCCTTGGTCCCTTGCTAAAACCGAGCCTGAAAAAGCAAAACATATTTTGCTTGAACTTATTTTTGCTTTGCGCTACGTTGCCGCTTGGATACAACCGTTTATGCCAAATACTTCTGCCGAAATTTCAAAGCGTTTAGCGGCGGGTGAAATTCAAAAATATGCACCGCTTTTCCCGCGCATAGAAGAAGGTAAATAATGGAATTTATAACACAAATAATTGATATTTTTTTGCACCTTGATGTGCATTTAAACGCTTTGGCCGCAACGCTTGGGCCTTGGCTTTATATTGTTTTGTTCGCGGTAATTTTTTGCGAAACGGGTTTGGTTGTCACGCCGTTTTTACCAGGGGACAGTTTAATATTTGCAGTCGGTGCTTTAGCAAGTGTTGAAGGCAGTGTAATTCACTTGCCGGCGGTTTTGGTGCTTTTAATTATTGCCGCGGTCTTAGGTGATGCGGCAAATTACAGTATCGGCAAATATATAGGCCCAAAGGTTTTTACACAAGATACAGGCAAACTTTTAAACAAAAAACATTTGCTTGCCGCGCATGCTTTTTATGAAAAGTACGGCGGTAAAACAATTATTTTGGCGCGCTTTATCCCGATAATACGCACCTTTGCGCCTTTTGTGGCAGGTATTGGAAAAATGTCATATTTCCGCTTTGCTATTTATAACGTGACAGGCGCAATTTTATGGGTTTGCACTTTTTGTTTGGGCGGATATTATTTCGGTTCAACAGAAGTAGTGAAAAAGCATTTCCATTATATAATAGTTGCAATTATCATTATTTCCGTTATGCCTGCGGTATTTGAATTTATAAAAGCAAAACGTGAGAATAAAAAAGTATAATTTTTAAGAGGTTAACAATATGGCTTTAAGGTTTAGTGCTGGTTCACAAAAAGTTGTATTAGATGCGCAGGAAGAAGCAAGGAATTTCCACCACGATTATGTGGGTACGGAACACTTGCTTTTGGCAATGGCATCTTGTAAAGGGGAAATCTGTGCCCAAATTTTAAAAGAGGCCAATTTAACACCGGCAAAAATTAAAAGGGAAATTGAAAAACTTGTCGGCCTTGGCGATAATTTACTGACTTCGGGCCCAATCCCTTTTACGCCGCGCGCCAAAAACATTTTGGAACGTTCTTTTGAAGAGGCTTTAAGCACTTCCAGCCCTACGGTGGAAACGGAACATCTCTTACTTGCTTTAACTTTGGAACAAGAAGGTTTATCATCAAAAATTTTAGAAAATTTACAAATTCCTAAAGACCTTATAAGAACTTTAATTTTGCGCCATATAACGGAAAAAATTCAGGAAAATCAGGCCCTTGGCGGCGGTGTTTTTCCAAACCAAGGTGTGGTGGTTGTCGCCGAAGTCGCCGCAAAACCCAAATCAAAAACACCGGTTTTAGATGAGCATTCACGTGACTTAACTATGCTTGCCAAAGAAGGTAAACTTGACCCTGTTATTGGCCGCCAAAATGAAATTGAAAGAATAACACAAATTCTTGCGCGCCGTACAAAAAATAACCCCATTTTAATCGGAGAAGCGGGTGTAGGTAAAACCGCTATCGTTGAAGGCCTTGCACAAAAAATGGCAGACGGCGATATCGCAGATGTTTTACATAATAAACGCCTTGTTTCATTAGATATAGGCTCTTTGGTTGCCGGCACAAAATACCGCGGCGAATTTGAACAAAGGGTAAAAGATATTATCAAAGAACTTGAGAAGGCAAAAGATATTATTTTGTTTATTGACGAATTCCATTTAATCGTCGGCGCCGGTGCTGCGGAAGGCTCAACAGACGCATCAAATATGCTTAAACCCGCTTTAGCGCGCGGCGAAATACAATGTATCGGCGCAACAACTTTTGACGAATACCGCAAATATGTGGAAACAGACCCTGCTTTAGAGCGCCGTTTTCAACCGATTACAACCGAACAAAGCACTATTGAAGAAACGATAGAGATTTTAAAAGGCATCCGCAAAAGTTATGAAGACCACCATAAAGTGCAATTTACCGACGAAGCCATAGAAGCCGCCGCCCGTATCGCAGACCGCTATATTACAGACCGTGCTATGCCCGATAAAGCCATTGATTTGCTTGATGAAGCCGGCTCCCGCGCGCGCTTAAAAAATGCAATTTTGCCGCCTGAAATTAAGGAAAAAGAACGCGAGTTAAGGGCCTTGATTTTAGAAAAAGAAGAACTTTTGAAACAGGAAAATTATACTGCCGCATCTTCCTTAAAAGAAAAGGAACACACTTTGCAGGAAGAATTAAATAAATTAAAAACTGCTTGGCAAAATAAACAAGGCAAGAAAAATATCAAAGTGACGGAAGAAGATATTGCTTTAGTTGCGTCTAAATGGACAGGCATCCCCGTCACACGTTTAACGCAAAGCGAAACGGAAAAGATTTTAAAAGCCGAAGAATATTTACACAAACGCATTATCGGGCAAGATGAAGCCGTCAAAGTAATTGCCAAAGCCTTAAGGCGTTCAAGAACAGGCCTTTCAAACCCAAACAGGCCAATCGGCGGGTTCTTATTTTTAGGGCCGACAGGCGTCGGTAAAACCGAACTTGCAAAAACACTTGCAACTTTTTTGTTCGGCGATGAAGAGGCAATGATACGTCTAGATATGTCTGAGTATATGGAAAAATTTACCGTATCACGCTTAATCGGTGCGCCGCCGGGTTATGTGGGTTATGAAGAAGGAGGGCAGTTAACAGAGGCCGTGCGCCGCCGCCCTTACAGCGTTGTTGTTTTAGACGAATTTGAAAAAGCACACCCCGATATTTACAATATTTTGCTCCAAGTTTTAGACGAAGGGCAATTAACCGATAATTTAGGTCATAAAGTAAACTTTAAAAACACAATTATTATTATGACCTCAAATATCGGCGCAAGGGAAATAACAAATAAAGGTTCACATCTCGGTTTTTCTGCAGAGCAAAATGAGCAGGCTGAATATAGTGATATGAAAACAAATGTGATGGAACAAGTGCGCAAAACATTTAATCCGGAGTTTATTAATAGGCTTGACGAAATTATTGTTTTCCACTCTTTAACTGAGGAAAATGTATTGAGTATTTTGGACTTAAATCTTGAAAATATTTCCAAAAAACTTGTGGCGCAAGATTTAAAAATAAAGTATACTAAAGAGGCAAAAGTATTTTTAGCCAAAAACGGATATGAGCCGAAATACGGCGCACGCCCCTTGTTGCGCACTTTACAACGTGAACTTGAAGATCCGTTGGCTGAGTTTATTTTAGTCGGCCAATATCCGGCAGGCACAACAATTTCAGTAGATTTTGATGAAACAAAACAGAAATTAACCTTTAAGGCCCAAAAGCCGCATAAGAAATAGGAGAGTATATGGCAGAAGATAAAGAAAAGAAAGCAACTTTAGATAAAGCAAAAGCCTTGGAACTTGCAATTTCACAAATTGAAAAGTCCTTCGGTAAAACCGCCATTTCAAAACTTGGCGATAATGTAGTTAAAAAAGTGGAGTGTATTCCGACAGGTGCATTATCACTTGACTTGGCACTTGGTATCGGCGGTATACCGCGCGGGCGCGTTATTGAAATTTACGGCCCCGAAGCCGGCGGTAAAACAACTTTAAGTTTACATATCGCCGCACAAGCACAAAAGAACGGCGGCATTGTTGCTTTCATTGATGCGGAACACGCTTTGGACCCTGTTTATGCAAGCAAAATCGGCGTTAATACTGACGAACTTTTAATTTCCCAACCCGATAGCGGCGAACAAGCCCTTGAAATTGCGGAAAAATTAGTTTCTTCAGGCGCGGTGGATTTGATTATTGTTGACTCCGTCGCCGCCCTTGTTCCGCAAGCGGAAATAGAAGGGGAAATGGGCGATTCACACGTCGGTTTGCAAGCGCGTTTAATGTCGCAGGCCCTTCGCAAATTGACAAGTTTGCTTAATAAAACAAAAACAAGCATTATTTTTATTAACCAACTTCGCCAAAAAATCGGCGTAATGTTTGGCAACCCCGAAACAACCCCCGGCGGTCTTGCTTTGAAATTTTATTCTTCCGTCAGAATTGATGTAAGAAAAATTGAAAATATTAAGCAAGGCGAGCAAGTTGTTGGCACCCGCGTGCGCGCAAAAGTTGTTAAAAACAAAGTTGCACCACCGTACAGGCAAGCGGAATTTACCATGCTTCACGGCGAAGGTATTTCCCGCGAATCTTGCTTAATCACAATGGGTGTTGACAGTAAAGTAGTGGAAAAGAGCGGCACTTGGTTCATTTATAACGGCGAAAAGTTAGGCCAAGGCGCAGAAAATGCCCGCCAATATTTGAAAGACAACCCCGAAGTCGCCAAACAAATTGAAGATAAATTAAAAGAAATTTATCTTGGCACAGGCACCCCTGTCCCAAGCGGCAAAAAGAAATAATTTATTTTTGATTAAAAAATACCCTCGCAAAACTGTGGGGGTATTTTCTTATGTGAACAAAACTGTATGATTTTATATTTGGTGTTTGGAATTTATTTTAAAGTATAAATTTGATAACGATTTGTATGACCTTCGGGTGTCCATGTATTACCGATATTACCTTTAGTTCCTAATACATTACATAAGCGGTTTGCTCTTGTGTGATTTTCTTTTGCTAAACATAAACCTAGGCGGCTTGTTGGTTGATAATTAAAAGCAAAAAAACTTTGCGCATATATAACAGATAAATCATTTTTACCGCAATTTATTGAGGCGTAATGGCTTCCTCCAGAATCAGACATACAACAAAACATTTCGGAATTTTGAAAACATTGTCTACCGGATGCCCCATTACCACCTACATTATATACTTTTGTAAAATCATCTGGTAAAGAAATAGATAAATCGTCAAAATTTTTTGTACCTTCGCCGTAAATTAAGGAATAATCATCATAAGCATCGCGAAGAGATGCAACCATTGATTGGTATTTCATGAAATCGGCTTTATCAACGGTTAATTGATATTGCGGTAAAGCAACTGCCGCTAAAATACCGATAATTAACACAACAACTAACATTTCAATAAGGGTGAAACCTAATTTATATTTCATATAATCTCCTATTTCGCTTTATACAAGGTTTTTATTCTTTATATATAGAAATTATAGAAAAAAAAAAAAAACAGAAGTCAAGAAGAATTTACACACCCCGACGATAAAAATGTAAATATAGTAAGTATTTTTTTGAGAAAATTTATAAATATCCCTGTTTTCTTTTTTGCGGTGATATTTGCAAAAATAAAAATTTACCCAAAAGAATTATCCGGCAAAAAACGAAAGATGCCGATTTCCTATCAAATCTCCTAATTTTATATAATATAAGTATACGCATTTAAGGAGAATTTATATTATGAACCACTCACCTTTACAAGCAGAAAGAATCAAATTTAAACCCACACTCCCTGCCGTCTTAAAAGCGGGTGCAGGTGCAGTAAAAACAAAAATCGGCAAACCCACAAAAAGTGTGGCAGACCAAGCAAAAATCAAAGCAATGTTCCCCAATACTTACGGTATGCCGGAAATCACTTTTACTAAAGGCAAAAATGCCGAGGCAACAAAAAAAGTTATTAAAATGGCAGTTGTTTTATCAGGCGGCCAAGCACCGGGCGGGCATAATGTTATCGCCGGTATTTTAGACGGTCTTAAAAAAGCAAATGCCAAAAATAAATTATACGGTTTCTTGGGCGGCCCAAGCGGTATTTTGGAAAATAAATTTGTTGAAATTACACCCAAACTTATGGCCGATTACAGGAACACCGGCGGTTTTGATTTAATACAATCAGGCCGTACTAAAATCGAAACACCGGAACAACTTAAAACCGCAAAAGAAAATATTTTGAATAATAAATTTAACGCACTCGTTATTATCGGCGGAGATGATTCTAATACCAATGCCGCAGTTATTGCCGAATATTTTAAACAAGAAGGCGTTAAAGTAAATGTTATCGGCGTACCTAAAACTATTGACGGCGATTTAAAAAATACTCAAATTGAAACTTCTTTCGGTTTTGATACCGCCACCAAAATTTATGCGGAACTTGTCGGCAATATTTGCCGCGATGTAAACTCCGCCCGCAAATATTGGCACTTTGTTCGTTTAATGGGGCGCAGTGCTTCACACATCACTTTGGAAGTTGCCTTGAAAACACACCCTAACATCACTTTGGTCGGCGAAGAAGTTTTGGCTAAAAAGAAAACTTTATCACAAATCGTCGGCGATATTGCCAAAGTTATTATTGAACGCTCAAAAGCGGGCAAGAACTTCGGTGTAGTTTTAGTGCCGGAAGGTTTAATTGAATTTATACCGGAAATGAAGGCGCTTATTTCCGCCTTAAACGATTTGCTTGCCGATAATGAAGCGGCACTTTCAAAACTCGCCACACTTAAAGAAAAGAAAGCATTTGTAATTTCTAAACTTCCTAAAAAACTTGCTGATTTAATGGAATCTTTACCCGAAGGTATCGCCAATCAACTTATGCTTGACAGGGACCCGCACGGGAACGTGCAAGTTTCTTTAATTGAGACGGAAAAACTTTTAATTGAAATGCTTAAAAAACACTTAAAAGCACTTAAAGAAGCGGGTAAATATAAAGGTAAATTTTCAACAATAACGCACTTCTTCGGTTATGAAGGGCGTTGCGGTATACCGTCAACATTTGACGCAACTTACACTTATGCTTTGGGTTATAACGCCGCAGTTTTGGCACTTAATGATTGCAGCGGTTATTTATCATCCGTCAGAAATCTAACCAAAAAAGCAGATGCTTGGGTTTGCGGCGGTATCCCTTTAACGATGATGATGAACGTTGAAAAACGTAAAGGTAAAGATAAACCTGTCATCCGCAAAGCACTTGTTGAACTTAACGGCAAACCGTTTAAATTCTTGCAAAAGAACCGCGAAGATTGGGCCAAAAATGACCGCTACACTTTCCCCGGTCCTATTCAATATTTCGGCCCTGCTACCGTGACGGAAATGACAACTCTAACCTTACTCTTGGAGCGCAAATAATATGGAAAATAATCAAAAACTTTCACCGCTTGACGAAATTATAAAACATAAAAGGGAAGAAATTGCCGCCTTAAAAGAAAGCGGTTTTAATCCCTATCCCGCCCACGTAGATCCAAAACAAACTTGCGCTGAAGCAAAAGAATTGGCGGAAAATACCGAAGTCGCCGTCGCAGGCCGTTTGGTGCAACTTCGTTCTATGGGTAAAGCGGCTTTTGCGCATATTAAAGACGTGACGGCAAAAATTCAAATATACGTACAAAAAGATTCACTCGGCGATGAACCTTATACCTTTTTCAAAAAACATATTGCCGTAGGCGATTTCGTTTTAGTTAAAGGCCATTTGTTCTTAACTAAAACGGGCGAAAAAACAATTAAGGCAACAAGCGTTGATTTAATCTCAAAAGCAGTGCGCCCTATGCCGGAAAAATTCCACGGTTTGCAAGATACGGAAATCCGCTTCAGAAACCGCCACCTTGACTTAATTTCTAACGAAGAAGTTAAAGATATTTTTGTTAAAAGGGCAAAAATTATTTCTTCAATCCGCAAAACTTTAGACGGCAAAGGTTATTTGGAAGTTGAAACACCCACTTTAACCGCAAGTGCCGGCGGTGCTATTGCAAAACCGTTCCAAACCTATCACAATGCTTTAAAAATTCCTTTGTTTATGCGTATTGCTTTGGAACTTTATCACAAACGCCTTATTATCGGTGGGCTTGATAAAATTTACGAAATCGGCAAAATGTTTAGAAACGAGGGCATTGACACCACGCATAACCCCGAATTTACTATGATGGAACTTTATCAGGCATACGGTAATGTTAATACTATGGCCGACTTGTTTGACGAACTTATCGGTAATGCCGCAAAGGCAATCGGCGTGACGAAAGTGCATTACCGCGGCCATGAAGTTAATTTAGTGCCGCCGTTTAAGCGCGTTTATTTACCGGAAGTGTGGAAGGAAACTTTTGGTGAAGATATACATAATATTTTAGACGGCCGCCATTTCAAAAAAGCGGAACTTGTCGCGCTTGCTAAAAAAGCCGGTGTTAAGTTTGACGAAAGCGAAGCCGCAAATAAAATCTTTGATGCGGTGTTTGACGAAAAAATCGTTTCCCAATATTCAGACCCTGTTTTTGTTATGGATTACCCGACGGCAGTCAGCCCGTTTTCCAAAAACAAACCGGGTGACCCTGCCATTGTTGAACGCTTTGAAGCGTTTGTTGCGGGCGGGCAAGAAATTGCAAATGCATACTCGGAAATTAACGATCCTGCGGACCAATATCAACGTCTTAAAGACCAAGCCGCGGAAAAGGCCAAAGACACCAAAAACGAAGATGCCGACATTGTTGATATGGACTATATTATTGCGATGGAGTCCGGTATGCCGCCGACGGGTGGTATGGGTATAGGTATTGACAGAATTTGCATGATGCTAACTGCGCAAGATTCTATCAGGGAAATTATTTTATTCCCGACCTTGAAACCGCAAGAAAAAGAAGAAACAAAATAAAAAAGCAAAATAATTTTGTTTTCTTTAATTAACAAATACCCTCGCACTTAAAGAGCGGGGGTATTTGTTTAATAATAATAGACACAAACATTACCTTCATCTGGATAACAGTTATAGGGTTCTGTTTTACCTGTTTCTATTTGGCAAATTTGATTTGTTAAACTATTTGAATCGGCGGGAGTAGCATCACATCTTTCTTTACCGTTTTGCGTCATAATAACATATTGTAGCAATAATGTGCCATTTTTCGTTAATAAATTACACCATACATAATGGCTAGGTGTACCAATATTACAATTAGCATTACCTTTATCAATATCAAGTTCATCCCAATTTGTTGTATATTGATTATGAACTAAATAATATCTTTGTTCCGCATCATAAATAGCACGCGTTATATTTTTGATAGTGGCAAACCTGCTTTTTAGTACAACCTTTTTATATTGCGGTAAAGCAACCGCGGCAAGTATACCGATAATCAAAACAACAACTAACATTTCAATAAGTGTAAAACCTGATTTATCTTTCATATAATCTCCTATTTCGCTTTATACAAGGTTTTTATTCTTTGTATATAGAAATTATAGAAAAAAAAAAAAAAACAGATGTCAAGAGTAATTTGGCCCTATTATTTGTTATTCAGTTTACAGGTCTTTATATATTTCCTGTTCAGTTCGCAAAATTTATGCTACAATGAAAATATATCTTATTGGAGGTCTTATGTCAGAAATTACCCCTAAACAAAAACAACCTGCAGGTTTATATCTTCTTTTTGCTACGGAGATGTGGGAAAGATTCAGTTTCTACTCTTTGAAAGCACTTTTTATTTTATATTTAACAAAAGAACTTTTACTTTCTACCAAAGAAGCAAGCGGGCACTTTGGAACTTTAATGAGTTTAATTTTCCTTTCCCCATTATTTGGCGGCTATATAGCAGATAAATGGATTGGCAAACGCGCGGCAATAATTATCGGCGCGGTGTGTATCGGGTTAGGGCAACTTTGTATGGGCCGCGGCAGTATTACTTGGGTTTTCTGGGCTATGGCTTTTATCGTTATCGGTAATGGCTTTTTTAAACCGAATATTTCAAGCATAGTCGGTGACCTTTATGATAAGAATGATCCGCGCCGTGACAGCGGTTTTACTATTTTTTATATGGGTATAAACTTAGGTTCTTTTCTTGCCGGTTTAATTGCAGGAACGCTTGCACATAATTTTGGTTGGGGTTGGGGTTTCGGTTCTGCCGCAATCGGTATGGGTATCGGTTTAATTACTTTCCTTTGGGGCCAAAATAAATATTTGCAGGGCAAGGGTTTATCCCCAAAACATTATGAGAAAAAAGAAAAAGTTAAAATTGAAAATAAACCTCTTACAAAAGAGGAAAAACAAAGAATTGCGGTTATTTTTATAATGGCATTTTTCTCTGTTTTCTTCTGGGCAATTTTTGAACAAAAGGGCGCGGCCCTTAATTTGATTGCGGAACATAATGTTGATAGAATTGTGCATTTCTTTGGTAAGAGTTTTGAAATTCCTACCGCCTGGTTCCAGTCGGTAAACCCATTATTTATTATGCTTTTTGCGCCGTTGTTTTCAAAACTTTGGGTTTCTTTGGGTAAGAAAAACAAAGATCTAAGCGTACCTGCAAAATTTGTTGTTGCATTTTGGTTAATTGCACTTGGTTATGCTTTGCTTTTAACTGCTTCCGTTATTTGTAAAGACAAATTCGGCATGCTTTGGATTATAGGTGCTTATTTTATGTTTACTATGGGCGAATTATGCTTATCGCCGGTCGGGCTTTCTATGGTGACAAAACTTTCCCCGGTAAAATTTATTTCTTTATTTATGGGTATTTGGTTTTTGGCAAACTCGGCTGCAGGTTGGCTTGCCGGTAAATATTCCGGTTTCCTTGATAAAGATAATTTAACCCAATTTTTCACTTGGCCTGTTATAACACCGATTGTGGCTTCAATAATTTTGCTTATTTTGGTTAAACCCATTAAGCATTGGATGCATGGTGTAAAATAACTCTTAAAATACTTAACTCATAATTAGTATAATACCGCTATGGAAAAGCCATTATATTTGGGGCATAGGGCACGAATTAAGAATAAATTCAAAACACAGGGCTTAAAGCCCTTTTTGGATCACGAGGTCTTGGAATTATTATTAACTTATTCTATACCAAGGCATGATACAAAGAAACTTGCCTGGAGTGTTCTCAAACAATTTGATTCTTTCAGCGGTGTATTTAATGCCGATAATGGGGAATTACAAAAAATAAAAGGTTTAGGCCCGCAAAGCGCGATGCTTATTTGTTTGGTTAAAGAGATAATAAAACGTTATTGTAATACCCAAGACGAAAAAAAGATAAACATTTCAAATCAGACAGAATTATTTGATTATTGTATCGGGCATTTGACAGATAGTACGGAAGAAAGCATAAAAGTAATGCTCCTTGATACTAAATTGAATTTAATAACAATAGAATTATTAGAGGATAATAGTAAAGAAGAAATAATCAAAAACATAATGAAATTTATATCCATACACGGTGCCAAATACGTAATATACATTAAAACTAAGAAGACAGAAGAAGCCGTCGCAGAAAAATCAGACAATAAAATGCGTGAGAGTATAGCAATTGCTGCGGAGTCTTTATGTGCAAATTTAGCAGATTTTATAATAATAGGAACAAAAAATATATATAGTTTATTCAGTAATATTACTTTTCCCATAAAAAAGAAAACAAAAGAATAAAATACTAAAAATACGTCAAAATAAAATTATCCCAAAAAATATTTTTTGTATAATGTTAATATGATAGCAACAATTATTATTGTCTTTATAATATGTGTACTTGCAGTGAAAATATTTAATGCTTTGAATTGGAAACAACCCCCTTTGCAACACTTCCCGAAAGATTTCAATTATTCTTATGAAGATATAACTTTTAAAACACAAGACGGAATGATTTTAAAAGGTTGGTTTATTCCGGCACAAAATAAAAATAATGAGCAAACAAATAAAACCTTAGTCTTAATGCATGGTTTTGAAATGGATAAAAGCCGAATACTGCCGCAAACTATTTTTCTTGCCCAAAAATATAATTTATTTTATTTTGATTTTCGCGGAATGGGCGAAAGTTCCGGTAAAACGGCCCAAGGTTTACGGGAATATCTTGATGGGCTTGCCGCAATAGAATATTTGAGGGAAAATAAACCCCAGCAAGCACAAGAAATTGCTTTATACGGGATAAGTTTAGGGGCCTCTGTCGCCGCTTATATAGCGTCAAAAGATAAAAATATAAAAGCAATAATTTTAGAGGCCTGTTTTTATTCTTATATAAAAGTAGCAAGCAAATGGGCTTGGCGCCATCACACTTTACCTTATTTCCCTGTCGTTTTTATGTTCTTGAGAATTAAAAGAATTAAATTAAAAATCGGGCTTGAAGATTATGCCCCGCGCAATAGTGCACCTTTAATAGATTGCCCCGTCTTGCAAATCCACGGTAAAAATGACCATTTAGTACCTTATAAAATTGCTTTACAGGTTTTTGATTCTTTAAAAAATAATAAAGAACTTTGGCTTGTGGAAAACGGCGGGCATATCACTTGTGCCGATAGGGCAAGTGTACAATATAAGGAAACTGTTTCTAAATTCCTAAATAAATATTTTTAAGTTAGTGTTTCTTTTCCTGTTTTCTCTTTTATGTTCTTTATTTGCTAAAATTTATATATGCCACAGTATCTAGCGGAAATAAGCGGTAATAATTTTACTCTTTCAAAAGAAGAAGCCCACCACTTAAAAGTGGCGCGCTGCAGTGCAGGCCAAGAAATTAAAATCTTTGACGGGTGCGGCAAAAAATATCTTGCACGTTTAACAAGCACGCAAAGCGGTGAAATTATTAAACAAATTCCAAGCCGCGAATTAAAAAGAAATATCACACTTTATTTCAGCGCAATTTCGCGCCCCGCTACGGAAGAATTGCTTGACCTTTGCACACAAGCGGGCGCAAGTGTTTTTTGCCCTGTATTCAGTAAATTTTGTGACGCTAATTTGTTAAAAAAATGGGGTACTAAACAAGAGCGTTGGGGCCAAATTGTTTTGGCTGCCGCCAAACAATGCGAAATAGGCAAGATACCGCAAATTTTGCCGCCGCTTAATTTCGGCGATGCAATAAAAAATTTAAACACGCCCGCATTAATTTGTTATGAAGAAGAACAAAAAACACCGCTGACTGCACAAATTCCCGACGGTAAAGATGTGGCAATATTTATCGGGCCCGAAGGCGGATATACGGAAGAAGAAATCAAACTTGCCAAAGATTACGGCATAAAACCTGTCACTTTAGGTTCAAATATTTTACGCGCGCAAACGGCGGCAACTTGTGCGGTTTGGGCTTTGGCTAATTTATGAAAATTTATATAAAAACTTTCGGCTGCCGTGTTAATCAAGTGGAAAGCGAAGCCTTGCTTGAAGAATTTTTATGCCGCGGCCACCAAATTGTAAACACGCCTCAAGATGCCGATATTTGTTTATTAAATACTTGTTCAGTCACACGTAAAGCGGACAAAGACGCACTAAAAGAAGCCAATGCCGTAAAACGTAAAAACCCAAAAGCGCGTTTGATTTTAACGGGCTGTTTTGCAAGGCACGGCGCTAAAGAAATTTTGGAAAAAGTTAAGCAGGCGGAAATTGTACAAAAGGAAAATTTACCGCAAAATTTATTTAAACAAGAAATTGATTGGACCGTCAAAGAACATCATGGCAAAACGCGCGCATTTGTTAAAATTCAAGACGGGTGTACAAATTTTTGCACTTATTGTATAGTTCCTTTTACGCGCCCCGTAAAAACATCAAAACCGAAAGAAATCGTTTTAAAAGAAATCAAAAATTTAATTGCCGCAGGTTATAAAGAAATTGTTTTGACAGGCATAAATATCGGCAATTATTTTTGCGCGGAAACAAAAACAAATTTGGCCGGTTTAGTTAAAGAAATTTTTGCATTGGATGGTGATTTTCGCATTAGGTTCTCTTCCATAGAGTTGCCTACTGTCACCGATGAACTTTTGGAAGTTATTTCTAAAGCAGGTAATAAATTTTGTAATTATTTACACTTGCCTTTGCAAAGCGGTTCAAGCAAAGTTTTAAAAGAAATGCACCGCCATTATTCTGCTGAAGATTTTGAAAAACGCGTGCAGGAAATACGCAAAAAAATAAAAGATATTTTTATTTATACCGATATTATTGCAGGTTTCCCGACGGAAAGTTTAGAAGATTTCAAAAGTTCCGTTGCTTTTGTTCGCAAAATAGGTTTTGCGGGTTTACATGTTTTCAGTTATTCGCCGCGCCCGATGACTGCGGCGGCGAAATTACCGCAAATTGACGTAAAAGAAATCAAACGCCGTGCAGATATTTTACGTGAAGAAGATATTTTATTGCGCAAAAATGCGGCGGAAAGTTTAAAAAATACCACACAAGAAATTTTAGTTGAAGAATTTTCCAAAGACGGGAAATATCAAGTTGCCACTGCGGCAAATTTCCAAAAAGTTTTAGTTCCTTTAAACGTACCGAAAAACACTTTAGTAAAAGTAAAAATCGTCAAAGTTATAGACGGCCTTTGCTTTGGGGAATAGGGTTATTCTTCATATTTATAAGCGCAGTACGATCTACAATTATTATAAGGTTCGTGGCCTGTTTCTGCTTTACAAATCCTATTTAATACATCGTTTTTATTTGTTGAAAAGGCAAAACATCTTTTGTGATGACCACCTGTTCCGAAATCGCCACCAATTTTAATTATATAAGCAAAAACGCTTTTACCATTTTGTATTAGATAACATCCTACATCTTTATCAGAAACTTCTACACTACACAAAACTGTTTCAGAATCTTCAATTTCTATATTTAAACTTTCTAAATCATCAGTATAATTATTATGAACCAAGTAATATCTGTTTTCGGATTCATAAATTGATCGTGCTGCTATTTTTAAAGTAGAATATTTGCTTTTTAAAACAGCTTGTCTATATTGAGGCAAAGCAATACCCGCAAGTATACCAATAATTAAGACAACTACCAACATTTCAATTAAAGTAAAACCACTTTTATCTTTCATATAATCTCCTTTATACAATGCCTTTATTGTATACAGAAATTATAGAAAAAAAAAAAAAAACAGAAGTCAAGAGGATCGTCGTGAAAATAAGGCTATGAGTGTATACCCTTAATATTTATTTTGGTTTTACAAGAGATTTAGGATAACAAACAAACCCGTTTTGCGTACGAGCACACTTTTGTGCTACGCAGCAAATTTAAGATAATTTTAGAGTACAAAACTGTTGCGCACGAGAGAAAACACGCATCGCGCCGCAGATTTAAGATGATTTTTTGTTTTTTCTTTGACGCAGAATACCGCGAAGTAGAGGAGCGTAGCGACGTATCGGTATTTTAGGAAAAGAAAAACAAAAAAGCACTTAAATATGCAAGCGCGTTATATGCGTTTGAGAATATGATGCGTCAAAATAATGAGCACAGTAATATATTCCTATTTTTATTGACTTGTACTTTAATAAATTTGTATTATATTACTATATGGAGGCAACAATGAAAAAAACCTTAAGCTTAATGCTTATTCTCGGCCTTGCTATCGGGCTTGCCGCTTGCAGTAAAAACAAAAAAGCGGATGCAGAAGCAGACCTTAACGCAGCAGCAGCTGCTGCCAACAATGACTATGAGGAAGTAGTCACAGACGTTGAAGAAGAAGTAGTCACTACAGTTGAAAGTATTGAAGTAAACTTAACACCTGTATATTTCGCCTTAAATGAATATTCTTTATCAAAAGATGCAAGAAACATTTTAAGCGCCAATGCCGAAATTTTAAAAATTAAAGGCATCAAACATATTACGGTTGAAGGTAATTGCGACGATAGGGGCACTATTGCTTATAATATCGCTTTAGGCCAAAAGAGAGCAAATGAAGTAAGAGATTACTATATTCGCCTCGGCTTAAACGCTGATTATATCAACACTGTTTCTTACGGCGAAGAAAACCCTGTTTGTACACAACAAACAAATTCTTGCTGGGCGAAAAACAGAAGAGCAGATACCGTCGTATCAGCCAAATAGTTTAAAAAAGGGGCACACTTTATTATGAAAAGTTATATTAGATTATTTTTTATTTTAGGGGGTGCCTCTTTTCTTTTTAGTGGTTGCCTCGCAACACAAGAAGATACACAAATTTTAAAAATCCAAATTGCTCAACTGGATAAAACTTTACAAGATTTGCAAAAAAACCAAGCCGATAATGCCGTACAAATGGAAGAGTTAATCGGCCGTCTTACGCAAGCAACTGATAACCTTGAAAATTTTGATTATAAAATTGAAAATTTAAATTCCAAACTTGATAATATAGAAGCATCTGTCAGTAAAGCAAATAATACAGTTTTCCCCAGTGAAATTTACGCGCAGGCAAAAAAACAATTTGAAGAAAAACAATATGATGCCGCCCTTCAGGGATACGGGCTTTATTTAAAAAGTACGGAATCACGCGGAACCTATGCACAAGAAGCATATTTAAACAGTGCGACAATTTATTTAGAAAAACAAGATTATCAGGCTGCGGCTATTGCTTCTGCAACTTTAATGGAAAAATTCCCTAAAAGTTCTTTAATGCCTGATGCCCGCTTGATATATGCAAAAAGTATTATCAATTTAGATAAAAAAGACGAAGCAAAAACTTATCTTAAATCTATCAGTCAAGATTTCCCGAAATCAAAGGCCGCAAAAGAAGCCAAAACACTTTTAAAGGGAATTAAATAATGAAAAAGTTTTTATTTCTCCTTTTTTTATTAACCCCTCTTTTTTTATTTGCTAAAGAAAGTGATGTTTATATCGGTCTTTCATCTAAATATGATCCGAATTCTTTGCCCAAAATCGGCTTAGCTACGCATACACATTCGGCAAATACTCCGGAAGAAGAAAAAAAGTATGCCAATCTTTTTGCCGAGGTCCTAAGAAGCGATCTGTACCGTTCCCGCTATTTCAATATAGAAGAAACTGTTCCTGCGGCGGAAACATCTGCTCTTGGCCCGCAACTTTCCTTGCTTGAAAAAGAGGGTATGTTATATTATGTTTTCTTTGATTTTTCTGATACTGATACAGAAGATTTATGGGTTATAAAAGCGTTTATGTACAGTACTGATTCTAAGAAAGCACTTGTCGCTAAAAAATTTACCGTATCTACAAAAGATATACGCAGAAGTGCGCATATGTTTGCTGATTCTATTATCCAATTATTAACGGGGAAAAGAGGCCTTTCAACGACTAAAATTGCTTTTGCTAATGATAATACAGGCAGGAAAGAAATATATATTGTTGATTATGACGGTTATAATTTAACAAAATTAACAAATGATAAATCTATTTCCTTATTACCGCGTTGGGGCGGGCAAGGCACAAAACTTTATTATACTACATACCGCAACGGCAACCCTCAAATTTATGTTGTGGACTTAAAAGAGGGGGAAATTTCACCCGTAGTAAAAGAAAAGGGCCTTAATTTAGTGGGCGGTGTTTCCGCAGATAACAGAAAACTTGTTATGACACTTTCGCGCGGGGAAAACCCGAGTATTTATTTAAAAGAACTTTCAAGCGGGCGTATGATTCAATTAACTGATAAATACGGAGTAGACGGTTCACCCTCATTTTCGCCCGACGGTAAATTTGTCACTTTCGTTTCAAATCGCAGCGGCAACCCTCAAATTTATGTTATGAATCTTGATACAAAAGAGACAAGGCGTTTAACCAAATTTAATTGGACAGATACTCCGCAATGGTCACCTAACGGGGATTGGATTGCTTTTGCAGGCCGCCGCGCGGCGGACCATCCGATAGATATTTTCCTTGTTGATATAACCGGCGGTCAAATAAGGCAACTAACTGCAGACAGCGGCTCTAATGAAGACCCTTGGTGGTCACCTGACGGCAGGTTTTTGGCTTTTACAACAAACCGTGACGGCAAGCGCCAAATTTATGTTATGGATGCAGACGGCAGCGCCCAGCATCTTATAGCCAATATAAAAGGCAACTCTTTTACCCCGAGCTGGAGTGATTAACCTCTTATGTATAAACCGGTTGTTTTGTTAATTATTTCAAATATTTTTATGACTTATGCCTGGTACGGCCATTTGCGTTTTAAAGATAAAGCGATATGGCTTGTCGTCTTAACTAGTTGGTTGATTGCCTTTATTGAATATTGTTTTTTAATACCGGCAAACCGCATAGGGCACGAATATTTTAGTGCGGCGCAACTTAAAGGCATGCAAGAAATTATTACATTGGTTGTCTTTGCGGTATTTAGTATAACTTATCTTAAAGAAGATTTGCGTTGGAATCATTATGCCGGCTTTGCTTTAATTATTTGTGCTGCACTTCTCATCTTCAGAAAGTAGTTATTTTTTTATATCTTTATCTCTTTCATGCTTTGCAATTAAAGAAACTGCATAGAAAGCAAGAAACATTACTATAAAAAGACTTAAAAATATTATTATAATAGACATATAAACTCCTATTTTTTTAAAAAACGCAAATAAAAACGGCTGTTATTTGAGGAATTCCAAGCACTCAAACAAACAGCCGCAATCTTTTGCTTAATAAAAAGCAAAAGATAAAAACGGCTATTTTTGGTTTGGAATTCCTTTTCTCAAAGGCGGCAAAAGCCCCCAAAAACAGCAAAATTGTTTAGCCCTGCGGGCTAGAGATTAAAAGCCTCCTTGACTACTAAATTATAGCAAAATGTTATCGTGGATGCTTAACCGCGTAAAAAGTAAAAACATTTATAAGTACAAATAAAGTAATAGCGCAACCTATCATCAGGTATCGGCTAAAGTCCACATACCCAAGTAAATTAAGAATTGAATTTGTAATAATTATAAAAACTATACTTCCAAAACTTTTCTGTAAAATTTTAACATACCCGCTTTTAACAACTGCCGCGCCGTATTTTACGCCGAGCGGAAACCCAAAAGTCCCGCCCAGTGCAATAAGCGCGCCTAAAAATAAAATTTTATGGTGGAACTGTGCCCCTGCAAATAAATAATACATCGCGCTTGTAAAACTTGCGGTCAAAAGCAAAAAGCGCGTTGCTTGCGTAGCGTACTTTTCCGGCACTTTAAAACCGTTTATTAAAGTAGGCCTGAAAATCAAAGCCCCACTGATACCCAGCACTGAACTTATAACCCCTGTAAACATACCGCAAAACAGGGCAATTAAACTGTGTAAAGGGGTAATTTCGGGCATATGTTCTTGGCTTATTGCCGTTTTGCCGAATATGCTTTTTAAGCCGATAAAAGTCATTACAAAAATAAAAATACAAAGCAAAGCAAGCGAGCCGAAATGTTTATATAAAAATGCATTTATTATGCGCCCGCTAAATGCGGTCATCACAACGCCAAGCGCCATAGGCAAAGCCAAAGTGCGTAATATAGACGGTTTTTTCCAAGATGCTTGTTTTAATTCTTTTAAAACTGTCGGCGCAGTTGATAGCACCATTTGGCAAAGCGCAGCCCCGACGGCTTCAAGCGGACCAAAGCCGAATATTAACATTGTAGGCACAATAAGCCACCCGCAGCCGATACTCCAAAAACCGCCGCAAAGCATACCTATAAAACCGATTAAGGGGAAAGCCAAATAAGCATACCACGTCATATAGATATTTTATAATTTTTATCATAGGAAGTTGGTAATCATTGTCTTTTGCCGTCAAAGTTTTTTATTTTACGTGTTGTGTTTCCGCATACCGTGCACAAACGCATATAACGCGCTTGCATATTTAAGTAATTTTTAATTTTTCTGCTCCTAAAGTACCGAGATGTCGCTTCGCTCCACGTTCTTCGCGGTACTCTTCGTCGCAGAGAAAATTAAAAATTCCATTAAATCTGCTACGCGATGCGCTAACACTCTCGTGCGCTACGGATTTGTACTCTTTTGTTTTTGTGAAATTTTTTCAAAAATATTTTTGAAAATATTAGCAAGCGTTTTATGTTTTTAATTTATATAGGTCTAAATTTGCCTTGACATGTGTTTTTTTTTTTTTTTCTATAATTTCTATATACAATAAATAAAAGCATTGTATAAAGGAGATTATATGAAAGATAAAAGTGGTTTTACTTTAATTGAAATGTTAGTGGTAGTATTAATTATCGGTATACTTGCGGGTATAGCATTGCCGCAATATACTTTGGCAGTTGAAAAGGCACGTTCCGCAGAAGCACTAATGAATCTTGCCACGATAAAAAGAGAAATACAGTTTTATATTACTGCAAACGGTTTACCTACAGATAGTGTTAGTTATAAAGATTTTGCTACCGTGGAATTATCAGGTGGTGAGTGGTATAATGGTGGATATATTTATGGAACCAAAAATTTCCCATATTATGATATAACAATAGCAGGTGATGGGGGTTTTATAGAAATACAACGAGATGATATATATTCTATTTTATGTACACAACTTGAATATGCTGGTTATAATGATGATACGCAAATGTCCGACGGTTGGTATTGTTCTTGTATAACGCAAACAAATGATAAAGGCAGAAAAATATGTAAAACAATTTACGAACCGTTAGGTTTTAAATATGTGGATGCAGAGTATTAATAAACTAAACTGATATTAATTACCCAAAATATTTCCTAACCCATTTAATATTTGTTTTACTTCGTTCAATTTGTTGTTTTGAGGGGCAAAAATTCTAAAGCCGTCGCCGCTTTGGGAAGATAAAAATTCCATTTTTCCGTTAAAGGCATTCATTATTTTTGGCAAGGCATCAGTAGGTATTTTTGCATTTCTCGCAAAATAGAAATCATAAAATTTCGGTCCGGCTTCTATGGCTCGTATTTTAAGTTCGCCGCCGTCTGCGGAAATTTGCATAATTTCAATTAAATTAAGTAATTCCTGCGGGGCTGGGCCGCATAAATCTTCAATTTTCTTTTTAAGTTTTTGTTTTGTTTCGGCGTCGGCATCCAAAAATTCTTTGTAAAATCTTAAACGTTCTTCGTCGCTCGGTAAATAATCGGGCGCGATAAAGGCGGGCAACCCCAAATTAACTGTTGCATACATTTTGCGAATAATCGGCTCTCCGCGCAATTTTTTAACTTCGTTTGCCACCAAGTCACAATAAAGCGAAAGCCCGACGGCATTAACATAACCGTGTTGCCTGATACCAAGCAAATCGCCGCCGCCGCGTATTTCCAAATCGCGCAAAGCAAGTTTAAAACCGCTTCCGAGTTCACTAAATTCCATTAAAGCCGATAATCTTTTTTGTGCTTCTGCGTAAGACGGCTCTTTATTTTTTTTGCGGCCGAAATAAAAATCTTCGGGCGCAAATTCTTCTTCGCGTTTATTTAAAATCCAAGCAGGCGCAAGCAAATAACAATATGCTTTTTTATTTCCGCGCCCGATTCTGCCGCGCAGTTGATAAAGTTGCGCAAGCCCGAAGTTTTGCGGGTTTTCCACAATAAGCGTATTTGCATTTGTCACGTCTAACCCGCTTTCAACGATAGTGGAACAAAGCAAGACATCATATTTTTTATTGTAAAAATCCCACAAAGTTTTTTCTAGTTCGTGTTCGGGCATTTGGCCGTGCGCGCAAATTATTTTAATTTCCGGCATAAGTTTTTGTAAATATTCGCGCTTTTCTTCCATAGTGGCGACGGTGTTAAAAAGGTAAAATACCTGCCCGCCGCGCGCAAGTTCCTCGCGCACCGCATTTGTGACAATACTGTCTTCATAAGCGCATAAAAATGTTTTTATCGGCATACGGCCTTGCGGCGCAGTCTGAATAATAGACATCTGTCTTAACGCGGAAAGAGATTGGTTTAAAGTGCGCGGTATTGGCGTAGCGGAAAGCATTAAAGTATGCACACCGATACTTTTTGCTTTAATTTTTTCTTTTTGTTTTACGCCGAAGCGGTGTTCTTCGTCCACGATACATAAACCCAAATTTTTAAAACTGACATCTTTTGAAAGCAAACGGTGCGTACCGATAACTATATCAACTTGTCCTTTTTTTATATTATCAACAATTTTCTTTTGTTCGGTTTTTGTCTGAAATCGGCTTAACATTTCAATGCTTATCGGGTATGCCTGCAAGCGTTCCTTAAATGTCTTAAAATGTTGGCTTGCAAGAACAGTTGTCGGCACCAAAACAAGAACTTGCCTATCGCTTAAAACAGTATGCAAAGCGGCGCGGATTGCCACTTCCGTTTTACCGAAACCGACGTCCCCCACAAGCACGCGGTCCATAGGAATATCTTTATTTAAGTCCTGCATAATTTCGTTTATTGCTTGGGTTTGGTCATCGGTTTCCTGATAAGGGAAGGAGTCAGCAAATTCGCGCTCTAAATGTTCGTTGCCAAGCAAAATGTCCGCTTTATGCGCGCTGCGTAAAGCGGCGGCCTGTAAAATTTCCTTTGCCACTTTTTGCGCATCTTCTTTAACGTGTTTTTTTACTTCATTCCAAGTGGTAGTATTTAAAGAAGATATTTTCGGTGCACGCCCTTTTAAACCGATATATTTTTGAACTTTCCTGAAATCGTGTAAAGGCACATATAGTTTTTGCGAGCCTTTAAATTCAATTAAAAGGCAATCAAGTGGCAAGCCGTCTTGGTCCAAAGTAATAAGCCCGCCGTAGCGTCCGATACCGTGTTCTTGGTGGACGACGTAATCGCCCTTTTGTAAATCCTTAAACCGCACGTGCTTTGAATAAGTTTTATCAAATTTTTCGGCAAAATTTGTTTGCTTGTATGAACGTTTTAAAAGTTGCGAAGATGTAAAAAACGCGAAATTTTCTTTGATGCTGTAAAACCCTTCTTGCAAAGGTTCTACGGTAAGCGGCAAGGTTTTTAAGGAATCATAGTCACGAAAAACTTCTGTCAGGCGTTTCAGTTCACCTTTATTTAAACAGGAGAAAGTGCTTTTAATATTTTTTTTGTTTAAGTTAAAAATTTCAGAATCAAATAAAGCAAAGTTTGACTTAAAATCAAGTGTAGAACGCAAAAAACTGTCTTGCCCGTCTTTAGACGGTAAAGCGGTTAAAATTGTGCAATCTTCTTGTTTTGAAATATCTGCCGCCGGTTCATAAAAATAAGCGTTAAAATCTTTCAGCCAACGCGAAAGCGTGGACGGTTTAACATCAAATTCAAAAGGCAAAATAAGTATTTCTTTAAGGTCTTCAAGTGTGTTTTGCGTATCTAAATCAAAAGCGGAAATTTTATCAACAGTATTTGCCCTAAAATATAAACGGCACGGCTTTTGCGCGTTTATCGGAAATATATCAAGCACACTGCCGCGCACGGCATAATCGGCGTGGTTTTCGGCAAAATCGGCACGTTTATAATTTAATTTATTTAAGGTGTTTAATAATTCGGTGCGGTTAATTTCCTGCCCTTTTTTGATTTTCAGAACTTGCGCGGAAAAATCTTTTTTACCTGCAATTTCCTGTTCCAAATTTGCGTAAGTTGTGGCAACAAATAAAGGTTGTTTTGAGTTTAAAAAATTTTCCAATGCGGAGTATAGTGAAAAATTATCTTCGTAAATACTTACAAATTGATAAGCGAAATTTTGCGGCTCAAATGTTTTATAAGCCGCTTCAAAAATTTCAAGTTCTTCTTCGTTATTACAGGCAAAAAAGGTATTGACGCTTTTTTGTTTTAGGGTGTTTAGTATGAAAAAAGCGCTTGCGGAAATATTGGGTACATACACAGTTGCCATACATAAATGATAGCATATTAAGTGAGTTTATAAGCGCCATCTATTGTAATAATAAGACGTTCCTTTAGGTGTCCAAGCATTATCTGTTCCAAAGGATGTTGTTCCCACGGAACGGCAAAGTCGTTCTGCTCTTTTGTTATTTTGTGCGGCATAGCAGAGTCTTATCGATCCACTATCATTATTTCCGTAAAAGGATCTGTCATCGATTAAAAAGCTCAAATCATTTTTTCCGCACATGATATCAGCTGTTCCGCTACCGCCACCAATTGCACCTAAAGACATACAACAAAACATATTTGGAAAAGTTAAACAACTATAACGATCTGCATCATATGCTATAGCGTCACTTGAAAAATCTAAATCCAAATCATCAAAATTTTTTGTGGTAGTTCCATGTATTAAGAAATAATGCTGGTAAGCGTTTCTTATTGTTCTTGCCATTTCTTGCATATTGGCAAAATCGGCTTTATCAACGGCAAGTTGATATTGCGGTAAGGCTATACCCACAAGTATACCTATAATCAATACTACCACTAACGTTTCAATCAAGGTAAAACCTTTTTTGAATTGTTTGTTTTTACTTTTTTTACTTTCTTTATTTTTTTCTTTCATTTTCTTTCTCCTTATTTTCTGTTTTGGAAGCCAATAAAAAACGGCTGATTGTTTTTAGCCAACTAGACTAACCAAAAGCAAACAGCCGTAGTTTACCATAGGTAAACATTTAGCACACAAATTGAGAAGGATCAGTTCTCATTTTGTATGCCTTAACGACTGTTTTTGAAGTCTAGTTGTGCCTTATTTTAGGCGCACCGTATTCTACATACAGTTCCAAAAACAGTTTAAATTTTTTTAGGGTATTTTACCCTACATTTAAAAATAACTCCTAAAAATAACTCCTTTCAAAAATCATAACAAATTTTTATATTTTAATCAAAATTAAAAATTTAAAAACCCGCAAAGGTTGTGCGCGGCGGCAATTTGAAATTCTTTATCTTTGCTCGCCAACGGTAAAAAATTATGTAAATTATTTAATCCTTCATTTATATATGGGCTACCGAAACTTATTAACAATGAATTTTTTGCCCCGTTTAAAGCATTTTGTAAAAGTGTTTTTTGTGTCGCATTTAGATTAATAGAACCTTTAAAAGCGGTGTAATCATCAAAATTCAAAGCAAGCAGGAAGTCGCTTTTTTTACCTTCTTTATATGGCGTTAATTTAAAACCGCTTTCTTTTAAATTTACCAAGAAAGGAGGCAAAGCAGACGGTGCTTTTTCATCAAGAATTAAATAAGTTAAATTTCTATGTCCGTTTAAAGTTATTTGCGGTTTTAGTTTTTGTAAAAGGGCATTTGCCGCTTCTTTATTAAGTTGCTTGCAAGCAGTTTCAATATTCCTTGAAGGCAGTGCATGCATATTTTTAAGACGCGCGGCCATCATCTCTTGCGTAGAAATAGAGTAAAAAACACGTTCCTTTAATTCGGGGTTTTCTTTTACTCTTTTTGCTAAATCGTCCATTATTTTAAAAGGGTTATCAGGGCAAAGCAAAACATCTGCACCTGCAACGAAAGCATCAACAGGGTCTAAACCGTTAGTGGCTTTCATTGTTAACGCATCTGTTATTATAAGGCCTTTATAAAACATAGTTTTACGTAATAACCCTGTCATAATTTCTTTAGAAAAACTTGCCGGGTTCTTATTATCCAAGCATTTAACAAGCAGATGTGAAACCATAATACTGTCTGCTCTGGTTATAAGTTCGCGGTAAGGTAAAAGATCTTCTTCTTTTAATTGCATTAGATTTTTTGTGACAGTTGGCATTGTTAAGTGGGAGTCCTGTGTTGTACTGCCGTGCCCCGGGAAATGTTTAAGACAGTTTAAACAAGCCCCGTCCGCAAGCCCGATACTGAAAGCGCGTGCCATACGGATAACTTCCCTTGGATTTGCTGAAAAAGCACGGGTATTTACAATAGGGTTATTCGGTGTGTCTGCCAAATCTACGACGGGCGCAAATATCCAATTTATGCCCAATTCTTTTGCTTGAACAGCAGTTAAAAAACCTTTTTTTATGGCTAAATCTTCCCGCCCTATGAGGCCTAAAGTATAATTTGTAGGCAACAAGGGTAAGCCTTCATGCCAACGTCCCAGGCCGGCTTCATAGTCAGCTGCAAATAAAAGGGGGTATGGTGCTAAATTCTGTAAAGCGGAGATAAGTTCCTTTAATTCTTGCGGTTTTCCTCCGTAAAAACAAAAACCGCCAACACCCATTGAGGCAAGTTTTTTTACATCTTCTATAGATGTTTTCCCAAACCAAAACCCGGGGAATATTAAGCGGTTTGTTTTCATCATAAATTTAATACTCCTAAAATAGTATCTTTTTTTGTCCCGATTAAGTTTTTGCCGACGGGTACTTTATTTAAAGTTAAATGCGCCAAATAAGCAAAAGAAGCGGCCTCTTTCGCCATAGGGTTTAAAGTATCAAGCGTTTTTATTTCAAGTTCCGGCAAAAAATTTTTTAAATTATTTATCAGTGTTTTATTATATGTCCCACCGCCTGAAACAAATAACTTTTTTGCATTGTATTTTTTAAGAATAAATTTTTTAATATTTTGCACAGTTATCAAAGCGGTTAAATAATTTAAAGTTGCTAAATCATCTTGTTTTAATATCGGGAAATACTTTTTAAAAAATGGTTCTGTAAATGTTGCTCTGTCTAAGGAAATTATTTTTTTATATAAGAAATCTTTGGCAATTTCTTTTGCTTTTTTTATGTCGGGTTTTGCGTTTGCGGCAAGTTTCCCGCCCTTGTCAAAACTTTTTTTGCCTTTGCTTAATTTGGAAATAGCAAAGTCACTTAACACATTTCCGGGGCCGCAGTCAAAGCCGAAAGTTTGGCCCTTTTTTACATAAGAGGCATTTGAAATACCGCCGATATTTAAAAGAATTTTCGGCTCTTTTCCGGCAAAAAAGTAATCTTCAAAAATCGGCACAAGCGGTGCACCTTGCCCGCCCAAAACGATAGCGGCAGGCCTAAAATTATTTATAACGGGAATCCCTAAATTTTTTGTCAAAAATGCTGCTTCCCCGATTTGTAAAGTGCAAGGCGTTTTACCGTTGTGATACACTGTTTGACCGTGTACACCTATGACGGAAATATTTTCTTTTTTTATTTTACAGTCTTTTAAAAATTTTTGCGTAAGTGTTAAATATATTTTGCCGATTTTGAAATTAAGTTCCGCAAGTTTTGCCGTAGTAAAATTGGGTGCATCTAAAATTTCTTTTTGTAAATTTTTGGGATATGCGTAATTTTTAAAGCATACAAGTTTTTTTGCTTTAACATCTAAAAGTGCTAAAGTTAAACCGTCGGCGGAAGTACCGCTCATTAACCCCAAAGCGAATTTATTCATCTAAAGCGCTCCTTAAAAAACCTTTATGCTTTCTCAGTAAATTTTTTGCGTCTTTCAAATTGATATTAAGTTTTACCATAAGCACCGCTTCTTTGACGGAAAACTTTGTTTTTTGCGCATATTTTTTTGCTTCATCAATAGAAATATTTGCAGTCAATGCAATTAAGCGCGTTGCGCGGGCTTTTAATTTTTCGTTTTTAGCCTGAACATCTACCATATAATTTTTATACACTTTCCCGACGCGTGCCATAGCCATAGTTGTAAGCATATTAAGCACAAGTTTTTGTGCAGTTCCCGCTTTTAAACGCGTTGAACCGCTGATTACTTCCGCGCCGGTATTAAGATAAATTGTGATATTTGCGCCCGCATTTTTTGCAATTTTATTTGACGATATAAAAACTGTTTTATTGCCGTTCTTTTTAGCCGCTTGCAATGCGCCCAAAACATAAGGTGTAGTTCCGCTTGACGCAATACCTATTAACAAATCTTTTTTATTTGCGATTTTCAGAAAATCTTTTGCGCCTTGTTTGGCATTATCTTCCGCCCCTTCAACGGAGTTAAAAACTGCTTTATTGCCGCCTGCAATTAAAGCGGTAAATAAATTTGGCGGTGTATTAAAAGTAGGTGGGCATTCTGCGGCTTCCAAAATACCTAATCGGCCGGAAGTACCTGCTCCCATAAAAATAATTTTACCGCCCGCAAGATATGTTTTTTCAAAAAGTTCGGCTGCTTTAACAATTTCTTTTTTTGCGTTTTCTACGGCGGTTGCAGCGGCAAAATTTTCCGCACACATTACTGCCGCCATTTTGTTTAAAGACAGTTTATCAAAATTTTTTGAGCGGGTATTTAATTGTTCGGTTTCAGTCAAGTTCAGGTGAATATTCTTCTTCGTTTTCATCTTCCTGTTCTTCTTGTTCTTCAGATATTAACGAATCATTTTTTACTTTTGGGAGTACCGGTGTTTTAAGCCATTGTATAAAGTCCGGTAAAAGATATTTATTAAGCATAGCAGTGCCTTTTAAATTGTATGCGGTGACAAATGTCACTTTACCTTTCCCCGAGTGTAAATAAGCGGCATTTCTTATAAAACTTGCTTCCATAAATTGTTTTCTGTCTTCACTTGATACGCCGATAAACACCGGCCCTTTATAAGTTTTTATACCGCTTAATGTGACGACGTCCCGTTGTTTCAAGGACGGCGTAAGCATAGCAATACCGGCGATATTTGGGTTTTTGCTTAAACTTTTTCCGGCGACATTTGCCCCAAGCCCTGTTCCTAAAAGGTAAATATTTTCTTCTTGAAAACCCTTATTTTTTAAATATTTTATTGCGCTAAAAACATCTTCAACCATTTTATTAAATTCATTTTTTTGGCCCGTTTTTTCAAAGTCCATTACAGAGCCTTTATTTGTGCTGTACCCATGCCCGCGTAAATCTAAAGCAAGATAACAAAAATCTTCATTTTTCAAACGTTCGGTTAAAGTTGCAAAGTCGGAGCGTGTTTTATCTAAATCAGGTAGTAAGATTATACAATTTTCACTTCCGCCGCGGTAGTAAGTTGCGGCGATTGCCCAACCGTCGCTTGTGTTCAAATTGACATTACTTTGCGCAAAAATATTTGCGCAAAGTAAACAAAAAAGGGGAAGTAATAATTTACGCATTAAGCAATAATTTCCTCAGGTTTAAACCAAAGTTCAATTTCGCGTTTAGCGTCTTCCGGTGTGCCGGATGCGTGCACGCAGTTAAACATTGTTGTACCTTTTGTGTAGCCGAAAGCGCCGCGGATTGAATCTGGTGCGGCATCTTCGGGTTTAGTTGCGCCAAGGGCGGTGCGGATTTTTTTAATAGCGTCTTCGCCTTCATAAACAAAAGCATAAATGCGGTGGTCTTTAATGCCGTTATAATCGCCGCGCATAAAATTAATTACGTCTTGTAAAAACGGTTTGCCGGCAAGGTTTGCATAATGTTTGCGGGCAAGTTCTTCCGTCATAATAGCAACTTTTGCTGCTTTCATATCAAGGCCTAAGTGCTCGATACGGTCAAGTATGATACCTGTTAAGCGTTTGCTTATGGCATCTGGTTTAATTAAGATTAAAGTTCTTTCTTTCATAACTAAATTATAGCATTTAATGGTATAATTTATATATGGAAAATGACAAAAGAATTTTAGTAGTAGCAGGCGATATCTCCGGTGATGTTCACGCATCTAATTTGATAAAAGCCCTTAAAGAACTTGCGCCTGGAATTAAAATTGACGCTATTGGCGGCCAGCGTATGAAAGCCGTTAGCGATAATTATTTATATGACCTTATCACCAAAGGCGCCGCCGGTTTTGACGCGATAATAAAAAAATTTCCTACATGGTTAAGTTTATATAAACTTATCAAGAATTATTTGAAAGAAGTAAAACCCGCCGCAGTTATAACGGTTGATTTTTATGGTTTTAATCATCAAGTTTTAAAACTTGCTAAGGCGGCAAATATTCCTGCCTATTATTATGTATGCCCGCAAGTTTGGGCATCGCGCCGCTACCGCGCAAAAGAAATTGTGCGTTTAACAAGAAAGCAATTTGTCATTTTCCCGTTTGAAGCGGAAATTTATAAAAAGTGCGGCGGTAGCCCTGTATTTTTCGGAAACCCGCTTTTAGATACGGTGCCCGAACCTCCTCAAATTTCTTATAAACAAGGTAAAGATGCCGCTTGGAATTTTGGCTTAATGGTTGGCAGCCGTCCTGCGGAAATTGAAAAGCACAGTAAAATATTTTTTGATGTTTTCAAAGAAATAAAAAAAGTTTACAAAAATGCAAAATGTTTTATGTTTGCGGTGCCGGAAGTTAGTGATGAAAAACTTTATAATTTAACCGGTGCCACAAAAGAAGAAATGGAAATTGTGCGCGAAAAAGATTTTAAAATCAGGCGTAATATGGACTTTGTTTTAACCTGTTCCGGCACCGCTACTTTGGAAAATGCTTTGCTTGGTTTGCCAATGAGCGTTGTGTATAAAACTTCCATTATCACTTATCTTATTGTCCGCGCGATAATACAAGTGCGTTTCATATCTTTAGTAAATATTTTAAGCAACAAAGAAGTTGTACGCGAGTTTATACAAGGTGATGTTTCCCCGCAGGCAATTTCAAAAGAAATTTTAAGCATTTTAAGCGACGAACAAAAATATTTAAATATGCGCAAAACAATGCTTGAACTTAGGAACAAACTCGGCGCACCGCCGGTGGCAAAGCAAAGCGCGCAAGTGATTTTAGAGGATTTATGAAAGATTATTTGAAGGAAATAATTGACGGTTTTAAACAGTACAGCACGCAAGACACCGCCATAATTGAAAAGGCCTACAAATTTGCCGAAAATGCCCATAAAGACCAAAAACGTTTGACGGGTGAACCGTTTTTTATTCATTGTTGCGAAGTGGCAAAAATTTTGCTTGAACATAAACTTGATGCCGATACTATTTCCGCCGCACTTTTACACGATACCGTAGAAGATACCCCGACATCCGTTAAAGATATTGAAACAAATTTCAATAAAACAGTTGCCGTAATGGTGGAAGGTTTAACAAAAATTGATAAACTTGAAAATACTTCTACTGACGAAGAAACCGTTGAGAATTGGCGCAAAATGCTGATTTCCGTATCAAATGATATCAGAATTATTTTAATTAAACTTGCGGACCGCACACATAATATGAAAACGCTTGACGCTTTGCCGCCGCAAAGGCAACTTGAAAAAGCGCAAGAAACAATTTCTTTATATGCACCCTTGGCTCAACGCCTTGGGATGTTCGGTTTAAAAAATGAACTTGAAGATTTGTCTTTCAAATATTTGCACCCGAAAGAATTTGATGAACTTGTTAAAGGTGTGGCGGCGCGCTCGGAAAATTTAAATAAAGTTTTGACATCTTTCAAAGATTCTTTAGATAAAGTTTTGACACAAGAGCAAATCCCGCACCGCTTACTTTCACGTGTGAAAAACTATTATTCCATTTACCGTAAAATGGAAAGCCATAAAATCCCGTTTTCCGAAATTCAGGATTTGCTCGGTGTCAGAATTATCACCGAAACTAAACTTGACTGCTACCGCGCTTTAGGTGCTTTGCACGCCAATTTTAAACCTGTTTCCGGTACTTTTACCGATTATATTGCAATGCCGAAAATGAATATGTATCAAAGCATACATACCACTATTATATATGAGGGTAAACTTGTTGAAGTGCAAATCAGAACCGAAGAAATGCACCGTACTTGTGAGTACGGTATAGCGGCGCATTGGCGTTATAAACTAGGTTCTAAAGAAGACCCGAATTTAGATGAAAAATTAAATTGGATTCGCCAGTGGATTGAGTGGCAGCGCGATTTAACCGCCCCGCGCGAATTTATTGAAAGTTTCCAAACAGATATCAATTTAAAACAAGTTTTTGTGTTTACTCCGCAAGGCGAAGTTAAAGTTTTACCCGAACATGCAACGCCTCTTGATTTCGCTTTTTTGGTACACTCCGAAATCGGTGTACATTACAGCGGTGCTTTGGTAAACGGTAAAATGGTAAAAATGACTTATGAATTACAAAGCGGCGATATCTGCGAAGTTCAAACCCGCAAAAATGCCGAGCCTACCCGCCAATGGCTAGAGGCGGCAAAAACCGCGCGTGCCAGGTCAAAAATCAAAAGCACTTTGCGTGCAAAAGGTGTTGATATATGATTTGTTGGAAATGTAAAAGTGATATAGGCGAATTTGATAATTACTGCAAATATTGCGGATCCGGTCAGGGCAAGCATATACCTATATATTATAGGCATTTCGGAATAATTTTACTTTTCTTTTTGATAGGTCCGTTTAATTTATATTTTGTTTGGCGTTCACCTGCTTTAAATAAAACTGCTAAATTTATTTACACAATTATTTTTCTAACCTTAACAGTTTGGGCATCTTACCGAAGTTATCTTTTATATTTACAAGTAAAAGAAATGGTTAATTTTATGATGCCTGCCTTACAGTTCTAATATTTTATTTCTTAAAAAAATATAACATATGGGTATACTGATATTGTTATTTCCACGACGATCCTCTTGACATCCATTTTTTTTTTTTTTTCTATAATTTACTTATACAAGAAATAAAAGCCTTGTATAAAGGAGCGATTATGAAAAGAAAAAACAAAGGGTTTACCCTGATAGAAATGTTAGTAGTTGTTTTAATAATCGGTATTTTGGCAAGTGTTGCTTTGCCGCAATATCAAATGGCAGTAGAAAAAGCCAAGTCTGCAGAATTATTGATGAATATCTCCACAATAAAAAAACAAATAGAATTATATATTACTGCAAACGGTTTACCTAGTGAAAAGAAGTATTATGAAGATTTTGCAAATATAGAATTATCAGGGGGAGAATGGAAATCGAACGGGTTCTACTATAGTACCAATCTTGCATCTTATTATATTTGGATAGAACCATATATGGGAGGACACGTAGAAGCATCTAGAGATGGAAGTTATAGTTTACTTTGTGAACAGTATGAAAATGATTATAATGATGATACACCAATGGGGGATGGTTGGTATTGTTCTTGTGTAACGCAATTAGAAGACAGTGGCAGAAAAATATGTAAAACTATTTATGAGTCTTTAGGTTTCAAATATTTTGATGGTGAAATATAGTTTTTAGCGGTAATGAACTTTGAGGAAAATTTAGTTTTATTTTTGATATAAAACCAAACTGTGCGCGCAAACTCGGCAATTATTTTTGAGGAAATTCTAGTTTTATTTTTGACATAAAGCCAAACCGTGCGCCCAAACCTAGCAAGTATTTTGTAGATAATTTAAATTTTCTCTTTGACGACGAATACCCAGAAGTACAGGAGCGAAGCGATTTTCGGTATTTTAGGAGAAGAAAAATTTAAATTAGACCAAAAGACGACGCTAGCAAAAAACAGAAACTGTATCTTTCCTATTTCCCACTTGACAAATGTTTAAAATTGTTATATACTATATTATCGCAAGTACAACAGTACCTCTGCACAGACGTAAGGTTAGCCCTTTTTTAAAAGGTATAAAAAAAGGGGGTTGACATTTCGCTCTTTTTATGTTATAATATATAGGTAGCAAGTTTAAGACCTTGAAACAATAAACTTTGACAAACTTAAATACCTGCTAAATATAGATACGCAACTTTACGGCGTTGAATCAGCAAGAGGCTAGACAACCCCCTAAATGAGTGCTAAAATATTAAGCAAATTTAAGATCTTGAAACAAAATATTGACAACCTTAAAAATAAATGCTATAATAATTAGGTAATAACAAATTTGATCTTTTTAGTTTTAGTTTTTAGTAGATTTTCAAGCAGGTCATGCTTAAGTAAAAATCAGTACCCTAAACAAAATGTCTAGGGATTTTAAAGTCAAGTTTTCGACGTTAAAAAAGAAATACTTGACAAACGTAGAAAAATTTTATATAATATTCTTATAACCTAAAAACGGTTGTAAGAAATGCAAAAATTTCCAGGTTGTTAATCCGGAAGGAAAACAGCCAAGGAAATTTCGCTCTCTGAAAATTTGATCGCAAATGTGCGAATGGGCAGTTTGAACTAAGAGAAATCAAGGTTCGCCTTGGTGGAACTTAATTAAACTGACATTCATACAATTAACTTATATATACCTTATATATAAGCCAACGTAAATTCAAAAGAGTAGTACAAAACTAATAGAGTCATAAGTCAACAAATCTTCGTTAAGCGATTAAAAATCACTAAACAAGAAATTGCTTAGCGGTTTTTAATTTTAATGGAGAGTTTGATCCTGGCTCAGAGTTAACGCTGGCAGCGTGCATAACACATGCAAGTCGAACGGGGATTATTCGGTGTAGCAATACATTGGATAATTCTAGTGGCAGACGAGTGAGTAATACATAAGAAATCCACCCGAAAGTGGGGAATAACGGGCCGAAAGGTTCGCTAATACCCCATAATATTGGGAAGTGGCATCACTTTCTTCTTAAAGGTTTTTCGCTTTCGGACGATCTTATGGTCTATCAGCTAGTTGGTAGGGTAAAGGCCTACCAAGGCGACGACGGATAGCCGGCCTGAAAGGGCGACCGGCCACGGGGGCACTGAGATACGGGCCCCACTCCTACGGGAGGCAGCAGTGGGGAATTTTGGACAATGGACGAAAGTCTGATCCAGCAACGCTGCGTGAAGGACGAAGGTTCTCGGATTGTAAACTTCTTTTGCAGGGGAAGAAACAAATGACGGTACCCTGTGAATAAGCCACGGCTAACTACGTGCCAGCAGCCGCGGTAAGACGTAGGTGGCAAGCGTTACTCGGAATTACTAGGCGTAAAGCGCGCGTAGGCGGAATTTTAAGTCTGTTGTGCAATCTCCGGGCTCAACCCGGAAACTGCAATAGAAACTGAATTTCTTGAGTGAGGCAGAGGAAGACGGAATTCCTGGTGTAGCAGTGAAATGCGTAGATATCAGGAGGAACACCGGTGGCGAAGGCGGTCTTCTGGGCCTTTACTGACGCTCAAGCACGAAAGCTAGGGGAGCAAACGGGATTAGATACCCCGGTAGTCCTAGCCGTAAACGATGATAACTAGGTGTGGGAGGTATCGACCCCTTCCGTGCCGACGCTAACGCATTAAGTTATCCGCCTGGGGAGTACGGCCGCAAGGTTAAAACTCAAAGGAATTGACGGGGGCCCGCACAAGCGGTGGATTATGTGGTTTAATTCGACGCTACGCGAAGAACCTTACCTGGGCTTGAACTGTAGGTGGTAATTTTTATGAAAGTAGAAATGACCCGCAAGGGAGCCTATAGAGGTGCTGCATGGTTGTCGTCAGCTCGTGTCGTGAGATGTTGGGTTAAGTCCCGCAACGAGCGCAACCCCTATTCTGTGTTGCTTGCTTTGCAAGTTCTCTCAGAAGACTGCCACGGACAACGTGGAGGAAGGCGGGGATGACGTCAAATCATCATGGCCTTTATGTCCAGGGCTACACACGTAATACAATGGCGTATACAGAGGGCAGCAAAACCGCGAGGTAGAGCAAATCCCTAAAGTACGCCTCAGTTCGGATTGTAGGCTGCAATTCGCCTACATGAAGCTGGAATCGCTAGTAATCGCAGATCAGCACGCTGCGGTGAATACGTTCCCGGGCCTTGTACACACCGCCCGTCACACCACGAAAGTTAGTTGCAACAGAAGTATCAAGGTCGTCTTGGTCCTAAGTTGTGACTAGTAATTGGGGTGAAGTCGTAACAAGGTAGCCGTACCGGAAGGTGCGGCTGGATCACCTCCTTTATATTTTTCTTCTTAAGAGAAAAATTAGGTCGGTCTGTTTAATATAAGAAACAAACTTGTTCAAACTGGCCACTCGCACATTTAAACAACGGCTATGTTAAAGCCATAGAATTTGACAACAGATTTCGGGCTCATAGCTCAGCTGGTTAGAGCGCACGCTTGATAAGCGTGAGGTCGATGGTTCAAGTCCATCTGGGCCCACCATTTACTTAAAGTAAGGGGCTGTAGCTCAGTTGGGAGAGCGCCTGCTTTGCAAGCAGGAGGTCGTCGGTTCGATCCCGATCAGCTCCAATACTTAAATCATAATAACCATTTAGCGGTCAAATCAGAACAATTTTTAGTTCTTTGAAAATTTATTCGTATAGTCACTCTGTCTATTCTAAGACCCTTGTTGAGGCATATAGACAAGAAACTATAGATTAAAAACCAAGCGTTTTCTGTTTACGCAGACATGTGATAAAGCGTAAACAAGAACACAATTACAATGAGACACATTAGAAGTCAAAAATATGCGTAGATTATATTCTCTGCTCTTTTAAGGGCGGATTAAAGAATATGGTCAGGCTACATTGGTGTATGGTGAATGCCTTGGTGTCAGAAGCCGAAGAAAGACGTGATAAGCTGCGATAAGCCTCGGGTAGGAGCAAATATCCTTTGATCCGGGGATTTCTGAATGGGGCAACCCCTATATAGTTTGTATATAGACAGTAAGAGGAAGGTTTGGCCTTCGGGCCTTAAGGTACTCTTATATGAGGCAACCTAGGGAAGTGAAACATCTCAGTACCTAGAGGAAAAGAAATCAAAAGAGATTCCCAAAGTAGTGGCGAGCGAAATGGGAAGAGTCCAAACCGTTCTCCGCACTATACTCATTAAGGTGAGTATAGTGCGTGGAACGGGGTTGTAGGGCTAACAATGTGGAATGTGCTGACGGTTAGTTGAATGGTCTGGAAAGTCCAACCATAGCGGGTGACAGTCCCTTAAACGAAAACTGAAAGCCTCCTAGTTAGTTCCTAAGTACTGCTGGGCACGTGCAATCCGGCAGGAATCTGGGGAGACCACTCTCCAAGACTAAATACTCTCTGGCAACCGATAGTGAACCAGTACCGCGAGGGAAAGGCGAAAAGAACCCCTAACGGGGAGTGAAATAGAACCTGAAACCGTACATCTACAAGCTGTAGTAGCACTATGTCGTAGCAATACGAAATGTGCAACTGCGTGCCTGTTGAAGAATGATCCAGCGAGTTAATGGGCCGAGCAAGGTTAAGGACCTGACAGTCCGGAGCCGTAGTGAAAGCGAGCATGAAATATGCGATTAGTTCGTTCCATTAGACCCGAAGCCAAGTGATCTAACCCTGTCCAGGATGAAGCTTGCGTAACAGCGAGTGAAGGTCCGGAGTGTTGAACGTTGAAAAGTTCCTACATGAGGTGGGGTTAGGGGTGAAAGGCCAATCGAACTTGGTGATAGCTGGTTCTCCTCGAAATAGCTTTAGGGCTAGCGTTGTAATTTAACCCGCGGGGGTAGAGCACTGGTAGATCTAGGGGAAGCAACCCTTCTTCCGACGTCTGTCAAACTCCGAATACCGCGGCGTACATTACAGCAGTCAGTTCGTGAGGGATAAGCTTCACGTGCAAAAGGGAAACAGCCCAGACCGTCAATTTAGGTCCCAAAATGTATACTAAGTGGTAAAGGATGTGGATTTACTTAAACAGCTAGGAGGTTGGCTTAGAAGCAGCCATCCTTTGAAGAGTGCGTAATAGCTCACTAGTCGAGTGAATCTGCGCCGAAGATGACTCGGGGCTAAGTATACTACCGAAATTACGGATTGCAAATTGATTCGTCAGTTTGCAGTGGTAGAGGAGCGTTATTAACGCAGCGAAGGTATACCGTAAGGAGTGCTGGAGCGTTAATAAGTGAGAATGCTGGAATGAGTAGCGATAAGGAAGGTGAGAATCCTTCCCACCGAAAATCTAAGGATTCCTAGAGCAATGTTCGTCAGCTCAGGGTTAGTCGGTCCTAAGCTCAGGCCGAAAGGCGTAGGCGACAGGGCATCCGGTTAATATTCCGGAACTGTGTTAAGTGCGTCATCATCCAGGGAGGGACGCAGGAAGGTAAACCAGCCAGTTAGTGATATACTGGTGAAAGGCCGTAGATAGGTTTGATAGGCAAATCCGTCAGACCGTCACGTCGAAAGCTGATGCGGGCTGCCAGCAATGGTGGCGAAGTGGTCTAACTACACTGCCAAGAAAATCTTCGTGGAGAGTGCTTAACATAACCGTACCGTAAACCGACACAGGTGGATGGGTTGAAAATACTAAGGTGCGCGAGATAACCATCGTTAAGGAACTAGGCAAACTAGCTCCGTAACTTCGGAAGAAGGAGTACCCCGGTAGTGCTGTAGCAATACAGTATGAAAGGGTCGCAGTGAAATGGGCTTCGTGACTGTTTAACAAAAACTTAGGGCTCTGCTGAAATCACAAGATGATGTATAGGGCCTGATGCCTGCCCGGTGCTGGAAGGTCAAGGGGAAGGGTTAGCCGCAAGGCGAAGCTCCGAACTTAAGCCCCAGTAAACGGCGGCGGTAACTATAACCGTCCTAAGGTAGCGAAATTCCTTGTCGGGTAAGTTCCGACCTGCACGAATGGCATAACAAAGAAGCCGCTGTCTCGACGATGGGCTCGGCGAAATTGTGGTGCAAGTGAAGACGCTTGCTGCATGCAACAAGACGAAAAGACCCTATGGAGCTTTACTGTAACTTGTCATTGAATTACGGATTTTAATACGTAGGATAGCTGGGAGGCTTTGAAATATCCCTTGAGGGGGGTATGGAGCCAACGGTGAAATACCAGCTTTTGAGGTTTGTGATTCTAACTTATACCCGTGAATCCGGGTTGAGGACATTGGCAGGCGGGCAGTTTGACTGGGGCGGTCGCCTCCTAAAGAGTAACGGAGGCGTTCAAAGATTCTCTCAGAGTGAATAGAAATCACTCATCGAGCGCAAAGGTAGAAGAGAGTTTGACTGCGAGGACGACGGTCCGAGCAGGTGCGAAAGCAGGACTTAGTGATCCGGTGGTCCCTCGTGGGAGGGCCATCGCTCAACGGATAAAAGCTACCCTGGGGATAACAGGCTGATCGGGCCCAAGAGTTCACATCGACGGCTCGGTTTGGCACCTCGATGTCGGCTCATCACATCCTCCCGCTGAAGCAGGTGGGAAGGGTTGGACTGTTCGTCCATTAAAGTGGTACGTGAGCTGGGTTCAGTACGTCGTGAGACAGTACGGTCTCTATCTGTTGTGTGCGTAGGTAGCTTGAGAGGAGTTGTCCATAGTACGAGAGGGCCTGGATGAACGAACCTCCTGTATATCAGTTGTTCTGTCAAGGGCATAGCTGATTAGCGGTGTTCGGTAGGGATAAGTGCTGAAAGCATATAAGCACGAAACCCGCCTCAAGATAAGGCTACCCTGGACTTTATGTCCCATAAGATCCCCGGAAGACCACCGGGTTGATAGGCAGGAAATGTAAGCATAGTAATATGTTCAGTTAACCTGTACTAATAGATCGTGAGGCTTGGCCGTATTCTTTAATCCCGAATATATCAACGCAGTTGATGTGTTCTAAGAAAACTTGGTTTTTAATCGAAAGCGAATAATTTTCGTTCTTACCATAGAGGGGTTAGTTCTCCCTGTTGCCGGATGTGTTAGCGGAAGGCAACTAAATAAAGGGGTAGGAATGAGACAGATGTTTATTCCGGTAAGGCAACACCCGTTCCCATTCCGAACACGGCAGTTAAGCTTACCAGGGTTGATGGTAGTAGCACCCAATTCGGTGCTGTCAGAGTAGATCGATGTCTGTCTCATTGCTACCCTTTTTTTGCGTCTAATTTTTGCCTCTTTTTTATTTTTTTACGACTTCGGATAGTTCCGCCCTTCGGGCGTGTGTAATTGCTATACCTCGTCGTAAAGAAAATAAAAAATAGGCTAAAAATTATAGCAAAAACCACAAGAACTTTTGCGCTTTGATAAAAACAAAAATTTCCGCGAAAATACTCATAAAATATTATTTTCTCGTCGTCAATAAAATAAAAAAATTTTTCCTTTATTGCCCTCACCCGTAGTGGACGGGCGGAGGGGGGAAAATCTATAAAACCGCGCGAAAATATACTTACGCCGTAATAGAATTGTTCTAAAATTATTTGATTTTGTTTTTAATATAAAATATATTCGCTGGTTTCACCTTCAGGTAATTTTCCGCCAAGTGCTTTACAAACTTTGTGACCTTCATCATAATTTGTATAACAAGTTATTTTATCACGAAAATTTTCATAATCTGGGTCATCTGGTTGATACATATATATGGAAAAGAGAGAGACTGGCTTATAATTACAATAGACTTCGCCAAAACCACGTTCAGTATTTGATTCACAGGCCCAATAGTCATTTTCACATCCAAGGCTATCACCGCAATTCCCATCATTCCAATCAGTAGGCCAATTTACTCCTAGAGCAGAAGCATCTTCAAACGCATAGTCATCATGTTGCAGTTTATATTCCATTATAGCATCATGCCATCTTCTCATAAGCGGTAAAATACTTGCCACTTTTGCTTTTGTCACGGCCATTTGATATTGTGGCAGTGCAATACCGGCTAAAATGCCGATGATTAAAACAACCACCAACATTTCAATAAGGGTAAACCCTTTTTTACATCTTTGTTCATTTACTTTTTTCATTTTTATTTCTCCTTAATTTAATTAAAATGTTTCCTTTTATTCCCCGCCCCTTTGCTCGCAAAGAGGAGAATAATTAGAGGAAAACCTTTTTAAATCAGCCAATAAAAAACGGCTGTCGTATTTGAGGTCTTTAGTCAAGCCCAAACACGACAGCCGTATCTGCCGCCATAAAGGCGGCAGAATTAAACATACTTTCCCCCGTCGGGTACTTGTATGCTCAAAATCACGACTGTTTTGGATGACTAAAGACACATTTGATTTCTCAAATGCCTTCCGTATATTTACGGTTCCAAAAACAGATTAAATTGTATCAGGGAATATTCCCCGCATTAAAAAATAACTCCTTAAATACTTCTAATAAATGATAACAAATTTAATTATCTCTTGCAAATAAAAAATTAAAACGGGTTTAATACCTGCTTACCCAAAAGGCCTATAATCAAAATAGGTCCTAAAAAATTTGCTAAACACGTCAATATTTGATATAATATTGTTAGATAAGACTAACAACTAAAATAAAAACAGGAGTATGAAAATGAAAAAATATATTTTAACTTCACTCGTAATATTTGCCACTTTACCTTTGTTTGCATTTAATTTTGTTGAAGGCAATTTTGCGGTTAATACAGAACTCAAACAAGAAATTAACAATAAATTAAGTGTTTCTTTAGAAGAAGAACTCGCCAAAATCAAAAAAGCAAAAGCAGAAGAACCGCAGCCGGAAATCGTTTCTTTAATTTGGGAAAAAATGAATTTTGCTATGAGCAATATTAACCGCAATGTAAAAATGCGCAAAAATATTTTAATACGCAATTTTGTAGAAGAACAAAAAATACAAAAACAAAGATATCAAAATATGATGGATTGGGATGTTCCTAATCAATTATATGAACACATTGCCCTTAACTATGATATTGCTAAAGTAGAACATCCGATAGCCGCTTGTGTATATAAAGATGAAACAATAGTTGAAGTGCGTTTTAGTTATTGCGGTAAACACGTAATTGTTTATTACGATTATAAATACGCAAACATCCCCAGCGAGCCGACAATAAGAGAAATTATCAACTAAATATAATCAAAAAAACGGATTATAAGCCCATTGTAAGAGTGCCTGTCTTTGACGAGACCGGCACTCTAAATTTTTAGGCGGGCAATTTTTCACAACTTGTGCTTTATGACGGTTAAAAGCGCGCCAGCGCGCAATTTGCAAGCGGTCAATTTCCGGTAAACGCCTGCCCAAAAAATAGCGGCAATACCATTGAAACCAACCCCTAATATCAGGGCCGATAATCCAACCTTTTCTTTGCCATTCCTGTAAACTTTGGCGCGATTTTACTTTGAAATAATTTAATTCTATATTCGGTTTTTCCGTGTCAATTTTTGCATTTTTGAACCAAGTTTTCGGGAATTCATTTTGGCAATCTGTTAAATAATGCCCTTCAAAAATGCCGAGTTCTAACATTTCTTTCGGTGTCAGTTCCGGCTTAAAATCAGGCGCGAAATTTTGCCCTTCTTTTTCTGTCAAAATATAGGAATACCCCTTTTGCATTTTATCGTTTACTTTTATTATCATACTACCCCCATTATTTTTATATCAAATTTTTATTTTAAATCCAAGTGCCAAAGTGGTAAAATATATATATGAACAACGATATTATAAACAGGGAAAAAACGATAGTCAAAACAAGTATTATCGGTATAATAACAAATGTTATTTTGGCGGCTTTTAAAGCGGCGGTGGGTTTATTGGCAAACTCTATCGCCATTGTATTGGACGCGGTAAATAATTTGTCTGATGTTTTATCTTCCGTCGTGACGATTATCGGCGCAAAACTTGCCGGCAAAAAGCCGGACAAAAAACATCCGCTTGGGCATGGCAGAATTGAATATATAAGTTCAATGTTTGTTGCTGGCCTTGTGTTTTATGCGGGTATTGTCGCGCTTATAGAATCTGTTAAAAAAATTATTCATCCGCAAAAACCGGAATATACCGCCGTCACACTTTTTATTATCGGCGTGGCTGTTTTGGCAAAACTTGTATTGAGTGCTTATGTCACTAAACAAGGTAAAAAAGTAAAATCCGGCGCTTTAACTGCGTCGGGGAAAGACGCTTTTTTTGATGCTATTTTATCTGCATCCGTTTTACTTTGTGCGATAATTTATTTAGTTTATCAAATATCTTTAGAAGCGTATATGGGGGCGATAATTTCCTTTGTCATTATCAAAGCAGGTGTTGAGATGATGGGCGAAACTTTCCACGAAATTGTGGGCCAAAGAGTAGACCCCAAAATGAGCAAACAAATAAAACAAATAATCAATGAAGAACCCGAGATACGCGGCGTATATGACCTGATGATAAACAACTATGGACCGAACAAACATTATGCGTCTTTACACATAGAACTGCCCGACACTATGCAGGTGGAAGAAGTGGACCGCTTAACCCGCAGAATAGAAGAAAAAGTTTATCATAAAACAGGTGTTATTCTGACGGGTGTCGGCGTATATGCCTATAATACAAAAGGCGGCGAAGCGGCGGAAATCCGCAATCAAATTCAGAAAATAGTTTTGGCGCACGATTGGGCTTTGCAATTACATGGTTTTTATGCTGATATAGAGCAAAAAAAGATGCGTTTTGATGTCGTTTTGAGTTTTGATATTGAACCGTCAAAAGCGCTTGAGATTTTATTTAAAGAAACACAAAAAGCCTACCCTGATTATAAAATACAAATTGTACCCGACATAGATATTGCGGATTAACTTTTTTGTTATATTTTGTATAATTAAAATAGTAATTAATATGCCAAATAAATTAGAAATATTATCCATAAAGTCAAAAATTTTTACTATACGCGGTATCAAAGTAATGATAGATCGTGATTTAGCGGCGTTATATGGTATACCAACTTTTCGGTTAAACGAAGCAGTAAAACGTAATAAAAAGCGTTTTCCGGAAAATTTTATGTTTCAACTTTCTAAAGATGAGAAAAAAGAACTTATCGCAAATTGCGATAGGTTCGCTACACTCAAACATTCGCCCACCGCTCCATATGCATTTACCGAGCATGGCGTAGCGATGTTATCAAGTGTATTAAATAGCGAGCGTGCTATTCAAATTAATATTAGTATTATTAATACTTTTATTGCTTTACGCCGTTATGTATTGGCCCAAAAGCCGAACAATACTGCCCATCGTGTAAATATATTAGAAAAAGCACTATTACAATATATGGAAGATAATGACAAACGTGTAGAAAAAATTGTAGAAATTATTAATAATATGCTAGATATTGACGAGAAACAAGATACCAAACGAATCGGTTTTATTAAATAACTGTAAAAGTTTAAATTCCTTTGAGAAGTTAAAGTGAAAAATATTATAATAAAGATAAGAGATATTTTTAGTATGTAGGGCTAAACACCCTAAAAAAATTTAAAACTGTTTTTGTTGTTTCCCGAAAAGGGAACTGACTTTTAAAGTTTGAATAGAGGACAAAAACAGCTGTGTTAGGCATAAAACTAACGGAATTGCAAGCCGTCGGTTTTGTGCCGAGTGTTTATCAATTTAGCGATAACTTGATGAACCACGGCTGTTATATTAAGGCACTCTATTCAACTTAATGTAGCAGCCGTTTTTTATTGTATAGATTTTGAAATTAAGGAGAAATAAAAATGAAAATAAAAAATAAATTTACTAAAGGTTTCACTTTAATAGAACTTTTAGTCGTAGTATTAATCATTGGCATACTTGCGGCAATTGCTTTGCCGCAATATAAAATGGCAGTGAGAAAAGCAGAATTTGCAACTCTTCAACCGGTGGTTAACGCTATATTAGATGCTGAAAATAGATATTTTTTAGCACAAGGAACTTTTACAGACATACTAAATTTAGATATAGATTTACCCGGCGCTATTTATATTAATAAATATGGCTCTGTTTTGCCCAATGGGAGTATTTGTTCCACTAATGGGATAGACGGACAATGGTTATTTTGTGCTACAAAAGATAGAAAAAATGCCTATCTTGCAATTCCTACTAATTCTGATCTCTACCCTTGGGGTGCTGGTAAAAAATATTGTGGTGCTTGCTCTTTAGATACTGAAGATAAATATAATAAATTTTGTCAAAAAATGACAAATAGAACATCAGTTAGCATACAAATTAATTGGCTTATTGTAGATTATTATTGTCAAGGAAATCTGTATCAATTTGAATAAATATTGTTAATCACATCCTCCCCATATTTTGTAAAATATATATATGGACTATAAGGACTTTGAAATACCTAAAAATCTGAAATTCAAAACGGAAGATATCATAGCCTTAAAAGGCTTTCAAGGCTCTTTTTTGGCTGATGTCAAGGCCTTTGCCGATGTATTTCCGGAAGAACAGAAACTTAAAAAAATTACTCTTAAATTAAAGATGTCCGTACTCTCAAAAGACATACTTATTAAGGGGGAAGTCAGCGGTATTGTGGAAGTGCCTTGCGCCCGTTGCTTAAAGCGCTTTGATAAAGAGTTTAAAGAAGAAATCAATGCCCTGACTAGCAAGAGAGATAAAATAATTGATATAATATATATAACTAGGCAAACACTCCCCCTTGTTGTGGGGATACAGGATTTGTGCTCTCAAGATTGCAAGGGTTTATGCCCTATATGCGGCACTAACTTGAACGAGAGCCAATGTAAATGTAAGGCGGAAACATATTCCCCTTTTGCCTGTTTGAAAGATAAATTTAAAAGTAAGTAGTAAAGTGAGGAAATAAAATGCCTAATCCAAAGAGAAAGCATACCAGATCAAGACGCGACCTTAGAAGGTCCGCTAATTCAAAATTAACTGCAGTACAAACTGTCACCTGCTCAAATTGCGGTGCACCTGTTTTGCCCCACAATGTTTGCAAGGCCTGCGGTTTCTACGGCGGCAAATTAGTTGCAGAAGTTAAAGTTAAAAAAGAAAATAAAGCGCCAGAAGCGAAATAAATTCTTATGAAAATAGCCCTTGACGCCCTTGGGGGCGACTATGGTGTTAAGCCAAATGTCCTAGGTGCCATTAAAGCCACCGAGGACTTTGGTTGTGAAGTTATTTTGGTCGGTGATGAAGAAAAAATTAACGAAGAATTAAAACAAAATTCTTATGACCCTGCCAAAATAACAGTAGTTCACGCACCGGAAATGATAGATATGGATGCGTCCCCGGCGATGGAATACCGCCGTAAGAAAAACGCAAGCATTGTTGTTTGCGCCAAACTTGTTAAAGAGGGCAAAGCCGATGTAATGATTTCTGCCGGTAATTCCGGCGCGACAATGGTTGCCGCATTATTCGGGCTTGGCCGTATCAAGGGTGTAGAAAGGCCTGCTATTGCTAGCCCTATGCCTACACAAAAAGGCATGGCTTTAATTGTTGATGCCGGCGCAAATGCCGACTGCAAATCTGTAAATTTATTACAATTTGCCGTCTTAGGCAGCACATATTATCAATATGCACACGGTAAAGCAAATGCAACGGTCGGTTTATTATCTATCGGTGAAGAAGAAGGCAAGGGCAATTTACTCATAAAAGATGTGACTAAACATATCCGCAAACTCGGTTTAAATTATTACGGTAATATTGAAGGCCGTGATATACACAGCGGTATGATTGATATCGTTGTGTGTGATGGTTTTGTGGGTAATATCGTTTTAAAAACTTCAGAAGGCCTTGCTAAAGCAATGTTTAACATGATAAAAGCCAATTTAAAAGGTAAATACTTGGCTATGCTCGGTATGCTTATGGCAAAAGCTGCATTGCGCGGTGTTAAGCATGCAACAGACCCAGATATTGCCGGCGGTGCACCTTTGCTCGGCGTAAACGGTAATGTTATTATCAGCCATGGTAAATCAAATGAAAAAGCAATATACCACGCTATCAAAGCAGGTATAAATACCGTTGAAAGCAAAGCCCTTAAAGCAATGGAAGAAGCCATAGCCGCACATAAAGCGGTCTTTGACGAAGCGGAGGGTAAATAATATGGCAATGTTCAGCGGGCAAACAGTTCTTATTACGGGCGGCGCCCGCGGCATTGGCCTTGCTTTGTGCGAAGCGTTTTTGAAAGAAGATGCCAATATCTCTTTTTGTGCTACAAGCGACGAAAGCATAAATAAAGCCAAAGAATATTTGAAAAATTACGACGCAAATAAAATCTTGGCTGTAAAAGCAGATATTTCAAAGCAAGAAGATTGCACAAATTTAGTAAATAAAACCTTAGAGCAGTTTAAACAAATAGATGTCTTAATAAATAACGCAGGTATTACGCGCGATAATTTGCTTATAAGGATGAAAGAAGAAGATTTTGATAAAGTAATAGATATAAATTTAAAGGGTGCGTTTTTAATGCTTAAAGAAGTTGCCCGCCCAATGATGAAAGCAAGGAAAGGCGTAATAATAAATATGTCATCTATCGTCGGGCAAAGCGGGAATGCGGGGCAAATAAATTACAGTGCCTCAAAAGCAGGTTTAATTGGTTTAACCAAAAGCGCGGCAAAAGAACTTGCTTCAAGAAATATAAGGGTAAACGCTATTGCACCCGGTTTTGTTAAGACGGAAATGACCGCCAATTTGCCGCAAGAAGTACAAGAGGGTGCTTTAAAAATGATACCCTTAAACAGATTTGCAGAAGTTCAAGATATCGCCCAAGCGGCGTTATTTCTGGCCGACAATAACCGTGCCGGCTACATAACAGGCCAAATCTTGGCTGTTAACGGCGGACTATATATATAGTTTTATGGAGGATAGTATGGAAAAATCAGTAGAAGAAAGAGTAAAAGATATCATCGTGGACTTGCTTCGTGTTGAACCGGAACAAGTTAAACCGGAAGCCCAATTTGTAAACGATTTAGGGGCAGATTCCCTAGATATTGTTGAACTTATTATGGCTTTAGAAGATAAATTTGGTGTTGATATCCCTGACGATCAAGCCGAAAAAATCAAAACAGTCGGCGAAGCGATTGAACACATCAAAGCAAAAATCAAATAAGTAGTGCAAGAAGAACTTGAAAAGGTACTTTCTTACACCTTTAAAGATAAGAATATTTTAAAGGAAGCACTCACTCATCGTTCGTATCATTGTCACGGCGCACATCATAATGAGCGCTTGGAATTTTTGGGGGATAGTGTTTTAGGCCTTGTTGTTGCGGCTTATTTATACAGAACCCTTGATACAAAGGAAGAGGGAGTGCTTTCTAAGATAAAATCAAATTTAGTTTCAAGACGTAATCTGTACACCTGGGCGGCGGGCCTTAATGTAGGTAAATTTATGTTGCTTGGCGCCGGTGAAATTGCAACAGGCGGGCGTGACAGGCAAAGTATTTTATCTAATGCTATGGAAGCGCTTATAGGTGCAATTTATTTAGACGGCGGTTTTGATGCAGCCGCGGCTTTTATAAAGAATTGGCTCCATACCCAAAAAATTGAAGTTGATCCCGGTGATTATAAAAGCACTTTGCAAGAATATTTACAGAAGCATAAAAAGCCTATACCGGAATATACCGTAATTTCTAAAATCGGCCCGCAACACGAACAGGTATTTACAGTGTCTGTAGTGGTAAACGGACGGGAAATCGGGCGCGGTAAAGGCAATAATAAAAAAACGGCCGAACAAGAAGCCGCTAAAAAAGGTTTAGAATTTCTTTCGTATAAAAAATAGGGGTTCTTATGCGTAAGTTTTTAAAAGTTATAACTATTGGTGTCTTAATGGCTTCACCGATTGTTTTGCTTACTATGTATACGGTGTATACCGCAAACAAGGAAGCAGAAAAGGTAAATTCTGATGTTTCTAATTTAAAACTCATAACACCTGTCGCTATTATTGATGAGATAACCCGGAAACTTGAAGAAGGAGATATAGAAGAGGCCTTATTAAAAATAACTACCGAATTACCTGATGCAAATATTCCTTCTTCCCAAGGGACACCGCTTGTAGTTTTTGCTGCCGAAAAAGATTATATTGATATAGTTGCAACCTTAATTCAAAAAGGGGCAGATCCTGATAAAGCCGATTTAAACACTTCGGAAACAGCCTTAATAAAGGCTATAAGAAATAAAGATTTTGACATGGTAAAGCAAGTCCTCTTGCCTTACGGCGCGAATCCGAATTTGTCTACTAACCAGGGGCTTACACCCCTTGGGCTTGCCATTGATTTGAAAGATAGGGCTATGGCAGATATTCTTATCGCAAGTGGTGCAATTAATGGTATTAGCGCGCAAAAATTAATTTTATATGCTTTCCAGAAAAATAATGTAGGTGTCAGTATAATGTTGGCGGGGGGTATTTCTGCAAATAGCGTAGATAGAGATAATAATACCCCTTTAATTATTGCCGCCGCAAACGGTGATTTGGAAAGCGCAAAAGATTTAATTGCCTACAGGGCCAATATAAATGCAAAGAACAAATTTGGGATGACACCTCTTCTTTATGCCGTTAAAGGTAAACATAAAGAAATGACGGAATATTTAATCAATAATGGTGCCAAAATAAATACTAATAATATCTACGGTCAAAATGCATTGTTTTGGGCGGCTTATAACGGTGATAGTAAATTGGTACATAATTTGCTTATGTTAGGTGCTAATTATGAAAAGAAAACACGCCTTGGCCAAACCGCTTTACAAATGGCAAAAGCACTTGGCCATACAGAAACAGCGAAAATGATAGAAGATTTTATCGCTTATAAAAATTTACCGCGTGACAGTAAAGGAAATATTATTTTACCTCAAGTTAATAAAAATGCAGCAACAGATGTTTCTAAACCAATTCCCCAAAATATTGCTGAAGAAAACGGCCTAAGTGATATCGGCGCAGGTATAATGTCAAATATTGACAAAACACAGGGTACTCAAACCGAACAGCAAACAAATACTGTTGATAGTGCACAAATTACAGAGGCGCAAAATAATCAACAAATTTCACAACAAAGCAATAATGCCCAAGATAAAACACAGTCAAACAAAACTAATACGGGAAATAAACAACAGCCCAAAACACAGGTAAATAAATTGCAAACATCAAACAATCAACCGGAAATGCCACAAATGCCGGGCGGGATGGATATGTCCGCAATAATGTCTATGATGGGCGGTGCCCAGGGCGGCGGAGGTGATATGGGTGAAATGATAAAACAAATGCAAAGTATGGGGGCTTCCCAGCAGAACGCATCTAAAACCCAACAAATGCAAAATATGCCGCAGGGTATGAATATGCCTGGGGGAATGAGTATGCCGGATATGTCAAAAATGATGCCTGCCGGTATGAAAATGCCGGAAGGCGTAAATATGCCGGATATGTCAAGCATGGCAGCGGGCGGCGGTATGCCCGATATTTCTAAAATGTTGCCTGCCGGTATGAAATTGCCCGACGGTATGGATGCAAATACTATAATGAATATGAACCCGGACCAATTAAAACAAATGGGTGTGCCCGAAGACCAAATTTCAGAAATTACACAAGCCAAACAACAGATGGAGCAAGCTAAGCAAATGGCTCAAACACAAGGGGCACAGGCCGCGCAAAACAATGCTGGCGGTTTTAAACCAAAAGATTTGAGTAGTTTTTCTAAAGATTCTAACGGTAGAATTAAGACTGAAATAAATAAACTGCAGACATCAGGTAATTAAATTTATTTTAAAAACTCCAATAATTGTGAAATTTTTTGTAATTTAAGATAATTACCGGCAGGTATTTTGCTCGCGTCGCCGTCTTCATAAAACCAAGTAAATTTGCTGGGGATAAAAACAGCATTTGCACCTAATGCCAAAACAGGTAAAATATCCGATTTAACAGAATTGCCTACCATTAAAAATTCTTGCGGTTTAACATTTAATTCTTTTAACAGGCGTGCATAAGATTTTTTATCTTTTTCGCTCATAACTTCAATATGGTGTAAATATTTTGCTAAGCCTGAGCGGTAAACTTTGTTTTCCTGTTCAAGCAAATCGCCTTTTGTCGTCACGATAATCCTATATTTTTTACTGAGTGTTTTTAGGGTTTGTTCTGCCCCTTTAAATAAGATGATAGGGCTTTTTATTATTTTATTTCCGATAGCAATTATTTTTTTAACTTCTTTCGCAGTTAGGTTATTTTTGGAAATTTTTAAAGCAGCTTCAATCATATCTAAAGTAAATGCTTTAATGCCATAACCGTATAGCGGTATATTTTTAACTTCCATTTTCCATAATACTTTTAAAGCATTATCTTTGGTGGTATAAGGTGTCATTAAACGGCAAAACTTTTGTTCTGTTTCACGAAATAAGTTTTCATTTTGCCACAGTGTATCATCTGCGTCAAAACTAATGACTTTTATTTTTTTGAAATCAATCATTTCTAATTTTCCCCCAATTAAGTACCTCTTTGTAGACGGCTATATAAAAGTTCCGGCAGCCCGCAATGTCGCATACGGCGCTGTACTGTGTTAATATCATATTCTACACGCACAAGGCGGAAAGTATTTTCTTTAGTATCTACAAGCCCGAAAGATGCCAAGTTATTTGAATCACGCGGTTGCCCGATAGAACCCGGGTTAATCATATATCTGACATCCGGTTTCATTTTTATAGAAACATCCTTACCTACAAAGACCTCTATTTTAGGTTTTTGGTCAAAACTCATCACAAAAGGAATATGGCTATGCCCTATAAAACATAAAGGCCCTTTCCATAATGGCAGATTTTTTACAAATTGGTCTATGGATAACAGATAATCACGGAAAGGATCAAAAAAAGAACCGTGCACTAAGGCAAAATGTATACCTTGAAAAGATGCCGGAAATTGTTTTATATATTCTAAAGAAGAATTAGAAATATTTTTTAAAGTATAACGTAAAGATATTTTCGCGTAATCGCTGAACCAGGAATGTGCTTCTTTATGAAACAGGGCATAGTCATGATTACCCATAACACCGAAAAAATGTTTAATTTTTTTAACTATTTGTGTACATCTTTCCGGATCTGGCCCATAGCCGACAAGATCCCCGCAAAAAACATAGGCTTCGGCCCCAAGTTCTTCCGCTTTTTTTAGGACGGCGGTTAGGGCTTCGTAGTTGGCGTGGATATCGGATAACACAGCGTACTTCATTTTAATATTATAGTATATTTGATAAAAATAAACATAAAGTCAAACCGTCAGTAATATCTCGGCAAGTATTTTTGAGAAAATTTTAATTTTCTCTTTGACGACGAGTACCCAGAAGAACTTGGAGCGAAGCGACATATCGGTACTCTAGGAAAAGAAAAATTAAAATTTGCCAAAAAGAATTAGCCGGCAAACAACAATAACTGTAAATTTCATATTGCCAAAGTAGTTTTTTATTTGTAAAATAAAAATATAATCTTACCAAGGAGAATATATGGAAAACGTAGCAGCAGTTTTGGGCCTTTTTGTGTTTATCGCTATCGCTTATGCGTGCAGCACAAACAGGAAAGCAGTTAATTGGAGAACCGTTGCTTGGGCCTTTGGCTTACAAGTAATTTTTGCTCTTATTATCATGAAAACCGACGTAGGTGTTTCAGTCTTTGATAAACTTAACAGCATTGTAATAAAGATGTTAGAATTGCAGGAAGCCGGCGCACAAATGGTGTTTGGCGAACTTGCTAAAAACGGCAGTTGGGGTTATGTTTTTGCGTTCCGTGCTTTGCCGCCTATTATTTTCTTTTCCGCTTTGCTTTCTTTGCTTTATTACTTGGGTATTATGCAATGGATTATTTATTTTTGCGCTTTCATTATCGGCAAAACCTGCAAATTATCAGGTGCAGAAAGTTTAAGCGCTGCTGCAAATATTTTTATCGGACAAACGGAAGCCCCTCTTTTAGTTAAACCGTACGTAGAAAAAATGACGCGCTCCGAACTTATGTGTGTTATGACCGGCGGTATGGCAACAGTCGCCGGCGGTGTTATGGCTACCTATATTTCAATGTTAAAAGATACTGTCCCCGGAATTGCAGGGCATTTAATTGCGGCAAGTGTTATGGGCGCGCCGGCCGGCGTAATGTTCGCCAAATTATTGGTACCGGAAACGGAAAAACCTGAAACAATGAATATGATTTCTGTTAGATTTGATAACAAAGAAGATAAGGGTGTTTGGGGTTGGTTCAAAGCATTAGCAAGAAATGTCAAAGAAACCGGTTATAAAGACCCAAGTTCAAATATGCTTGAAGCAATTTCCAACGGTACATCTACCGGTATATCTTTGGCTATAAACGTAGCCGGTATGTTAATTGCCTTTACCGCTTTAATCGCGGTTTGTAATGGTGCTTTAGAGTGGCTTACAGGGTTTTTCTTGAGCAAAGCACTTTCTTTGCAACAAATATTTTCTTATGTCTTTTACCCGCTTACTTGGCTTATGGGCGTGCCTAACGGCGATATCATGACAGCCAGCCAATTAGTGGCGGAAAAAACTATTTTAAATGAGTTTATCGCTTATGCCAACTTTGCCAATATCTTGAACGGTGAAACAATAGAATTAACCGCCCGCACCAAAGTTATTTTGAGTTATGCTTTGTGTGGTTTTGCCAATTTCTCGTCAATCGGTATACAAATTGGCGGCATCGGCGCTATAGCCCCTTATAGGCGCGGTGATTTATCACGCCTTGGTTTTAGGGCCTTGCTTGCCGGTTTATTCTCAAGTTGTACACGTGCAATTCTTGCAGGTTTATTAATCGGTTAACAGATTATTTAGATTATTGTAATATCCCCCGCTAATATAGGTGGGGGATATTGTATATTTGAAACTTGAAGTCACAAATTGTGACATTAAGTTTTAAGTGCATAATTTTAATTTGCAAAATGTTGTAGAAATTGTTATTATTTTTTTAGAGGATAATTTTAATGTAAGCTGCAAAGTAGCGGCTTAAAAACAATTTAATCTGTTTTTGGTGTTTTGTAAAAACAAAACCCGCTTGGAAACAAGTACTTAATGAAACCAAAAACAGTCGTTAAGACACAAAATAATTTGGCTGATCCCCTTATTGTTTTGTGTTAAATGTTTGCTATATGCAAACTACGGCTGTTATATTTAATCGGTTCATTAAGTATTAAATATAACGAGCCGTTTTTTATTGCACCGAAAACAGTTTAAAAAGGAGAAAGTATGAAAGAAAAAAACAATAAAGGGTTTACCCTAATTGAAATGTTGGTGGTAGTATTGATTATCGGTATACTTGCGGGGATTGCTTTGCCGCAATATACTAATGCCGTCAGAAAAGCACGCGTTGCCGAAGCACAAATTATTTTACGCGCTATTGTTGATGCAACAGATAGATATTATTTAGCAACAGGAGAACTAACTAGTGATATAGATGATTTAGATATAGAAGTTTCTACTGAATCAAAAAATTGGGAATTTGTCATAGATGATTGTTTGTGTGATAGTGAAGGTCTTTGCGGTTGTGTGGTTGATGCTGTTCCTCAGTCAGAAAATGGTTATAGAATAACTTATTGGAGTGTTAATTATGATAGAGGTAATGATAATTCTGGTTTTTGGGGGAATTTTACATGTGATGCCTATAATGACAACGGTCATAAAATTTGTAAATCTTTGGGCGGACAATTAATAGACGGCTATGAGGAATTTTACAAAATATAAAAACTTCTTCTATATTATCTGAAAAACAATTTCAAAAACCTTTACCAAAAACGCTTTATTTAATATATAATGTTAAATGTAAGGAACTGCTTTAAACATTTTCAAATAAAGGAGTTTTTATGAAAGCCATTTGTAAAACAAAACCCGCCGCGGGGGCGGAATATATCGATATAGATGTGCCCCGTATCAAAAGCGACGAACTTTTAATCAAAATCCATTGTGCTTCAATTTGCGGAAGTGATATTCCAATTTATAATTATTATGATTCTTGGGCGGCACGTAAACATAATTTCCCTTTCGTTTTCGGGCATGAACTTTGCGGCGAAGTGGTGGAAATAGGCGATAAAGCAAAAGGTTTTCAAAAAGGCGATTTTGTGTCGGTGGAATCACATATTTTCTGCGGTATGTGCTATCAATGCCGCAACGACCAACGCCACGTTTGCAGTAATTTAAAGATTTTAGGTATTGATGTCCCCGGCGGTTTTGCGGAATATGCCGCAATCCCCGCGCGCTGCGCGTGGAAACACAGCGATAATTCCTTAAAAGATATCGCAAGTGTTATGGAGCCGTTAGGAAATGCGGTTTTTGCAACTTTAGTGGAAGATATTGTCGGTAAAACAGTTTTAATTTCCGGCTGCGGCCCGCAAGGTTTATTTGCAACGCAAATTGCGCGCGCCTGCGGTGCGGCAAAAGTAATTTGCACGGAAACTTCCGCTTTCCGCACTGCGCTTGCCAAAAAATTGGGCGCAGATGCCGTCATAAACCCGCTTGAAGATAAGGTGTTGGAAAAAATTATTGACGCAGGCGGGGAAAAATCAGGCATAGATATTGTTATTGAAATGTCGGGCAACCCCGCGGCAATTAACACTGCCTTAAAAGCAGTTAAGCCCGCAGGCCGTTTTATTGCGTTTGGTTTGCCGAAAGCGGACGTCACTCTTGATTATGCAAACTCTATCGTTTTTAAGGCAATACGTATGCAAGGCATAACAGGCCGCGAAGTTTTTAGAAGTTGGTACAAAATGGAAAGCCTTTTAAAGAGCCACGCTATTGACCCGCGCCCCGTCATCACACATACATTTAAGATGAAAGATTATCAAAAGGCGTTTGAAATTGCCGCCGACCCTAAAAAAGAGTGCGGTAAAATTATTTTAATTCCGTAGGTGATTTTATGGCAAATATGAATTTTTTGAAAGATGAAATCGCACAACTTAAGGCGGAAAACCGCTTTATTGAACCTGCCGTTTTGGAAGATATGCAAAACGCTGTTTGCACAATTAACGGTAAAAAAGTTATCAATTTAACGTCTAACAATTACCTTTGTATGACCGCGCACCCAAAAGTAATTGAAGCCGCAGTTGAAGCCACAAAAAAATACGGTATCGGAACTGCGGCGGTGCGTACAATTATCGGCACCACCGTCTTACACGAAGAACTTGAAAAGCGCCTTGCCGAGTTTAAGGGAACTGAGGCATCTTTGGTAATACAGTCCGGTTTTACGTCTAACACCGCAGTTTGCCAAAGTTTGATGACAAGCCCGCAAGATATTTTGATTTCCGACGAACTTAACCACGCATCAATCATTGACGGCGGCCGTTTAAGCAAAGCGAAAAAACTTATTTACCGCCACAGCGATATGGCGCATTTAAAAGAACTTTTGGAATTGCCCGAAGTCAAACAAGCGCGCCGCCGCTTGCTTGTCACCGACGGTGTTTTCAGTATGGACGGCGATATTTGCAATTTGCCCGAAATCGTAAAACTTGCCAAAGAACATGATGTTATGGTTATGGTTGATGATGCCCACGCAAGCGGTGTTATCGGCCCTGAGGGGCGCGGCACTGTTGCGCATTTTGGGCTTAAGGGGCAAGTTGATATTCAAATCGGAACACTTTCAAAAGCCTTTGCTGCCGTCGGCGGTTATGTGGCAGGCTCGGCCGATTTAAAGGCTTATATGCAATCTGTTGCACGTCCGTTTTTATTTTCAAGTTCACATCCGCCAGCCGTCACGGCAACCTGCTTGGCAGGTTTAGACGTAATTTATAATGAGCCGGAACGCCTTAAAAAACTTTGGGACAATACCAAATTTTTCAAAGAAGAATTAAACAAAGCCGGCTTTGATACAGGCCATAGCGAAACGCCGATTACACCTGTAATGGTAGGCGATAGCGCAAAAGCAAAAAAACTAAGCGCTATGCTTTTTGATGAAGGCGTTTTTGCTTTGGCAATTTGCTTCCCGACAGTGCCGCGCGGCAAAGAGCGCTTGCGCACTATCGTGACGTCAGGCCACGAGTTAAAGGACCTTGAAAAAGCAGTCGCCGCTTTCAAAAAATGCGGCAAGGAACTTGGCTTGATTTAGTATGAGATATTTTTTCAAAACTGCCGTACTATTGGTTTGTGCGGCAGTTTTTTTAATTGCTTGCGGCAGACAAACGGAACAAGATACAGACGGTAAAATAAATATTGCCGTTTCAAGTTATGTTTCCTACACTTTAGCGCAAAATGTTTTGGGCAATTTGGCAAATTTAACTTTGCTTATTCCGCCCGGCACAGAAGCCCATGCCTTTGAACCTACACCTGCCACAGTTAAGGCTTTAAAACATGCGCAGTTTTTCTTTTATACGTCTAACACTTTAGAGCCTTGGGCCTTGAGACTTGACGGCAAAGCCATAATGCTTGCCCGCAATTTGCCTGAAGTTTTACCAACGGACCCGCATGTGTGGATGAGTTTTGATAATGCCCAAGTAATGGCGCAAAATATAATGGCAACTATTATCAAAACGCACCCGGCCTTAAAAAGTAAATTAAATGAAAATTATAAAGAATTTTCAGAAGACATAAAAGATTTAAAGGAAGATTATTTTAAAACCCTTAGCACTTGTAAAAACCGCACAATTTACCATATCGGGCATTTGGCTTTTGGGTATGTGGCGCGCGATTTCGGGCTAAATTTTAAGGCCTTATTTTCCGCTGATATGGACCAAGAACCAAGCGCTAAAGAAATTGCCGAAATTGTAAAAGCAATTAAAGAAAGCGGCGCAAAATATATATTTTCCGAAGAACAATTAAACCCCGCGCTTGCTAAAACTATTGCCAAAGAAACGGGCGCAAGAATTTTAATGCTTAACACTATTGAAGGTGTCAGTAAAGAAGATTTTCAAGACGGTAAAAGTTATCAGTATTTGATGTATGAAAACCTTGAAAATTTGGAAATCGGCCTTGACTGCCAAGGGGAATAATGAGCATTTTAGAAATCAAAAATTTATCATTTTGCTACACAACGCAACAGGTTTTAAAAAACATAAATTTTAAAGCGGACGTGGGTGATTATATCGCTTTGCTTGGCCCAAACGGCAGCGGCAAAACAACGCTTATTAAAATTTTGCTTGGCTTACTTCCTGCGCAAAAAGGCAAAATAAATTTATTTGATACACCGCTTAAAGATTTTAAAACTTGGCAAAATATCGGCTACCTTGAACAAAAAACAAGCACACCGCGCAATATGCCGCTTACGGCTTTTGACGTCGTGCGGCTTGGGTTAATAAGCACCAAAAAGGGGCTTAAAATTTTTGATAAGGCCGATAATAAAAAAACCGAAGCTATAATGAAAAAGTTGCATTGTTTCAGTTATAAAGACAAACTTTTTGCGGAACTTTCAGGCGGCCAGCAGCAGCGCGTTTTGCTTGGCAGAACACTTATAAATGAGCCGAAATTTTTGATTTTAGATGAACCTTCCACCGCCTTAGATAGTTCTTCAAGGGAAGAGTTTTTTGAAATTATTTCCGCCTTAAACAAAGAACAAAAAACAACAATTTTGCTTGTCACGCACGATATTTCGCAAGTCGGTAAATACGTAAATAAATTTTTGATTTTAGATAAGCAAATTATTTTTTACGGCTCAAAAGAAGAGTTTTGTAATTCTGCGGAAGTGACCGCCTATTTCGGCCCCTACACCCAGCATATAATTGACCATTTACATACCGATGGCACTTGCCCTTTGCCGCATAATTGCGGGCATAATCATACCCACGAACACGAAGGGGGAAATTTATGAGTTTTGCTGAATTTATCTCTTACGGATTTGTGCAACGCGCATTAATTTCAGGCGTTTTGGTGGCTTTGATTACGGCGATGCTCGGCGTTTTCTTGGTTTTAAAACGTTTGTCTTTAATCGGTGACAGTTTAAGCCACGTCGCTTTAAGCGGCGTTGCGGTTGGCTTGCTTTTAAATATCACGCCCGTTTTTTGCGCTTTGCCTATCGTGATGTTAAGTTCTTTGGGCATTTATAAAATCAGCAAAAACAAAAAAATTTATACAGATAGCGCTTTGGGTATAGTATCGTCTGCCGGTATTGCTTTGGGTTTAATTGTGGCCGCGCTTGCGGGCGGTTTTAATACCGACTTAATGGGGTTTTTGTTTGGCAATATTTTAACAGTTAGCCCGTCTGAAATGATACTTAGCATAATAATTTTTGTTGCGGTTATTGCGTGTTTATACTTTTTTTATAACAGTTTGATTGCGACGGTGTTTGACGAGTATTTTGCCAAAACCGCCGGCGTAAATGTGGAAAAAATAAATATTCTTTTAGTGCTTTTAAGCGCGGTTGTTGTGGTGCTTGCGGTTAAAACCGCGGGCATAATGCTTGTATCTGCTTTGATAATTATTCCGCCCACAAGCGCTTTGCAAATTGCAAAAAAGTTCAGAAGTGTTTTAATTTACGCTTGTGCATTTTCCGTTTGTGCAACGGTGGGCGGCGTATATTTATCTTTTATTTTTAACTTGCCGCCAAGTGCTTTAATAATAGTTTTGAATTTAATAATTTTATCTGTTTGCGCTTTAATAAAATATGGAAAAACAAGAAAACTTAATTAAAGAATTAAAAAAATTATATCCCAAAACCGAGCCCGCTTTAAAACATAACGGCCCTTTTGAAATGCTTTGCGCGGTAATCCTTTCCGCACAATGTACCGACGCACGCGTTAATCTGGTGACGCCTGTTTTGTTTAAACGTTTCGGCACGCCCGAAAAACTTGCCAAAGCCAAAAGAGAAGATATTGAAAGCATTATAAAATCAACCGGGTTTTTCCGCGCCAAAGCAAAAAGTTTGCAGGAAAGCGCAAAGAAAATTGTTTCAGATTTCGGCGGCAAAGTGCCGCAAACAATGGATGAACTTTTAACCTTACAGGGTGTTGCGCGCAAGACGGCAAATGTAGTACTTGGTGATTGTTTTGATGTTGTGGAAGGTGTTGTTGTTGATACGCACGTTAAGCGTTTATCTTTCCGCTTGGGCCTTACAAAAAATACGGACCCTAAAAAAATTGAACAAGATTTAATGAAACTTTTCCCCAAAAAACATTGGTATTATTTAAGTAATGCTTTAATTTACCACGGCCGCCGCGTTTGCGACGCCCGCAAACCGAAATGCGATGTTTGCACGCTTGCCAAAATTTGTCCTAAATGCGGAGTGAAGAAATAGGGTTAAAGGAAATAACAACCATAATCATCATCAAATTCTACGATTCCGCCTAACTGTTTACAGATTTTTTTGCCCTTGTCGCTATCAGAACAACATTCAAATCTACCTGGCCAACCATCGTCTTCATTGATATTAGGGCTGTAATAATATAAAACATAATCTTCTTCTGATTTAGGGTATGCTACAGCATAACATGCACATGAACTATTTTTGCATAGACAGTCACTAGTCTCAATTGTCCAATTTTTTGTATCTGTTTCGACACCGACATCAAGATCATCTAAAGAATTCCAACTAGTATCACCGTTTGCTAATATATATCTATCAGTAGCATCAATTAATGCACGTAAAGTAATTTTTGCCTCCGCTACACGTGCTTTTCTGACGGCATTAGTATATTGCGGTAATGCCACACCTGCCAATATACCGATAATCAATACTACCACCAACATTTCAATAAGCGTAAAACCTTTTTTCATAAAACACTCCTTTTTATATATATAGAAATTATAGAAAAAAAAAAAAAACAGAAGTCAAGAGGCTACTTAATGCCACGACGATGATTTAAAGTTTTACCCCTTTAATCAAATAACCAAAAAATGTATAATATTTGTGGAAGTAATTTTTAGGAGGAAAGATATGAAAACATATTTTATTGACGTTATCAAAAATCATTATTGTGATTTTAGCGGCAAAGCCACACGCACACAATTCTGGATGTTCGTGTTGATTAATTTTGTCGTAAGTTTGGTTTTAGGGTTCGTTTGCGGTATGTTATTTAAAGAACAAACCGCAAGTATAATAAGCGGTATTTATTCTCTCGCTTTGTTATTACCTAGTTTCGGAATCGCCGCCAGAAGGCTTAGAGACGGCGGTTTTAGCCCTTGGCTCCTTTTGCTGGCCTTAATTCCGTTTATCGGCTGGCTTGTTTTACTCATCCTTTATATTATGCCCAGCAAATAAGCAAAAAATTAAGTTTTACCAAAGCCCCTGTTTTTTAGCAGGGGCTTTTTGTATAAAGTAAAATTACTTCTCTATATTTTGTAAAATATATGTATATAAAATATAAGGAGAAATTATGAAATTCAACAGTTTTGAAGAACTCATTGACCTCGTTAAAGGTCAGGAAAACCGCGTCGTAGTCCCCGGCGCAAATAATAAAGAGGCTTTAACCGCCATTAAAATGGCAGATGATAAAGGCCTTATTTCACACGGTATTTTAATCGGAGATACCGAAGTCGTTAAAAAAATGGTCCGCGAAGTCGGCTTACCGGAAGAAAAATTTGAATTCATTCAATGCACTGACGTTCCCGAAATGTGCAATACCGCCGCACGCTTGGTTTACGAAGGTAAAGGCGATTTCTTGGTAAAAGGTTTAGTTGATACCAAATATTACATGAAAGCCATTTTAAATAAAGAATTCGGCTTTGTTCCGCAAGGTACGCTTTTAACACATTTCGTCTTATTTAAAACCAACAAATACCCCAAAATGTTTGCCGTCACAGATTCCGCAGTAGTTATCGCACCCACTTTGGAACAAAAAGCACAGATCATCAATAATGCGGTAGATATTTTCCATAAATGCGGCGTGGAAGAACCGAAAGTTGCCGTCGTCTGCCCTGTGGAAAAAGTTAATGAAAAAATTCCTTCTACCGTTGATGCTGCCGCTTTGGTTCAAATGAACAAAGAAGGCAAAATTAACGGTTGTGTAGTTGAAGGGCCTTATGATTTATACATCTCCGTTTCCAAAGAACGTGCGGAAGAAAAGGGTATTAAAGGCGCACAAGTTGCCGGTAATGCTGATTTACTTGTCTTGCCCGATTTGGATGCCGCAAATCCGTTTTACAAAGCACTTGCTTTCTTCGGTGACGGCGCACAAGCCGCCGCAGTATTAGCCGGGCCGAAAATACCTGTAATTTTACCGTCCCGCGCTGATAACCCTCAACTTAAAATGAACTCAATCGCACTTTGCTGCTACTTGAAAAATTTTAGGTAATCTGAAAGGGGGCAAGAAATTGCCCCCTGTTTTTATGTGGAAAGAATATTGTAAAGAATTTTTTAAAGCGTTTATAAAATGGGGGCTGCCGTGCCTTGCCGTCGGTATTTTTACTATATTTACGGTGGTGCACCATCAGCGGCAACTTGAACTTGAAAATGTGCCTGAAGAAATTCATTTCAAAAAAACGCACGGAACTTTAGCAAAACCTTTACAAAGTTCTTTACAAAATGACGGTTTAAGCAGGGATGAAGCATATAAAATCGTTAATAAACTTGATACGGTTTTAAATATGCGCCGCGTTTCAAAATATGATAAATATTTGCTTACTTTAGATGAAGAAGACAATTTTAAAATGCTTGTAGTGACGAAAGATTTTTCACGCTATTATGTCAGTGTTGTAGACGGCGAACTTGTAGCAGGTATTTTGGATATTTCCGTCCAAACACGCCGCCGCCAAGCCAAAGGGGAGATTAATGACTTCTTATTTACGTCAATGCAAGCACAAGGTTTAAAACCAAGTTTTATTTTAGATTTTACCGATATATTTTCTTGGGCCATTGACTTTAATACCGAAACCCGCCAAGGCGATAAATTCGCGCTTATTTGGGATGAAGATTATACCAAAGGCGGTCAAACTTTAAATGAAAATATTTTGGCCGCTTATTACGAGGGCGGTGCTGCCGGCAAAAATTATGCCTTCCGCTTTGAAGATGAATATTATGACGAAAACGGTAAATTTACTAAAAAGATGTTCTTAAAATCGCCGATCAGCGTACGCGGCGTACGTGTAAGTTCTCGCTTTTCTTTGGGGCGTATGCATCCTATTTTGCGTATAAGGCGCCCGCATCTTGGAATTGATTATGCCGCGCCTGTCGGCACACCCGTGGAAAGCGTGGCAGACGGCGTTGTTAAAGTTAAGGGCTGGAAAGGCGGTTTCGGAAATTATATGGAAATTGCTCACCCCAACAATTACACCACTTGCTACGGGCATTTAAAGAGTTATGCAAAAGGTATAAACGTGGGCGCAAAAGTGCGCCAAGGGCAGACGATAGCCTATGTAGGCAGTACAGGTTTATCAACGGGGCCGCATTTGGATTTCCGTATTAGGCAGGGCAGTAAATATTTTGATTTCTTAAACAGCAAGCAGCGTTCATCGGCGGCGCGCGAAATACCCGAGCAAAAACGCGAAGAATTTAATAAAATAAAAGAAGAGTATAAAAAGTTGCTTGACCAGATTTAAATAAATAAAAGAGGTGCTTATGACAAAGAAAATTGTTTTGACAGGCGGGCCGGCTTCCGGCAAGACGACAATGCTTTCAATTTTAAAGGAAGAATATGGCACAGATATTGAAGTGGCAAAAGAAGCCGCTACTTTGGTATATAGCGGCGGTTTTCCTAGAAACGATACCAGCAAACGCTATACTTACCACGCACAACGTATAATTTACACCTGCACAAGGGAACTTGAAGATTTGGCAACGGAAGTTAATCCTTCCGCTAAACTTATTTTATGTGATAGAGGTTCTTTAGACGGTGCGGTTTATTGGCCTTATGGGGAAGATGATTTCCTTAAAGTAATGGGTACCGATATCCAGACGGAATTTGACCGCTATTATGCTGTTATTCATATGTCCCCGCCGACGGACCCGAAATATTATCAAAATACCGCAGTCAGAATTGAAACTTTAGAACGCGCCCTTGAAGTGGACCGCGAAATTTTGAAAATTTGGGAAGGCCACCCGCGCCGCGTTATTATCCCTGCTTATGATGATTTTGTGGAAAAAGCACTTTTAGTCCGCAAAACCATAAAACAAATTGTTGACGGAGAAATTTAAAAATGTTTGAATTTTTATTTAAACGCAAAAAAAAGAATGGAGAAACTTCCAAAAAAGAAGAACGTTTAACCCCCCAAACACTGGAACAACGTTTGGAAGAAGAAAAAAAACATTTGCCCTCGTCAATCAGAAATATGATTGATAAGGACCCGACTTTAAAAGACCGTTTTATCAAAGTTGCAAAACAAATGGAAGCGGATGGGGTGGATATGTCATCGCCTTCTGCTATGCGCAAATGGGCAAAGGCAAACCAGAAGAAAATCCGTGAACAGGAATACGGTACTGTTAAACCGATAGTCAAAACAAAAGAGCCCGGCCGTAATGATCCTTGCCCCTGCGGCAGCGGTAAAAAATATAAAAAGTGCTGTGGTGCAAATAAATAAATTTATCTGCAAAAAGTAATTATATGCGTTTTGAAAGTTTTGTTGCCAAACGTTATTTGATGAGCCAGAGTAAGGGGGTGTTCTCTTTAATAACAACCCTGATCGGCGTGCTTGGTGTTGCCGTGGGTGTGGCGGCTTTAATAACGACATTAGCAGTGATGAGCGGCTTTCATAATGATATAAAAAAACACGTAATTGGTGCGCAATCCCATATAATGATCTTCGGTAAAATGCCGGATGGCAGATATCAACAAGTACAAAAACAACTTGAAACAATTCCGCAAATTGTGGCAAGCGCCCCGACAGTTTACGGGCAAGCCATTTTGAGTTATGCACAAACTTCGCACGGCGTATTAGTGCGCGGTTTAGATCCTGAACAAGAAAAAAATACAAATACTTTAATTTCCTCTTTAACAGAAGGAAGTTTTAATGCCACAGATGAAACTTTGCCGCCTTTGGTGCTTGGCAGTGAACTTGCCAAAAATATGGGCCTTGACGTTGGGGATGATGTCGTTCTTGTTTCCCCGCAAGGTTTGGCGGGTGGTTTGCCTAAAATGAAAAAATTTAAAGTGACAGGTATTTTAAAAACCGGTTATTATGAATTTGATAATACTATTGTTTATACGGATTTGAAAAATTCTTCTGATTTCCTTGGCCTGAAAGGTGCGGTGACCGGGTTAAATGTGAAAATTAAAAATCTTGATAAGGCCGACGAAGTTGCCGCACAAATAAATAATGTTATCGGGCATCAATATACGGTTAAGACCTATGCACAAATCAATCAAACTTTATATGCTGCCTTAAAACTTGAAAAGACAGTTATGTCCATAATCCTTTTTTTAATTATTATAGTTGCCGCTTTAAATATTACTTCTAATTTGATTTTGTTTGGGACAGAAAAGTTGCGTGATATAGGCATCTTGCGTACCTTGGGTGCAAGCCCCGCGCAAATTAGGCATATATTTTTACTTGAGGGCCTTTTTATCGCGACTGCCGGCGTGGTTCTTGGTTTGATTTTGGCCCTTGTACTTTGTTTTATAATTAAAAATACAAATATTGTACAGTTGCCCGGTGATATTTATTATTTAACAAAAGTGCCTGTAAGTTTACAGTTTTTTGATGTTTTATTCGTCGTACTTGGCAGTTATTTAGTGTGTTTTTTATCGGCTTTATATCCGGCTTATAAGGCTTCAAAAATAAACCCTGTTGATGCGGTGCGTTATGGCTAATATTTTAGAACTTAAAAATATAAAGAAAATTTATCAGGAAGCCAAAAATAATATTTGTGTATTGGAAGATGTTTCTTTTTCCGTACAGGAAGGGCAGTTTATTGTTTTTATCGGGCCATCCGGTTCCGGTAAAACAACTTTGCTTAATTTGATTGCTTTGCTTGATAAAACTACTGCCGGAAAAATAATTTTTAGGGGTAAAGATATAACAAAATTAAAAGAAAATGCTGCCGCAAAAATGCGTCTTTCCGATATGGGTTTTGTTTTTCAGTTTGATGCGCTGTTGCCTGAATTTACTTTACTTGAAAATGTTTTATTGCCGTCTTATATCGCAAGCAAAAAAGCAAAAACGCGCGCAAAATATTTGCTTGAAAAGTTTGGCATTTGGCACCTTGCATCAAAATTCCCGCCCTCTTTAAGCGGCGGTGAAAAGCAACGCGCCGCGCTTGCCCGCGCCTTGATAAATAAACCTGTTTTACTTTTAGCGGATGAACCTACCGGCAATTTAGATACGCAAAGAAAAGAACAGATTTTTAAAGACTTTGCCCAAACAGCCAAAGAAGAAGGCACTACTATTTTGATGGTGACGCACGACGTACATGCCGCCAATTACGCGGACAGGTGCTATAAAATAGAGGGTGGCAAAGTGGAAGAAATGAAAAAATAAGATTAGCATTTCCATATATTGTTGTAATAGAAAATTAAATTCCTACTTTTGAATATCTCTAAAATTGTGATTCTAAATATCTGCAAAATTGTCTTAATATGCAAAATTCTGGGTAATACCTTCTCAAAAATGATTTAGTATTATTTTTAGGCCTATCCCTTTATTGTCGCCACCCATTTTTTACGGTTGTTGTCTATGTAAAAAATGGGCGGGAGAAAGCCGAGCAAACCAAGTTTGCGAGGCAAGAGGGGGGTACCTTATTCGTAAACTAAAGTAATCTAAAATGCCTTTAGGGGAAACCCCCACCCGTCGCTACGCGACACCCTCCGCCCTTTCTTATTTTTGCTTCGGGCAATTTACCCTTCGCAAAAATAAAATGGCAAAGGGTGAGGGCAATAAGAGAGCAAATTTGTTAACAATTTACTATAAACTAAATTTATTTGTACCCTATTTTTATATACATTACCAAAAAAAATTCCATTAAGCTGTAAATAACTATTAATACCCAGAATTTTGCATATTATGCGGCAAAATTTTTTATAGTAAATAGCAATATAAGCATGAATATAAAATAAAAAACCCCGATATAAATCGGGGTTTTTGTACTAAATACTTATTTACTTATTTCTTTTTTGCTGCTTTCTTAGTTGTCTTCTTGGCAACTTTTTTAACAGTTTTCTTTACTGCTTTTTTTGCCACTTTCTTGGTTGCTTTTTTGCAGCATTTTTTTGCACAGCATTTTTTTGCGACTTTTTTTGCGGGTTTTTTTGCAACTTTCTTTGCAACTTTCTTTACCGCTTTCTTTGCAACTTTTTTCTTTACGGGCATTTTAGTTCTCCT
>JBGURU010000041.1:0-39392 GCA_045132175.1 Elusimicrobiaceae bacterium | reverse complement strand
CGTTTAACAATTTTGCATTTTTGACATATCTTTTTTACACTTGCTCTGACTTTCATTTATTTCTCCCGGTAGGTTATTCTACCTTTGCTCAAGTCATACGGAGACAGTTCCAATTTGACTTTGTCGCCCGGTAAAATCCTTATGTGAAACATTCTCATCTTACCTGAAATATGACCGAGTATTACTTTCCCCCCGGCTATTTCTATTTTAAACATAGCATTTGGCAATGCTTCAAGAACTTTACCTTCAACTTCTATTTTATCACTCATTGACTCTCCGTTTTTTAGGGGCTTAAATAACTATTCCGTTAAAATAAGCGCACCGTTTTTTGTCACTGCGACAGTATGTTCAAAGTGTGCGGAATAAGCGCCGTCGGCGGTGACAACTGTCCATTGGTCTTCTAAAACTTCTACTTCTTCACAACCCAAGTTAAGCATTGGTTCGATCGCCAAGACCATACCCTCTTTCAAAATTATGCCCTTTCCTTTGGGGCCGTAATTTAAGATACAAGGGTCTTCGTGAAGTTTGCGCCCAACTCCGTGGCCGCAATAATCACGAACGATGCCCAAGCCACTTGCCGTAGCATAAGTTTCTACCGCATTAGATACATCACCGAGATGTACCCCAGGTTTTACAACTTCTATTGCTTTGTACAACGCTTTTCTTGTATTTTCAAGAAGCTTCGCAACAGGAGCGGAAACTTTCCCTACGCTGAATGTTCGTGCCGAATCTGCATGAAAACCGTCTTTATAAGCACCTACGTCTATACCAACTATATCGCCTTCACGCAAGATTACGTCTTTTGAAGGAATCCCGTGCACTACCTGTTCATTTACAGACGTACAAATACTGCCCGGAAAACCACCGTATCCTAAAAAAGAAGGAACGGCACCTTCAGCCCGAATCATCTCTTCTGCAACTTTATCTAATTCCCAAGTACTTATACCGGGAACTACTTCAAGTTGCATTCTCTTAAGAACTTTGGCAATTATTCTGCCTGATTCTTTTATTTTAGCGATTTCTTCGCTACTCTTTAATTCTACCATTTTTAGAGCCCTAATGCACGCTTTACTGTTGAAGCAACTTCTTCAATAGTTCCCGAAGAGTCAACAGTAATATATCCTGCCTGTTTGGAGTAATATTCCAACAATGGCTCTGTTTCCTTCTTAAAAACGTCTAAACGATGCTTTGCACTTTCAAGTGTATCATCTGCACGGGTATATAGTTCCCCGCCGCATTTTGAACACTTGCCTGTGTAAGAAGGCCAATAAATATTTTCAATATGCCCGCAATCTTTACAAAGACGGCGTGAAGTGAGACGTTTCAAAACGACTTCTTCCGTTGTCTTAAGTAAAATAACTTTTACTTTTTGGCCGGCATCTTCTAAATATTTAGTTAGAGTTTGCGCTTGCGCTAAAGTTCGCGGAAAACCGTCAAACAAAACATTTTCTTTACCTTTTATGGCAGAGAGTAATATTTCAGTCACCAAAGCATCGGGCACTAAATTGCCTTTGCTGGTAATTTCTTTGACCTGTTTTCCCAAAGGGCTTTCCTTCTTGATTTCCGCGCGAATTAAATCGCCGGTGGAAACATGGAAATAACCTTGTTTTTTAAGATTTTCTGCTTCTGTGCCTTTGCCGGCACCCGGATAACCAAGAAGTATTATATTCATAAGCCCTAAAATTATTCTCCTACATTAAACCAGCGCCCTTTTATCTTATTGCCTTTCATTAAAGGCTGATAATTATGCGCAAGTAAGTGGGCTTGGATTTGGCCCACTGTATCTAAAGCGACACCGACCACGATTAATAATGCAGTACCGCCGAAATAGAAAGGTACATTGAATTTCATTCTCATGAAATCAGGTAAAACTGCGATTGCGGAAACAAATATTGCCCCCCAAAACGTAATTTTATTCATTATATCTTCTATATAAATTTTTGTTGGTTCCCCAGGCCTTATACCGGGTATAAAACCACCCCATTTTTTCATATTTTCTGCAATATCTTTGGGGTTAAAAGTCATTGAATTATAGAAATAGCAGAAGAAGATAATTAAAGCAATATAAATTACTGAATAAGAAATATTGCCCCTTCCCATCCATTCCATAACTCTTTGAGCCCAAGGGGATTCCGGCATAAATTGTGCGACAGTTAAAGGCATTGACATCACAGACATAGCAAAGATTACCGCGATAACACCGCTCTGATCAATTTTTAAAGGTAAATAACTTGCTTTACCGCCGTACATTTTGTTGCCAACCATACGCTTAGCATATTGTACAGGTATTTGCCTTTGGGCTGTTTCCACCCAAACAACTAAACCCATAATAACTACAACTATAGCAATAATTACAAGGGCCGTGACAAGTTGCATTTCTTCGCTGCTTACTAGACTGAACAACATGTAGATAGCAGACGGCAATCTGTCAACGATACCGGCAAATATAATTAAAGAAATACCATTACCGATACCCTTTTCCGTAATTTGTTCACCAAGCCACATAATAAACATTGTACCTGTGGCCAAAGTTAAAGTAGTTGTCATAATGAAAGACCAAGACGGGTCAATAACAATACTTAACCCACCCGGTGCAGACATTTTTGTTAATGCGATCGTTAAACCAAAACCTTGCAATAATGCCAAAATCAAACCAAAAACTCTGGTTATTTGGTTCTCTTTTCTGCGGCCGGCCTCGCCTTCCTTACTTAATTTATCAAGCCCCGGAATAATATGAGCGCCTTTGATAAGGCCCATAATAATTGAGGCATTGATATAGGGCATAATACCCAAAGCAAGAACGGAAAATTTACCTAAAGCACCGCCGGAAAAGATGTCCAAAAATCCGAGCATCCCGCCTTCATGTTGCTTAAAAAATGAAGCAAGTGCTTCGGCATTAATGCCCGGTATTGGAACAATGGCAGCCACCCTGTACACCGCAATGGCAATCAATACAAATAAGATTCTCTTGCGGAGTTCAGGGGACTCAAAAAGTGCTGCTATAGGATTATTATCCATTATTTTTTAGCCCTTTTTTCAATTAAAGTAGCGGTGCCGCCTGCTTTTTCAATAGCCGCTTTCGCAGAGGCAGAAAACCCGTGCGCGCTAACTTTTAAAGCAATATTAAGTTCACCTGTACCCAAAACTTTAACCTTATCTGCCTTTTTGATTAAATTGGCTTTTTTCAAAGTTTCAGGAGTGACCTCTGCACCCGCTTTAAATGCTTTTGCTAAAGAACCGATATTTACAAATTCACCTTTCTTTGCAAAAGAGACATTTGAAAAACCGCTTTTGGGGATTCTTCTAACCAAAGGCATTTGACCGCCTTCTTTACTTTCCTTTCTGGTATTACCGGAACGGGAAGTTTGGCCTTTCATACCTTTTGTTGAGCTTCTGCCCATACCTGAACCGACACCAAGGCCGATTCTTCTTTTGGCTTTTCTTGAACCATGTTTAGGAAAAAGTGTGCTTAAATGTACCATATTCATTATTCTCCTTTAACTTCGGCTTTGGGGGCTTCTGCTGTTTTTGTTTCTTCAGCAGCAGGTTCCGCAACCGGTTCTACATATTTACCGCGTGCTTGCAAAACGTCTTTTTTGCTCTTTAATGCTTTTAAGCATTCCATAGTAGCATAAGCCAAGTTGCAAGAATTGGTGCTGCCAATACTCTTTGAAAGAATATTTTTGACACCGGCCGCTTCTAAGATTAAGCGGACAGCCGCACCTGCGATAACACCGGTACCGGGGGCAGCCGGTTTCATCCAAACTTTGGCTGAACCGAAGCAACCCATAATTTCGTGTGGAATAGTTCCGTTAAGGAGAGGGAAAGAAACCATCTCTTTCCTTGCTTGGAATTCCGCTTTAGATACGGCAAATTGTACTTGATTTGCCTTACCGATAGCTACGCCGACTTTACCATTACCGTCACCGACGGCAACCAAAGCCCTGAAACCAAACCTTTTACCGCCCTTTACCACTTTTGCCGTTCTGGCAACGTGAATAACGGTTGTGCGGCCTTCGGGTTTGGCGCGCAACTGAAACTCGGCCTTTTGGCCTTTCGCTTCTTTGTTCTCTTTATTATTTAACATAGTTCACCTTAAAATTTTAAGCCGCCTTTTCTGGCTGCTTCGGCAAGGGCTTTAACCCTGCCGTGATAAACCCTGGCACCTCTGTCAAAGCAAACTTCTTTGATGCCTTTTTCTAAAGCCTTTTTGGCGATAAGTTCACCTAAAGCCGCTGCTGCTTCAATGCTTTTGCCGGAGGCTTTATATTTACCTTCAAGTTCCTTGCCGCAAGTAGTTGCAGAAACAACTACTTTACCGTTTAAGTCGTCAATTACGCTCGCATAGAGGTAATTTAAACTTCTGTAAACTGACAAGCGCGGATGTTTTATTCCTGCTGCTTCAAGTTTTCTTTTGGTTCTTTCTTTTCTAAACTGATATCTTTCTTGTTTAGTTGCCATAATTATTTAGCGCCTCCTGACGCAGCTGCTTTACCGGCTTTGCGGACAATGTGCTCGCCTTGGTATTTAATACCGCTGCCTTTATACGGCTCAGGTATTCTTAACTTGCGGATTTTGGCTGCAAAATCGCCGACTAAAACCTTGTCCATACCTTTAATTTGTACTAAAGGTGTTTTGACGTCCGCAACAACGGTGATGCCTTGCGGAATATCAATGATGACAGGGTGTGAAAAGCCAAGTTCTAAATTAAGTTTATTGCCTTGTACAACTGCTTTATAACCGAGGCCGTTTACTTCAAGAACTTTTACGAAAGGTGTTTCAACCCCGATAACGAGGTTCGCAATCCTTGCGCGTGCTGTCCCATAAAGAGCATTTAATTCTCTTTCGCGGCTTGCATCTTTGATGTTCAAAGTTAAAACATTATTTTCTAACTTTGCTTCAATGCCTTCGGGCATTGTGTAAGCAAGCGTACCAAGCGGGCCGGTCACTTTAACTTCGGCGCCTTTAATTTCCGCTTTTACTTTTGCGGGGATTTGTATAGGTTTTTTACCGATTCTGCTCATAATTCACCTACCATACCTGGCACAAAACTTCGCCGCCCACTTTTTCTTCTTTTGCTTTGGCATCAGTCATAATCCCTTTTGAAGTGGATAAAATTGCTGTGCCGAAAGCACCGCGGACAGTGGGAATATCGTTGTAAGAACTGTAAATTCTTCTGCCCGGGCGGGAAACTCTGCGAAGCCCTTGGATAACGCAGTTATTATCGGGAGTATACTTTAAAAATACTCTTACAAAACCGCCTTTGGTTTCGCTGTGAAGGGCTTTATAATTTGAAATATACCCTTCTTCTTTCAAAACTCTGGCGATTTCGGTTTTGACTTTAGAAAAGGGAATATCTACCCTTTCCTTTTTCTTCATATTTGCATTTCTTATTCTTGTTAAGAAGTCTGCTATAGGATCCATAATATTCGCTTTTGGAATCTACTTTCCGCAAAAAAGTTTAAGCGCGGAGTTAAATCCCAATAAAGCCCTCCTTACCAACTTGATTTCTTGACACCCGGGATTAAGCCCTGATGTGCCATTTTTCTGAAACAGATACGGCAAAGACCGAAGTCCCTGTAATATCCTCTTGCTCTGCCGCAGATTTGGCAGCGGTTATGATACCTGACTGCGAATTTTTGCGGTTTTGCCATTTTTGCAACCCATGCTTTTGTAGCCATATATAGTTGCTCTCCTTATTTAGAAATGGTCCCTTTTCTGAAAGGGAAACCCATTAAGTCCATTAACAATTGTCCTGCTTTATTATCTTTAGCAGTCGTCACAAATGTAATGTTCATGCCTTGCGGTTTGGGTGATTTTTCAACGTTGATTTCCGGGAACACATAGTGTTCTTTGATACCGACGTTTAAATTACCTCTGCCGTCAAAGCCGCGTCCGTTAAAACCCTGAAAGTCACGAATACGGGGGGCAACAATGTTTACGAATCTGTCAAAGAATTCATACATTCTGTCGCCGCGTAAAGTCACTCTTACGCCGATAGGCATACCTTCTCTAAGTTTAAAGTTAGAGATTGATTTTTTAGCACGTCTGATTTGTGCCGCTTGGCCTGTAATTGCTGTAAGGTCTTCTTTTGCGATATCAATAAATTTGATATCTTCGCGGGCATCTGCAACACCGATATTGATAACAATTTTTTCAAGTTTCGGTGCAGCCATAGGGCTTTTAACTTTCATTTCCTTCATTAAAGAAGGAAGAACTTGTTCTTTATAAAGGGTTTTATATCTGGGTATATAATTTTCTGTTTTATTTGTCATAGTTTCCTCTTATAAAGCGGCCCCGCATTTGGAGCAAATTCTGGTCACAATGCCTTTTTCATTTGCTTTGGTTTTGGGCGTCATATGTTTGCCGCATTTTGCACAAACGACAGCAACGTTGGAAGCATCAATAGGTGCTTCAAGTTGTTTAATGCCGCCTTTATCGTTTTGGCTGGGCTTTGTGTGTTTGGAAATCATATTTATACCTGTGACGATAACTTTGTTTTTTGAAGGTATAATTTCACGGATTTCCCCTGTCTTGCCTTTATCTTTACCGGCTAAAACAATAACTTTATCGTTCTTTTTAAGTTTCATATTAGATAACCTCCGGTGCGAGAGAAATAATTTTGAGGAAATTCTTTTCCCTTAATTCTCTTGCTATAGGCCCGAAAACACGTGTACCTCTGGGTTCACCGTTTTCGTTGATAAGGCAAACAGCATTATCATCAAAGCGTATGTAAGAGCCGTCTTTTCTGCGTTTTTCACGCGCGATTCTGACGACAACTGCTCTAACGACATCGCCTTTTTTGACGTTTGATGTAGGGATTGCATCCTTTACAGAGCACATAATGACATCGCCCAAAGAAGCAATATCCCTGTGATGGCCGCCGCGCACTTTAAAGCACTGTACTTTCCTTGCGCCGGAATTATCGGCCACATTAAGAATACTTCTGATTTGAATCATTTTCTATCTCCGTTTAGCCGATTGCTTGTTCCACAATTTTGGAAACGCGCCATCTTTTAAGTTTTGACAAAGGTCTTGTAGAGGTAATCTCAACTTTGTCGCCAAGTTTGCTTTCATTGCCTTCATCGTGGGCGTGATAGCTCTTGGTAGTTCTAATAATTTTGCCATAAAAAGAATGTTTTTTAGTGGTTGTCACTTCAACGGTGCGGGTTTTATTCATCTTGTCAGATGTGACGATACCGACTAAAACCTTTCTTTCTGCGCGAGTATTTTTGTTTTCCATAAATCCTCTTATTTAACCTGCCCTTTTTGTTTAATTAAAGTGTTTAAAAGGGCAATTTCGCGTCTGACAGTCCTGATTTCCAACGGGTTGGCAATCGGGGTTGTACTGTGTTTAAAGAGAAGATTAAATTTTTTCTCTTTAGCTTTGGCAAGCAGATCTTGCAATTCTGCTACGCTTTTTGTTTTCAATGTTTCTTTTTCTTTTGCCTTCATAAATTACCTTCTTGTCACAAGTTTGGTTTTAATAGGCAATTTGTCTGTGGCAAGGCGGAAAGCATTTTTGGTTTCTGCTTCTGATAAACCTTCCATTTCAAACAAAATGCGGCCCGGTTTCACTACGCATACCCAGTGATCCGGTGCACCTTTACCTTTACCCATTCTGGTTTCAGCAGGGTGTTTGGTAATGGCTTTGTCGGGGAAAATAAGCGTCCACATTTTACCTTTCTTTTTAATAAATCTTGATAAGGTGACACGGGCTGCTTCAATTTGACGTGCGGTAATCCATTTCGGTTCAAGGGCTTTCAAGCCAAATTCACCGAATGCGACTTCCGTACCCCTTTTTGCTTTTCCTTTAATGCGGGGAGCGCTGTGCGGTTTTCTGTATTTAACTCTTTTAGGCATCAACATAGTTATTTCTCCTCACTTTTTGCTTCCGCTTTTACTTCGGCTTTAGTTTCTTTTTTAGCCGTCTTTTTAGCAGTAGTTTTCTTAGCAGCGGTCTTTGTTGTTTTGGTTGTTTTTGCTGTTTTTGTCGTCTTAGTTGCTTTTTTGGTTGTCTTTTCTTCTTTGACTTCTGCTTTGGCTTCAACTTTTGTTTCTGCCTTTACTTGTGCTTTTGTTTCGGCTTTAACTTCAGCTTTAGCCGGTTTTACGGCTTTGGCTTTAGGGGCCTCTTTTTTAAGCGGGGTGACTGTTTCCTTAACACCTTCCGGGGCTGCGGTTTCTTGCATTTCTCTGTGTTTTCTAAGTTCGTTTAAAATCTCACGCGGAGATTTTGCAAAGTGGGTTTTCTTGAAAATCCACACTTTTATACCGATTTTACCGCTGACGGTATTGGCTTCATAAGTGCCATAATCAATATCTGCACAGAGAGTATGTAAAGGTACGCGCCCTTCGCGTTTCCATTCAGTACGGGCAATTTCTGCACCGCCTAAACGGCCGCCACACATAATCTTGATACCGAGTGCTTTGCCTGCAAGGGCCTTTTCAATAGCCTTCTTCATGGCAGCGCCGTAATGTGCACGTTTTTCAATTTGAAAAGCAATTGATTGTGCAACTAATCTTGCATCGGTTTCAGGATTTTTAATTTCAATAACATTGATGAAGGTTTTACTTCCTGTTAATTTTTCAAGGTCTTTCCTTAAGTTTTCAATATCAGCACCTTTTTTGCCGATAACTACACCCGGGCGGGCTGTATGGATATTTACCCTTAAGAAAGAACCGGCTCTTTCAATGCTTACAGCGCTGACGGCTGCAAGTAAAAAGCGGCTTTCAACAATCTGCCTGATTTGGAAATCTTCCATAAGTAAAGCAGGCATATTTTTAGGGGCAAACCATCTGCTTTGCCAATCCTGTGTATAACCAAGGCGTAAACCTTTGGGGTGTATTTTATGTCCCATTATTTATGCCCTCCTTTAACATCACTAACCGTGACGGTTAAGTGACAGACATTCCTCTTATAAGGCATCGCCCTTCCTTGCGGACCGGGTTGAATTCTCTTGAGGTTTTTCATAGGGCCCATATTGGAATAGGCCTCTTTGATGTAAATTTTGGAAAAATCAAGTTTATTACCTAATTTAACCTGAAGGTTTGCAGCAGCGGAATTAATGGTTTTTTGGACCATATCACTGCAGCGGAGACCGCTGAAAGGAATAATCCCTTGTGAGGCCTTTACGCTTTTGCCGCGTACGAGGTCTAACAATAAACCCACTTTTCTGCTACCGTACCTTTGAAATTTTGCTTTGCTAGTTGCTTCCATTTGTCAAAACTCCTATTTCAAGGCCTTGGACTCTTTAGTCATGCCGCCGTGACCTTTAAACATACGGGTGAAGGCAAATTCACCGAGTTTATGGCCAATCATCCTTTCCGTCACGTACACAGGCAAGAATTTATGCCCGTTATGTACTAAGAAAGTATGCCCGACAAACGCAGGAACTATTGTGCAAGCACGCGCCCAAGTTTTAATGCTTTTCTTATCATTAACGCTTTGCGCTTCTACTGCTTTTAATAAGTTTTGATCCACATAAGGACCTTTTTTTGTGCTTCTTGACATAATTATTTCGCTCCTGAAGTATTGCTGCGTCTATCTTTAACAATCATCCAATCCCAGGTTTTGGCCGGGCGGGTCTTTAAGCCCCTTGTCATTTGGTTCCAAGGAGAGCGCGGTATATTACCGCCTTTACTGTGGCCTCTACCGCCACCCATTGGGTGATCTACAGCGTTCATCGCATTACCGCGAACGGTCGGTTTGATACCGCGATGTCTATTTCTGCCGGCATTACCGATAACAACATCTTTGTGTTCTAAGTTGCCGACTTGGCCTATAGTTGCACAGCAATTTTCCGGAATAAGTCTGATTTCGCCGGACGGCATCTTTACGTGGGCATAACCGCCGTCGCGTGCCATAAGTTGGGCTTTTGCACCGGCAGTTCTAACTAACTGTGCACCTTTTCCTTCTTTAAGTTCTAAGGCGTGGATAAAAGTACCTTCGGGAATATTTTTAAGTGGAAGGCAATTACCCACTTTAATATCTGCATTCGGGCCAGACATTACAACATCACCAACTTTTAAACCAAGGGCGTGAAGCATATATTGCTTGTCGCCGTCGGCATATTTTAAAAGGCAGATTCTGGCAGACCTGTTGGGATCGTATTCAATTGATACGATTGTGGCAGGAACGCCGTATTTTGCTCTTTTAAAATCAATTTTTCTATAGGCTTGTTTATGACCGCCGCCGATGTGGCGAACCATAATCATACCTGTATTGTTTCTACCGCCGCTTTTCCTGAGGCCTTTGGTAAGTTTCTTTAAAGGTTTCTTACTTGTGATCTCTGAAAAGTCAGCAACCGTGATAGTTCTCCTGGACGGAGTATACGGTTTGAATGTTTTAATAGGCATATTAGTAATTCTCCTTATTACTTAGAAACTGCTTCTGCAGTATCTATTTTATCGCCTTTCTTGAGTGTGACGAAGGCCTTCTTTAAATCGGGCCTTTTACCTTCAAAACGTCCCATTCTTTTGACTTTACCGCGAAGTACAGAGGTTGCAACCCTTTCAACCGTGACGTTGAAAATGGTTTCCACTGCTTCGGCTATTTCGTGTTTATTAGCGTTTTTGGCAACTAAAAACACGTACTTATTATCATTATCTCTTAATACTAAACTCTTTTCCGTTAAGAGAGGTTTTTTCAAAATATCAAATGTTCTTGCCATATTTATCTCCCTTATTTAGCCAATTTCTCAATGGCTTCTTTGGTGAAAATGACTTTAGTGGAATTTAATACCACATAAGCATTTAAGTCCGTAGGAACCATTTTGTTCAAGCCGGCTATATTGCGGCTGGCTAAATCAAGTTTAGCGTCCTTTGAAGTGACGAGCAAGGGTTTCTTGCCTGCTTCTAAAGTCTTCAATACTTCGGCAACGGCTTTGGTTTTGGCATCTTTTAAGTTAAAGTTTTCCAAAACTAAGACATTATCGGAAGTATATTTTGAAGTCAACGCTTGTGCTAAAGCAAGTCTGCGTTTAGCGGCAGGAAGGTCAATCCTGAAAGAGCGCGGGGTAGGCCCGAAAGCGACACCGCCGTGCCTCCAGATAGGTGAGCGCATTGAGCCGTGGCGTGCGCGCCCTGTACCTTTTTGTTTCCAAGGTTTTTTACCTGTACCGGAAACTTCAGCGCGGGTTTTAACGTCCGCTGTACCTGAGCGTTGGTTTGATAAAAAGGCAGTAATGACTTCGTGCAAGAAAGTCGGGTTTGGTTTAACGCCAAATAAAGATTCCGGTAAATTTACTTTACCTACTTCTTGGCCTTTGGTATTTAAAAGTTTTGTTTCCATAATTACCGCCTATTTCTTCTTGGCAGCCGCTTGTGCCGCTTTAATGTTGGCTGCTTTAGAGGCAGACAATTTTTGCTGTTGTGCGACTGTCACATGTTTCTTAAATTTAGAGGTTTCCAAGACAGAAACAATCGTACCCTTTGCACCGGGAACGGATCCTTTTAAGAAAATAAGATTATTTTTGGGATCTACTTTAACAACTTCTATCTTTGAAACTGTAGTTGTGGTAAAGCCATAATGACCGGCCATCCTTTGACCTGATAAAACTTTACCTAAAGAACGCCTTGAGGCAAGACCGCCTGGTGCTCTTTCTCTATCGGATGCACCGTGTGATGCGGGTTGGCCTGCAAAACCGTGCCTTTTCATAGCACCGGCAAATCCGCGGCCTTTAATTTTGCCTTGCACGTCTACATAATCGCCTTCTTTAAAGATAGCGCCTAAATCAATAATTTGACCAACTTCAAAACCGGCAATATCATTAACTCTGCATTCTTTGATATGCCTAACCGGTTCAATACCGAGTTTTTTGAAGTTGCCCATATCGGGTTTATTTAATTTGCTTTCTTTAACAGTACCGAAACCTAAAGCAACGGCTTTATAACCGTCTTTTTCTTCGGTTCTGACTCTGACAACTTTACACGGCCCCGCTTTTACGACGGAAACGGCATTTAAATTACCCTTATCGTCAAATAATTGCGTCATACCTAACTTTTCACCTAACACGAAACGCAAGGTTGCAGGGGCTGTTTTAACGGCTGCCTTCGGTGCTTCTTGTGCTGCCGGGGCAGTTTGGTTATTTTCCTGTTCTGACATTTATTATTCCTTATTATATGGCTGCATCATAAAATTTATTTTGTAAATCTTACTGCATCACCTTAGTTTTTACTGACGCAGAGTTCAAATGTTTTCTGCGCCTGCCTTAAAGGCACTTTTTAAAAGCAATTAATTGCTTTTTATTGCCACATCAACACCGGCGGGTAAGTCAAGTTTCATTAACTCATCAACGGTTTTGGCTGTGGGGCTCTTAAGATCAATCAAGCGTTTATGGATACGCATTTCAAACTGCTCTCTGGATTTTTTATCAGTATGCGGTGAACGAAGCACCGTATATTTTCTGATTTTGACAGGGAGTAAAACAGGGCCTGCAACAATTGCGCCTGTTTTTTTAGCAGTTTCTACGATTCTGGCAACGGAGTTGTCCAACATTCTGTAATCATAAGAGCGAAGTTTAATGCGGATCTTTTCCTGACCGCTTAACTTTGCTGTTTTTTTAGTTTGTTTTTCTGCCATAAATTTCCTTTCAAAAACTTTTTTTGCTTCCGATTTTACCGTCTGAAATTAGCGCGGTAAAAGCACCCAGCCCACACACATTACTGTGAGGACTGCATGCCGCAAACACTTCCACTTAGTACAATAGAAATTATACCAAATTTAGAAGACCTTTGCCCCCAGTTTCTTAATAGACTTAGGAACTTAGATATTAAAATTATAGCATAATACCGCTTACTGTGTCAATAAGATTGTTAAGGTTCATCTTGTTTGAGACTTTTAGTAAAAAATGAGACTGTAAATTAACTTGTTATAAATATAATCTCTTTCTTATTCCCCTCACCCTGCGGGTAGAATTACCCTTTGTCGTTTTATTTTTGCTTCAGCAAAAATAACAAAGGGCGGTGGGTTTAGGGGTGGGGTTATAAAAACACAGGTTTGATTTTTCTTCTTACAATAAGTTCCTTTTGTTCTCTCAGTTTTTTACCTAATACTTCTTTGATTTCCAAAATAAATTCGTTTTTAGGTTCCATTTTTAAAATAGTTTCGCAATCCGCTAAGGCTTTTTTATCTTCCCCTATACTTATATAAAAACGTAATCTGCTACTATAATTCATTACACTGTTTTCATTATTGATTTTTTTGGTATAAAGTTCTTCCGATTCTTTAATTAAATTGTTTCTTTTACATATATTCATAATATCGTAGCAGATATAATTTTCACATCCCTTTTGATAATCTTCAATGGCTTTTTTATACTGTTTTATTTTTGTATATAAAATAGCCCTGCCGATATATAATTCTTGTATATCTGGGTATTTCTTTATAAGTTTGTTAAATTCTTTTATTTGCTCTTTTATATTATTCATAATTTTCCTTTAGTTTTAAAATAAAAAACGGCTGTCGTATTTGAGGTTAGTCATAGTCCCAAACACAACAGCCGCTGTCTGCCACCGAAAGGTGGCAAACAATTAAAGCCATAGGGAATTTCCCAATGTTTTTTACGACTGTTTTTGGACATGACTAACATTTTTGGTTTCCCAAAAACACTCCGTATTCTACAATACAGTTCCAAAAACTTTAATTAAAATTTAATACTTCCTACTTTTAAAAAATAATATCAATTTAAATATCTAATGCAAATATTTAAATTCACAAAGACTTTAGAGAACGAAACAAAAGCAAACAAGCGCGTTATGCGCGTTTGTGAGCAGTATACGAAACGTTAACACGAAGTAAAACTATTTTTTATCTGTGTAATAACTCTTGTAGTACCCATATTCGCCATAGGGTGTACCGCTCTGATGACAGTCATTAATAACACAACCGATAACTTTAATATTGGTCTGTTTCATCCTTTCCAAAGCAAACTTGGCACTCTTAACAGACGTCTTGCCTTGACGTACTGTGAATATTGCCTTATCAACAATTTGCCCCCAAAGGAAAGTATCGGCAACAGGCAAAGAGGCAGGGCAGTCAATTAAAACCAAATCAAAGTCATTAAATAAACTTTCAATAAATTCCTTTAATATGGGTGTGCTTAAAAGTTCTGAAGAATTTGCCGGTCTTGGCCCTGAAGTTAAAACGGATAAATTCTTAACATCCGTTTTTTGAATATTCTTTTTTGCACCTTCCAAAGTTTGGCCCTCGGTCCACAAAGAACTTAAACCCTTTTCATTGGAAATCTTAAAAATTCTGTGTAAACGGCCGCGTCTTAAATCGCCGTCAATAAGCAAGACTTTTTTGCCCGCTTGTGCAAATGCGGTTGCCAAAGAAGATGATATAAAAGATTTCCCTTCCCCTTGCAAAGAACTTGTTATAAGCAAACTTTTAACTTTACCGGCATTAAGAGAAAAACTAATCATAGTGCGAATATTTCTGATATTTTCAGCAGTTAAAACATTACCTTCTTTCAGCATTATGCGATAATCTTCAAACCCCTTTCTCTGCTTTTCATGCGGTATAAATCCAAGTAAAGGAAGTTTTAATACATCTTCAACTTCTTTGGAAGATTTTACTGTTTGGTTAATAAATTCTGCCAGAAAACTTATTATAATACCCAATATCAAGCCTGCCAATATACCGATACCGATATTTAATAATTTGCGCGGCATATAAGGCTTTTCCGGAACGACTGCTTCATCAATAATTCTGATATTATTTGCAGAAAATTGACCTGATAAATCTATCTTAATACTTTGCAGTAAACGTTTTGTTTCCCTGTCAATAATTTTCTGTATAGAAGCAAGTTGTTTTTTAAGAGAAATAACTTCCGGATGTTGTTCCGTGTACTTACCAAGTAAACGGGAAAGTTCGCTTGATTTGACAAGTTCCTGATTTTTTAAACCTTTAATAAAATCGCTGTTTACTATTTGCGGCAAAGAATTTAAAAGTTCTTGTTGTTCCGGGCTTTGTTCTGTGCTTTCCAAAGCGGTTATAACCTCACCTGCCATAGAAAGACGGTTTTTAATATTTTGTTGTGCAAATGATTTTGCCAAATAATTAGCAATTCTTGTAGCCAGATATTTATCAAAAGAAGAAACAGTCACTTCCACTAAGCGTGACCGCGTAATCGGTGCTATTGATAAATTTTTTCTTAAGGATTTCCAGCCTAATGCGAATTCCGGTACTTCTGACAAATCTAATTCCTTATAAACTTTTTCTAATAAAGTCTTTGATTCCAAAAGTTTATATTGGGTTCTGTAATAATCTTCATCACTGGTCCAAGAGCCAAACGGCGTTTGTTCTATACGGCCGGAATTTTCCCTGTCAATCATCATTAAAACTGTTGCTTTATAACGCGGCTGCATCAAAGCATTTGTTAAAACAGCACCTAATATACCTACAAAAAGCATACATAATATCAGGCGCCAATGCTTCAACAAGGCCTGAATATAAAAGGAAAAATCAATTGTTTCTTCTTGGTTCTCGTTCATAATTAACCTAAAATAAACTTTGCGGTACAAATACGACATCCGCCGGCTTTAAAGGAACATCATATTGTTTATTGCCTTCTTTCGTTATTTGGGAAACATCTACTTCAATAGATTTTTGCACTCCATTTTCCATACGTAAAATTTTTACTCTTGAAATTGCCGCAATATCCGTAAAACCGCCAGCAGAAGTTATTGCTTCCAAAAGCGTCATAGTCTTTTCCGGCATAATTGCTATAGAAGAGGGTTTTTTTACTTGCCCTAAAACATATACCGTCTTATTTGCATATTCTTTAATTAAAAAAGAAACGGAAGGTGTTTTTAAGTAAGAATGTAAAGCACGTTCCAATTTTTGTTCTGCTTCACCTACTGTTAAACCTGCTATTTTGACATTACCTATCAAAGGGAAAGTTATAGAACCGTTGGTAGATATTCTTAAAGTACGGTCCATATCATCTTCTTTATATACTTTTATTTCAACCAAATCTCCTGCTTGCAGCAAATAATCTTGTGAATTCCTAATATTTGCTATTTCCTTTGAAATATCTTGGTCGGAAATTGTAGCATTTACGCCCTTTAATGCGGCTTTATTACCTGTACATCCTATGAGGAATAGGGCAATTATAAAAAAAAGTACTTTTGTCTTTCCTAACATAAATATATTATATCAAATTATTTAGTCAAAACAAAAAGGCGTGAGAGTGTATTATCCTTAGGATATTGTTTTAAATATTGTGCAGATAAACGGTGTAAATCTTCTTTAATTAACTGTTTTTCCTTTTCGGAAACACTTTTGCTTTTGAACATCTTATATTTACCGGCTAAAGCATGCCTTATATAAGAGAGGGAAGGATAATATTCCAAACTTTTATCTAATTCTTGTGCTTGTATCCGGGGGGCAAATTTTTTAACAAAGACAAAATTACGCCAAGCACATACATATTGAAAATTCTGCCAAAGCAAAAAACCGGATAAACAAACCAAAATTATTTTTGTAATTACGGGGAAATTAAAAGTTCTTTCATTTTTATCAAAAGTCTTTGCACTGACAAATGCTAATGTGAAAAAGAAAAGCATAGCACAAGCAGGCAAATGGAAAGGGAAATCTATCATTCCGGTAAAAGCAAAACCGCTTAGCCCTGCACATAAAATGAATAAGCGAATCTGTTTTTGGGGCGTAAGATTTTTAAAAAGACTCATAATTTTTATAATTATTAACCCGATAAAAGCAAAAATTATTGCCCCGAAAATATAACCGAAACTTAATAATAATTCAAGCCAATCATTATGCAAATAGCGCGGAAAGGATTTTAAAGCAAAAGGAATATAAGCATCTATAGCAGCACTAAAAGCATCAAAGCCGACACCCGTAAAAGGGAAATCTTTAAGCATATTAACTGCGGCGGTATATAATGCCATTCTTGCTACATCCGAACCACCCCAAAATTGTCTTAAACCCAAAGTGGTACTATAAGTAATTGTTAAGTGTACCAAAACCAGAAAAATAAAAGCAGAAATTGCCAAAATAATAATCTTTTTTGGCCTTGATTTTATAAAATATAAAAAACACAAGCAGCATAAAACGAATATCCCCAAAAGTAAAGCCATTACACCGCCGCGTGAATGCGTAAAAAATACACCGGCAAATAAAATAATACTGCAAACAAGATACCAAATATTCTTACTTGGCAAACGTTTGCCTTTTACTAAAATAAAATGCGGCAGCCATAAAAACAATGAAAGGAAGAATGACATCATAACAAATTGTGCACCGTGATTCCTGCTTGAAAAAGGACCGAAAGAAGCATATAAAGTAAGATCCGTAAAAGTGTAAATATAATCCGTTCTGAAACCTATACTGATTAAAGTTGTTATAACAGCATTTATTGTTATTATCAAAATCAATTTTTTAATTTCAGTGCCATGCAATACTATTTGTGTCAAAACAAAATAGAGCATACTTAAAGAGAAAAGCAAAGATAACCCCTCAAGCGAGTAATATTTACATAAAGTGAAAGGGAGATAAGCCGGTTTTTCTAAAAAATTATGTTGGTTTAAAAGTTGCAAAAATGCAAGTGAAATTATCAAAAAAAGCAAAAATAAAATTGTTTTTGAAAGGGGCGTAAAAGAAAATTCATTTTTTTTAAACAAGATAAACGCAGAAAAAGTTATGCAAGTAAAATTGAAGATAAAAAGCCCCCAAGGTTCACTTCCGCCGAAAGCCAAAGGTGTAAATAAAGTTAAAAATGCAAAAACCAGATAATAAACAAATTTCATAGCATTATTGTATAAAATTTGAGGGGAATTTGCTCAAATAATTTTTGGGATTTATGAAGTAAAGCAAAAAAATATTTTGTTAAATATCTCCAAATTTGGTAAAATAAATTATTGATTTGACTTGCTGGGGTGCTGGAACTGGTATACAGGATAGTCTCAAAAACTATTGCCCACACGGGCTTAGGGGTTCGAGTCCCCTCCCCAGTAAATTTTTCTTATAAAAATGCCTTATTTCGTCGTTGCTCACTTGCTCGAATACCTCCGCGCTACGCGCGTGTTAACTCGGTATACTTCGCAAGTTCGCGCCTTGAACTAAGGCTTTTTTCTTTGAAAAATTATTTTATACTCTTTATTTTTTCTGTGGGAAGAAAGCAAACTGCTTTGCTTTCGTGGGGACTCGAAGGGCGGAGCGATGTTTTTGTTTGAGGTGCGTAGCACCGAAAGGCAAAAACCGCGAGCCCCGGGCTGGAGGAAAATTCCGTCAGGAATTTTACCGTAAGCCGAGCCCCCCTATATTTTTCTTTGAAAAATTATCGTGTTCTCTTTATATAAAAGGCAAAAACCGCGAGCCCCGGGCTGGAGGAAATTTTCGTCAGAAAATTTACCGTAAGCCGAGTCCCTATCTCATTACACTTTAATTATTTTTTAGAATATTTTGCGGCAAATTCGGCATCAGACATTGTTAAATATAAAACCGCTTCAATTATACCGATGATCGCGGTTATACCTGTCCAACAAAAAAGCAAATAAACTATACCCATGCCGATTTGGCCCAAATAAAATTTATGTATACCGAAAGCACCAAAGAAGAAAGCCAAAATAATTGCAATCCATTTATTTCTTCTGCCTTCTACCAAATCGGGGCCGATATTATTTATGCTCGCATTATTCTGTTTTGCGCATTGGGGGCAAATAGTTTTTTCAGGTATTTCAGCACCGCATTTTTCACAAAAAGCCATAAAAATCTCCTTAACTGCTAATTTATTTTATTGTATAAAATATGTAATAAAAATGAAAGTATTTTGGCTAAACACTGCAAAATATGCTATTCTTTAATAAGGAGAGAAAATGGAAACCAAACAACCATTATCGGAAAAATACGCACCTGTAAATAATATCTGCCTAATGATTTTGGCGGCAAGTGCCTTAACCGCTTTGCTCGTATATGCAAAAGTGGTATTATTGCCTTTTACTCTTGCTCTGTTTGTGGCAATGGTGGCAAACACCATAGCAAATTGGTTAAATAAAAAATTTAAATTACCTAAAACGGTTGGTCTGGCTCTTTCTTTTATTTTATTTGTTGCGTTTATTTTCCTGTCAGTATTATTTATTTCATCTTCTATTGAAACCTTTATGGCAAGTGCTGATATTTATTCCCAACAATTAACAAGTTCTTTTGATTCTTTTCTTTCTTATTTACAAAAACGCGGCCTGAAAGCCGACGAAGCCCTTTTAATGGAATATGCCCGCCAAATACCTGTTTTGAATATGATAAAAACAATGGGCGGCAATATCTTTTCTTTATTTTCAAATGCGTTTTTGGTTATTTTATTTTTAGTATTTATTTTTATGGGCAGCACACAGCAAAAAACTGCTTTTACTATCGCAGTAGAAAAAAACATTTCATATTATTTGATTGTTAAAATCGGTGTTTCCGTAATGGCGGCAGTAGCGGTTTGGATTATTTTATCTTTGGTAAATACAGAACTTGCGCCAATGTTTGCTTTGCTTACTTTTTTGCTTAATTTTATACCTAATATCGGGCCGATTATTGCCGTTGCCTTACCATTACCTGTATTATTTTTACAATACGGTTTTGATTGGCACTTGCTTTTAGCGCTTATTTTAACGGGTGCAGTACATTTTGTCATAGGCAATATTTTAGAAACAAAATGGCTTGGCAAAAGTATGGATTTAAACCCAATAGTTGTTGTGGCAAGTTTGATTTTTTGGGCTTTGGTTTGGGGCGTAATGGGCGCTTTACTTGCAGTACCTTTGACGGCAATTTTCAAGATGCTTTTAGAGCGTTTGGAAACTACGAAACCGATAGCTAATTTTATGTCCGGCAAAAAAAGAGCCTAATTTTGATATAATAAATTTATACAATTTTTAAGGAGTTTATTTAATGTAAGCCAAGAATCGGCTTAAAACAATTTATCTGTTTTTGGAAGTCCTTTTAGGACGGGCTTTTGTAAAACAAAAGTATATTGAAATCTAAAAACGGCATTATAGGCACGAAATAGAGGGAGTTATAAACCCGCTTTTTCGTGCCGAGCGTTTGCCAATATGGCAAACCACGGCTGTTATATTTAGGTCCTTCAATATACTTAATTATAGTAGCCGTTTTTTATTGGCTCATTTTTAAGAATATTCTTATAATTCCTCTCCCCTTTACTTGTAAAGGTGGAGAGGTTAGGAGTGGGGTTATAAAATTAGTATTCCTTTATTTCACAACCCCACCCCCTACCCCTCCACCTTTGTAAACAAAGGGGCGGGGAGTAAAAGGAAAATAATTTAATTGAAATACAGGAGAAATTATGAAAAACAAATTAGGATTTACTTTAATAGAATTATTAGTGGTTGTTTTAATTATCGGCATACTTGCGGCCGTTGCTTTGCCGCAATATAAAAAATCAGTATTAAAAAGCAAATTTGCTACAATTAAAAATACTGCGCGTGTAATTTACGAAGCCGAACAAAGATATTATATGTTGTATGACAAATATACAAATAAAAGGCAAGATCTTGATGTCGATACTACTTTTACTGATTGTAGTGTATCCCCTTCTTCCTATATCGTTTGTAATTTAAAAGATACTCAAAACAACGTCCTTTTACAATATATCATTATGCTTAGGGCAGGCGATGAAGGCAAAAGACGATGCGATGCTTTTCCAGGCGACCCAACCACATTAACAAACCAAATATGCCAATCGGAAACAGGGAAAAAACAACCATTTAGCAATCCTTGTTCTCCAGATTTTTGCGTTTATTATTACAACTAATTACAAAAAACTTTTTCCGGTTAAATTTTTAACAGTTTTGTGAGTGCCTTTCTTTTATTCCCCTCACCCTTTGCCGTCTTATTTTTGCTTTGCAAAAATAATAAAGGGCGGAGGGGCAAGCGCGGAGAGTATTTGTACTCGAAGCGCACGGGGTGGGGGTTTTCCTTAAAAGCATTTTAGATTACTTGAGTTTACTAACAAGGTACACCTTATCCCCCATTCGTCAAGTAAAAACAAGTTTTTGCTTGCCACCTTCCGCCCGTCCACGACGGGTGAAGGCAATAAGGAAGTTTGACCCTTTTTATGCTAGAAAACTTTTACCGGTTAAAGTGGCAGGTATTTTAAGCCAAGCAGCGGCACTTTGACCAAGGTCGGCATAAGTATCACGCCCGCCGATAAATTCCGGTTTAATATTTTTCCCAAAAGCAATTACAGGCACATTTTCGCGTGTATGATCTGAACCTTTATAAGTCGGGTCGCAACCGTGGTCTGCGGTGATAAAAACAATATCGTCATCTTGTAAAATTTCGGCAAGTTCGGGCAGGCGGCTGTCAAAATATTCAAGCCCTTGCGCATAACCTTTTGTGTCGCGCCTGTGGCCCCAAACCATATCAAAATCGACGAAATTTGTAAACACAATGCTGCCGTCCGGCGCATTTTTAACTTGCTCTAAAGTGGTATTAAAAAGTTCTTCAAGACCGCTTGCTTTAACCGCTTTTGTTATGCCTTGATTTGCGAAAATATCGGCAATTTTCCCAACGGAAATTACTTGCCGCCCCGCATCTTTTGCAATATCTAGCAAAGTTTTGTTTGGCGGTTTAACGGAATAATCGTGGCGGTTTTTTGTGCGCCTAAAACCACCGTTGCCGTCATCTTCAAAAGGGCGTGCGATAACGCGCGCAATATTGTAAGGTTTCAAATGTTTAAAAGCGATTTCGCAAACTTTATAAAGGCGGTCAAGCCCGAAAAACTTTTCGTGAGCGGCAATCTGGAAAACACTGTCCGCAGATGTATAACAAATCGGTTTCCCCGTCTTTAAATGTTCCGCACCAAGTTCATTTATTATAACTGTACCCGACGCGGCTTTATCGCCCAAAATGCCGGGCAAATTTGCTTCTTTACAAATTGCGTCCATTAAATCTTTTGGAAAAGACGGGTAATTTGGCGGGAAATAACCCCAATCAAACAAAACAGGCACGCCTGCCATTTCCCAATGGCCTGAAGATGTGTCCTTACCTTTGCTGACTTCGCGCATAAAGCCGTATTTAGACGGTAAATTTATTTTTGCCGCGCTTAAATTGCCGGCAGGGATTTCTTCCCCACAACTTGCTTTGCCCGCTTTAAGTAAACCGAGCGCGGCCATATTTGGCACATTTAGGCCGCCGTTTTTTTGTGCGATATGTAAAAGTGTATTTGCACCTGTGTCGCCGAAAGCGGCAGCATCTTTTGCACCACCCACCCCGAAACTGTCTAACATTAAAATAATTGCTCTACTCATATTTCCCCCTTTTATTTCTTTTTTAATTTACCGCTTTTTAACTTCTTAACTTTGAGTAAAAGTAAGGCTTCTTTTATTTCTTGGTCCGCTTGTTCCAAGTCAATAGTTTTTGTGCTTGCCAAGCGCGCTGATTTTGCTTTTTCAAGTTGCTGGCGGGCGGTTTCTTCGTCAATTTCATCTTGTAAAACTGCGCCTTCGGCAAAAACACTTACGCGGTTATGTTCAATTTCCGCAATTCCGCCAAGCAAAGCAAATGTTTCTGTTTCTTCCCCAATTTTATAACGTAAAACGCCAAGTTTTAAGGTGGTGATATATTGCGTATGACCGGGCAAAATACCAAGTTCGCCTTTGCTTGCGGGCAAGACGACAAAATCAACTTCCTTATCCAAAACCGGCTTTTGCGGCGTTATTATTTGGAGATGTATTTTTGACGACATTAAATATTTTCTTCCTTCGCTTTTAATTTTTCATAATTGGCAAGTACGTCTTCTATACCGCCGCAGTTAAAAAATGCTTGCTCGGGTATATAATCATATTTGCCGGCCAAAATATCTTTAAAGCCTGTAATTGTATCTTTAACTTTCACATATTTGCCGGGCACGCCGGTAAACTTTTCCGCCACAAAGAAAGGCTGTGATAAAAACTTCTGAATTTTACGCGCACGTGCGACGGTAATTTTATCTTCATCGGAAAGTTCATCCATACCTAAAATTGCGATAATATCTTGCAAGTCTTTATACTTTTGTAAAATTTTGCGCACTGCTTGTGCGGTATCATAATGCTCTTGCCCCAAAATGCGCGCATCCAAAATGCGGGATGTGGAATCAAGCGGGTCTACCGCCGGGTAAATACCCAAACTTGCAAGTTGCCTTGAAAGAACTGTCGTCGCATCAAGGTGCGTAAATGTTGATGCAACACCGGGGTCCGTTAAGTCATCAGCAGGCACATAAACAGCCTGAATTGAAGTAATTGAGCCGCGTTTTGTTGATGTTATGCGTTCCTGTAAAGCACCGATTTCCGTATTTAATGTCGGCTGATAACCGACAGCGGAAGGCATACGCCCAAGCAAGGCGGAAACTTCTGAATTTGCCAAAACGAACCTAAAAATATTATCAAGGAAAATCAAAACATCTTGGCCTTTTTTGTCCCTAAAATATTCCGCTTCCGTTAAGGCGGTTAAAGCAACTTTTGCCCTTGCGCCCGGTGGCTCGTTCATTTGCCCGTAAACCAAAACTGTTTTATCTAAAACCGTTGAACCGTCTGCAAGTTTGCTTTCCTGCATTTCAAGCCAAAGGTCATTACCTTCGCGGCTGCGTTCGCCGACGCCGCCGAAAACGGAACTGCCGTTATGTTGGCGCGCAACGTTATTGATAAGTTCCATAATAACAACGGTTTTACCAACACCCGCACCGCCGAATAAACCCACTTTACCGCCTTTCATATAAGGGGCAATTAAGTCAATAACTTTAATACCTGTTTCAAAAATTTCAGGCGTAGTTTTTTGTTCTTCAAGCGGCGGTGGCGGTGTATGAATAGAGGCATATTCTTTTGTATCAATCGGCCCGCGGTGGTCTTGCGGCTGGCCCAAAACATTGATTAAACGCCCAAGGCACGCTTCGCCCACAGGCACTTTAAGCGGCGCGCCGGTATCAATAACTTCCGCGCCGCGCGCAAGCCCGTCTGTTGAAGAAAGCGCAACCGCGCGCACAATATTATCCCCAAGTTGTGAGGCGACTTCGGCAACCAATATTTTGCCGTCTGGGAATTTAATTTCCAAAGCATTTTCTATGGCGGGCAAAGTGTTATCAAATTTAACATCTACTACCGCACCTATTATTTGAACAACTGTACCTTTATTCATAATACCTCTAACTGTTTAAAGCATTTGCGCCGCTAACGATTTCGGTTATTTCATTAGTAATACCTTCTTGGCGCACCTTGTTTAATTTTACACTTAAATTATCTGCAATTTCCTGCGCATTGTTTGCGGCAGATTCCATTGCGTTCATACGTGCCGCAAGTTCCGCCGCCTGTGATTCCAGCAAAAACCTGTAAATATTTGCACCGATATAACGCGGCAGTAAAGTGAGTAAAACTTCTTTAATATCCGGTTCAAAAATAAAACCTTCAAGGTCATCTTCTCCCTCAATTTCTTCAAAATCAAAAGGCAAAAATGTTTTGTTTACAAGTTCTTGTGATGCAACTGTTTTAAAGTTATTATAAATTAAATCTACCTTTGAAAGATTTTCACCGATAAAACATTTTTCAACTTTTTCTTTTATCAGGGAAGCATGAACATAAGAAATATGCGGGAACACATTTATCAGTTCGCAAACAATATGCAAGTTTGGCATATTTATACGTCTTAAAAAATCCGCACCTTTTTTACCGATTGCAAAAACAAATTTTTCCTTCTCTTTATTTTCCCTAATCCACTTAAGTCCTTCACGCAATGTGGTAGCATTAAAAGCACCGCAAAGCCCTTTATCGCCGGTAATTAAGATAAGGCCTACTTTATTTTCATCACCGGTTTCCGTATCAAAATATTTAAAATATTCGTTTTTTCTAAAAGGGCTTTCGGAATTTTGAATATCTTTACGCAAATTATCAATTAAGTCCGCCATCTTCTGTGCAAAAGGCCTGCCGTTAAGCATTGTTTGCTGGGCCGACCTTATGCGTGCGGAAGATACCATCTTCATCGTAAGCATCATCTGCTTAGTTGAATTTATGGCCTTAATTTGTTGTTTAATATCGCGTAAACTTTCCATTTATTTTTTATTTTGTTCGTTCAAATATTTAACGTAATCTGCTACACCCTTTTCCAAAGTATAATCAGGTGTATAACCGAGTTTTTCCGTCGTCAAAGAAATATCTGCCTGTGTTTTAAGTTGATAAAATGCGCTGTATGGGTTATCAATATATTCAGGCGCTAAATTCAAACCCATTTCCTTATTTAAACAGGCAACCATATCATTAAAACTGCGCGCAATACCTGTGCCGGCATTATAAACGCCGCTTTCTTTACCGTTGTTTAAAGCGCACATATTTGCCTTAACAATATCTTTAATATAGACGAAATCTCTTTCCTGTTCGCCCATCTTAAAAATGCGCGGGCGGTGGCCCATTTTCATTTGGTTATAAAGGTGGAAAACCATACTTGCGGTTACACCTGATTTATAGGTTTCGCGCGGCCCGTAAACGTTAAAGTAGCGAAGGCCGATAATTTTCATATCGTGGTTTTCTTCCGCAAAATCGCGTGCAACATTATCCATAATTGCTTTTGAAAACCCATAAACATTTTCAGGGGTAGGTGTTTGTGTAACTTTCATCGGGCAAGGGCTGTTGCCGTATGTGGCGGCAGAAGAAGCATAAATAACTTTTTTAATTTCGTGTTCCGCTGCATAATATAAAATATTTTTGAAGGCCTCAACGTTAATTTCCATCATCTTTTTTTGGTCGTGAACGTTGGTATCGGTAATGGCGGCTTCGTGGAAAATTGCGTCATAATAATTATCAAGCGGTATTTCTTCAAAGATATTTGCCGCTACCACATCGCCTTTAAAACCGATTAAGTTTTTAAAACTTGATGTGGAAAAATCATCAATAATTGTAACTTCATGCCCTTGATTTTGAAGTTCAAAGGCGATATTACTACCTACGAAACCTGCACCGCCTGTCACTAAAAATTTCTTTTTATTTTGCATTGTTATTCTCCTTAAAAATATTTCTAAATTTTTCTATTGCTGTTTTTAATTTTACTTCTAAATTTTCTTCAAGCAAACCGGTTTTAGTTAATTCTTCCACGATGTCTGTATTGTTTGCTTTGATGTAAGAAAGTAATTTATTTTGGAAATCCAAAATATTGTTTACTTCCACATCGTCCATATACCCCTTTGTTCCGGCGTATAAGGAAACCACTTGCTGCCAAACTTTCATCGGCGTATATTGCGGTTGTTTTAACAGTTCGCGTAAACGTTGCCCGCGTGAAAGTTGCGCCTGTGATTCTTTATCAAGTTCAGAGCCAAATTGAGCAAAACTTTCAAGTTCCTGATATTGTGCAAGGTCAATTCTTAAAGTGCCTGACACTTTGCGCACCGCCTTTCTTTGCGCACTTCCGCCGACGCGTGAAACAGACAAACCCACGTCCACCGCCGGTTTTATGCCGGATCTAAACAAACGCGTGTCTAAATAAATTTGGCCGTCGGTAATGGAAATAACGTTTGTCGGTATATAAGCGGAAATATCATTTGCCTGCGTTTCAATAATCGGTAGTGCAGTTAAAGAACCGCCGCCGTTTTCTTTGCTTAATTTGCAAGCGCGTTCAAGCAAGCGGGAGTGCAAATAAAACACGTCGCCGGGGTATGCTTCCCTGCCTGGCGGGCGGCGCAAAAGCAAAGACATCTGCCTGTATGCCTGTGCGTGTTTGGAAAGGTCGTCGTAAATAATCAAAACATCTTTGCCTTTCCACATAAAATATTCGCCCATAGCGCAACCGGCATAAGGTGCAATGTAAAGCAAAGATGCAGGGTCACTTGCGCTTGCGGAAACAACTATCGTATATTCCAAAGCGCCGGCATCTTCCAAAGTTTTTACAACTTGTGCTATCGTACTTTGCTTTTGGCCGATAGCAACGTATATACAAATTACGCCGCTGTTTTCCTGTTTTTGGTTAATGATAGTATCAATGGCAATAGCGGTTTTGCCGGTTTGCCTGTCACCGATAATAAGTTCGCGCTGACCGCGGCCGATTGGCACCATAGCGTCAATGGCTTTTAAACCTGTTTGCAAAGGTTCTTTAACGGGTTGCCTTTCAACAACGCCTGGGGCAATAACTTCCATAGGGCGTGTTTCTGTAGTTTTAATTGGGCCGTGCCCATCAAGTGCCTGGCCTAAAGGGCTTACTACGCGCCCAAGTAAACTTTCCCCTACCGGTATTGAAATAACTTTACCGGTCCTGACAACATTATCGCCCTCTTTTACTTTTGTGTCATCACCTAAAAGTACGCAGCCTATATTGTCATATTCAAGGTTCATTACCATACCTTGCACGCCGCTTTGGAAAGTTAATAATTCCCCGGCCAAAGCATTGTTTAGGCCGTAAATGCGGGCAATACCGTCGCCAACACTAATGACTGTGCCTTCCTCGCCAAGTTTTGCACTTGGAACGAAATTAGTAATTTTTTCTTTGATTATAGAGGTTATTTCCTCTGGTCTTATTGCCATTTTTACTCCCTTAAAATCCCTGCAAGTTCGCGCAAGCGCGATGCTGCGGAATCTTCAATATAAAAATCCCCCGCTTTAATTTTTACACCTGAAATTAACCCTTTATCTTCTTTAAATTCAAGGGCCAATTTGGAATTAAAATAATCTTCAAGAAACTTTTGAATTCTATTTTTTACGTTATCTTCCAAAGGACCAGCACTTATCACTTGCGCCCTTTTTATACCGCGCCTTAAATCAAGTAAAGCATTTAATTCTTTTATGATTTCGGAAATCAAATAAAAGCGCTTTTCCTTGACAAGCACCAACAAAAAAGCACGCGCGGTATTTTGCGGCAAAGCCTTTTGTATTAAAGAAATTTTTACTTCTTCATTTACCGTCGGGTTTTCAAGGTAATTTGAAAGCCCTTTAAGTTCTTTTAAACAGTTTTCTAGTTCCGCCAAATTATGGGCGGCTTCGTCCGTATTTTTTGCTATACGGTCCAAGGCTTTTGCATAACGCGCGGCGAGAATTAAATTTCCTGTTTTCATTTTTTAATTTCTTCCAAAAGTTCTTCTACCATTTCCGCATTGGCTTTGACATCACTTTCTTTTGCCACAATTTTTTTAGCGGCAAGCAAGGCGGTATCAACCAATTCTTTTTTGACTTCGCTTATTGCTTTTTGCGTTTCTAAATTGATTTCTTCTTTAGCGCGGGCCACAATTTCCTGCGCGCTTTTTTGTGCGTCTTGCAAGATTTGTTCCCTTTCCTTTTGCGCGGCTTTTGTTGCTTCTTCAATTCTTAATGCGGCTGCTTTTGAAGAATTTTCAAGTTCGCGCTTTAGGTCTGCTTCAATTTGCTTGGCTTCGTCTTTGGCATTTTGGGCTGAAATAATATCATTGGCTATTTTCCTTTCCCTTTCTTCTATGGCTTTAATTAGCGGTTTCCAAGCAAATTTCGCAAGCAGCCAAGCAAGCAAAGCAAAGTTTACAATAGTCCAAAAAATCAGCCCAAGGTCCGGTTGCAGAAGTTTTTCCATATTATAAAATCATCAAAAGACAGATAACCAAAGCAAAGAAGGTTGCACCTTCTACCAAAGCGGCAGCGATAATCATTGTGATTCTTGCTGTGCCTGATACTTCCGGTTGCCTTGCGCTGGCTTCCAAAGCGGCCGCGCCGATTTTACCGATACCTAAAGCCGCGCCGATAACCGCAAGCGCCGCACCTAAACCTGCACCGATATATTTAAGTTCCATACTATTCTCCTTTAATGCGCTTCCAACTGTAATGAGGCAAAAATCACAGTAAGCAAAGTAAACACGTATGCCTGAATTACAGCCACAAGCAATTCTAAAATACTAACAAAAAGTGTCATCATCATCACAGGGCCAGACGTTATAAAACCATTTACCGCACCTTTAGCGCCCATAATGAAAATAAAAGAAATTAACCCGATTAAAATTATATGCCCAGCCGTCATATTGGCAAATAAACGAACGGCCAAAACAAAAATTCTGATTATTAAACTTAGAACTTCTAAAGGGAACATTAAAGGCGCAAGCCACCAAGGCACGCCGCCGGGTAAAAATGTTTTAACAAAACCCCAAAACCCGTTATTTTTAATACTTTGGCCAACGATAATAAATAAACTGATTAAAGCAAGCCCTGCCGTGACGGAAATATTGGAAGTGACCGTCTTTGCCCAAGGCAACATACCAAGATAATTTGAAAATAAAATAAAGATAAATAAAGAGCAAAAAAACGGCACAAGTTTTTTGCCTTTTTCATGTAAATTAGGTAATACAAGGTCATCACGAACGAACATCACAAACATTTCCGCAACAGTTCTTAAACGGCCTGTTTGTTTATGGGCGGCAAGAATAAAGACAAATAAAATAACGGCACTTACAATTAACATCATTAAATTGAATTGAGTTAAAGGCAGTTGCACGCCAAAGATATTTAGGCTGTGGTCTAAAATGTGATGTTCTAAAATTTCCCCTATCAATTTTTAATTTCCTTTTTTTGTGTTTCCCACTTTTTGCTTACTTTTAAGGCGGTATTTATCAAGACATAAAGCGCCAAAGCAAATCCGCAGGCCGCACCGATTAAAGTAAAGTAAGGTGAAGTTTCCCACTTTTTATCTGCGAAATAACCGGCAAAGAACCCTACGCACATTATAAGGCAGAATTCTATACCGAGGCCGGTGATTAGTAGGTGGTCTTCCTTCCTCATAGATACATTTTAACACTTTATATGAAAAATGTAAACAAAGATGAGAAATATGCAGTTATCGTTTTATGCCGTCAAATTCTTTTTGGTAAATTTTAATTTTATAAAAATACAGGTTTGATTTTTCTTTTAGTGCTATGTCTTTGTTCTTCTTTTAATTTCTTAATTAGTGATTTCTTTATTTCTGAAATCAATTTATTTTCAGGTGACATCTTTAAAATAGTTTCACAATCTGCTAAGGCTTTTTTATTTTCTCCTATACTAATATAAAAACGTGCTCTGCTGCTATAATTCATAACACTGCTTTCTTTCTTGATTTTATTGGTACAAAACTCTTCAGCCTCTTTAATCAAATTATTCCTTTTGCATATATTTATAATATCATAACAAAGATAATTTTCACATCCCTTTCTATAATCTTCTAAGGCCTTTTTATATTCTTTGATTTTTGTATATAAAATAGCCCTGCCGATGTATAATTCTTGTATATCCGGATATTTCTTTATAAGTTTATTAAATTCTTTTATTTGTTCTTTAATATTATTCATAATTTTTTCCTTTAATTTTCCAAATAAAAACGGCTGTCGTTTGAGGAATTACGATATCCCAAACGAACAGCCGTTGCCCTAAATCTCACGAAATAGGGCATGTAAATTTCCATTTACACTTTAACGACTGTTTTTGGTTCGTAATTCCCTTTGCTCTCGCAAAAGATAGGCCGAAGCCACCAAAAACATTAAATTTTTTAGGGTTAACACCCTACATTAAAATATAACTCCTTAACAAATTATAACAAAATCTTAATCAAAAATTGTATTTAATTGCCTTGAAACGCGGTAAAAAGTTGCGCATTTGGGCATATCTTTTAAGCGTTTTGCACCGATATAAGTCATACAACTTCTTATACCGCCCAAAATGCTTAAAACCGTCGGTTCTAAAGGACCGCGCAAAGGCAAATCAACTTCTTTCCCTTCGCTGGCGCGATAGCGTTTCATACCGCCGTAATGTTCTTCTTGCGCGTATTGCGAACTCATACCGTAAAACTTTTTATATTGTTTTTCTTCAAGTTTAACCTGATAAGAGTTTTCCCCAACCGGTAAAAGTTCATTTGTTTGGAAAGTTTTTGTACAAACTTCGCCGCCGCTTTCATCGTGGCCGGCAAGCATACCGCCAATCATAATAAAATCAGCACCGGCACAGAAACTTTTACACAAATCGCCGGCAACGGTACAACCGCCGTCGGCACAAACCATTCCGCCAACACCGTGTGCAGCATCTGCACAATCAACCACAGTTGAAAATTGCGGCCTGCCCACACCTGTTAATTTGCGTGTTGTGCAAACAGAACCGGGGCCGATACCCACTTTAACAATATCGGCACCGTTTATTATTAAGTCTTCGCACATATCGCCGGTGACGACGTTGCCTGCCATAATCAAAGCATCCGGGAAGACAGAGCGCACGCGTTTAACATAATCAATCAAATAAGGCGAATAACCGTTTGCAACATCAATACAGATATTATTTACAAGGCCGCTTGCCATAATGGTTTGTAATTTTTCAAAGTCCTTTTCATTAACACCGGTAGAAACAAACATTAAGTCATTATTACCGTGTTCTTTTTTGTTATTTTTAAGGAATTTTAAAAGTTCTTCTTCGGTATAATGTTTATGCAAAGCGGTAAAGAGATTATTGGCCTGCATAACTTTTGCAATTTCAAAAGTACCTGTTGTTGCCATATTTGCGGCAACAATACCTGTTGCTTTAATTGTTTTAGGGCACCATTTAAAAGTGTATTCCCTTAAAATATCTACTTCCGAACGGGAAGTAAGGGCCGAACGTTTCGGCCTAAGCAACACGTCACAATAGTCTAATTGTATATCATCATAAATTCTCATTTTAAAACCTCCAAATATAAGGCATATACATAAATTCTATAAAATAATGTACTTGCGTGCAAAGTGTTTTGTAATTTGATATCATTATAATATATGGACCAAAGTATAGACACCACAAACGAATACTTTAAAGAAATCGGGAATATCGTCAAAGAAATTGACCGTAAAAAAGAGGCAAACCTCTGGGAACGTTATAAAAAAGGCGATATGTCTGCCCGTGATGCATTGTTTAAATTGCATCTCCGCCTTGTGATACCTACGGCGCGCCGTTTTTTACGCCCCGGCACTGATTTGATGGACCTTGTAGAAGAAGGAAATTTGGGTTTACTTCAAGCAATTGAAAAATTTGATTATAAACTCGGCTACCGTTTTTCCACCTATGCTATACATTGGATAGAACAATTTATACGCCGCTCCGTTGAAGAACAAAGTTCAAATATTAAAATTCCGCAACACGCTTGGGAAAATTTACGTCTTTGGGGCAAGGCTTTAGACAAGTTAAAAGAACGCCTGAACAGAGAACCTACTTTAAATGAAATCGCCGCAGAACTTAAATTATCTGCAAAACAAGTGCATTCCATTTTAAATACTTTAAATGCTGCTTACAGTATTGATTCTTTGTCTTCTTTAGTACAAGGGGAAGAAGAAAGTTTAACTTTAGAAGATACTTTAAGTGACCATAGCAAAGGCAACCCCGACCATTTAATTCTCGCCCAGTCTTCAAAAGAGGAATTTAAAAAAATTCTGGACGAATTACCGGAAAGGGACCGCGAAATTTTGCTTATGCATTATGGCCTTGAAACGGAAGATTCCCAAACATTAGCGGTTATTGCAAAAAAGTTCAAAATATCAAGGGAACGCGTCAGGCAAATAGAACAGCGTGCCGTACGTAAAGTGCGCCAAAAAGCCATTGAACTTGGTTTAATTGATGAAGAAAACAAAACAAGTAAAAATGTAAATTTTTATGTCGGTATGGAAATTAAAGAGCCCACCGATATTTTGGGCAATAAAATGGCAAAAAGCCCGCTTTCAAAATTGATGAAAAAAGCAAAAAATCAAGCCAAAAAAATTAAAGCAAAAAAGAAAAACAGAAAATAATTTAGAGGTGTTTTTATGACAAAAAGAGAACAAGTTTTACAAATTATCCGTGCTATTCCGGACTACCCTAAAAAAGGCATAATTTTCCGCGACATTACACCACTTCTCGGAAACACAGAACTCTTTAAATATGTTATTGACGAACTTGCCGAACTTTGCAAAAACCAAGGTATAACAAAAATTGTCGGCATTGAATCACGCGGTTTTATCTTCGGTGCGCCTTTGGCATATGCTTTGGGCATAGGTTTTGTGCCCGTCAGAAAAAAGGGCAAACTCCCGTACAAAAAAATTGCGGCACAATTTACCCTTGAATACGGAACAGACACCATTGAAATGCACGAAGACGCTTTAACTAAAGACGATAAAGTTATTTTAATTGATGACTTGCTTGCCACCGGCGGCACAACGCGCGCGGCACTTGAACTTATTAACAAACTCGGTGCAAAAACCGCTTTTTGCTTATATGTTATTGAACTGAGTTTCTTAGAAGGCGGCAAAACTTTAAACGTGCCGTATAAGAGTTTAATTAAATATTAATCTAACTTGAATTTATGTTTTAAAACCCGTGCAACAAAAACACGGGTTTTATTATATTAAGGTTGAACCCAAGATCCATTATATTCTTTCGTAAAACCTATTATTTTGCAATAATTTTTTGTATCGGAATGGTTATCACAAAAAATCTTATTATACCAAGTGTCATTACTTTCATCCATTGTTGTAGTTAAGACATATTTTGTATAAATAGGTCGCCTACGAGCAAAAATAAATTCCCCATCTAAACCATACGAAAAATTATCAGTAGCAGGCCCGCAAATAGCATCATCGCAATCTGGATCTGACTCACCTTCTAACATATCGGCATAGGTAAATATGTTTTTTCCATCTCCTATTGTACCCTGCATACACTCACCAGCATCCGGTCCTTTTTCTAAAAAGCATAATGCTTGTTGGTCTTTTAAACTTTTTAAGATTATAAGGGCTTCACTTGCTTTTGATTTTTCTACTGCATTTTCATATTGCGGCAAGGCAATACCTGCTAAAATACCGATAATGAGGACCACTACCAGCATTTCAATAAGGGTAAACCCGTGGTTGATATTTTTTTGTTTGTTTTGTTTCATATTTTCTCCTATTTAATTTTTCATTACTCTCCGCTACGCGGATGAAAGCAATACGGAAACTATTTCCAAAATCGCCAAATAAAAAACGGCGACTTTGTTAAAAGCGGTTTCAGGTGACCTTTAACAAATAATCGCCGTTTACCCAAATTCTATAAATAGAAAGGGTAAAGTAAAGCGATTATTTATTGACCTGAAACCTGCTAGGAAAGGTTTCCCTTTCTTCGCTCGGTGCGGGCTTGCCCCGCACTTCAACAAATAATCTCCAAATTGTCGTACTGCAAGTTTAATTATATCATATTTAAATTAAAATTCTAATTAGCAAGTTTTGCTTTTTTACAAATACCGCTTTCCATGATGATACTATAAAAATATATAATATCTATATACATAATCAGGAGTTTTTATGCGTAAAATTTTATCTTTATTTGTAATCATTTTCTTACTCACCGCTTGCCAAACCGCGCAAGTTAAAAACAATAATAATCAGGAAAAGAAAAATATAATTTTAGTTATTGCCGACGGCACCGGCCCTAATATTATGGGCTACCTTATGGAGTATGCACGCACCGCCCCCAATAACCATTATAAAGATAAAATATCAAATTTAGAAAAATTATTTAACGGCGGCAAAAGCGGGCTTGTGTTAAATTACACCGCGTCAAGTATCGTGACGGATTCCGCCGCCGCGGCCACACAATTTGCCACAGGCGTAAAAACAACGCCGCACACTTTGGGCCTTTCTGCCGACGGTAAAAAAGTAAACAGTATTTTATATTATGCCAAACAAAAAGGTATGGGCACAGGTGTTTTAACTGATGTTTATGTGCTTGATGCAACGCCTGCTGCCTTTTACGCACAGCGCCAAGACCGCAAAATGCGCGACGGTGTTATTGAAGATATGACAGTCACGCAACCTGATATTGTTTTGGGCGGCGGTTTAAATTATTTTGTATCAAAAGCGGACTTAAAAAATCAAAAATACCAAGAACTTTTAGCACAAGTACCGTATTTAGAACAAGTGAAAGGTGAAGCAAAACAAGACAATAACCTTTCAAAAGTAATTGACAGCGGCTACAATTTAGCATTTACAAAAAAAGAAATGGACACTTTAAAAGGCGGTAAAATTTTGGGCTTATTTGCACCTGTTTACTTGCCGCCTTATCCGCCCGAAAATTGGCAAGGGCCAGATTTGCCGGATATGACAAAAAAGGCAATTTCGGAATTATCTGAAAACAAAAAAGGCTTTTTCCTTATGGTTGAAGCGGGCTTTATTGATTGGGCCGCCCACGAAAATGACCCGCAAGCCGTACTGCAAGAACTTTTAGAATTTGACAAAACACTTGGCTATATCAAAAAATTTGCTGATAAAAATAAAAATACTTTGGTTATAATTACAGCAGACCACGATACCGGCGGCTTCGGTTTTGCCTATTATACGCCCAAAGGCAAAAAAGAGAAAGACTATAATTCTTTTGAAAAATTTACCAAACTTGCAAACGGTAAAAAACTTAATTATGATGTTGCGGAAAAATACAAAAAACTACCCAAAGAACAACAAAATTCAGACACTATAAAAAAATTACTTAAAGAAGAAATGGGCTTTGAAGAAAACCTTGATTTTTTAGACGGTGAAACAGATTTTTATTCTGCCTTTAACCGCTATTGGCAAGAACAAGGTATTTTTTGGAGCACAAAAAAGCATACCAATGCCCCTTTACCTGTTGCTTTTTACGGCGATATTGACAGCATTAAAGGCAACACTTTCCACAACACCGATTTATTTAAAATAATGAAAAATTATTTAGAGAAATAATTATGTTATAATATAAAAAAGTATTTGGAGGGAATAAAAAATACAATTTACAATTTGCAGTTTTAAACTGATTTTTTAGAGCCGTTAGAAAGAAACGGCGTAGCAAATAAATAAATATTTATTTGCTGACCTTCGAGCTAGAAAATGAGGTTGTTTTCATATCTTTATGATATGAGGGCGATTCTTATTTTAAGTTCTCGAAGGTCCTTAAAGTAAGATCGCCTTTTTATTTGGCGGTTTTTGAAAAAATTTTCCACTAATTTCTCTCCCCTTTATTTGTAAAGGCGGGGAGTAATAGGAAATAATTCAATAAATTAAAGGAGAAAAGGAAATGAAAAAGTTGTTACAAAAAATTAAAGATACTTTAACTATCTTTCACTCAAGTAAAGGTTTTACTTTACTTGAATTGCTGGTAGTGGTTTTAATTATCGGTATTTTGGCAGGTATTGCTTTGCCGCAGTATAGGAAAGCGGTTGTCAAATCAAAGTTTGCGGAAGTTGATTTGGCAGTAAGTGCGGCTAAACAAAATATACGCTTTTTTCTGGATGCTAACGGTTGGCCGGGAGACGGTTATAGGGGAGTATTGTTTACTGGGTCATACAGTGTAGGCAGCATAGATTTGCCGGGTGACTGTGATAGTGATCCATTTTATTGTGTAACTGAATTGGCTGAGTATGAGGCATATTGTAATGCTGATTCTTGTTGGATTGAGATTGTGTTAAAATTTTTAAATGATGATGTACTTGGTTTATACATGTACCCTGACCATGAGGTTTGGTTTTACATGGGGAGTGTTTCAAAAGAAATCTGCCAATGGGTCAAAGAAAGGAATTATCCGGCACACAGTAGAGTAGTAAGCTATTGCAGCGAAGAAGGTGTTACATTAGAAGAATATGAATACGAATAATAAAAATTATTTTTCAAACACAATACCCCCGAGTTCAAAAACCCGGGGGTACTTTTATAAATCCAGATTATATACATATCCGGCAAAAACCGCAAACTTCGAAAATCTTTTTCCCCCTTGCAAAATAGAAACTAATTATTTATAATTAGTTTTAGGGGGTAAATATGAGAACAACAGCCAAAATAGTACTAGTAATTATAATAATTACTTTGGTTTATTCCGTAGTCAAATTAATCAATGCAAGTACAACACCACAGGAAGAAACCATCACAACAATAACTTTGCCGGTAAATCAGCCAACAAAAAATATGCAAAATACTCAGGCAAATATGCCGCAAAATACTGCTATGCAACCTGCACAAGAAATTGCGCCGGCAACACCAAAACAAAATACAACAAATCAAAATACTCAAGCCACTTATCAAGCAGACGAAATATTGATTGACGGCCAAGGCCAAGCAGGCCAAAACTATATTGATATAACTTCCGATACACCTATAACACCGCAGCAGCAAACCCAAACACAAAACACACAAAATACGCAAAATAATAATGGCGGCGGTGCTTATGCGGAGGCCTCTGTCAGTATAAACAATAACCGAGCAAATACCAACACTCAAACTTATGCACCGGGTGTACCGGCCTTTGAAGTTATTGACGGAAATTAAACAAGTAAAAAACCGCCTGTATATTTCATACAGGCGGTTTTGTTTTTAGCAAAAGAGTGTTAGGCGTTTATTTTTGTCACGTCAATGTGAATACCTAAACCCATTGTAGAGGACATTGAAACAGTTTTCATATATGTCCCTTTAGATGTAGAAGGTTTCACCTTTAAAATAGTATCTAAAACAGCTTTTGCATTTTCATAGATTTTGTTTGCATCAAAGGACGCTTTACCCACAGGTACGTGAACAATACCGTAAGCATCGGCTTTAAATTCAATTCTACCTGCTTTAAGTTCGGCGACGGCTTTTGCAATATCAAAAGTGACGGTACCGGCTTTCGGATTTGGCATCAAACCGCGCGGACCTAAAATCTTTGCTGCTTTTGCCAAATCGCGCATTACATCGGGGGTAGCGACTAAGACATCAAAGTCAATTTTACCCTTTGTAATATCTTCGACCAAATCATCTCCGCCAACCAAATCAGCCCCTGCTTTTTGGGCTGCTTGGGCGTGTTCACCTTTTGCTAAGACGGCAATTCTTTTGGTTTTGCCGGTGCCGTTCGGTAAAACGACCATAGCGCGGACCTGTTGATCTGACTTTTTGGTATCAATCCCTAAACGAACGTGGAGTTCAACCGTTTCGTCAAATTTTGCTTTTGCATTATCTTTGCATAAAGCGGAGGCCTCTTTCAAGGTGTACAGTTTTTTAGAATCTATGTTCTTTTCAGCTGCTTGTAATCTTTTTCCCATTTTATCTCCTTCAGGTTAAGCGAGTTTTAAAACTCTCCCTGCCTTTTAATTATTTTGCGGCAATATCAACACCCATACTGCGTGCTGTGCCTTTTACCATTTCTGCGGCTTGTTTGATATCTTTTGTGTTTAAATCGGGCAATTTTTCTGCGGCGATTTCTTCACATTGTTTTTGTGTCAACTTACCGACTTTGTCTTTATGCGGTGTACCTGAACCTTTTTTGAGGCCAAGTTTCTTCACAATAAGAACTGCCATAGGCGGCATCTTGGTAATGAAAGAGAAAGATCTGTCTTCATACACGGTAATAACTACCGGAATTTTTATACCTTTCTCCATTTTTGCTGTTTTTGCATTAAACTGCTTGCAAAATTCCATGATGTTCACACCATGTTGGCCTAACGCCGGGCCTACCGGTGGTGCGGGGTTTGCTGCCCCTGCAGGAATTTGCAGTTTAATATAACCTTTTATTTTTTTCTCTTTTGCCATTTAATTACTCCTTAATATACCCGCAAAAAGCGGGGTACTGCAAAACTAGTTTACTTTTTCTACTTGTAAATAATCAACTTCAACAGGTGTTGCTCTGTCAAAGACAGTCACCATAACTTTAAGTTTATTTTTATCTTCATTAACTTCTTCAATAGTACCGATAAAGTGCTTGAAAGGCCCTTCAATAACACGCACTTGTTCGCCCCTTTCAAATTGAACGGCGTGGCGCGGTTTACCATCGGTTTCCTTGCTTAAAGTGATGATGCTTGCAATTTCGTCTTCCGGAAGCGGTGTTGGGCGCGGATCACCCAAGAAACCGGAAATACCTGGAATATTGCGGATAAACCAATAACTTTCACTTGTCATAATCATCTGTACAAGCAAATAACTGGGGAAGAATTTGCGCTTTCTTAAATTTTGTTTATTATGTTTGACTTCAACAACATCTTCGGTAGGAACTAAGACATCAAAAACTCTGTCGCCGAAATTGCGCATTTTGATTTGAATAAAAATCTTTTCCCTTATTTTATCTTCGTGGCCGGTTTGGGTGTGAATAACATACCAAGCCTTTTCCGGTAAATTAGTATTTTCTGCCGGGGCAGGGTTTAAATTTTCAATATTTTCAGTATTAGGTTTATTTTGTTCTTCAGCCATATTAACCGCCTATAATAAGACCAAGACCTTTAGATAAAAGAAGGTCTATAATCGAGATATAAAGAGCCACAAGCCCTACCACGATAAAAACAAACATAGTGGATTGTATCATTTGTTGCCTTGTGAGCCAAATGCTTTTTTTGAGTTCCATATAACTTTCACGTAAGAAGTTTATAGATTTATTTATTATTCCCATTTTTCCTACCTTTTATGGCGGGAGCGGAAGGACTCGAACCTTCAGTCCCGGTTTTGGAGACCGGTGGTTTGCCAGTTAACCGACGCTCCCCCACC
>JBGURU010000040.1:0-6319 GCA_045132175.1 Elusimicrobiaceae bacterium | reverse complement strand
TACATCAAATAAAAATCTTTTTACCCAACCTGTTTATTTCTTGGTAAGGCAGGTGTAAAAGTTTTTGGAGAAAACTATGATTTACTTTCCTGCCTTACCGCAGGTGCCTAATATCAATTAAGCACCTAAATTTCAGGATTTTACCCAAATAAGAACGGCTCCTATACTTGATAACAAATCAGAGAACCAAATATAACAGCCGTGGTAAAAGCATAGAAATATGCTTAAACGCTCGGCACAAAACCGAGGGGTAATTAGGCCCTCCGTTTTGTGCCTGATACGAACTATTTTTGGTCTGATTTGTTCCCTTTATTTCCAAAGGGCTGTTTTGCTTTGGGCAAAACTCCAAAAAAGTCTAAATTTTTTTTAGGCGGACTCCCGCCTACATTAACTTTAAATAAAACTCCTATAAACTAATAATAACAGTTTTTATATCTTTTGTCAATCGGTTTGTTAAAGTCAGACAGATATAGACTTTTTAAAAAGAATAAGATTGTTAATAAACCGGATTTGTGGATTCCTGTTTAATAATAGAATTTGCAACATTGTCCCAAATTTAATATCATTTTTGTATATGACCTATATTTCCCTAGCCAACAAGTACCGCCCGCAGACTTTTAAAGAAGTCGTCGGGCAAGAAAGTATTGAAACCACTTTGATGAACGCCGTAAAGAGCGGGCGCGTTGCGCCTGCATATTTATTTTACGGCCCGCGCGGTTGCGGTAAAACCACAACTGCCCGTTTGCTTGCAAAAGCATTAAACTGCCAACATGGTCCTACTGATGAGCCTTGCGGCGAATGCCCGCAATGTAAAGAAATTGCCGCGTCATCAGATATGGATGTCTTGGAACTTGACGCCGCAAGCAATACCCAAGTTGATAAAATAAGGGAAGTTATACTTGACACCGTTGGCCTTGCAGCAGGAAGGGACCGCTATAAAATCTTTATTTTAGACGAAGTACATATGCTTTCCAAATCTTCTTTCAACGCTTTGCTTAAAACTTTGGAAGAACCGCCAAGCCATGTCGTCTTTATTTTGGCTACTACTGAGTTTAATAAAGTGCCTTTGACTATCACTTCACGCTGCCAAACTTTCCGCTTTAAACCGATAGAGGAAAAGGAAATTGTTGCCCATCTTTTGGACCTTGCCGGTGCAGAAAACTTTGAATTAACCGACGGCGCCGCAAAACAAATTGCCAAAAATGCCGGCGGCGCTTTGCGCGATGCTTTGACGATTTTAGACAGGGCCCTTTCATTTTCAAACGGCCGCGTGGATGAAGATTTAATTGCCAAAATGCTTGGCCTTATGCCGCGCGATATTATCAAGGAAACCGCTTTTGCCTTGGTAAATAAAGACGAGCAAAAATTGCATAAAATTTTTGAAACCGTAAAAACCGAGGGTTTTGATGCTCTTGCTTTGCTAAAAGATTTAAAAACTGCTTTCGGGGAAATATTTTATTATACGCTCGGTTCCGGTGCCGCGCCTTTTGATGAGGCTGATAAAATTATTAAAGAAACATCCCCAAGTTTTATCGCAGCAATGACGCGTAAACTTTCCAAACTTTACGACGAAGTTAAGTATTCCGATACCCCTGCCTTGGCGGCAGAAGTAGGCCTATTTACCTTAATGCAAGCGACACTTGATATTGAGGGTTTAATTGCGCGCCTTGAAGCCCTTGAAAAAGGCGAAACACCGTCAAGCGCAAGCACTCCGCAAAATAATAATCAGGAAAGGGAAGAACTTGAAACAAAACCCACAGAGCCGGAAATAAAAAAAGTTGAGTTAAAACCGGCGGAAGAAACACCTGTGCAAATATCCGCAGAAACAGCCGCGGAAACAACATCGGAAACAACCGCGCCGCAAGAAGATAAAACACCTTTTAACCCGATAACCGCTTTGCCTGTTTTCAAAAATGCTTTGGCGGAAACATCGCCGTTTTTAGCCGAATCTTTGCAAAGCGCAAAAGCCACTTTCCCAACCCCGGAAAAATGGGTGTTTGAGTTTAAAGACAGTTTTGCGCAAAGTGCTTGCCAAAGGCGTAAAACAGATTTTATAAATATTGCACAAAAACTTTTTAAACGCCAAATTGCTTTTGAGTTTAATTATAATGAACAAGTGCCTGTTATTGCAGATATGCCTGTAAAACCGAGATATACGGAAATTATAAAACAAACAACAAAGCCCGTGCCTACGATTGCTCCCGCACCTGTAAAAAAAGAGGAATTGATAAGCAAAGAAGAACCGTTTTCAATGCAGGACTTTTCCCCGAAAACGGAAATTGCCGCAGATTCGGCAACGCAAAATATTTTAAACTTATTTGAAGGGCAAATTATAAATACAAAAGATGAAAACGCTTGAGAATTTAAAAAACTGTTTCCGTAAACTGCAAGGCGTAGGGCCGCGCCAGGCGGAACGTTTTACTTTGCATTATTTACGCGCACCCGAAGCGGAAGTTGCCGCCTTAATTGAAGCCTTAATTGAAGCGCGTAAAAACGTGAAATATTGCAGCGAGTGTTTTAATTATTCCGAATCTGAACTTTGCCCGATTTGCGCTGATAAAACGCGCGATAAATCTTTGCTTTGTGTGGTGCAAGAGGCAAAAGATATTGAAGCACTTGAAAAAACAAAAGTTTTCAAAGGTGTTTACCACGTCTTACACGGTGCGGTTTCCCCGATAGAAGGCAAAAATATTGAAAATTTAAAAGTGCGCGAACTTTTGGACCGCGTACAAAATTCCCCGATTGAAATCAAAGAAGTAATTTTAGCCACTAACCCCGATAGCGAAGGCGAAATGACCGCCTTATATTTAGCCGATTTACTGCGTGGTATTGTAGGTAAAATTTCACGCCTCGGTTATGGTGTTCCGCTTGGCGCGCAACTTGATTATATTGACGAAATGACTTTAACCCACTCCCTTAAAGGGCGCACAAAACTGTAAGGGGCCAAAATGCACCCGTCTTTTTACAAAAGGCCTTTTTTAATATTTTTCTTAATTTATGTATTGGCGCTTGCCCTGTTTTTGAAAACTCCAACGCCGAAACAAGATGATATTTTTTATAAACTCCCTGTCAAAGCCGAAGTTAAAGCCTATATAAATTCTTACCCGCGTACTAAAGACGATAAGCAACTTTTTACCGCCGATATTTTGGCCTTTAACGGCACAAAACAAAACGGCAAAATTTACTTAACCTGTAAAGATTGCCCCGAATTACAACGCGGGCAAATTATCACTTTTGACGGCGATTTGTTTACACCGTCTAATCAAGATAATTACGGCTCTTTTGATTGGGCAGGATACCTTGCGCGCAAACATATTTTTGCGCAAGGCAGTATCGGTAAAATAATTGGCGTTCAAAGCCCGAAAAATTTTTGGTTTTACCTATCAAAAGTACGCGCAAGTATTTTGAAAGTTTTTAAAGATAATTTAAGCGCAAACTCCGCCGCGATTTTGGGCGGTATCACACTTGGCGAAAAGGGCGATATTCCCGATAACCTTTATACCGCTTTCCAAGACAGCGGCGCTATGCACTTGCTTGTTGCATCGGGCGGGAATGTGGGTTTTATCACTTTAATTGTTTACTTTTTATGCTCTTTGTTTTTCGGCGGGCGTTTGAAAACCGCGTTTATCGCTTTGGCCGCCGCTTTGCTTTACACTTTAATTGCAGGTGCGGATGCGCCGCTGCTGCGTGCCTATTTAATGACCGCGGCGGCAACTTTCGGCTTTATTCTTGGGCGCAAAAGCGGCATAATGCAAGGTTTGCTTTTAGCGGCGTTTTTCATTTTACTTGTAAATCCTCAAAGTTTATTTGAAGCAGGGTTTCAGATGTCTTTCCTTGCCACTTGCGCTATAATTTTATTCAGTTTAAATTATAAATTCAGCAACAAAATTCCGCCTGTTTTACGTTGGTGTTCTGAATTGTTTTTTGTTTCACTAAGCGCACAAGTTGCATTACTTCCCGTATTTACAAATTATTTTTATAAAATATCTTTCAGTGCGGTGTTTTCCAATTTACTTTTAGTGCCTTTAAGCGCGGTTTTAATGGGCGGCGGTTTCCTGCTTTGGCTTGTTTCTTTTTGCGGTAATTTTGTTTTTGCGCCTGTATTATTTATAATGAAAATTTTACTTTTATGTTTTGAATATTTAGTAAACTTTTTTGCGGCTTTGCCTGTTTCGCATATCACCGCACCCGCTTTGAAACCGACAAGTATTTTAGCATTTTACATTTTACTGTTTTACGTCTTGAACTTGCCTTTAATTAAGCGGAAATTAAGGGCTTTTTGTATTGTTTTCCCGCTTGCACTTTTAGTATTTTGCGGCGGCATTTTTATCAAGCGCCCGCCTTTTGTTATTTTGCGCGGCGCTTATAATTTTAATGTGCTTTTGACGGAAAACGGCAAAACGAAAATGCTTGGCGCAAGTATAAGTTCGCAAACGGCGCAAAAGGCGATGCTCGCGCTTGGCACCAAAGAAATTGACTGCCTTTTTATCAATTCGCTTTCCAAAAGTTATTTTTATATGCTCAAAGATTTTGATTTGAAAATAAAAAATATTTACTTGCCTTACGGTGCAATTCCCGCCGAAATTGAGCCGCTTTTGATAAACACCAAAGCGCAGATTACGCAAATATTTCCAAATCAAGAATATTGCGGTATTTCGGTTGAAAGCGGTTGGGTTTTAAAAGACGGCAAAAAGGAAATTGCTACCAATAATAATTTGTCTTTTAATTATAAAGATATTAGCACTTCTTCTAATTTAAAAACCATAGAAAATAGCAAAAACTTAATAATTTTTTAGTTTTTGTTTTATATATTTACTCCGTCGTTAAATTTAAAAATCGCTTGACTTGCTTTTTTTTTTTTTTTCTATAATTTCTGTATACAATAAAAAAGCATTGTATAAAGGAGATTATATGAAAAAAGGTTTTACCCTTATAGAAATGTTGGTTGTAGTATTGATTATCGGTATTTTAGCCGCTATTGCTTTGCCGCAATATCAAATGGCAGTGGGGAAAGCAAAATTTGCGACTTTAAAAGAAAATGCCCATACAATTAAAAGTGCCGTAGATAGATTATACATGGTCAGTGATAAGTTTTGGGGTTCTTTTGCAGGGCTAGATATTGACTTACAAGGGGATTTAGTAAAATACGACAAAATAGAAATGAAAGACGGGTCTTGGTGCCAGATTTCAACCGCTTTTATATATTGTAAAAGAGAAATTTTTGGAATAATAATGTCTTATGACATTAAACTTGACTCTGTCAATGACCGCAGATGCACTGCATTAAGCAATGATTCTAATGACAAATCTCATCGTTTATGCAAAATGGAAACCGGAGGGAAAGGACCCCACGTAGGAGAACATACATATCAATATCTACACTAAATTTATAACTTCCTTGCCATTTCTTCTAAGTCTTTTTCGCTCATGTCGGGGCGGATGCCGAAACGCGTTAAGCAAAAATCGTATTTAATCGGGTCTGTGGGGTTAATTTTTGCTAGATTTGCGGAAATTTCCAAAGCGGTTTTTAAGTCGGCTTGATTCCTTTTGGTAAGCCCCAAACTTTTGGCCGCGCGGTGCATATGAACGTCTAAGGGAATAAGTAAATCGGCGCAGTCCACACCTTTCCAACAGCCAAGGTCCACTTCGTCGCAACGCACACACCAGCGCATAAATAAATTAAGGCGTTTTAAGGCGCTGTTTTCGCTTGGGTCCGGTATCAGGGTTTTAATGCCGCCATAACTTCTTAAATGCGCGGCAAAACTTTTTAAAGCAAAAACAAAATCTTTACTTGGTTTATAAAACTTTAAAAATAAATTTTCCAAACTGCCGTATTCTTTCAAAACTTGAGAAATGGCCCACAAAAAATCGGCCGTTTCTGCGCCCGTAGTAAAGCGGTATTTGAAATTTTTGAACATTTTTTTAAGTTCGGGTTTTGTGGTTTTTAAAAGAAAGTCTTTCGGCCGCGGCCCTAAATTAAGTAAAATATTATTAACGGCCTTTATTATCTGTTTTACGTTCCCGTACGCAAAGGACGCGGCAATAAGGCAAACTACTTCCTGCTGCTCCCTATATTTATAAGGGCGGCAAAACTGTAAAGGGTCGGGCGAAACATAACATAAATGGTTATATTTTGCATATAATTTTTCAAGTAAAGATTTTTTTAACATAATTATATTTTATGAAACTTAAAGAACTTTTTCCAACCGCAAATTTTGATTGTGACGTTTTGGGCCTTACGCAAGATTCCCAAAAAGTACAAAACGGTTTTGTGTTTTTTGCTATAAAAGGCCATACCGTAGACGGCCATAAATTTATA
>JBGURU010000039.1:0-19256 GCA_045132175.1 Elusimicrobiaceae bacterium | reverse complement strand
GCAAATTATCAAAATTACGACGATTATTCTTATACGCCTTATAAAACTACAACGCCGCAAACATCTGCTTTGCCCACACAAAATAGTGAACAAACCGCCGCGCCTGTCAATGCAAGCAGCGGCGTGCGTATCGGAACTGTTTTAAAGCACGGTGTTTTCGGGCTTGGGAAAGTTGTTTTGATTACCGGCAGCGGCGAGGCGGCAAAAATAACAGTTATTTTCAATAATGGCACAAAACGCGTTTTTATGCTCAAATATGCCCCACTTGAAATTGTAAGGTAGCATAATAATAAGATTTACGAATTAGATACTAATTTAATAAATCTACTAAAGATTATTTCATAGTATACCTATAGTAATCTCTACGATCTCCTAATGGTGTGTTAGTTACTATGATATCAGTTTTATCTGAACCCATTTGACTGCAAAGACGGTCTGCCCTATCATTATTTTGTAAAGCAAAACATTGTTTAATAAACTGATCTTTCAAAGTTTTTGCTGTTAAAAGTGATTCCATATAAATAAAACTTAAATCTTTTTTAAAAGCACGAACATTTCCACTAGAATCTGCTCCGCCACCGGCAATACACAGATACATATCCGGTAAAGTTATACATTTGAAAAAATCCCTAGGGGCAAATTCTTCACCCTCATGATAAATATCTAAATCTAAATCACTAAAACTGTCAGGGCCTTTTCCATGTAATAATACATACCCAAGATAAGATTTTCTTACTGCATTTACCATTGTTTGCATTTTTGCAAATTGTGTTTTATCAACCGCAAGCTGATACTGCGGCAGTGCTATACCAGCTAATATACCGATAATAAGCACTACAACTAACATTTCAATTAGTGTAAAACCTTTTTTATTTCCCATATAATCTCCTTTATTTGTTTTATACAATGCTTTTATGTTGTATATAGAAATTATAGAAAAAAAAAAAAATAGATGTCAAGAGGATCGTAGTGGAAATAACAATATTAGTATACCCATATGTTATATGTTTTTAATAATAAGAAAACTTCTATAAGATTTATTCAACGCAAGTTTCAAGAAGTGCGTGCATTTCCAGATTGGCGCGTTTAACAGATAGCGGGCGCCCGCTTGCCGACGTAAAACAATGCTCACTTGTAGCAGTAGCAGAAAGTTTATTCTTGGTTAAATTAAAAATTTCATATTCAAAAGAAACGCGTACACCGGTGTAGCAAACGGCTTTAACTTTGATTTCAAATTCATCATCAAACCAAACGGGGAAGTGATAATTGCAAGTAAAACTGACGACGGGGCTAAAAATATTTGCCGCTTCCATTTTGGTAAAAGGCAAGCCGATATGTTCAAGCATATACACGCGGGCTTCTTCCATCCACCTTAAATAATTTGAGTGGTGCACGACGGCCATTTTGTCCGTTTCGTGATAATGCGCTTTGCGTTTATAGGAAATAATCATTTTCTTTTGTCCTTATTTAAAGTCATACCGTCAATTAAAAAGGTAAATGCCATGGTGAAAGTTTTAAGTGCTTTTTTTAGTTCAAGACGGCTTTTGATTGCATCAACGTTAAAACCGCGGCAGAAACACCAAATAGCATAGGCCATTTCCCTAATGTCCATCGGTTTTAAAAAACCTTTTTTTACGCCGTATTCAAGGGGCGGGAGCATATGCTCAATCCACCAAAGTTTATTGCTTTCATTGATGATGTCATTATTGAACATATAGTCGCTGAAATCTTTTTTTATCTCGTAAGTTTTAACTAAAACATCAGTAGCAAGGCTGACTAAATATTTGTGGTAATTTTCCTTTTCATTATAAGGCCGCAACATACATTGGCGCATTTTGTGAACTAGGTTTTGAGATACGGAAAGTAAAACTTCATCAATATTTTTAAAGCGGTTATAAAAAACCCTGTTCGTGATTTTTAACTTTTTTAAAACCATTTGAACATTGATATTTTTTGCACCGCCGTCATAGACCATCTTCGTCACGGTATCTATGATTTTAGTTGAAATTTCATCTTGTAATTTTACGCCGCCTGAGTATGGCATAATTACCTTCCTTGTGTTTAGCACACTGTATGCTATATTGTAGAATTTTTTTAAATACTTGTCAAATTTATATTGACTTTTAAGAAGAAAAATTTTATCATTACTTTGTAGTAAAAATAAAATCTTGGGGGAAATATGACCTTTACAGAAACGATAAAAAAACGCCGCTCTTGCTATCACTTGGGCAAACTGCCGGCGGAAAAACAAAAACAAGTGCCGCAAATTTTAGAGAAGTGCATACTTAATGCACCCACGCCTTTTAACAGCCAAAGCGCACGCGTTGTTCTGCTTGAAAATGAAAATCATAAAAAACTTTGGGATATCGTTTTGGAAACTTTAAGAGAAAGAGTGCCGGCAGAAAATTTTGCACCGGTACAGGAAAAAATTGCGGCTTTTGCCGCCGCAAGCGCGACAATTTTATATTTTGAAGATATTTTGGTGACAGAAAATTTAGAGAAACAATTCCCTGCTTATGCAAGTAATTTCCCTACTTGGGCACAACAGGCAAACGGGATGTTGCAATTTTCCGTTTGGTGCGCTTTGGCGGAAGTGGGTATCGGGGCAAGTTTACAACATTATAACCCGATTATTGACAGCGAAGTTCACCGCACTTTTAAAATTCCCGCCACTTGGCGTTTGATTGCACAGATGCCCGTCGGCGAAATTTTAAGCGCACCGCAAGAAAAGACTTACGAGCCTATTGAAAAACGCTTGAAAGTGTTAAGTTAAAAGAGAAATTTAGTTTTACACTACCCCCCTCTTTAATTCTCCCACCCACTTTTGCAAAGCAAAAGTGTGGGGCGAAAATAACAAAGTATGCATAAAATACCCACACGAAAAAGTGTGGGTATTTTTTATAAATTTTTTAATTGTTTTTAATTGAGGGAATATGCAGTCCAACTTTCACCATCGCCATGTATAAATTTACCACCAAGTGCTTTGCATACTTTATGACCTTCACCTAATTCAGCAATACATATTATTTTCCCTCTGTAATTTTCATTAGGATCATCGGATTGATGCATTCTGATCGTAAAACTACCACCATCCCCGTTAAAACCATGTTCACAATATATTTCCCCAAAACTTTCCTCATTAACTAAGCAATCTCTCCAATAATCATTTTCACATTCGTCATAATTACCGCAAGCAGTATTTTGACGATATTGTCTCCAATCACTAGGCCATGTCACACCTAAATATTCACCAGCTTCAGCATATGGGATGTCATAATCTCCGTGTTGTAATTTATATTCTTGTAAAGCATCTTTCCACCTGCGCATAAGGGGTAAAATACTTGCAACTTTTGCTTTAGTGACGGCCATTTGATATTGCGGTAAAGCAATACCCGCCAAAATACCGATAATCAGCACAACCACCAGCATTTCGATAAGGGTAAACCCTTTTTTACATCTTTGTTTGTTTAGTTTTTTCATTTTACTTCTCCTTAATTTTAATTTACTTCAAATTCTCCAATAAATAACGGCTATATTTATGAGGTTCCTGAGCGGACTCATAATATAGCCGTAGTTTATCTTAAAGATAAACATTCAGCATATAATAAAAAGAGGATCAGTCAATTTATTATATGCCTAAACGACTATTTTCGGTTGCTCAGGAACACTATTCTATAGTTCCCCGTATTAAAACGGTTCCAAAAATAGATCAAATTTTTTTAAGCTGCTAATCAGCTCACATTAAAATAAAACTCCTTTCTTTAATTATAGTGAATTTTTTTGTTTTGTACAATACTGCATTTATTGATAAACGCTTGCAAGTTTTATTTAATTATTTTTTAAATAATTTTCTAAGATTTCTGCGGCCATTGCTACCAGTTCGGCACAGGGGCGTTTCTTGTAATATTCACCGGTGCGCTGCTCAGGTTTCAAAGGCAAATTGTTTTTATCAAGGCCCAAAAGTTCGCGGCAAATAATGCTGCCGTTTTGTTTTTTAAATTCCGCGCAAATTTCTTGCACCGCTAAATAATGTTTTTGTTTGGCGGCATAATCTTTGGGCGTCGTATAGCCGCGTTTTAAACCCAGTGCCATACACATACCGCTGACGGTGCCGCAAACTTCGCGCTGTGCCCCCAAACCGCCGCCGAAAGAGGATGCAATTTTAAGAGCGGTTTCTTCACTTAAACCCTCATCTTTTGCGAAAGCCAAAAACACCGCTTGCGCGCAATTATAACCTTGTAAAAAATAATTTTTTGCGATTTCTGATTTTGTCATAAATAAATTTTACAATTTATCATCCAAATTTGCTATTATTTTATGGAGTTAGGTTGTTGTTTTGAAAGGGATAGTGTAAAATTAGGAAAGAATTTTGTTTTACAATCTACCCCCCTCTTGACGAGAAAATGTTATTTTCTCGTCGTCTCCCGCCCACTTTTTTGCCAAGCAAAAAAGTGTGTGGCGAAAATAAAAAGAGGTCAAAATTAACACCAAAACTTAATATAAGGGGGAAATATGTTTCAAACACTAATGTCAAAAACTTTCATAATCCTAACAGGCTCTTTATTGATGGCGTGGCTCGGTTGCATGTTTGCAGCGCGCCTGTATAACAGCGCCTTGCAAACACAGGATTATCAGACGGTAAAACGCTACACGACTTGGGCTTTAATAGTCAATATCGGCGCATTTATTTTGCTTTTATTTATGCGCGGGTTATTCCCGATAAATATGCTTCTTATGGGTCTTTTTACGGCGGCAAGCGGGTTCAGTCTAGGTGTCTATTTTGTGGCGTATAAAGATACTGCGCAAAAGGCACTTGGACTTACGATTTTAACCACATTTTTAACAGGCTTAATTGCGATGTATTCGGGGCTTGATTTTGCGTGGCTCGGCAAATTTTTATTTATCGGGCTTATCGTAATTGTAATTTACTCTATTATCAGAATTTTTGCGAATATAAAAGGCCAGCGCATTATGGCCGGGCTCGGCGTACTGATTTTTACCGGATATTTGCTTTTTGATTTTAACCATTTAAGCAAACTCAAAGGGATTGCCGCCGCAAACAATTGGGAAAATGCGCTTAATTTCGCAATTAGTATTTATCTTGATATTATTAACTTGTTTATCAGTTTAATGAATTTAATGTCGTCTAACAATTAGATAAGTATGCTTTGATACTTCCGTTTTTTACCGTCAAAATCTTTCAGGGAAATTTTGATTTTTTCAACTCCTAAAATACCGATACGCCGCTTTACTCCTCTACTTCACGCTACTCTGAGTCACAGAAAAAATCAAAATTTTCCTGAAAATACTTACTGGGTATTTATGCTCATATCTTTAATTTTACGACGATCCTCTTGACTTCTGTTTTTTTTTTTTTTCTATAATTTCTATATACAGTAAATAAAAGTATTGTATAAAGGAGATTATATGAAAAAGAAAAATAAATTAGGTTTTACCTTAATTGAAATGTTAGTCGTTGTGTTAATTATCGGTATTTTGGCGGGCATTGCTTTACCGCAATATACCAAAGCAGTTGAAAAAGCAAAAATTGCAGAAGCAAAAATAAATTTGAAAGCTATTGCAAGTGCGGCACATTTATATGCTTTATCAAATACAGAAATTAGTAAAGATTTAACAGAATTAGATATAGAGATACAAGGCGAAATTATAGAAAGCCCCGTAGGAGGTGTAGCAATATCTACTGAAAATTTTACATATTATGTAGATGAATGTTTAGGTGATAATGAAGACAGTTGTACATTTAGGGCAGACAGAAATATTATAGACAGTAATACCGGTGAAATTGCTTACTATATAAATTTAGATGGTCCAAATTATGACACTGATACACCTAATACAAAATTTTGGTGTGATGATAATGATAGCGGAAAAACTTGTAAAAAATATGGCGCGGTTCAAGCAAGTGATGGTAGCTTTTATTTTGATTAAAAATTATTGACTTAAAATTTACCAAAAAGACGCCGCCAATATCTCTTTTATCTGTTGGCACAGTATTTTTGTGGAAATTGAGATTTTCTTACGAATGAAGTATACCGTGAGGGGCGGCAGCCCCGTGTATCTGAAATTCGTAAAAAATTTCAATTTACCAAAAAGACGCCGCCAACCCCCTTGACATTTTTAGAAAAACCATTATACTATAGGTATATCCGCGGAGGCCGTTTCGGGCGGGTGTTGTGGAAGGTGGCAGCGGTGCCCCTACATAGCGTTAAGCCCCCTTGAAGAAGTTGAGCCGGCGGATTAAAAGGAAATGTGTATAATGACTTATATAGTCTATAACTAACTAACCCTCGCGGAAGCCGAGGGTTATTTTTTTGGCTGCGTCTTTTTGGCTTTAAATTTTAAAATCCTTCATTAATTGCATCCCAATTTCCCAGTTTGCAAAACATTTCTCCTTTTTTATCTTCATAGTTGCACTCTTTATACCATCCGGAAGAAGATTTCGAACCTATCATTTCTGCAAAATAATCTTCATTTTCAGAATTTGTATACATAAAAGCGTACCAATCACATACTTCATAAAAACACTCTACATAATAACAAACATATTTTGAACAATAACCTGTAGTGTCGCCAATTGTTTTCTCCGTTAAATTAGATAAGGCGTCTATATCCAATTCTTCAGGATCTAAGTATTTTCCTTCGTCCCATTCCGGCACCGGAGTATGTGTCAATATATATGTTTCAATACTCTTTTCCAAAGCATTAGTGACGGTGTAAACTTCGGCAAGCCTTGCTTTCCAAACTGATTTTTCATACTGCGGTAAGGCAATACCGGCTAAAATGCCGATAATCAGTACAACTACTAAAAGTTCTATTAAAGTAAAACCTTTAATAAATTTTTTATTTTCTCTTTCGTGTTTCATTTTATTCTCCTTAATCCTGTTTAAGGCAGCAATAAAAAGCGGCTGGTTATGGCGGATCCCAACCAACCATACACAGCCGCTATCCTTGCTTGTATAACAAGCAAGGACAAACACAAAGATAAATCTTTATGTCAATGCGACTGTTTTTGGTTTGGGATCCATTTCGCCCGTTTTACCGGGCAAAATTGGAGCGTTAAACGCTACCAAAAACAGAAATTGTAAAGGGTAAAAACCCTTATATTTATAATATCAAAAATTGCTTTACTTGTAAATTATTTTAAATTTTCAAGTTCGGTAGTTAGTTCAAGCCATTTGCTTTCTAAGTCGGTAATCTCTTTATTGATAAAGGCAAGTTCTATGCTCAAATCGCTGCTAAATTGCGTGGTTAGGCGCGTTTCAATATTTTGTTTTTGAGTGGTTAGGGTATCAAGTTTCTTTTCAATTTCCCTGATTTGCTTTTTTATAGGTGCGGCCTGTTGACGTAGTTCTGCAGCAGTTCTGCGGCGCTCTTTTTTAATATCGGCTTTATTTTGCGCGGCACTTGCACCGCCGCCGTGCAAAACAAAGTTTTTGTAATCTTCCAAATCGCCTTCATAATTTTGAACAGTGCCGTTTGCGACGAGCAAAAGGCGGTCTGAAACTTCTTCAAGCAAATTGAAATCGTGCGTCACTAAAATAACCGCACCGCTGTAATTGTTTAAGGCTTCGCTCAAAGCGCGGCGGGAGATAATGTCTAAATGGTTTGTCGGCTCGTCTAAAATTAAAATGTTGGGGTGCGAAATTGTTATCATTGAAAGCAAAAGGCGGCTCTTTTCCCCGCCGGATAAACTGCCGATTTTAGTGTCCGCTTTATTTTTTTGTAAACCGAAACATGCAAGGTGTGTGTAAACTTCGGCCTCTTTTGCGTCGGTCATTTTTTCTTTGGCAAGTTCATAGGGCGTTTTATCAAGATCAAAAACTTCTGTTTGATGTTGGGCAAAATATCCCACTTTTATTTTGCGTGCATAAGTTAATTTACCACTCATTGTCGGCAATATTCCGGCAAGCAATTTGGCAAGCGTACTTTTACCGTTTCCGTTTGCGCCTAGCAAGGCAATTTTATCTTCCGCACCGATAGTTAAGTCAATATTTTTCAAAACGGGAGTATCATTATAACCGCAGGAAACTTGGTCTAAAGTATACAAATAGGCGTCTAAAAGTTCAGGCTCGGGAAAAGAAAAACGCACGCTTTTTTCAAGCGGAATTTTAGGTGCTGCGCCCATGCGTTCAAGCATTTTTAAGCGGCTTTGCGCCTGTTTTGCTTTTGTGGCTTTATAGCGGAATCTATCGACGAAACTCTGCAAATGTTTGCGGGTTTCTTCATAGCGTTTGGCGTCTTTTATAAGTTGCTCGGTTTGATTATGGCGCGTGCGTTCATAAGTATCGTAATTGCCGGTATATGTTTTAAGTTTACACTCGTCAACTAAAATAATTTTTTCGCAAATTTTATTTAAAAGTGCGCGGTCGTGGCTAATTAAAAATAAAGTTTTATCGGTCTTTTCCAAAAAACTTTCAAGCCAAATTGATGTTTCAAGGTCCAAATGGTTTGTGGGTTCGTCTAAAAGCAAAATATCAGAAGGTGCAAACAAAGCCGCCGCCAAAGCCGCACGCACCCGCCAACCGCCGGATAGTTCTTTTAAGGGCTTTTTAAGTTCCTCATCTAAAAATCCTAAACCGCCCAAAATCGCACTTGCGCGCGCAGATGCGCTATTTGCGCCCATATTGTTTAATTTATCGTAGATTTCGGCAATTTCTTCGCCCGATTTGGCGGTGGCAAGTTTATCGTATAAGGCCTTAAGGTTTTTGTCCGCCTGTAAGACATATTCAAGCGGTGTTAAGTTAGTGTCTTTAATTTCCTGTTCTACGGTGGAAATTTGTGTACCGGAACTAACGGTTATTTTACCGCCGTCCGGGTAAATTTGGCCAAGTATCAAACGAAATAAAGTGGTTTTACCGCAACCGTTTAAGCCCACAAGGCCGGTTTTTGTACCGTCTGCGATAAAGCAGGATGCGTCTTCAAAAATCGGGCGCAGGCCAATGTGATAACTTAAATCGGAAATCTCTATCATAAAGAGGTTTTATTCTTCTGCGGCTTCTTCTTTACGGGATGCTTTCCTGCGCTCGTGAATATTTAAAATTTTCTTTCTAAGGCGTACGGATGTTGGCGTAATTTCCACGAGTTCATCAGGGGCGATATATTCAACCGCTTGTTCCAAACTCATAATTCTGGGCGGTGTTAAAACCAAAGCATCGTCGGCCGCTTTACTGCGCATGTTTGACATACGTTTTGCTTTGCAGGGGTTTACTACAAGGTCATTATCGCGTGAATTTTGCCCGATAATCATACCTTCGTAAACTTGCACGCCGGGGCCTAAAAACATTTGGCCGCCGTCTTGCAAAGCATTAAGCGCATAAGACGTGGTTGTGCCTGCTTCTTTTGCAATTAAAACGCCGTTTGAACGAAGTGGCGGAACATCAACTTTAGGGAAATACCCGTGAAAACTGTGGTGCATAATACCAAGCCCGCGCGTTGAAGTTAAAAATTCATTTTTGAAACCGATTAAAGCGCGGGAAGGGATGATATATTCCAAACGCAAGCGGTTTTCGCCCTCGCTTACCATATTTTCAAGTTTGGCACCGCGTTTGCCGACAAGTTCAAAAACAGCACCTTGAACGTCTGAAGAAATATCTAAAATAAGATATTCCATAGGCTCCAAAATTTTGCCGTTTTCTTCTTTATACAAGACCTCGGGGCTTGATACTGCAAGTTCAAAACCTTCGCGGCGCATATTTTCAATTAAAATAGTTAAATGCAGTTCGCCGCGGCCGTAAACTTTAAAGCGGCCTTCGCCTTCAAGTTGCTCAAGTTTCATACCGACATTTGTTTGCGCTTCCTTTTCAAGGCGCGCTTTTAAATGGCGGCTTGTTAAAAATTTACCTTCGCGGCCGGCAAAAGGCGAATCGTTTACAAAAAAGTCCATTGAGATTGTCGGCTCGTCAATAACAAGCGGCGGCAAGGGCTCTTCCGCGCCGATTGCGCATAAAGTATCGCCCACTTCCACGCCTTCAAGACCGCTGATAGCGACGATATCACCCGCTTTTGCGCTTTGCACTTCTTGTTTACCTAACCCGATGAACCTTTCAATTTTAGCTGCTTTGCCGATAACTCTTTTACCGTTTTGTTTAAGCATAGCAACGCTTTGGCCCTGTTTAATATCACCATTTAAAATGCGCCCGATACCGACTGCGCCCAAAAAATTATTATAATCAAGCATAGTCACTTGCATTTGCAAGGGTTTTGTTTCGTCTGCAACGGGGGCAGGAACATATTTCAAAATATAATCAAAAATCGGTGCGATATCTGTGCCCGGTTTATCAATTTCCGTTGATGCCCAACCGCCGCGGCCTGAGGCATATAAAATAGGGAAATCAAGTTGTTCGTCATTTGCACCGAGTTCCATAAAAAGTTCAAAGACTTCGTCAACTACTTCTGACGGTCTGATATGGTCGCGGTCCATCTTATTTATTACCACTATCGGTTTAAGGCCTAAGGCAAGTGCTTTTCTTAACACAAAGCGCGTTTGCGGCATAGGTCCTTCAACGGCATCAACTAAAAGCAAGGCGCCGTCCACCATTTTTAAGACACGTTCCACTTCACTGCCGAAGTCCGCGTGGCCCGGGGTATCAACGATATTAACCGTATAACCCTTATAATTTACTGCGGTGCATTTTGATAAAATTGTTATACCGCGCTCGCGTTCAAGCGGGTTAGAGTCAAGGACAGTTTCCTGTGCTTCATCTTGTTTTACTTTAAATTGCCCTGCTAATTTTAAGAGAGAATCCACAATAGTGGTCTTACCATGGTCCACGTGGGCGATTATGGCCACATTTCTAACATCTTGTCTTGTATTCATATTTAATCCAAAAAAATAACGCTTGCGCGTTGTAGTGATATATATATTATATAATTTTTTGAGTAAATAGAAAATTGCACACTTTTAAAACACAAAGCCCGCGGTTAAGCGGGCTCTGTTATTTTGCGAATTTTTAAAATATCTCGTTTAAATATTTTATGCTTTGTTGCCGAAAGCGGACAAATCAAAACCGCCCATAATTTTGTCTATCATTATTTGCAGTTCAACTTCGTTGATTTGTTTTTCTATATCTTGTATTTCGGCATAATTTTCTTCTATATCGGGGGTTAACAAAGGCCTGCCTTCATAATTTACGGGCAATAAATTTTCTGCCTTTTGTTCATCCAAGTTGGCAATTCTGTTTAATTCCCTGTTATACTCCCTTAATTCCTTGTTATTATACTTTTTGTCTTTTGCGTTTTTGTCATACCAGTCCTGAACAACTTCCAATGTTTTTTGGGCACACTTTATACCGTATTTATCGCCCTTTTCTTCCCACCATTTAAGTGTTTGTTGGGCCAATTCCAAACCGTTAACTTGCTTTTGCGGTTTTGCGGGGTCCCTGTAAATATAGCCGGAATTCCTAAGCAAATTGGGGTCATACTTTTCTATTAAATATTTTAAAACACCGTATTGGCTGTTTTTAATCATATACAAAGCAGGTGTGCAAAAATAGCCGTTGGAGTGGAAATTTTCATAATCAATAATTGCATTATCAAGCAAGAAAGGATACTCTTTTATTAAGGCCTCAAAAAGTTCCTTATTATTTACGGCCAAAGCCGCACTGGGGTAATTTACTATTGTAAGTTTATTAAAATAATAAAGCGGGAATATACTGTAAGCACAATAGCGGTCTTCCCTATTTACGCAATACTGTATAGCACGTTGGTTGTATACTGTTCTGTCATCACCTTCTCCAACAAGGTACTTCATATAACTTTCTTTAAAGTTCAGTTCCATTTCGTCTAAAGGCGGATCTTCGGGCTTTTTATTTTTGTCATAATTCAGAACAAAGTCATACACTTCCCTTTCTTCGTACCATATTTCATTATCACAGACATATTCAAGTTCTTCTTCGGTCAGTTCATCCGGTTCCTGTGCTTTGGCTTTTAACCCTAATAAGGGTAAAAGCGATATTATAAGTGTTATTATTAAGTATTTTTTCATATGTTATCTAGTCTTCCTTTAAATATGGTTTCCCTTTATTTAAATTGGTAGTTATCTCATCTATGTCTTGCTTCGCTTTAATTACATTAAAAACTGTTGGATTAAACTTATTTAATTCCTTGCCTTGAAGTCGTGCATTATTTCCTGGCTTTTTATTAGCATCAGGGTCTTGATATGGGGTATTATTAGGTGATGTCGGATCAACATATTCATTATCAGTATTTAATGGATTGTTTTCCAGATCTACTACTGTTGGCTGGTATTTTTCTGTCTCACCTTTGTTTTTCCCACCTGTCCCTGTGTTTCCTGTATTAATTTCTTTCAAAAATTTACTGATTTCATTAGGGTCCACTGTTATGCCGGAAACACCGCTGTTTGTATCACCTGAATACGAACTGCCCCTTGAAGAAGAATTTCCTGAAGAAGACGATGATGAAGATGATGAAGCAGGTTTATCTACTTTGGCATTAAGATTTTTTATTTCGGCATAAACATTGCTTAAAATACTGTCATCAAAGCCGGTATCGGTTTTGACGGAATTATTGACTTTTGCCGCGCCGCCCATAGAAGTTGCGGAACCGGTTGCCGCATAACCGGCGGTATTTGTATTAGCGGTATTGGCTTTGTTTTCGGTATTATTTTCTGCATTACTTGCTGCTTTCTTTTGGTCTAAAACATATTGGACGATTTCGGCGTCACTTGCATTAACCAAACGCTTTTTAGCAGCCAAAAACTCCCTTTCCGATACGGTATTACGCATGACCTGCTCATAGGGGACATGGCCTTTTGCTGTTGCTACATATTTTTTGCCTGTAATATCTTGCACAACTTTATAATTTGCACCGTCAATTTGTACATATTCAACCGCAGGTGTATTGCTTGACCTGTTATAAGAATTATAAGTAGCACTTGTTGCGGTAGTGGCATTTTCATACAGACTTTTTGACGGGACAATAATTGTTTGGTCTGTTTCAAAACTGTTTAATTTTTTGGAAGGTGTTTGTTCAGCCTGATTTTGTTTAGTATCGGCAACATTTTTATTTTCTGAATTCTGTTTACCTAAAGCGCCGGATACTTTACCCCTTATATTTTCCCCTTTATCCATATTTATTCTTTCAGATGTAGTGGTTAAATTTGACTTCGGTAAGCCGTAAAAAGAGGCAATCCTGTTTGCTAATTTGGATATAGGATTTGCCTGATATGAAAGCCCTGATTTAACTGCAAAAGGGGAAAACTCATTTTCTTCCTCATTACCGTAGATGAACGGAAGTGAAAAAAACACAATAAGCGCAACTAATGCTATTTTACCGGCATTTCTTCTAAAAATACCCATAACACTCCTCTATTTATTTATATTTGTTGTTCTAATGATATACGTACACTTTTATATTATACCAATTTTGTCAATAAATGCAAGCATTTTTTATTTAGCAAACATTTGTATTCTATATTTAGTATAGATATTTCCTTAATCTTTTAAAAGGGCCTTTGGACCTAGATAAAAATAGGACCTGGTGGTTTAAACTTATCTTGGCGAAGTAAACGATATTTTATATAATATAGTTATAATTTGGAGAGGTGTGTGAGCGGTTGAAACAGCAGGCCTCGAAATCCTGTATACCGAAAGGTATCGAGGGTTCAAATCCCTCCCTCTCCGAAAATTTAAAGGCACCCTTTGGGGTGCCTTTTAAATTTTCCGAGAGTGGAGCGACTTAAACTGCTTTAAGTCGCGTCGGGATTTGAAGGGCGGAGCTATGTTTTTGTTTGAACGAAGTGAAAGGCAAAAACCGCGAGCCCCGGCCCTGTAGCATTTTACGTCAGGAAAATGACGAAAGGGCAAATCCAAACTGCTTTGCTTTCCGTCGGGATTTGAAGCCCGGAGCGATGTTTTTGTTTGAGGTACGAGGCCGCATAGGCCGAGTACCGAAAGGCAAAAACCGCGAGGGCAGGCCCTGAAGCATTTTACGTCAGGAAAATGACGGAAGGGCAAATCCAAACTGCTTTAAGTCGCATCGGGATTTAAAAACCTTACCTTGAAAATTAAGTGCGTTTTTGTTATTATATTGAAAAGGAGTTTTACTTTATGTAAGCCGCAAGTTTTGGCTTAAAACAATTTAATCTGTTTTTGGGTGCCTTAAAGGCGAGTTTTGCTAAGGCAAAATGTATTGAAACCCTAAAACGGTCGTTATAGGTACATATTGCAAGGACTAATTACCCTTACAATATGTGCCAAATGTTTAGCACTTTTGTGTTAGACTACGGCTGTTGTGTTTGGGTTCTTCAATACACTTAAATACATCAGCCGTTATTTATTGTAAAATGCGCTGATTCCCCCCCTAAAACAGTTTAAAAATCGGAGGAATTATGAAAATGAAAAACAAAAAACTTAATAAGGGTTTTACCCTTATTGAAATGTTGGTAGTTGTACTTATTATCGGCATTTTAGCCGGTATTGCTTTACCGCAATATGAAAATGCGGTGGAGAAATCAAAAGCAAGCGAAGCCCTTATAATTTTAAAAAGTTTAAGGGACCAACAAGCATTATGTTATTTAGAAAAAGGACGAAATTCCGGTGAGTGTGAACAAGGTGAAGATAATTTGTTTACCTATGCCAATATCCTAGAAGGAGATCCTGATGAAGATTGTGAAGATCCTAATTGCGGACCTGCTACAAAAGATTTTTCTTATTATTTAGATGGCCAATTTATCGGTGCAAATCGCCGTCCGGTTTATACGAAATACCGTCTAGAAACGACAGCACTTGAAGGTAATGATCATAGGATATGTTGCTTAAGTTATGATGACACAAAAAACTATTGCAAAATAATTGGCTTCACACAACAAAGAGATCAGTGGTGTTGGCTACAACCATAATTTACCATATTGGCAACAACTTAAATACACGCAAAAACACCCGCGGGCTAAAAGCCAACGGGTGTTCATTTCAAAAAATAATTTTAGAAAATTATTTCTTTTCGGCAGGTTTCTTATCACCTGCGGCTGCTGCACCTTCTTCTTCTTTCTTACCTTTTGTAGCAGAAAGTTCAGGTTGTGCGGCTTCCGTTCCGGCTGCTGCGGCAGGAGTTGCGGCAACTTCTTCACGCGGGATCATAATGTGGACAATCATTCTGTCTGCTTCGCCTAAAATGGTGACGCCTTTAGGGGCAACCAAGTCGGCTAACGTCACGTGTTTATCTAATGTTAAGCCGGTAATATCAACTGCGATTTCATGCGGAATATCGGCAGGTAAACATTTGATAGCAACTTCCCTGACTGTATGGTCAACGATACCGCCGTTTTCTTTAACCCACACACAATCGCCTGTTAAAACAACAGGAACGAGGGTTTCAAGCGGTTTATCCATAGAAATTCTTTGGAAATCAATATGTATCGGATTATCGGTGACAACATGATATTGAACTTCTTTGATAATTGCGTTTTCATTGCCTTTAGGTAAAGCAATTTCAACAATAGCATTACTGCCCGCTTTTTGGATATCAGCAAGATCTTTTTGAGAAACAGTTATAGAAATAGGTTCTAAACCTTCACCATATAAGACCGCAGGTATATTCTTTTGGGCTCTGATTTTTGAGAGTTCCCCGCGAACGCCGGCCTTTTCTCTTGGCTGAGCATTGATTTTTACTTTTTGCATTTTGTACTTCCTCCAACTATTTTTTAATTAAATTTATTTAAACATTTCACTTATTGAACGTCCGTCGTGATTACGGCTTATGGCATCTGCCAAAATATGTGCTATTGAAAGCACTTGTATTTTGGGGCTTTGTTTGCGTGTTTCGGGCAAAGTATCGGTAATAAAAAGTTTTTCCAAGACAGAGTTTTCAACCTTATCCACGCCGTCACGCGATAAAACACCGTGCGTCGCCACAGCATAAATCTTTTTTGCACCCTTTTCTTTAACTTTCTGTGCAACTGCGGTTAAAGTGCCTGCCGTATCAACGATATCGTCAACAATAATTGCCGTTTTGCCTTCTACATCACCTATTACGTTATAAACAACGGCTTCATTTTTCTTGGGGCGCCTTTTATCAATAATGACAAGACCCGCTTCCATACGGGCAGCAAAGCGCCTTGCGCGTTCCACACCGCCGACATCGGGTGAAACGACAACCAAATCTTTTGGTTTATTTTTAAGGAAATAATCTAAAAACACACCGCGTGCCCTTAAGTGATCCACCGGAATATCAAAGAAACCCTGTATTTGACCGACGTGTAAATCCATAGCCATAACCCTGTCTGCACCTGCCATTGTAATAAGGTTTGCAACAAGTTTTGCGGTTATCGGAACACGGGGGCTGCTTTTCCTATCTGCCCGCGCATAACCGTAATAAGGAACAACAGCCGTCACACGTGCAACCGAGGCACGTTTTAAAGCATCAATGGCAATTAAAAGTTCCATTAAATTTTCATTAACCGGCGGACAAGTGGGCTGTATAACATAACAGTCTGCACCGCGTACGCTTTCCAAAACTTGGACATCAATTTCGCCGTCAGCAAAACGTTCAACGCGCATAGCGCCGAGTTCTTTGCCAAGATGCTTTGCAATTTTTTCCGCTAAGGCGCGGTTTGCGTTGCATGAGAATATTTTTAATTCCCTGGGTACAATAGGGTCGTTCATTTTTATTTTCCTTTTTTGTTTTTGAGATTAACTTGCCTTGCCCTTGCTATCGCAAGTGTTTTGGCAGGTACATCTTCTGTTATAGTGGAACCGGCACCGATTTTCGCGCCCGCACCCACTTTAACAGGTGCAACAAAATTTGTGTTTGAACCGACAAAGACATCATCCCCAATTATTGTTTGATGTTTGTGTTCGCCGTCATAATTACAGGTTATTGCGCCGGCACCTATGTTTACGCCTGCGCCCATAACCGTATCCCCTATATAAGAAAGGTGCGGTACTTTGGAACCCTTGCCGATAACCGATTTTTTAATCTCCACAAAACTACCGATTTTGGCTTTACTTTCCACCACAGTTTGCGGGCGGAGTTTGGCAAAAGGCTCGGTTTGCGCTCCTTCCTTTAAATGACTGTCTAAAATGTAGCAGGACATTTTGACTTCTACATTATTTTCAAATTTTGAATTTTCTATCCAGCAATTTGGGCCGATTTTGCAATTTTCGCCAATAACGGTTTTACCGTAAATATAACAATTTGGGTAGATAACGCTGTCTGCGCCGATTTTGACTGTTTTATCAATATATGTACTTTGCGGGTCAATTAAAATAACGCCCTCGTCCATAAGTTTATTATTGATTTTTTCGCGCATTGCTTGGGCGGCCTCAGCAAGTTGCTTTTTGGAATTGATGCCCATAGCCTCTTTATAATCTGCGGCTTTAAAAATTTCAACTTTCTTGCCTTTTTGCTGGAGTAAGGCCAAAGTATCGGTTAAATAATATTCCTGCTTTGGACCTTGCGGTTTTAAAAGTTTTAAAACTTTGGCAAGTTCCGCAATTTCAAAAATATACATACCGGAATTAACCTCTTTAATAGGGGCGGTTTTTGCGTCCGTTTCGCTTTCTTCCACGATTTTAACAAAATTGTTTTCTTTGACGATACGCCCATAACCTTTTGGGTTTGGCACTTCAACAGTTAAGACGGTGCAAGCCGCTTTTTTTGAATTGTGATGTTTGACAAGTTGTTTTAAAGTATCGGCTTCAATTAAAGGGGCATCCCCTGCTAAAATCAAAACTTGTTTATAATTTTTAAGAACCGGCATAGCGTATTTTACCGCTGAGCCGCTTCCGTTTAAGATTTTTTGCAAAGCAAATTTCGCCGGTGCTTTGATGCCCCAAGCGGAGTAATTATCTTGAACGGTTTTCTTTAAAATATCGGCTTGGTGGCCGCATAAAATAACATTGGCAGACGGTTTTAAAGTGTCTGCGGTTTGTAAAATGTGGCCCAACAAAGGCAACCCAAAAATTGTATGTAATGGTTTAGGTGTGGCGGATTTCATACGTGTGCCCTTGCCGCCTGCAAGGACGAGTACTGATAAATTGGCTACCATAGTTCTCCTTACTCTTGCCTGAAATTTATACAGATATTATAGCAATTTACTACACCAAACGCAAACTTAAAATAGGAAATTTACAGTTTTTATTTCTTTGCCGGCTAATTCTTTTTGGTAAATTTTAATTTTTCTTTTCCTAAAGTACCGAGAGTCGCTACGCTCCCTTTCTTCTTGGTACTTGGCGTCAAAGAGAAAATTAAAATTTCCTCAAAAATACTTGCCGAGTTGGCGCGTACGGTTTGGCTTTATGTCAAAGAAAAATAAAAAATCATCTTAAATTTACATCGCAGCGCGAAAACACGCCCGTTCGCTACGGTTTTGCTCTCTTGCGTACTTGGGAAATTTTCTCAAAAATACTTGCCGGATTGGCGTACACAATTTGGCTTTATTTAATTAAAATGCTATACTAAATTAAAAGGAGTTTTTATTTAATGTAAGCCTAAGTAAAAGGGCTTGAAAATTTAATCTGTTTTTGGTTGTTTTGCTTAGCAAAACTAACTTAAAAAGTTTTAGAAGAAACCAAAAAACAGCACGTTAGGCATAAAGTTATATAGGTCGCACCTCTATAATTTTATGTCGAGCGTTTATCGATTTCGATAAACCACGGCTGTTATATAAGGTTATCTTCTAAGCTTTATATGACAGCCGTTTTTAATTGGAAAATTTATGAATGATATTAAAGAACAAATAAAAGAATTTGATAAACTTATAAAGAAATACCCAGATATACAAGAATTATATATCGGCAGGGCCATTTTATATACAAAAATCAAACAATACAAAAAAGCCTTAAAAGATTACATAAGCGGTTGTGAAAATTATCTTTGTTATGACATTTTGAATATATGCAAAAGGAATAAGTTAATTAAAGAATCTGAAGAACTTTATACCAAAAAAATCAAGAAGGAAAATAATGTTGTAAATTATATTAGCAGAGCACGTTTTTATATTAGTATAGGAGAAAACAAAAAAGCTTTAGAAGATTGTGAAACTATTTTAAAAATGGAACCTGAAAATAAATTTATTTTAAAAATCAAAGAAGCATTACATAAAAAGTTAAAAGACGAACAAAAAGACAGTATTAAAAGGAAAATCAAACCTGTATTTTTATAAAATCAAAATTTCCTCAAAAAATACTTGCCGAGATATTGCGCACGGTTTGGCTTTGTTTTATTAAAATTTGCTCTCTCTTATTTCCCTCACCCTTTGCCGTTTTATTTTTGCCTTT
>JBGURU010000038.1:0-9051 GCA_045132175.1 Elusimicrobiaceae bacterium | reverse complement strand
TGGGAGAATTAAAGAGGGGGGTAGTGTAAAATAAAAGGAATTCCTAATTTTATAATCTACCCCCACCCCTAACCCCTCCACCCACTTAAAAGTGTGTGAGGGGAACATAATGAAAATTTTAATTTAATAAAGCCAAACCGTGCGCAATATCTCGGCAAGTATTTTTGTGGAAATTTTAATTTTCAACCCCACCCCCACCCCTCCGCCTTTGCAAGCAAAGGGGCGGGGAGTATAAAGAAATATTTTAAGTTCTAATCCAAAGCGAACGAGAACTCCCACGCATCGCGCAAAAATAAAGCCAAACCGTGCACGCACAACCGGCAAGTATTTTTAGGAAAATTTTAGTTTTTTAAATCGTAGCGGGTGTGAATAGACACGCATCGCGCAGCAGATTTAAAGAAATTTTTAATTTTCTTTACGACGACAAGTACCAAGAAGAACGGGAGCGAAGCGACTCTCGGTACTTTAGGAGTAAAAAAATTAAAAATTACTTAAATATGCAAGCGCGTTATATGCGTTTGTGAACGGTTTTCGTAATGTGAACACGTAAAACAGGTTTCCTTTTCCTTGACACGCGCGCGATATTTTGCTTAAATGTATTATATATATGGTGGGGTGAATTATGTCTAATACAGATCAAAATTACGAGGACTTTTTAAAGTCCTTACAAGAAGATAACACAAACACGCAGGAAGGCTTTCCTTTCAGCGAAGATTTTGATATAGAAAATTTCATTAAAGCAACCGAAGCACCGGCGACAATAAATCAAAATAATCAAAACCAAACACCCAAAGCACCTGTGCAACAAACAAGCGCACCCATAAATAACAAAGAAAATACGGCGCAACTTTTGGACACCCCCACTTTAAAAGAAGAGCCGCAAGTAAATTTTGACACAAATAGTAATTCCATAAAACGCCTTGAAGAAAAATTAAGCGATTTGCAGCAGCGTTTCAACGAAGCCAACACCGCCAAGGAGGAAGAATCTGCATTTGCCGCAGAATTAAATAAACAGGAAGATGATTTGCCGCAAGAAACGGTTAAAGGCGATGAGGAGTTTTTTACAAATATATCATCAGCGATACAAACTTTAAAAGGCAGCCTTGATAATATCGTCAATACGCGCCTTCGTTATGAAGAAAATTTAATAAAGCAAGACCAAACTTTAATCACGCGTTTGAAAGAAAAAACTTCCCGCCTTAAAGCAATCAATTTGGCTTTAAACAGCGAAGTAAAACGCGCTAAAAATGAAAAACTTGAATACCTGCGCAGGACGGCGGAACAAACCAAAGAATTACTATCTTTGCGTATGCAACTTTCACACGCGGAAGAACGCTCAAAACAAGCGGATTTTAAAGTTTCCGATTTAGAACAACAAATAACATTACTTACGCAAGAAAAAACTTTGCTTGACGAAGAAATAGCAAAAATAAGGCAAGAAAAATTAAATTATTTGCAAAATTCCGCTGAACAAACAAAAAGTATTATGGACTTGCGCCACCAGCTTGCCGCCAAAGAAGAGGCCTTAAAGCAAGAAGAAATAAAATCAAATTTCCTAGACCAGCAATTAAAAACAGTTGAGGCAGCACATCTTGCCCTTAAGCAACAACAAATGCAAGATAATGATACGCAAAGAACTTTGCAAATTCAAAAGCAGGAAATAGAATCATTAACGGACCAGTTAAATGAGAGCCGCATGGAACTTGCTAAAAAGAGTGAAGAAATAACTTTACTCAGGCAACAACTTTTAAATTTGCAATTTTCACCCGAACAAAATAAAAATGAGGCCGCTGCTTTTGCAGTAAAACAAGAAGAATTATTAGCACCGTTAAAAATGTCACAAGAGGATCATGAACGTGAAATTGCTCTCTTGAGGGCAGAGCAAAGTGCGGAACTTCAAAAATTAAGAACAAAAGCCCTGCAGGAAGAAACTGCTTTAAGGGGCGAATTGCAAAGAGCGGAAGCCAAATATCAGCAAGAGGCAACTTTCGTAAATACCTTAAAGGCGCAAATTAAAACCCTTGAAGATAATTTGAAAGGTTTGGAATCGGAAAAAGAAAATTATAAAACAAAATCTGAAACCGTCGCAAAGGAAATTGAGGCCATAAAACAAAATAATCAGGCCGAACTTGAGAATTTAAGAGAAAATTTAAGAAAAGCCCAAAATTCTTATGATAAGCAACAAGATTTTTACAATACTTTGGAAACACAATATCAAAATACACAAAGGGAAAAGTATTATCTCGGTGAAGAACTGAAAAAAGTTATTATGCAAAAAGATAATGCTTTACTCCAAAATGAAAGGTATTTATCTGAAATTGAAAAACTTAAAAACGAGCAAAACGATTTAACACAAAATCTTAAAAAAGAAATTCAGGATTTACTTGCAAGCAGGAATCAAATTTCCCAAGAACTCAATGCTTTAAAACAAGCGCCTAATCAAGAAAACACACAAATAGCGCTTGTTCAAAGTAATTTACAGGAAAATAATGTTGCTTTGGAATTATTAAAAACCCAAATGGCCGCTTTACTTAATTCCAGAAGCGATACTGACAAAGCCCTCTTGGAAGCAAGGGAAGAAAAATTACAACTTTTAAATAAACTTGATGCACAAACAAAACAATTAAATACTTTGCAAAATAGTTATCAGGCCGAAATTGCTGCCTTAACCCAAGAAAATAATGAGGCCCGTGCCGAAGCTGAAAATAAAATTAAAAGCCTTGAAGAAAAAATAAAACTAAGCGAAGGTTTAATTCTTTCTTTGACTCAACAAATCCGGGCTTCTAAAGAAAATATTGTAAATCAGGAAGGCGAGGCTTTACAGGCAGAAAGGGCAAAAAATCAAAAACTTACCCAAGAACTTGAAAAAGCCCAAAAAGTATTCAGCCAAGATACAATTTTACTTGAAGAACTTAAAAATCAATATTCCAAATTACAAGAAAGAAATAATATTTTGGAAACAGAACTTGGCAAAGCAATAACGGAAAGTAAACAAATTGCTCTTGAACGTGATAATTATAAAAATCAGGTTGAAGAACTTAATAACCAACTTAATAATGTAAAAGCGGAACTGCAAAAAGGGCAGGAATTTACACAGCAATTATCAGAACAAGTCAATAAATTGAAGATGGTAAATGTTGCTTTAAATGCTGCCGTAAAACAAGCGCAAAACCAAAAAATAGAAGCATTAAATGCAACTGCTAAGCAAACCCAAGAAATTTTAGAACTTAAAGAACAATTAAGGCTGGCGCAAACAGATCAGAGATTTTTAGAATTCAATCAGGGTGTCATAAAACTTAAATCTGAATATGAACTCAAGATTAAGAACCTTGAAGAAGAATTAAAGAAAGTATCAGCGGTATGTGTTGCACAAACCAAAGAAATCAATGAGATTAAGACAGATAATACCCGCCTTAAAACAGTTGCGGAAGAAAAATTACTCCTTCAAAACCGTTTCAATGCTTTACAGAAAAACGCCTCTTTGCTTACTGAAGAATTAAAGGTTTACAAAGAGAAAGGCCAAGCTAATACTTTAGTTAAAGCAAAAGCCGCTGCTTTAACCGCGCAACTTGAAAGGGTTAATAAAGAAAAAGATAATTTAAAGCAACAACTTGAAAAAGCCCAAATAGAACTTAAAGCCGCAGCAGAAAGGGAACGCAAAACCAATTCCGAATTGGAAACACTTCGTAAAACATTAGCGCAGAACGAGGAAAATATCGCAAAATTAAAAGCCCAAATAGCACCTTTAATGCAACAGAAACCGGCTTCAAATAATGTACAACAGCCCAAAGCGGAAGATATAAAACCCAAATTTACTGCCCCGCAAAAAGAGGATGATGAGTTAGAGGATACTTTGTCAGATACTTTTGATGATACTGTAAACTCGGTATCGCGCTCGCGCTCTAAACAGGATAGGACTGTTGTGGAACTTAAAAATACAGTATCTTCCCCCGCACAAAGAGATATTTTGGCTGATTACGATGAAGATGAGAAGGATGATGCTTCAAAAACAAATTCCGATATATCTTTCCTGGAAAATTCCAAATTAGTAAATGATGTGGAAGAGGTTAATTTACCTACGAAGAGTATGGATCTCAGCAAAATATTTGATGAGGAAGAAGATACATTATCTGCCCGAGATTTAACCGCACAAGACCAAAAGGTAGTTGTAGAAGAAGTTAGGCCGACGGATATAACCGAGTTAATGAACAAACAGAAGGAACAAAAACAAAAAGTATTAAAGGAACTTAAAGATACCGTTTCGGAAAACACGTTTACAGATCATTCTATAAGACGAAGTGTGGTTAATCGCCATCCTTATGCAAGGAATCCTCTTACTACGTTCCAGAAAAATGAGGAATATTCCGATTTCTTAAAAAAGACCAAGAGTATGTTTTACAGAATTAAGTGGTCATTATTCAAGGATTAAAAATGAAAAAATTAACTATAGCGGTTATATACGGTGGCAAAAGCACCGAGCACGAAGTGTCTGTCCACTCTGCAACTGATGTATGCAAAGAATTAAAGAAAAAATATAAGGTTTTGCCTATTTTTATTTCCAAAGCCGGCAAATGGTTTTTACAAGAAAATTGTGGTTTTAAAACTAAAACCGATATAGAAATTTCACCTGTTTTAAACAGTTCTTTAATTGATAAAAAAGGTAAAAAATATAAAGTAGATTTATTTTTCCCTGTCTTGCACGGTACTTTTGGGGAAGACGGCCGTATACAGGGCCTTTTTGAAACTATTGGGGCAAAATATGCCGGCTGTAATGTATTGGCATCGGCTTTAGCGATGAATAAGGAACTGTCAAAGCAAATTGCTATGTTTGCAAATATCCCTGTTTTACCGTGGTTTTCTCTTAATAAAAGCAATCAATTAAATAAAAAAGATATTTTTGCACGTGCAAAGAAATTAGGGTATCCTATTTTTGTTAAACCGGCAAGTTTGGGTTCTTCAATAGGCATCAGCCGTGTAAATAATGAAAAAGAACTCTTACCTGCAATTAAAAACGCTTTTAATTTTGAAGAACATATTTTGGTAGAAAAAGGATTAGATAAGGCACGTGAAATATTCTGTGGAGTATTTGAGGTAAAACCACATAATTTTAAAACTTCTCCCTGTGGTGAATTGATTAAATCGGGGAGCGTGTTTTTTGATTATGAAACAAAATATAATAACCCGCACGGCTGCGATATGGAAATACCTTCAAAACTGCCTAAAAAATTGCAAGAAACAATGCGACAATACAGCCAAATGTTTTTTAAGGCATTAGGCGGGACAGGATTTGCGAGAATAGATTATTTAATTTCACAAGACGGGAAAGAAATATATTTTTCAGAGGTAAATACTATCCCCGGTTTTTCCACGGCAAGTTTATTCCCCAATTTATTCAAGGCAATAGGGATAAATTATTCTAAGCAATTGGATATTATTATAAATACTGCTTTAAACAGGAAATAAAATGACATCAAAAATATTTTCCTATTTTGAAAATTTTAATTTTTGGATATACTTTATTTTGGTCCTTTGTTTCCTTGGATTGTTTAGAAATATCGTATTTTTAAGTAGTTTCCATTTGTTAGGCAATAATTTAAATAGTATTTTTCTCTCTATGATTGCCTTATACTTGGCCCAAATTATCTTTATTTTATTAAAACACTGGGCGGTATGGATAGTATCTTTAATACAGGTTATATTTTGTATTTATGTGTATCCTGATTTTTCAATAGTACCTTTTTCTTCCGTGCTGGAATTCTTATTTTTTGATAGCCTTAAGGAAAACAGTTTCGCTTGGGCTAATTTTATAAATTTTATGTTTATATCTTTTGGCTTCAGTACTGAAATAATAAAGACATACCTGCTTTATATTTATTTTCCGCGCAATAAAAAACAAATAAATTAAAATGATTAAAATATAAGCCCAAAATGGCTTAAAGATACAAGTACCGTATAAAGAATACGATGGACTGATAGAAATATTTGTATACTTCCAAAGGCTTGATTAAAAATTATAGAATCATAACTTTAAATTTTGTTCTTATTTTTTTTTGTAATATATCTTTAATTTCACGATGTTCCTCTCGACTTGCATTTTTTTTTTTTTCTATAATTTCTATATACAATAAATTAAAGCATTGTATAAAGGAGATTATATGAAAAATAAATTAGGTTTTACACTTATTGAATTGTTGATAGTAGTTTTAATCATTGGCATTTTGGCATCGTTTGCTTTGGCCAAATATCAACTTGCGGTTGATAAAGTAAGATATATGAAGATAATGGAAAATACAAGAAATTTGACAAATGCAATATCTCGTACTTTACTAGTTAGAGAAAATCCCACTTTTAATGAAATAGATTTTGATATTCCACAAAATTGTGTTCAAATTACGGATAGAAGTTTTTCGTGTGACAACGGTACTTGGGGATGTTTACTAATGCTCGGTTCTGATTATTGGGTACGATGTACGGATTTGGGAATTAACGCTACTGATTTCTATACTATAGGAAAAGAAACATTGTATTTTCGTCATATTTGTTATGCACACATTACAAATGATGACGACAGAGCAAACCGTTTATGTAAAGCCATGACAAATAAAGAAAGTACGTGGCAAGAGAGAATTAACATTTTTAATGGCAGTAGTTTAAACTCAAACGGATACCGTTTTTAAACTTTTAATTTAAAATCTGCCCAATAATTTCTGGTAGAGTTTTATCTTTTAAATCTTTTTCATTTAAAGATTTAAAAATTTGGTTTGGTTTCTTATTTTGACAGAAAATATTAAAAATATTTTCCGTTTTTTGCAAGGTAAAAGTTAGATTTCCGTTTTCCACTACCTTATAAGGCAAAACTTTTGCTGCGTGCAAAAAAATATCTGAACCCGCTAAATTTTCCGAAACAATTTTTTCAAATTCTTTATTGTCTTTAACGGAAATTTGTTGATAGGGTACGTCAAACGATTTATCACTTATTAAAGTGATTTTTGCACCGCAAATATACAAGAAATTGGCAAGCATTTTTCCAAAATGTGTGTCGGTGCCTTCGGTTAAATAAAAGCCGCCGCATTGTTCTTTAATATCTCCTTCGGTAATTAAAATATTTTTGCCTTTTAACTTGCCTTGAAATTTCAAAACTTTTTCAAGTTCTTGATAAATTATTTCTGTGTCCGGAAAAGCGCCTTTAGGCTCATTTATAGTGATAGCACCGCGTTTTTTTAAGGTGGCAATATTCGTTTGTGTTGCTTCATTAAACCACATGCCCGGGTTCATGGCAGGCACAACAATTAAAGGTTTTTGCCAGGCGCATAATACAGATGTAAGTAAATTATCAGCAATACCATGGGCTACTTTACCGATAGTATCTGCAGTTGCGGGTGCAAGAAGGAAAATATCACCTTCCTGCGCAAGCGGTTTATGGTTCTCGTCAAATTTTTTAGGGTTAAATTGTTTGGTTAAAATTTCCGTTTTTGCTAATGTTTGCAAAGTAGTTTTTGTGATGAAATTTAAGGCATTTTCACTTGCTACAATACGAAAGCGCGCGCCCTCTTGTTTTAAGCGGTAAATCAGCGGGCATATTTTAAAACAAGTTAAAGCACCGGTTATTCCTAATATTATAACTTTATCTTTAAATAAATCCTTATTTTGTATAGTATTTTTCACGATAAAATTATAACAAATATGGGTACCTTAATCAAGAAACGGATATATATTATTCATACCTGCTGAGTTCTTTGCTTTTTTTAGATTTAAAGCGTAACTTCTATTACAATATTTTATTATTTACCGATTTTTCACTTTGATTTATATTTAAATTGTACGATATAAATGCTACAATAAAACTATGTACATAAAAGTTAAAGTTCACGCAGACCAAAAAAGGGAAAAAGTGCTTCAAAAAAAGCCCGATACTTTTGAAATCTGGACCACCGCACCCGCAGAGCAAGGCCGCGCTAATGAAGATGTCCGCCGTATACTTGCCCAACAGTTAAATTGCGAGGCAAAAAAACTTTTCCTAATCAAAGGCGCAACAATGCCCGCAAAAATCTTTGAATTAAAAGAGTAATATGTTAATAAACGAATTTAAAAATCATTTATCTTTTGAGCGGCAACTTTCGCCGAATACTATTGCGGCTTATGAAAGCGACATTAAACAATTTGCCGCTTTTTGCGCGCGTTTTAAAACTGAACTAACTGCCGTAAGCCCTGAACTTTTAGATAATTTTGTATATTCGCTTAAGGCGGAAAAATCCCTTGCGCCGGCAAGTGTTTTCCGCAAAATCGAAGCGGTAAAATGCTTTTATAAATTTCTTTTAATTGAGGGCTTACTTAAAGAAGATCCCACAAAGTTTTTGTATTCACCGCGCTTAATTCAAAAAGTTCCCAGTCAACTTTCACAAGAAGATATGGAAAAACTTTTGTCTTTCCCGCCCGCTAATTTTGCGGAATGGCGCACTTTGTGTATAGTCAGTTTATTTTATGCAACCGGTTTGCGCGTGACGGAACTTATCAATTTACAACTTGAAAATGTAAATACAAAGGAAGGCTGGGTTTTGGCTTTCGGTAAAGGCAGAAAGCAGCGTTTTGTGCCTATGCACCAAGAGGCGTGCATTTTGCTTGACCGCTATTTGTTTGAGCGTAATGCCCATTTTGCAACTAAAGAAACAGACAGCGAGATTTTCTTAAACAAACAAGGCAAAAAACTTAGCCGCATCAGCGTTTGGAAGGATATTGAAATGCTTGGCCGCCAAGCCGGAATCAGCACGCCGCTACATCCGCATTTATTTAGGCATACCTTTGCCAGCCATCTTTTACAGGGTGGCGCGGACTTGCGTTCCTTGCAAGAGATGTTAGGCCACGAGAGTTTGAATACTACACAAATATACACTCACGTAAATATTCAAGACATAAAGAGCAAGCACCGCAAATTCCACCCAAGAGGATAGTTTAAATGTAGCGGACGAGAACGTTTACGCGCCGCGCAGCAGATTTAAAGGAATTTTTAATTTTCTCTTTGACGACGAGTACCCAGAAGAACTTGGAGCGAAG
>JBGURU010000037.1:0-9235 GCA_045132175.1 Elusimicrobiaceae bacterium | reverse complement strand
GTTAAAACGGCATCCCCCAAAGAACCTTCAGATCTCAAAATAAGAACTTTTGATTTCGGCTTTTTTAAGATTTTAGAAAAATCGTTCATAAAAAATTTGTTTCACTTATATTATAACATTTTGGATACGAAATAACTTTGTATAATATTACTATGAAATTATCTATACTTTGTACAGATATTACAACTTTAAAAGTTGATGCCATAGTAAACGCGGCAAACCGCACTTTGCTCGGCGGCGGTGGTGTGGACGGTGCTATACACCGGGCGGCCGGCCCAAAACTTTTAGAAAATTGCAAGATGCTTGGAGGTTGTAATACCGGTGAAGCAAAAATAACACTCGGTTATAATTTACCTTCAAAATATGTTATTCACACCGTCGGCCCCGTTTGGTACGGCGGTAAGAACAATGAAGATAAATTATTAAAAAATTGCTATTTAAATTCCCTAAAATTAGCAGAAAATTATTCTTGTAAAAGTATTGCCTTCCCTTGTATATCTACAGGCGTTTATCATTTCCCCAAAGAGCAAGCCGCACAAATTGCAATCACTTCCGTCAAAGAAACAATACCGCAACTAAAAAAAATACAAGAAATATTTTTTGTATGTTTCAGCCGAGAAGACGAAACAATTTATAATAAACTTTTAAATATTTTATAAAATATAGATACGGAGAATTTATGAAAACTATTCTTGTTGCGGGCGGTGCAGGTTATATCGGCTCACAAACAGTGAAACATTTAAGCGAAAACGGATATAACGTAATCGTGGCTGATAATTTAGTTTACGGCCACAGAGAAGCCTTAAATCCAAATATTCCTTTTTATAAAGCCGATTTGGAAGATATTGAAACTTTACGCCCTATTTTTAAAGAGCATAAAATTGACGCCGTTATGCATTTTGCCGCTTATACTTATATCACTGAGAGTGTACAAAATCCTCAAAAATATTATAAAAACAATTTAAAGGGTACTATAAATTTGCTTGAAGTTATGCTTGAAAATAATGTCAAAAGAATTGTCTTTTCAAGCAGTTGTTCCGTATATGGTAATCCGCAATATACTCCTATGGATGAAAAACATCCCCAAGCACCTGTTAACCCTTACGGCAAAACCAAATATATGGCAGAGCAAATTTTTAGGGATTATGCCAACGCTTACGGTTTAAAGTACATAGCGCTACGCTACTTTAATGCCGCAGGCGCAGACGAAAGCGGCCAAATGGGCGAAGTACATAGCCCCGAAACTCATCTTATTCCGCTCGTTTTAAAAGCAATAAAAGGGGAAATAAAAAATATAACTATTTTCGGAACAGATTATGATACCCCCGACGGCACTTGCATACGCGATTATGTACACGTGGAAGATTTGGCCCAAGCGCACAGTATTTCTTTAGAAAAATTAGATATCTTTTCCGGTTTTATTAATCTCGGTACAGGCAAAGGAACAAGCGTAAAAGAAGTTATAAAAGCAGCGGAAAAAGTGACCGGTAAAAAATGCCCCGTTATTTACGGCCCACGCCGTGCCGGGGACACTGCCTGCCTTTATGCCGATAACAAATTTGCAAAGGAAATACTTGGCTGGCAGGTAAAATACCCAGATATTGAAAGTATAATCCGTACTGCTTGGAATTGGGAAAAGAATAAAAAATTTTAAAACATCAATATGCTAAAATAATTTTTAAGAGGTATTTATGAAAAAACTTATCGTTTTAATTTTGTCCATATTTTGTATGTCATACAACATCCTTGCCCAAAATGCAGAAAATAAAATCAATTCTGCAACTCTTGAAACTATTATAAAAACTGAAAATCCGAATGTTTATCAAAAAGAAGAAATTAAAAAATTATTTGACGAAATTATAACAATAAGTAAAGAAGAACTCACCGTCAAGCAAATTTTAATTAAAATAGAAAATATCTTACCGGCCTCGGTTATACAATCTTATTCCTTTAAAGATACTTTTCCGCAAGCACAGGATACAGATCCAAAAGGCTTTTTTGACTCTTATAACCGTGCTCTTTTAATTTATTCAGTATTGGAAACGCTTGGGCGCAATAAAGATGTTTATATAGTTGATTTTGCAAATCAGGCAGTATTATTATTTAAAGAAGTAAAAGATAATAATTCCGCTAAGCCTAATTATGATATAACATATATACAACCGTCTGAGCCTGAATCTAATTATCACCCAACCCAAGAGGAACTTAACCGAGCAAATGTTTTATATACGCAAGATGATATAAAATCATTGATTCTAACACGTATGGCACAACAAAAAATCAAAGAAGGGAACAAAGAATTTTCAAACAAAGAACCTGATATTGATATATTAAAAAAGGCAGAAACACTTCTAAAACAAGCCATTAAACTAAACCCGCGTAATGCTACCGCCATAAACGAAATGAAAAATTTAATAAACATTATGCCCGAATCTGTCTATAACGAAAACATAGACATGGCAAACAAAAAGAAATTAGAAATAATCACAAATTATGATATTCTTCTATTGGCCCTTAAAGTTGCGAATTTCAATGATGATTATCAGACACAGCATCTAGATAATTTCGTGTGTAATAATACTCCTTATTGCCCGAAAAAGTCAAAAGAAAAAACCCCTGCTACTTTTATAAAGGCAAATCAAGAAAATGAAGATATAAGAAATTATACCGCAAATATAATGCTTAGTCTTTATTTAGCAAACCTTTATAAACAAATGATTTATTTTGGCAATGAATATGCAAAAATTGAAAATATAGATGATGCTGAGAATATCTATTATTTTTATTTCCAGATGGCAATTGCAAATGCTATGCTCAGAAATTATAAAAACTTCAAAAAATTTAAAGATTTATTTGAAAACAAATGTCCAACCGATACAGAGGACGGCATAAATTTAATAAATAGGTTAGCCAATGTGGCAGTTGCCATGGAAATCATCTCCGGCAAAAAAACCGCAGAAACTATTGCAAACGAATATAACAGCGGCCTTGGCACCAAAGTCCACTATTATATTGCTACAGACCATACAAATGAAAGCGCCTTTGAAAGCACTCTTGTTCTTAAAGGCTGGCCCGGTTATACGCATTTTAAGAATCAGGTTTTATACTTAATTAATTAATTAAAATTTAAACCTATCAGGGGGATTTATGAGTTATTTTTTAGCCTTTTGTTTAGCCTTTTGTTGGGGAACGGCTTTCCTTGCAACAAAAAATATTGTCACTGCTTTGCCGCCGTATTGGAGTACATTTTTTAGGGTTTTGGCAGGTTTACTTTTCTTCCTTATTCTATATACATATCAGAGAAAATCTTTAAAGATAGAGTTAAATCAACTTTGGCGTCCCTTAGTTATAGGTTTTATGTTAATTTTATTTCCTTTTGCATCACTTTCTTGGGGGCAACGTTTTGTTGCTCCTACTATCGGCGGCATTTTTAACGGCTCTGTGCCGATATGGTCCTTTATAGCGGGCGCAATAATTTTGAAAGGTGTGGACCGCTTTACTTGGCGCCGCGCGATAGGTATTCTCTTTGGTATTACCGGTTTGCTTATTATAACTTGGCCTAAAATAAGTGCAAATTTCCACGGCGTAAATTCTGTGGAAATATACGGCTATTTTGCGCTTTTACTTATGGCGTGGTCTTATGGGCTTGGCAATGTTTTGACAAAGAAAATTATGGTTGATAATCATAGCGTATCTTTGGAAGCAAATACCTTTTATCAATATTTTCTATCGGCAATAATTTTACTTATTGTGGCCGCTATAGCAGAGCCTTTCCCGCCTTTAAGCAGTTTCTCGACAAAAGTTGTAATTTCAATAATTTGCGCGGGGGTATTTTCTTCCGCGGTGGCGTTTTTATTGATGGTAGCACTCATACAAAGGTGGGGGGCAACAAGGATGGCGTCCGTCACGTATTTCTCACCGGTAATTGCTATGGTGCTTGATATTATTGCTTTAAGAAGATACCCGACAAGTTATGAACTTATCGGGCTTTGCATTATCTTTGCGGGTTTATTCTTAATACAAAAACCGATAAAAAATGTTTAAATAATTGTTATAATGAATATATGATATACACAGTCACTTTAAACCCTTCTTTAGATTATTTAGTTTTTTTACCAAAAGCACCTTTCCGCGAAATTAACCGAACGGAAGGGGAAATTATTTTCCCAGGCGGTAAAGGCATAAATGTGGCCTTGGTTTTACAAGCACTCGGTTTTAAATGCCAAGCGACAGGGTTTTATGCAGGCTACACAGGCCTTGCTTTGCTTGCTATGCTTGAAAATAAAATTTCCAAACTTGATTTTATTAAATTAGCAGGCGGCCAAACACGTATAAACGTAAAAGTAAAATATTTAAAGGAAATGGACATTAACGGCAAAGGTCCGAAAGTTTCCGCCGCAGATTTTAAAAAATTACTTTCCAAATTATCTGCTTTAAAAGACGGGGACACTTTGATTTTATCAGGTTCTGTGGCAAACGGTTTAAAGGCAGATACCTACTTTCAGATTTTAAACAAATTAAAAAATAAGAAGATTTTGACCGTCGTAGACGCAACAAATGATTTGCTTAAAAATTCTTTAAAATTCAAACCTTTTTTAATTAAACCGAATTTAGCGGAACTTTCCGCCTTATTCGGTGTACGAATTAAAACGCAAAAAGATTTAATAAAATATGCCAAGAAAACCCAAGAACTAGGCGCAAGAAACGTGCTTGTTTCTTTAGGAGCAAAAGGCGCTTTGCTTTTAACCGAAAGCGGTGAAGTTTTACAAACTGCGGCGGTTAGGTTAAACAAAAAAGTTGTAAACTCCGTCGGTGCAGGTGATTCTATGGTAGCAGGTTTTATTGCCGCGTGGCTTAAAACAAAATGCTATAAAACAGCACTTGAACTTGCCGTTGCCTGCGGCGGCGCTTGCGTGACGGGGGAAAATTTACCGTCTAAAAAAGATATTTTAGCCCTAGCCCCAAAAGCAAAAGGATTTTTATCTAAATAAGAGGTTTTTATGAAAATAACTGATTTACTTAAACCCCAAAATATCGTCTTAAACGCTACTGCTAACTCAAAACAAGATGTTTTAAACCAAATAACCGAGTTAATGAATAAAAACGGTAATATTTCCGATTTAGAAAAATACCGCCAAGATATTTTAGCGCGTGAAAAGGAAGGCTCAACCGGCGTTGGCGAAGGCGTTGCCATACCGCACGCAAAAAGCGCAGGCGTTGAAAAGGCGGGCCTTGCGGCAATGGTTTTGCCTAACGGCGTTGATTTTGATTCTTTAGACGGTCAACCGGCAAAAATTATCTTTTTAATTGCAGTCCCTGAAGCCGCTAAAAATGAGCATTTAGATATTTTAAGCAAATTGTCTTCAATGCTGATGAACCCGGGTTTTATTTCAAAACTTAACGCCGCAAAAACAGCGGAAGAATTTTTATCGGTAATCGCGCAAGAAGAAAATAAAGGGCCAGAACAAACCGCAAAAAATGACGGTTTTGAAATCCTTGCCGTCACCGCTTGCCCTACTGGTATCGCCCACACTTTTATGGCGGCGCAAGCACTTGAAGAAAGCGCAAAAAAATCAAATATCTCTTTAAAAGTTGAAACAAACGGCGCAAACGGTATCAAAAACCCTTTAACCGCACAAGATATAAAAAATGCAAAAACAATTATCGTTGCGGCAGATAAAAAAGTTGATACAGCGCGTTTTAACGGCAAAAAAGTGATTTTTGTTAAAGTGGCAAAAGCGATAAAAGAACCGCAAATACTTTTACAAAATGCTTTAAACGGCAATATTCCCGTCTTTACCTGCGAAAATAAAAAAACCGCCGCCGTAGCAAATAATGATTCCGCCTGGCATAAAGTTTATACATATTTAATGAGCGGTGTTTCAAACATGTTGCCTTTCGTTATAGCAGGCGGTATTTTTATTGCACTTTCGTTCCTGTTTGATAAAGCAAATGCAGGCACAAGCACCTTCGGTTCAGGTAATAATTTAGCCTTGTTCTTTAACAAAGTGGGAGGGTTTTCCTTTGATATGATGTTCCCTGTTTTGGCCGCTTATATCGCTTTTGCTATCGCAGATAAACCTGCCTTTATGGTGGGCTTTGTGGGCGGGCTTATAGCGCGCTCCGGCTTTTCATTATACTTACCGCAAGCGGAGTGGCAGTCTTCAGGTTTCTTGGGTGCTTTGATTGCCGGTTTTGCGGCAGGCTATATTATCATTTTACTCAAGAAAGCAACGCAAAAATTACCGCACTCTTTAGAAGGTATAAAAACAATTTTGATATATCCTGTGGTCGGGCTTTTGCTTATGGCTTTGCTTATGGTATTTATCGTCAATCCGCCTATGGCTTTTGTTAATACGGAAATCAATGCCTTTTTAAACTCTTTAAGCGGCGGCAGTAAAATCATTTTGGGCGCAATTTTGGGCGCAATGATGTCTATTGACTTTGGCGGGCCTATCAATAAAACCGCATACGTATTCGGCACGGTTTCTTTGGCAAGCCAACAATATGAAATTATGGCAGCAGTTATGGCCGGCGGTATGGTGCCACCTTTGGCAATAGCGTTCAGCACCTTATTTTTCAAAAAGTTTTACACAGAACAAGAGAGACAAACAACAGTCAGTAATTTTATTATGGGCCTTTCCTTTATAACGGAAGGCGCAATTCCTTTTGCGGTGGCAGACCCTTTAAGAGTGATACCGGCCTGTGCATGCGGTTCGGCGGTAGCAGGGGCGCTTAGTATGCTTTTTAAATGCGGGCTTCCGGCACCGCACGGCGGTATTTTCGTAATCGGTGTTATAACAAATGCCGTTTACTTTTTACTTGCGATTTTAATAGGTGCATTAGTCGGTATGTTCTTACTTTCAATTTTAAAAAACTTTAAAAGGAGTATATAAATTATGACACAATTTACCTATATTATAAAAGACCCTGCCGGTATACACGCGCGCCCTGCAAGTGTTTTAGTTAAACTTGCAAGCGGTTTTAAAAGCAAAATGACCGTCTTAAAAGGCGATAAAAGCGGGGACTTAAAACGTATTTTTTCCCTTATGGCACTTGGTGCAAAACAAGGTGAAGAATTAACAATTCAAATTGAAGGCGAAGATGAACAACAGGCCAAAGATTCCGTCTTAAAATGCCTTCAGGAAAATTTTTAATATGATAGAACTAAAAGGAATCAGCGTCTGCGGCGAAATTGCCCTTGCACCCCTATTCTTCTGTGAACAGGAAATTGCTTTGCCCACCCAAAAAATAACTAACAGCACCGCAGAACTTGCCCGCCTTGAAAAGACCTTAACCCAAGCAAAAGAAGAATTACAGATTTTATACGATAAAACTCTTGAAGAAAACGGGCAAGAGCAAGCATCAATCTTCGAAGTACATAAAATGATGCTTGAAGACCCTGATTTTTGCGATAGCATTAAAAATTTTATTAACGAAAAAGAAAATATCTTCCAAGCCATACAAAAAACGTCAGATAATTTTTCAAAAATTTTTGCCGATATGGATGATCCTTATATGCAAGCCCGCGCCGCCGATGTCAAAGATATTTGCGGGCGCCTTATTTCAATTTTACTTGGCAAAAAATCCGGCTATACTTTAACAGAGCCGTCAATAATTTTGGCTAAAGACTTAACCCCAAGCCAAGTTATGACTTTTGACGAGACCAAAATTGCCGGCTTTGCTTTGCAAGAAGGCTCAAGCAATTCACACGCATCAATTTTGGCAAAAGCAAACGGTATTACCACCGTCATAAATTTAAAAGAACTCAATAGGGAGTGGAACGGCAAAACTGCCATTTTAAATGCCCAAAACGGTACTTTAATTATTGACCCAAGCGCAGAGCAAATTGCGCAAGCAAAAAAAGAAATTGAAGAAGTAAAAAAAAAGCAGGCAATTTTAGAAAAACTAAAAGGCACTAAGGCAATAACTAAAGACGGAAAAACCGTTAAACTTTACGCCAATATTTCAAGTGCGGAAGATATTGATAAAGCCTTAAAACAAGATGCCGAAGGTATTGGGCTTTTTAGAACGGAATTTACTTATCTTAAAACAAACCGCTACCCAACCGAAGACGAACTTTTTACCGTATATAAAAACTCTTTACAAAAAGCGGGGGGAAAGGAAATTGTTTTCAGAACCCTTGATATAGGTGCAGACAAAACCGCCCCATATTTCAATTTACCTAAAGAAGAAAACCCCGCACTCGGCCTTCGTGCCATACGCCTTTGTTTAACACGCAAAGACCTTTTCAAAACACAATTAAGGGCCATTTTAAGGGCATCGGCTTTCGGAAATGCTCTGATAATGTTTCCTATGATAATTTCCGTCAAAGAACTTGATGCCGCCCTTACCTTGCTTGAAGAAGCCAAACAGGAACTTAAAACACAAAATATCGCTTTTAAACAAAATATTCAAAAAGGTATTATGATAGAAACCCCTGCCGCAGCGCTTATCAGTGAAGACCTTGCACCTAAGGTTGATTTCTTTAGTATCGGCACTAATGATCTTACACAATATACTTGCGCGCTTGACAGGCAAAACCGCGAAATTTTACCTTTTCTAGACACACACCATAAGGCCGTATTAAAACTGATAGAAATGACCGCAAACAATGCACACAAGTACGGGAAATGGGTTGGCATTTGCGGTGAACTCGGCTCTGATTTGGAATTAACGGAGACTTTTTTAAAAATCGGCATTGATGAACTTTCCCTTACACCGTCGCAAATATTGACAGTAAAACAAAAAGTACAATCATTAAATTTAAGCAAATAAGCACTTTTTTTCTAGGTCCTTTAGACCTTTTAAAATAGGTCTTTTTTCACTTGCGGGCGCAAGTATCAAATCCATATAATATATTTATATGATAAAGCGGATTAAGAAAACGATCTCCATTATATTGATAATAGCCTTGCTGATAAACAGCAATGTGCCGTCATTTGCGCAAGTGATACCGTATATGCCTGAGGACTTACAAGGGCAAGGGGCATTGGTAGTGAATGATTTTACAGACATATTCTCATCAGTAATGGGAAATATGAGGAGTGAAGCTAACAAGAAAGCGGAAATAAAAACGGGTTTTAAAGGTATATCCTACAGGTATGATGGCAGCACATTTACGGAGATATTAATCAAGATAGAAACAGCGAGGCAAGGGAAAGAAAGGGAATTAGACAATGGGAAAGATGAGCAAGACATATTAAGGATATTAGGGGAGATATACAATAGTGAA
>JBGURU010000036.1:0-10912 GCA_045132175.1 Elusimicrobiaceae bacterium | reverse complement strand
GTTTGAAAACTTGGTTTTATGTCCTTTAGATAGGGCTTTAAGAGCAAATAAATATGTTGTCCGGTATTTAAGATATGTGGATGATTTTATTGCTCTTGGACCTAATAAAAGGAAATTAAGGCAACTTATAGATTATATTTCCGGTATTTTGGCTAAACTAGGTTTGCGATTAAAAGAAAATTGGCAAGTGTTTAAGGTAGATGAGAGAGGTATTGATATTATTGGGTATAGGTTTTACAGGAATTTTATATTGCTTAGAAAAAGAAATTTGCTTTCCCTTATGCGTTGTATAAGGGCATACAAAAAACATCCTACGGCAAAACTTGCAAAAAGTTTGCTTTCCCGGATTGGTATGTGCAAATGGTTTAACAGCCATAATTTTTGGAAGAAGTATTGTTTGGACTTAAATTTTAGAAAAATGAAACGGAGGGCCTACACATGAGAATAGGTATTGACGGATACTACCCACAAGACGGGGTAGAAGTAAAAGAAACAAACGGAGTGCTGGCTATAACTTTATATGCAGACATTGAGCGTACGCCGGCACAAGAACCGGGGCAAGAAATAATTACCGCAAATGTAGTTAATTTAACTTTGCCCTTAGGCAGCGTGGAAAAAGCGGATATTGTGTCAAATTTCCAATATTACTTTAATAAAGCGTTAGCCCAAGAACTCGCAAAAGCAAAAGAGATTGCCATTATTCCGGTGCAAACCCTTTTGACTGATACGGACTATAAAGCGCACAAGGTTGTGGACGGCGTTCTTTCAGCGCAAGATTATGAGCCATGGAAGAACTTACGGCAGCATTGGCGTGATACTATTAACGCTATGCAAAACGCTGCTACTTATGAGGAATTGGCCGCTATTACTTACGCGAAAACGCCGGGTGAGTTAAATGAACAAAATTGACTTTAATATTATTTGGAAAGTCGTTGTTGTCGTTTTTGCTGCCGGGATGTTCTATATGCAAGTATTGGCTATACGCCAAGATTTAGAGCGTATGGACGCAAAATTTGACCGGCTTGAGCAAAAAGTGGAAAAGCATAATAACTTTGACCGTCGTATTATAAAACTTGAAACTATGCTTGAAATAAAAAAGGGGAATTTTGCTTATGATAAATTGGCAGAAAACTAAGTATTTAATAAAAAAACATGAGGGTAAAAGTTTAACTCTTTATAAGTGTCCTGCCGGTAAATTAACTATTGGCTACGGGCATAATATTGAGGATAGAGGTATTTCCGATGAGGTTGCTGAAAAACTGCTTGAACAAGACGCGCAAATCGCTTATAAGCAAGTTAAAAACAATATCTCATGTTTTGATACTCTTGATGAAGCCCGACAGTATGTTTTAATTGATATGTGTTTCAATATGGGTTTAAGCCGTTTGATGACCTTTAAGAAAATGCTTCTTGCTTTGGAAAAAGGGTTATACCAAAATGCAGCCGATGAAATGTTAGATAGTAAATGGGCAAAACAAGTTAGTCGGCGTGCGGAGTTTTTGGCACAAATTATGCGAACAGGTATTTGGTAGTTATGAAACAAAGTATTTGTTTGCACTGCAAATGGCAATATACTTGTGAGTATTACAATGAAAATAAAAGCATTTGTAATAGATTTGAGAACAAATAGTTTTTTGTTTAGGTTGTAATAAATTTGTTGCTTGCCCTAGCAAGACGGAATTAAAAGTTTTTTGCAACTCTTTCCAAAAAGGAAAAAGTTGGCACCCGGAAATCCGGCAAGTGTTAGGAAAAACCGAACACTTCAAATAATTAAGGAGTAAAAATTATGCTAACATTATTACTAACTATATGGACTTGGTTAAAAGCGCACTTCCTTGAAATTGTGGCCTTATGGACCACAATTATTGGCGCTGCGGAAATCATTGTCAAATGGACTGATAGCAAGAAAGATGATGAATACCTTGGCAAAATCCGTGCCTTTGGTGTTAAAATCATCTCATGGCTTACAAAGTTTGGCTTTGAAGAACCTAAGGTAAAATAATGACTTGGATATATATAGTTGCCCCCCTGGTAGTGGTTTTATTTATATTTGCCGCATACCTCGGGGGCAAATCCGCCGGTCGGAAAGAAGCCGAATTAAAACAAAAAACGAAGGAGCAAAAGGCACATGAAGAAGCCACTAAAATTATTAACAATAACAATAATCTTTCTAATGCTGCTATTGATACTTGGTTGCAAGAGCGCGCAAATAAATAGCCCTGTTTGTCAAGTACAGTTTGATTTAAGTGATAAAGGACTATTTGACCTTAACTTGCAGAACAAACGCGCTATAAAGAGTTTTTGCGAAATCTGCGGTAAATAGGTGTGGCTCTTAGTGTGGCTCCTTTATGGTTTACTGTGCGTTTAGTGCGTGCGAAAAGAAACAATAATTTTTTTATTTTTTTACGACGATAAAAATGCTAAAAAACGCTTTTTATTCTTAAAAATGCTCCTAAACAAAAATCCAATAAAAACGCCCCCTAGGAGAATCGAACTCCTCTCACCAGATTGAAAATCTGGTGTCCTAGCCGATAGACGAAGGGGGCATTTTGCGCTCTGTGAGACTTGAACTCACGGCCTCCCGCTTAAAAGGCGGATGCTCTACCACTGAGCTAAGAGCGCTTAAAACTTAAAAAATTAAAGAGCAAAAAAATATTGGGTTTAAACCCAACACCTATATTATAGCAAAATTTTTGCTTGGTGTCCAGCATTTTATTTTGGCTTTTCCAGCGTAGTAAAAATACTAAAAAAACTTAACATAAATATTATAGCAAATTTTTAGATGTTTAGGAAATCCCCGTCGTACGGCGCAAAGGTTTTTGTAAAGTAAATACCTGCCGCGACAAGTGCCTCATCGCGTTTATCAAGGGTTGTATAATCATCTGCTTTAAAGTGAATTAGGGCAAGCATTTTCGCTTTTGCTTCCGCGGCGGCTTGTGCGGCTTGCTCCGGTGTTAAGTGGTGGTTTCCCATCGGTTTATTAGGCAAAAATGAACACTCGGTAATAAGCAAATCGGCATTTTCAGCAAGTTTTATTAAGTTTTCGCAAGGGCCTGTATCAAGCGCAAAAGTGAGTATTTTGTCGTCGGCAGTTATGCGAAAGCCGATAGTTTTTACAGGGTGCACAAGCGGTAAATACTTGAGTTTGAAAGGCAAATTTTTTGCTTTTGAAAGCGGTACAATTTCCGTCGGCATTTTTAAATCTTTCGGGGCGGGCATATATGGGTGGCGCATAATATTTTGGAGGTCAAGCAAGGAGGAGTCTTCCACTAAAATTTTCATACCTTGTTTGAATTTGAAAAGCGGTAAAACCTGTAAGCCTTCAATGTGGTCCAAATGCAGATGTGTGAGAAGTAAAAAAATAGGTTTATCTTCTTTGATTAAGTCGTGTGCTTTATATAAACCGCCGCCGGCGTCTAAGATGATGTAGGCATCTTTTGTTTCAAGAAAGACGCAGGTGGAATGCCCCGTATATGTATTAAACCAGCCATTGGTCCCAAGAAAAGTTATTTTCATATATGTATATTCTACAACTTTATATTTTTGCCGTCAAAGTCTTTTTGGTAAATTTTACTTTTTATTTTCCTAGTGTACCGAGAGTCGCTTCGCTCCCGTTCTTCTGGGTACACGTCGTCAAATAAAAACTAAAATTTCCTCAAAAATACTTGCCGGGTGTTGCGCACAGTTTGGCTTTATTAAATTTGCTCCTTTATTGCCGCCACCCGCGTGCCTTGTCAAGCGGGCGGGAGATGCCGAACGAGTTAGGCGGAGGGGGGATGAATAAAAAATCTACTGCGCGATGCGATTTCGTTTACGTTTGCTATAATTTTATTCTCGTGCGTTTTATTTCCTTTTACTCCCCGCCCCTTCCTAAGGCGGAGGGGTTGGGGGTGGGGTTAAAATCTCAAAATTATTTTACAAAATTTTGCTGCATTGTAATAAAACTTATTTTTAATACCGTCGTATAGGTCCAAAATGCTCTTGACTTGCTTTTTTTTTTTTTTTCTAAAATATATTATACAAAAGTAAAAACGCAGTATAAAACAAATTAGGAGTATTTATGAAAAACAATAAGGCTTTTACCTTAATAGAATTATTAGTAGTAATTTTAATTATCGGCATACTTGCCGCTGTTGCATTGCCGAAATATCAACTTGCAAGAGATAAAGCAGAATTTTCAAAATTATGGGCAATGAATAAAACTTTATCTGATGCATATCAAAGATATTTTTTATCTTCTAGTGAATATCCTCAAGACATAGAAGATTTGGATGTAGATTTACCTGCCGGTTATACAAAAAATAATTATCAACATGGTGCCAGTTATCAAATATCCTGTGTTTCATATAATGATTTTTATTGCTGTATCGCTAAAAAAGGTAAAACTAAATATTATCCGGACCAAGTCCTTTGTTCAAGAAGTGATTATGCCTTTCAAATACAACATCATAATTTTGTTTCGGAACAAAATACTTATACATGCATTGCACCAAATGAAAATGAACGTGGTATAAGATTATGCGAAAATATTTCCGGTAAAACATATACATCGAAAGAGATAAATTTTATGACGCCGACTAGATTTAAGAGTCAAGATACACTTCGTTATACATTAAATTAAAAACGAACCCCCAAAGTTTTTGCTTCGGGGGTTTAATAAACTGAAAACAAAGCAATTATTCACCTAAAATTTCTTTCGGGGTGTTAATAATTGCTTTCCTTAAAAAAGGCTTTTTAATTAATTCTTTTTTCAAAGATTCATCACGCAATTTGTTCCTGTACTCAATTTTTTCAAAAGAGTAATGGAACTTTGTGTGAATATCATAAGTGCCGTTGCAAATTGCGGCAACGTCTTCCGCAAAAACGGCTTCTTCATCAGTCGGAATTACAAAAACTTTTACTTTAGAATCTTCAGTGGAAATTAAACTTTCCGCATTTCTTGTCATTGCAGAAAAGTTGCGTTCTTTATCAACTTTTATGCCTAAATATTCAAGCCCTTCCAAAGATTTCTGCCTATAAACAGGACCGCGTTCTCCGACGCCTGCCGTAAACACAACTGCGTCAAGTTTACCGTCTAAAGCGGCGGAATATGCACCGATATATTTTTTAATGCGGTAGGCTTCCATTTCAATAGCAAGTTGGCAGCGCGCGTCGCCTTTTTCGGCATTGATTTCAACATCGCGCCTGTCTTGATATTTCCCGGTTATGCCGAGCACGCCGGATTTTTTATTTAAAATTTTATACATTTCCGCCGGGGCAATATTTTCGCGTTCCATCATTTGGAAAGCAACTGAAGCATCAAAATCGCCGCAGCGCGTACCCATTACTAAACCTTCTAACGGTGTTAAACCCATTGAGGTGTCAAAGGAAAGCCCGTTTTTAACTGCGTTCATACTTGAGCCGTTGCCGATATGGCAAATAATCAAATTGCAGTCAAAAGGATTTTTGCCGAGTAATGCGGCCGCGCGTTTTGCATTATATAAATAGGAAGTGCCGTGCGCACCGTAGCGGCGCATTTGGTATTTTGTGTACCACTCATAAGGGAGTGCGTACATATAAGAACTTGCCGGCATTGCCTGGTGCCAAGCGGTATCGGCAATAACGACGTGTTTAATATTCGGCATTACGGAAATGGCTGCTTCCATACCCATAACATTTGCGGGGTTGTGTAAAGGTGCAAGTTGTGCGATTTCTTTTAAATAGGCAATAATTTCAGGTGTAATGATTTCAGATTTAGCAAGTTTACCGCCATGGACTACGCGGTGGCCGACTGCGCTGATAACGGACATATCTTTAATAACACCGATTTTCGGGTCAGTTAAAGAACTCAAAACCTTTTCAATACCCACTTTAAAATCGGGGCAATTGAAGGTAATTTCATATTTTTCTTTACCGGGGGCTTCTTGTGTCATTTGCGCATCACTATAACCGACGCGTTCAATAAGCCCGACTGCTATATTCATTTTTTGGTCCCAATCGAAAAGATTGTATTTTATAGAAGAACTGCCACAATTTAAGGAAAGAATAATCATTTTAAATCTCCGTTTTATTAGTATACATATATTTTACAATATTTGTAGTCTTTTACGTGTTGTGTTCCCGCATACCGCCCACAAACGTATATAACGCGCTTACATATTTAAGTAATTTTTAATTTCTTTCGTAATTTTGGTATAATTGTAATGTAGTCACTTTTAGACTTTTTTATTCTATTTTTGGATTCTTTTAAAAAAAGAAATCATCTTTGTGAAATAACTCGCAAAGATCTTACATGGTCCAAAAATAGCCAGTTAGGCATAAATCAAAGGACTTTATAAACCCTTTGCTTTATGCCAAATGTCCTCATTAGAGGACTACGGCTATTTTTATTTTATGGATTCATGTAAGCATAAGATAATTATGGCCGTTTTTATTGTAAAAAAAGCCTTAATAATTTTTTGCCTGATATTTTTGAGTAATCTTTTATTTGCAAAACCTATGCAAGATTTCTATGATGTCAAAATTATTTCAGTTTACGACGGAGACACTTTTACCGTATCTTTACCTTGCCAATATCCAATATTTTGCGATAAAATATCAGTACGCGTAAAAAATATTGATACTCCCGAATTAAAAACAAAAAATAAGTGCGAAAAAGCTGCCGCAAAACGGGCAAGAACAATAACGGAAAATTTTTTGAAAAACGGGAAAATTATTCTAAAGAATTGTGAACGGGATAAATATTTCCGTTTACTTTGCGAAGTAAAAAATATTTCACACAAAACAGAAACAGACCTTTCCGATTTGCTATTCAAAAACAATTTAGCGTACAATTATTTTGGCGGTGTAAAGCAAAAGATAAATTGGTGCGGTAATTAAACAAAGCCTAGCAGCAGGAATACGGCAAGAAATTTTGGTTTGCTCAAAAGGAGAACTCAAGCGCGTTATATGCTTTTGTATGTACGATGCGGAACGAAACCACGTAAAATAAAGTATAATATAATTATGAAACTAAGTAATACCGCACAAATTATAGGCGATTCGCCTACTCTCAAATTAAATGCAAAAGTTGCAGCATTAAAAAAGGAAGGGCAACCTATTGTCCACCTTGGCGGAGGGGAACCGGAGTTTCCTGCCCCTATTGCTGCTGTTGAGGCCTTGATAAAAAAAGCACAAAGCCGCAAAATTAAATATTCGCCTGCATCAGGCACGCCTGAACTTAAAAAGGCGGTTTGTAAATTCACAAAAAATGTCTATGGCATTGATGTGGAAAACAAAAATGTTGTAATTTCCGTAGGTGCAAAACAAGCGATATTTGATTTCCTGCTTTGTACAGTAAACGAAGGCGATGAAGTAATTTACCCTGTTCCCTATTGGGTAAGTTATCCGGAAATGATTAAACTTGTGGGCGGCGTTCCTGTTGAAGTGCGCCCGTCAAAAGGTTTGCAAATCACTTTAGAAGATTTGCTCAGCAAAATCACACCTAAAACAAAGGCGATGATGATTAACGTTCCCAATAACCCCAGCGGTTTAATGTACCCTGAAAGTTTTGTAAAAAGCATTGTGGAAATTTGCGAGCAAAAAAATATTTGGCTCTTAACAGACGATATTTATAATTGCTTGGTATTTGACAATAATAAATTTGTCAGCCCCTTTAAATATGCCAAAAACCCGCAAAACATTTTGGCCGTAAACGGTGTATCAAAACTTTACGGCTTAACGGGTTTGCGTATCGGCTGGGGTGTTTCTTATAATACAGATTTAATTGCCGCTATGGGCCGTATGCAGGCGCAAACAACGTCTTGCAACAGTTCACTTTGCGAAGCGGGCGCTTTGGGCGCATTGGAAGGCGACCAAAACGTTATTGAAGAACTCCGCAAAAATTTGGAGCATAACAGAAATGTCTTGCTTGGCGAACTTGCCAAAATTAAAGATATTGAAGTGACCACACCGCAAGGGACCTTTTATTCCTTTGTAAACATCTCCAAATATAATAAGAGTTCTATGGCTTTTGCGGAATTTTTACTTGATAAAGTAATGCTTTCCGTTGTACCGGGTGCAAACTTCGGTATTGACGGTTATGTCCGCATCAGTTATTGCGCCAGCGAAGAAAATATTCGCGAAGGTTTAAGGCGCTTACAATGGGCTTTAGATAAAAATGCTACAGAACCGATAGAAATCGGCGGCAAATTAGTAAAAAAGGATTGGTAAATTATGAAAAAGATAAATGCAAGTGCTTATGCAAGCAAATACGGATTAGACAAAATCGGCGTCAAAACAAATAAAACAGTATATTGGAACTTGACTACCGAAGAATTATATGAAATGGCAATCGCTAAAGGCGAAGGTAATATCACTTACGGCGGTGCTTTTTGCACGGAAACCGGCAAATTAACAGGCCGCGCCCCTAATGACAGATTTTTTGTAAAAACCCCAGAAGTCGAAGGTAAACTTTGGTGGAATAAAAGCAATAAAGGTATTGATGAAAAATACTTTGATATCCTTTTTGAAAAGGCCAAAAAATATATGGAAAATATTGACCTTTTTGTGCGTGATGCTTATGCCGGCTCTGCCGAAGCGTCAAGGATGCCAATCCGCGTAATTTCAGAATACGCATGGCATAATATTTTTGCCCGCAATATGTTTATTCAGCCGACAGCCGAAGAAAGGCAAAATATAATCCCTGAATTTACAGTCATTTTCTTGCCCAATTTGAAAGCGGACCCGAAAACCGACGGCACAGAAAGTGAAACCGCAATTTTAATTAACTTCCACAAAAAAATTGTTTTAATTGCAGGCTCTGCTTATGCAGGGGAAAGCAAAAAAGCAATTTTCACCGTTATGAACTATATCTTGCCGCAAAAAGGCATTATGACAATGCACTGCTCTGCTAACGTCGGTAAGAACAATGACAGCGCTTTGTTCTTCGGCCTTTCCGGTACAGGTAAAACCACCTTGTCTGCAGATGTAAACCGCGGCCTTATCGGTGACGACGAACACGGTTGGGATAATGACGGTGTATTTAATTTTGAAGGCGGCTGCTATGCAAAAGTAATCAAACTTTCCGCCGAAGCAGAACCGCAAATTTATGCAACAACGCACCGCTTTGGTACTATCTTGGAAAATGTCGTTTTTGATGAAAACACCCGCATTTTGGACCTTGACAGCGCCGCTTTAACAGAAAACACCCGCGCATCTTACCCGCTTACTTTTATTGACAACGCAGTTCCTTCAGAGCGCGGCCCACACCCGAAAAACATTATATTCTTAACCTATGATGCTTTCGGGGTTTTACCGCCGATTTCAAAACTTTCAAAAGAACAAGCAATGTACCACTTTATCAGCGGCTACACCGCAAAAGTAGCAGGAACGGAAAAGGGCGTAAAAGAACCGCAAACAACCTTTAGCACTTGCTTCGGCGGGCCTTTTATGGCACTTCACCCTTCCAAATATGCCGAACTTTTAAAAGAAAAGATTGAAAAACATAACGCAAACTGCTGGCTTGTGAATACAGGCTTAGTAGGGGGCCCTTACGGTATTGGCAAACGCATCAGTATTAAATATACCCGTGCTTTGTTAAATGCTGCCTTAGATGGCAAACTTGAAAAAGTGAAATTTGTCAAAGACGCAGTATTTGGGTTTGAAATTCCTTGCGAGTGCGAAGGCGTACCAGCTGAAATTTTACAACCGGCAAATATCTGGCCAAATAAGGATGAGTACTATAAAAAGTACCAAGAACTTGCGGCGGCTTTCGTCAAGAACTTTGAAAAGTTCAAAGACGGTTGCTCCCAAGAAATTTTAAGTGCTGCACCGAAAGTTGCAGAATTTGTTAAATAATTTAGTACAATATATAAGTAAATTAAAAAACAGGAGAATTAATTATGGCAAAAGCAAATGCAAAATTTATGACACCGCTCACACCGAGCGCTGAACTCGCAAAGGTAGTTGGTGATAATCCATTACCGAGAACCGAAGTCGTCAAAAAACTTTGGGCATACATCAAATCACACAATTTACAAGATGCAAAAAATAAACGCATGATTAATGCTGATGAAACTTTAAAAGCAATCTTCGGCAAAAATCAAGTTAATATGTTTGAAATGACAAAAATTGTCAGTTCACATCTTAAATAAATTGTTTATAATCCCCTGCCGGTTTATGCCTGCGGGGGATTTTTTATAGGTTAATTTATGTCAGATTTACTTACTTTACCCCAAAAAAAGAATATAGCCCTTGTTGCGCATGACAATAAAAAGAAAGACTTGCTTGAGTGGGCACTTTTCAATGCCGGCTCTTTAAAAAAGCATAATTTATTTGCCACCGGCACCACAGGCAGTTTGATACAAAAAGCACTTGGCCAAAAAGTGACTTGTTTTAATAGCGGCCCCTTTGGCGGGGACCAGCAAATCGGTGCGGCCATTTCACAAGGGCAAATGCACCTTTTAATTTTCTTTTGGGACCCTTTAAACCAATTACCGCATGATCCTGATATTAAGGCGCTTTTACGTTTGGCCGCGGTTTGGAATATTCCTGTTGCGTGTAATAGGGCTACGGCGGACTTTTTGATTTCTTCACCTTTGTTTAATGAGAAGTATACTAAGATTTTACCAGATTACAGCGCATATCTAAACAGGTTTAAAGATAAATAGGAAATTGGCATCTTTAGTTCTTTGCCGGCAAATTCTTTTTGGTAAATTTTAATTTTTCTTTTCCTAGAGTATCGAGAGTCGCTTCGCTCCCGTTCTTCTTGGTACACGTCGTCATATAGAAAATTAAAATTTCCTCAAAATACCTGCCGGATGGGTATATACATATCTTTAATTTCACGACGATCCTCTTGACATCTATTTTTTTTTTTTTTCTATAATTTACATATACAATAAAAAGCATTGTATAAAGGAGATTATATGAAAAATAAAAGTGGTTTTACTTT
>JBGURU010000035.1:0-7761 GCA_045132175.1 Elusimicrobiaceae bacterium | reverse complement strand
TTGCTTGTAAATGTACCGCTATTGGTTAAGGTGTTTTGTGTAATAGCATAGTTGCTTGTTAAAGTACCTGTATTACTTGTATTACCGCTACCTGATATCGCCGCTTGTACATTACCGCCTGTTAAAGCAAGAGCACCGTTATTGGTTATTGAACCGACTAAATTAGAGGCGCTGGAAGTTAAAGTACCGGCATTTGTTATACTTGCATTGATAGCCCCATTATTAACCACATTATTGGAAGAACCGACATTAACATAATTTTGGGTTATATTATTATTATTATTTGTCAGGGAACTGCCTGTTAAATTTAAGGTACCGGAACCTGTTATTGAACCGCTGCTTAAATAACCGCCGTAATAATTAAGCGTACCTGCGTTATTGATACTGCCATAGATACTATTGCCCAAACCAAAAGTCACACCGCTGCCTACGTTAACCAAGGTATCGTGTGAAGAATTTTGGGTCAAAGAATATCCGGTGACTGTTCTTCCGTTGCTATTGACGTTGAGCGTTCCGTAAGGGGAACTGCTGGCTGTCAATGAGGTAGTCACATAATAATCGCCGGAATAACTTGCGACATAACTGCGCAAGTCCGACCAATTATCTACGTCAGTATATGCAAACAAGAAACCACTTTGTTGCGTCATAAAAGCAAATACTAACGCTACTGAAAGTATTCTTTTCAGTGTTTTTGACATAAACATTATTTCTCCTTTTTTAAATATAATTCATTTTATCAATGCTGTAGCGTGTTAATGATAGGAAATGAATGATACTATGAACATTTAAATTTTAGCATAAATAGAAAGCACTTACAACAATTTTTTTAACATTAAAAATTAAAAATAAGCGCTCAATACAAATAGCGGAATTTTATTAGCATTTTACATTGTAATTTTCAAAATAATTCCTTAATTTATATTAAAACGGCGGCATTTATTTGTTTAATTTGGCAGATTTTCCCAATATTTGGTAAAATATATATTAGAAATTGAATTTATAAATGTCTCGTTCGTCTAGTGGTCCAGGACGCCGCCCTCTCAAGGCGGAGATCACGGGTTCAAATCCCGTACGAGACGTTTTTTCCTTCTTAAAACGCGTTATTTCGTTGAAAAAATTTGAAACTTGCGCGGGTGTACGAGACGTTTTTTTATTTCCCCCACTCGCAATTATCTAACTTTTTTGTGGTAGTCGTATTTGGAAAGTTTTAAACTTATCAGGCAGGCCAAAACAAGCATTGTTGAACCTAAAATTATAAAAGTTTGCGAAATACCGAAAGTGTTTGCCAAAGAACCGGCAAAAAAACTGCTGATAGCATTTGTGCCGGCAAAACAAAGGCCGTTAATGCTCATCACACGGCCGCGTTTTGAGTCCGAGATAACGGACTGTAAAAGCATAATTTCCGTAGACGTAAAACTTGACATACCAAGCCCTGCAAAAAACATCAAAATTATCGTCAAAGTGACATTACTGAAATTACCTAACAAAATATATGCCAAACAAATTGTTGTACATCCTGCAAACAAAATGCGGCGCATCCAATTAACGGTTGTTTTTGTGGCAAGCAATAAAGATGCAATCAAAGAACCAACCCCGACCGCGCCCAAAATTAAACCAAGTGTATCGGGCTTGCCGTTTAGCACTTTACTGACGTAAACAGGCATAAGCATTGGGTAAGAAAGCATTATCAGGCAAAACAGTGCAAAGTAAAATTGTAAGACGCAAATTTGATGATGTTTAAACACATAAGCAAGGCCCGTTTTCAAACTGTGAAGCATACCTTCGTTTTTGATTTCTTCAGATTTTTCGTCAATAATTTTCATTTGCGATACCAAATAAATGTTTGGCAGTATCAGCAAAAAGTTTATAAAAAAACACACCGCGACGCTTGTATACGCAATCAAAAACCCGCCGATAGCAGGCCCTATAAAGCGCGCCACATTAAAGCAGGCGGAGTTTAAGGAAATGGCATTTGGCAAGTCCTTTGGGTCATCAACAAGCAAGACGAAAGTCGATTGCCTTAAAGGGTTATCAATGGCGGCGATACTGTTCAAAAAAAGCCCGCATACGACGATAGACCAAATTTTTATATTCCCCGTAATTGTAAAAAGTGTGATAAGCAGCGCCTGTAAAGCGAACAAAATTTGAACGATAAACAAAAGTTTTTGGCGGTTGAACTTATCTGCAAGCACGCCGGCAAAGGGCATAATTAACATCATCGGCGCGGCGGTAAAACACATAATTGTACCCATCGCGAAAGGCGATTTTGTTATGTCGTACACAAGCCACGCGATAGTGATATTTTGAATCCAAATCCCGATTTGCGAAACGGCCAACCCCGGAAAGAATATACGAAAATTCCTATACTTAAAGGCGCGAAACATTAACTTCAATTCTTGCATACATATATTTTAGCATTATAGGAGATATTAGGGAAAGAAAACAGCTTAATATTCTAGAATATGATAAGTATTAACCTTGTTTCATTGTCTTTTTTATTTAACTTTTGTTGTTTTAGTTTGCAATTATATATAACACCCTTTTGGTGCACTTCCACAAGCTATAGAACTAGTCACAGGTGCACTGCATATACTTTGACATATTTGTTCTCCAAAAGTAGTAAAAGCACCACATACAATTTTTCCATATTTTGCAGAAGAATGTCTTAGAACTACACATTCATTAAAATCCGGATACTTAACATACCACTGAACATAAATGGGTTCTCCTCCAGAAAAATATGTATTCATATTCTCGTATACACGTTCTGGGAAATCTATATCCAATTTTTCAAAAAAATTTTTATTATTCGAGTTATATATTTGACCATTACTAGGATATGTCCCTCCTGTTAAATCATACACACTAAGGGCATCTATTAATTTTCGTGCATAAATATGTTGTTCTAGTGCACGACTTTTCCACACTACCTTGTTATATTGCGGCAAAGCTATCGCCGCCAAAATACCAATAATTAAAACAACTACCAACAACTCAATTAAAGTAAAACCTTTTTTATTTTCGTTTTTCATTTTTTCTCCTTTTTGCAAGTTTTCAGAATATAAAACGGCTGTCACACTTAGGCCTCTTATATAACCCAAATATGACAGCCGTACCCGCCGCCATAAAGGCGACGGAATTAAACACACTTTCCCCCGTCGGGTACTTATGTGTCCATAACGACTGTTTTTGGATTATAAGAGAACCTTTTTCAAGGCTACCTTGCTTATGCAAGGATCCAAAAACTTCACAAATTTTTAATAAGCCGTTTGCTTTGGCTTATAGCATTTTAAAATCTCCTTAAAGCAAATCTGAATTTATTATAGCAAATATTTGAACAAAGCGAAAAACAATAATAATATCAAACTTCCTATCTCCCAAATTTAGTAAAATATATATAAGTAGTTCTACATTATTTAAAGGAATTTTCAATTATGGATATAGGAATTGTCGGGTTGCCAAATGTCGGCAAGTCATCCCTTTTTAACGCTTTAACACAAGCAGGCGCGCAGGCGTCAAATTACCCTTTTACGACGATAGAACCAAATGTCGGCGTTGTACCAATCCCCGATAAACGGCTTGATGCACTCTTTGACATTTTTAAACCGCCAAAGAAAACTGCCGCATTTATTCGCTTTGTTGATATTGCAGGTATCGTCAAAGGCGCAAGCAAAGGCGAAGGATTAGGAAATAAATTTTTGGCAAATATTCGCGAAGTGGACGCGATAATACACGTTGTGCGCTTGTTTGAAAATGAAAATATTACGCACGTTGCCGGCAGTATTGACCCGCTCCGCGATATTGACATTATTCAAACCGAACTTATGTTGGCCGACTTAGAAAGCGTTGAAAAAATGCTCCCTAAACAGGAAAGCGCCGCCAAATCAGGCGATAAGGCCGCAAAAGCAAAACTTGAAGTACTTAAAAAACTTCAAAAATGTTTAGCGGACGGCAAACCCGCAAGCGCCTTAAATTTAGACGAAGAAGAAAAAACAGACCTTCAACTTTTAACTTTAAAACCCGTCTTATTTGTGGGCAATAATTCCGAAACACCGAATAAAGAAAACGCACAAAAAGTGGCAGATTATGCAAAAAGTTGCGGCGCGGGTTTTGTGGAACTTTGCGTCAAACTTGAAGCGGAAATTGCCGAACTCCCCGACGACGAAAAACAAATGTTTTTACAAGATTTGGGTAGCGATTATACAGGGCTTGAAAAAATCGTCCGCGCCGGTATGGCACTTTTAAATATGTGCACATTTTTTACCGCAGGGCCCGAAGTTGAAGTGCGCTCTTGGTTAATCCCCGTCGGTTGCCCGGCACCAAAAGCCGCAGGCAAAATACACTCAGATATTGAGCGCGGTTTTATTTGCGCGGAAGTGTACGACGTAAAAGATATTTTGGAATATAAGTCCGAAAAGACTTTAAAAGAAAAGGGCTTAATACGCCAAGAAGGGCGCGATTATATTATTAAAGACGGTGATGTTTGTGTCTTCAAATTTAACGTGTAAAAATGCCGCTTTGTGCGGCGGTTGCGCTTTAATCAAAGTGCCGTATGACGAGCAACTTAAACAAAAAGTTGCCGCAGTCCGCACTTTGCTTGAGCCGTATTTTACAGGCGAAATTAAAGTGACACCGACTGCGCAAAATAAATTTTACCGCAATAAAATTGAATTAAGTTTCACACATCAACCGATACACAAAGAGCCGCAAAATAAAAAAATCAAACGCGACAAAACCGTTCCGCTTGAATTTGAAGATGTTTTGGGTTTCCGCCAAATGGGCCGTTGGGACAGGGCGGTAAATTTAACCGATTGCCTTATTTTTAACGAAAATTTACCTTGGTTTGTTTACAAAATTTTACTTTGGGCAAAAGCAAAAAATTTAAGTTTTTACGACCAGCGCAAACATACAGGCACTTTGCGCACTTTAATGATGCGCCAAAGTTTTAACAAAAAAGGCGGTATGCTTGTTTTTATTTCCACCGCACCTTTTGACAGCGACGGTTTAAAGGAAATTTGCGCGCAAATTTACCCCGGTTTCAGCGTCTTAACCGCAATAAATGACGGGATGAGCGATGCAAGCGGAATAAAAAATTTACAAGTTTTAAGCGGTACAGATACCATACAAGAAGCCATTTTGTTAGACGGCGGAAAGGAAATTGTTTTTGAAATTTCGCCGCAATCGTTTTTCCAAACAAATACAAAAACCGCAAATTTGATGTACAAAAAAGTGCGCCAAAAAGTGGCCGAAATTAAGCCCAAAATTTTATATGATTTCTACGGCGGCGCGGGCAGTTTTTCTTTAACAAATGCGGACTTGGTGGAAAAATCTTTTTGCGTGGAGTGCGTGCCCGAAGCGGTGGAAAACGGCAAGAAAAACGCCGCCATCAATAATATAAAAAATGTGGAATTTTACTGCCAAACGACGGAAGATTTTCTAACCGAAAACGATATTCAGGCAAATAATTCCCTTGTTATTTTGGACCCTGCCCGCGCAGGCGTGCACCCAAAAGCGTGTGAAAAATTGGCAAATTGCGGCGTAAAAAATATTTTATACATTTCCTGCAACCCCAAAACTTTAGTGGAAAATTTGGCGGTCTTAACAAAAAATTATACCGTCAAAAGCGCGGAGTGTTTTGACTTTTTCCCCAACACAAAACATATTGAAACTTTTGTGGAGTTAGTTTTAAAATGAACCAAGATTTTTTACAAACTTTAAACCCCGCTCAACTTGAAGCGGTAAATTATACCGGCGGGCCTTGCCTTATTATAGCAGGGGCGGGAACAGGCAAAACAAAAACGCTTACTTGCAAAATAGCAAAGTTAATTCAAGACGGTGTGCCGCCTTATAAAATACTTGCGGTCACTTTCACAAACAAAGCGGCAAAGGAAATGCGCGAGCGTTTAAATTTGCTTGTACCCGGTGCCGCAGGGCAAGTGTGGATGTACACTTTCCACTCTTTCGCGCTCCGTATTTTAAGGCAAAACGCGGAAGCCGCAAAACTTGTACGCGACTTCGTTATTTACGACGAGACCGAACAGAAAAAAGTTGTTTCCCTTTGCCTTGAAGAAATGGGCGTTAAAGACGCTAAAAAAGAAGTTAATTATTATGTTTCAATAATTGCGCGCGCAAAAGATGAAATGCTTTCTGCGGAAAATTTTTTGGCGCAAGCGGTTGCATCAAATAATGAAAAAAAGATGCAAGTGGCCGAAGTTTACCGCCGCTACCAAGCCAAACTTGACGCAAGTTATGCGCTTGATTTCGGGGACTTACTTTTTAAGACGGTAATCCTGCTTAAAAACAATAAAGAAATTTGCGAATATTACCAACAATTTTTTAAATATATTTTAGTGGATGAGTACCAAGACACTAACAAAACGCAATATATTTTGACTTCGCTTTTGGCCCTAAAACACCGCAATTTGTGCGTCGTTGGGGACCCTGACCAGTCAATTTACTCTTGGCGCGGCGCAAATATTAAAAACATCTTAAATTTTGAACGCGATTTTAAAGATGCCAAAGTTATAACTCTTGAAGAAAATTACCGCTCCACACAAGTTATTTTGGATGCGTCAAACAAGTTAATAAAGCGAAATAAAAACAGAAAGGAAAAGAATTTACGCACATCAAAAGAAGGCGGCGAACCTATAACAGTGCGCCAATTACCGTCTGAAGGTGAAGAAGCACGGTATGTTGCCAACCAAATACAAATGCAAGTGGAAGACGACGGCGCAAATTTAAATGATATTGCCGTTTTCTACCGCACCAATGCGCAATCAAGAAATTTTGAAGACACATTTAGAAGATACCAAATTCCGTACCGCTTAATCGGCGCGGTAAAATTCTATGACAGAAAGGAAATTAAAGACATTTTATCTTACGCAAAACTTTTGGTAAATCCAAGTGACAGCGTCAGTTTACTGCGCATAATAAACACGCCGCGCCGCAGTATCGGCGATACAACAATTTCCGCGCTTTTAAACTATGCGCAAAAAAATAATATCACTTTGTGGGCCGCCTTAAAACAACAGAATTTTATTGACGGTTTAAAACCAACTGCTTTACGCGGAATAAAAGAATTTGTTAATTTAATTGAGTCCTTAACTTTGGAAAAGGAAATGCTTGCGCCGCACGAAACTATTACCAAACTTTTAGAACTTTCCGGCTACCAAAAAAGCATTGAAGACGAAATGGAAAAGGACCCTGAAGCCGCCCAAAGAATAGGCAACTTAAACGAACTTGTAAACGCCGTAAAAGAGTATGAAGAAAGATGTATTAAAGAAGAAAACCCACCCACTTTGAGCGGTTATTTACAGGAAATTTCTTTGATAACTTCAGAAGACGAAAGCGAAACACAAAACGGCGGCGCAGTCACTTTAATGACGGTGCATTTGGCAAAAGGGTTAGAGTTTCCGACTGTTTTCGTCACGGGTTTGGAGGAAGGTTTATTCCCCCTTTCGTCTAAAGAAGAAGACGAACTTGAAGAAGAACGCCGTTTATGCTACGTCGCTATGACGCGCGCTAAAAAGAATTTATTTATGACCTATGCCGCCACGCGCCGCATTTTCGGTAAAACTTATGAAAATTTTGCGTCGCGCTTTTTATATGACAGCGGCCTTTTGGAAGAAGAAAATTATGAACCGCGCGAGCGCCAAGAACTTGGCTTTAGGAGCCGCGCGCGCCGCGATTATACCGGCAAATATAATCATTTTACAACTAATACCACTTATAACAATGCCGCAAATTATCAAAATTACGACG
>JBGURU010000034.1:0-5816 GCA_045132175.1 Elusimicrobiaceae bacterium | reverse complement strand
TTATACAGCAGTATATTTATTGCCCCCGGCTTACCTTTGAAAGTACGCAAGGCCTTAACTTCCGCTAAACCTATAGATTTTGAAACGGTTATTGATTTTGATAATATCAAAAAAACAGTTCCTGAAATAGTTAAAACAGGCAAAATGAAAGTTGCTGTAAAAATGTATCCGTTTAATATTAAAATAGGCCTAAACGGCAAAAAAGTAGCGGACTTTATTTTGGAATTAACCGAACTTGATGAAAAAGTTATCACTCCTGCAGACGCTTCCCCTTTTATTACCGGCGGTGATATATTGGCTTATCAGGACAGTGTTTTACTTTGTTCTAAGCAGGGCACAATTTTGAAATGTAATAAGGAAGCAGAAGACCTTATCGGTAAAGACATAAACTTCTTAAATAAACATAATATTGCAGATATTTTAGAAGAAAAAAGTGCCCTTTATATCAAAAAGGATATAGAAGAACTTTACAATCAAGGCTCTCTTGAAAGCAGAGAATATGTACTTTCCAAAGATTTCGGCGGTCTTACTTTGGAAGCGGAAGCCGTACTTGCCAAATCAAATAATTTCATCTTATCTTTAAGGAATAATACAGGCAAAAAGCAACTTATGGAAGTGTTGGAAGAAAGAACTGCCCATAATGAAGCCCTAAAGAAATGTTTGGGCGGTGCGATGCTTGAATGTGTTTTAAAGGAAGATAAAGGTAATTTCACTTATTTGCCTTTTACTACAGTATCACCTGAGGTTTGTGCCTTAAGCGGTTATACGCGGCAGGAGCTTGGCGTTTTATCTTTGTTTGATTTATTGCGCACGCCGTCCGTAAAAACAGAAGAAGAACAGGGACAAATTACCGCTTATTTGAATAAAAAAGCGCTTTTATTAAAAGAAGGTAAAACGGTTAATTTTGAAGCAAAAATCGCCTTAAAAGACAGAACTACTATCTGCCTTCTTACGCTTGCTTTATATCAGGCAATGGGGGAAGACAGGGTCCTTATAATCTTAAAAGAAACTGCAAAGGAAAGGGAAATTGCAGAAAACTTAACACAAGCCAGCAAAGAACTTGAAGGTATTAAAGATACTCTTGAGGGTATTTATCTTAAACTTGATAAGAGCGGTAAAGTCATATCTTGCGGCATTGGCAAAAGTAAAGAACTGCCCGGTTTAAATGCAAAAGATATTTTAAATAAAAAATTGGCAGATTTTTTACCTAAAAACGAAGCAAAAAGTATTTATGATAATTTAAAAGATACCCTTAAAAATAATACGCTTAACAGGGGTACTTTCGGATTAAAAAAGGATAATAAAGAATATTTTTATGAATATTCATTATCGGCACTTGTCGGGGAAGATAAAGTGCAAATGTTCATAAATAATATTGATGCACGTCAGGGGTTTGAAAGTAAAATAAGGCATCTTTATATGCTTTCCAACAGAACAGAAAATTCCTTTGTAGAGAATATGGATGCTATTTTAAATTATGGTAATAAAATATTTAATGCCGAAGCCGCTTTAATCTGCCATTTCAGCGGGCAGGATAAAGGCAAAATCTTGGTAAATTACGTCACTGATAATAAAATTAAATTAGAACAAAATCAAGAATTTAAACTCGGTAAATGTCTTGCAGCCGCAAGAGAAGGCAAAATAATTGTTGAGCCGGATTTAAATACTTACAGTTGTACGGGCTGTTTACACGATAAGAATAAATTGCAGACTGTTCTTGCCGCGCCTTTGACTATTAAAGGCGGCATAGAGGGTGTTATGTGCTTTGTCAGTACCAAGAAAAATGAAATGCGCCTTGGCGATCAGGAAGAAAACCTTGTTGCATTTATGGCTAATTTAATGAGTATGGCCCTTGAAACACGCCAGGCAAAGAAAGCAACAAGCAACAGTTTAGCAACTATGCGCCATTTGATGAAGACATTGGACGTTCCCTCTTTTATCGTAGATGAAGAACTTTGTATTAAAAACGCCAATGATACTTTCTGTTCTATGTTTGATATATATGATTTGGCTGAAATAGACGGCAAGGATATGTTTAATGTCTTGGCTTTTGACAGAACAAAAGCCAAAGAAAGTTTTTACAGTTCATATAAGACGTCAAAAGGCGGTGTTTTTGATTTCGTATTAGAAATTAAATTACCTGACCTAAAACGTCTTAACCTTTTATGGCACGTTGTAGAAATTAAAGACGGGCGCGGCAAAGTGCGCGGGTATTTATTTGCCTCGGAAAGTATTAGGGACTTGGATTTGATAAGGCCTTTGACTAACGGCCGCTATCACGGAATATAAGGTTTTGCGGCGTCTTTTGCGTTTATAGTGTGTTGCAACCTCAGTCGGATACTTCGGCCTACGGCCTTTTACAGTATACGCTCCTTCGGTTGCGCCTTCTTTAAACGCAAAATACTTGCAAAACATTTCCTTAGAATTTTACCTCAAGGTATACCTTTTTAAAATACATAACATAAGGGTAGACTTATATTGCCATTTCCACGACGATCCTCTTGACATCCATTTTTTTTTTTTTTTTGTATAATTTTTACATGCAATAAATAAAAGCCTTGTATAAAGGAGAAATTATGCAAAAGAAAAATAAAGGGTTTACCCTTATAGAAATGTTAGTAGTTGTCTTAATAATCGGTATATTGGCAGGTGTGGCACTTCCGCAATATCGTAATTCAGTAATCAAAGCAAACTTTGCTGAAGTATTTACTAACCTAAGTGCTTTAGGCAAAGCTGCTGAAGTTTGCAAACTTCATAAAGGCGAACCTTGCGATATGAGTGAATTAGATATTGAAATAGGAGAAGAAATGGATGGTAATTTTGTTGATCAAGATGGGAACAGCGCACAATATGAAACAGATAAATTTATTTATTACAGCCCTAATGTGTCTTATGCACTTTCTGGGAGTATAGTTAATGCTTTATATAAAAAAGAAGATGTTTGTATTTGTTTAACAGACGATGGTTTTAAATTAGATTATAGTAGTGCTTGTGGCAACCCGGACCCTTCAGTAAATTATGAAAAGATTTTAAATATACCTGAAGGTGGTTGTGCCTGTTGCTAATCAAATAAAATGTATCTGCACTATACCAAAACCAGGCAAGTATTTTTAAGGAAATTCTAATTTTTTTTGACAATCTAAGAGTAGAAAACCATTGCGTACGAGAACATTTTTGTGCGACGCAGCAAATTTAAGATAATTTTTAATTTTATCCGCGATGACGAATACCCAGAAGTACATGAGCAAAGCGATTTTCGGTATTCTAGGAGAGGAAAAATTAAAAAGTACTTAAATTTGCAAGAAAATGCACACTAAATAATTTGATTCGTTATAATTATAATTAAACAAATTTCCTTTTATATTTGACTTTATGTTATTATAATGTTATCCTTTATATAACAACATATTAAAAGAGGTGTCTATGTCTAATTACGTTGAAGAAGTAATGGAAGCAGTAAGGAAAAAGGATCCAAGCGAAGCCCTTTTCCACCAAGCAGCAGAGGAAGTTTTGACTTCTTTAAAACCGGTCATTGAAGCAGACCCCAGATATAAAAAATATTCAGTTTTGGAACGTATGGTTGAGCCGGAACGCGTCATAATGTTCCGCGTACCTTGGCTTGACGATAAAGGCATTATGCACGTAAACCGTGGATATCGCGTTCAATTTAACAGTGCAATAGGGCCTTATAAAGGCGGTATGCGCTTGCACGAAAGCGTCACACTCGCAAGTTTAAAATTTTTAGGTTTTGAACAAACATTTAAAAACTCCTTAACCGGCTTGCCTATGGGCGGCGGTAAAGGCGGTTCGGACTTTGACGTCCGCGGTAAAAGCGAAACCGAAGTTATGCACTTTTGCCAAAGTTTTATGTCTGAACTTTACAGGCATATAGGCGAAAATACTGATGTTCCCGCAGGCGACCTTGGCTGCGGCGGCCGCGAAGTCGGGTATATGTTTGGGCAATACAGGAAACTTGCAAATAAATTTGTCGGTGTCTTTACCGGTAAAGGTATAAGTTTCGGCGGCAGTTTAATTAGGCCCGAAGCAACCGGTTTCGGTGTCGTATATTTTGCCCAAGAAATGCTTAAACTTAAAGGCGAAGATTTTAAAGGTAAAGTTTGTATTATTTCCGGTACAGGGAACGTCGGTATACATACCGCACAAAAACTTATGGAACTTGGTGCAAAAGTTGTCGGGTTTAATGATTATGACGGTGCTGTTTATGATAAAGACGGCCTTGACCAAGAAAAACTTGCCTTCCTTAAAGAACTCGTTTTCGTCAAACGCGGCAGTTTAAGGGAATATGTCAAAAAATTCCCGCGCGCGGAATTCCACGAAGGTAAAAAGACTTGGTTTATACCTTGCTATGCGGCTTTCCCGACTGCTTGCGAAAACGAACTTAAAGATGAAGACGCCGCAACTTTAATTAAGAACGGTGTTAAACTCGTCTGCGAAGGCGCAAATATGCCTTGTACTTTGGGCGCTGTTAAACAATTCCAAGAAGCAGGTGTCTTGTATTCGCCGGGTAAAGCATCAAATGCCGGCGGCGTGGGTGTATCAGGGTTAGAGATGACACAAAACTCAATCCGTCTTTCTTGGCCGGCCAAAAAAGTTGATGAAGAACTCCATAACATTATGGTCCACATTCACAACTCTTGCGTTGAAGCGGCAAAAGAATACGGTATGCCGGGCAACTATTTAGCCGGTGCAAATATTGCCGGTTTCAAGAAAGTAGCCGAAGCAATGATAGCACAAGGTTTAGTCTAACAGTTTAAAATTCACAAACAAAAAAGGCGCTCTAAACTGAGCGCCTTTTTTGATGGGTAAAAGATATGGCAGTAAAGGTATGTTATATCTAACAAGTACCTTGAAAATTAAACGGTTTTTTGTTATCATATCAAAAAGGAGTTATGTTGTAATGTAAGCCGCGAAGAAACGGCTTAAATAAATTTAATCTGTTTTTGGTGCCTTAACAGGCAGCTGAAAAGCATATCTAAGACCAAGAACAGCTGATTAAGACATAAAATGTAGGAACTTATAATCCCTATGTTTTATGTCAAATGTTTGTTCGTGAGAGCAAACTACGGCTGTTATATTTAGGTTTCTTAGATAGCTTAAATCTAGCGGCCGTTTTATATTGGCTCCTAAAACAGATTTGATTAAAAAAGGAGTTAGTATTATGAAAGAAAAAATGATGAAACGAAAAAGCGTAAACGGTTTTACGCTTATTGAGATGCTGGTAGTTGTATTGATTATCGGCATTTTAGCCGGTATTGCCTTGCCGCAGTACCAAAATGCGAAGATAAAAGCGGATTTTGCCGAAGTCTTTATAAAATTAAAAGCTGCCGCACAAATCGAAGAAATGTGTAGATTACAATACGGAGCAGAAGAATGCTATGACATATATGTTCCTAGCGATGTTTATGAGGAAGTGGCCGAAGAAATAAGAGAATTTAGTAATTCAAATTTCGATTACCAATCTATGGCTGTATCAGGAGACTCAAATCTTTTAGCACTTGCACATTATAAAAAAGAAGATGTTTGTATTTGTATTACAAAAAATTATCAATTTATATTGCAAGAAAATGAATGTGATGGAAATGAAACTACCAAAAATTATTCAAAAATACTTGGCATACCTGAAGACACAGATTGTTGGTGTTGTTAATAAAGCCAAACCAAGCGCACAAATCTGGCAAGTATTTTTTATTGTCGCCACCCGCACGCTTTGTCGTGCGGGCGGGAGACGACGAGAAAATATTTTTTCTCGTCAAGAGGGGGGATAAATAAGGAAATCTTTTATTTAATAAGGCAAC
>JBGURU010000033.1:0-30424 GCA_045132175.1 Elusimicrobiaceae bacterium | reverse complement strand
TGGGAGAATTAAAGAGGGGGGTAGTGTAAAATAAAAGGAATTCCTAATTTTATAATCTACCCCCACCCCTAACCCCTCCACCCACTTTAAGAAAGTGTGTGAGGGGAACGAGAAGAAATACTTATTAAAATTAAGGAGAAATAAAATGAAAAAAGTAATAAAGTTGTTTAAAAAGTCCAAGGGTTTTACCCTTATCGAAATGTTGGTGGTTGTTTTAATCATCGGCATTTTAGCCGCTATTGCTTTGCCGCAATATAAATTGGCGGTGGGCAAAGCAAGATTTGCGACATTAAAAGATATTACTAAAAGTTTGTCTGGTTCCGTAAACAGATATTATTTAACACATGATGCTTACCCTGCAAGTTATAAAGAATTGGATTTAGATTTTTCCGTAAACTCAGGTTCTGGTACAGTTTTCACTCCTACCACAGGAAATATTGCTTATTGTGCTTATTGGGCTGATAATCAGCAAATAGTCGCTTGCTTTCAGAATATATATGGTAAACAGATTGGATACTATGCCAAACAAGATAATGGCAGACCGTTTATGTGTTATACAACGTCCACTGACGAAAACCATATAACAAATAGGATTTGCAAACAAGACGCGGGCGAACGAAATAAGTTTTGTAATTCCAAAATTTGCAAATATTATTACTAACCCTTACTCAAACTTGCCCCAAATTATTTGTTCGGGTTCAAGTTTAAAACCTGTTTTCTTCTTAACTATTTTTTTAACTTCTTTGATAAGGTCGTAAATATTTTGCGCGGTGGCGTTTTCATAATTGATAATAAAACCCGCGTGCTTTGTGGAAACTTGAGCACCGCCGACAGTTAATCCGCGCAAGCCGCAATCGTCAATAAGTTTGCTTGCATAAGCACCCACAGGACGCTTAAAAACACTGCCCGCAGACGGGTATTCCAAAGGTTGTTTGGCGGCGCGGTTATGCAAAATCTCTGCACGGCGCGCGGTCAAAGTTATTTTGTCCGTTTTTTCAAGCGCCCAAGTGGCGGAAAGTATTACACAGTCCTCAACACCCCAAACTTTACGGTATTCATATTTAACATCTTCTTTTTTAATTTCCTTAATTTCGCCTTTTTTATTCAGCACTCTAAAAGATACTAATTTGTCAAATGTTTCTGACTTAAATGCGCCTGCGTTCATAAACACCGCACCGCCCACACTGCCGGGGATGCCGCTTAAATTTTCAAGTCCGCCAAGGCTTGCAGAAATACTTGCGCGCACCACTTCATCAAGCGCAGTGCCTGCGGCTGCGGTCACGATATTTCCGTCAATTTTTATGTCTTTAAAATGTTTTAAACAACAGGTAATGCCGTGCAAACCCAAATCGCTTACCAAAATATTTGAACCTAACCCCATTACCCTAAAAGGCATTTTGTATTTTTTGGCAAATTCGGTTAAATGCTGTATTTGCGTTTCCGTTTCGGGTAAGGCCAAAATTTCCGCTTCACCGCCTACGTGATAGGTGGTATAAAAAGAAAGTTGCGCCTCAAAAATAAAAGGTACATCTTTCAAATTTTCCAAAAAAATCTTCGCGTTCATTATAAGATATTATATAATAAATTAAAGGAGTGTTCTTATGATAAATGAAAATGCCGGTAAATTACCAACAAAAAAAATTGATTTGAAAGCACTTGAAAATGCTTTTTATAACCCCCAAAACCCTAAAAAAGTTAAATTCGGGACATCAGGCCACCGCGGCCAACTTGGCGACGGTTTTTGCAAACTCCACGCCTTAAGTATTGCGCAAGCCGTAGCAAAAATGCACAAGGAAGATAATATCACAGGCAAAATTTTAGTGGGCGGCGATACGCGCTTAATGTCAAAAACCACCGCGGAACTTTGCGCGCAAGTCTTAACCGCAAACGGTTTTAAAGTTATTTTGCCCAGCATCCCTGTGCCGACACCGGTATTTTCTTTTGAAATTTTAGCAGGCCGCGCCTGTGCCTGTTTAAACGGAACGGCGTCCCATAACCCGCCGCAAGATATGGGCCTTAAATATAACGGTGCAAATGGCGGCCCGGCAGGTAGCGAAATTACAACCCGCATTGAAAAAGATGCCAATTACTTTTTAGAACACCCCGAAGAAATTAAACAAATTACTTTGGAAGAGGCCAAACAAAAAGGCCTTTTGGAAGAAGCAGATATCATAACACCATACGTCAAAGCACTTGGCAAAAAAATTGATTTCAAAATTATCAAAAACGCAAAGATTCACGCTGCAATTCATCCTTTAGGTGGTACAACTTTGCCTTTTTGGCAAGCGATAAAACAAGAATACCAACTTGAAGATTTGGATATCGTCAGCCACGATATTAACCCAAGTTTTGATTTTATTCCTTTGGACCACGACGGCAAAACGCGTATGGACCCATCATCTCCATACCCGATGACGCCCTTGCTTAATTTAGTAAAAAGCGCCTATCAATTTGCGGGCGCTTGTGACCCTGACGGCGACCGCTTTGGTTCAGCCACACAAAAAGGCGGGCTTATTGTTCCAAATCACGCACTTTGCGTTATGGCAAATTATTTAATCGGCAAACAAAAAGATTTGACAGGCAAACAAATAGGCCGCACACTAGGCACGACAATGCTTTTAGATAAAATTGCCGCCGCAAATAAAATCACCATTGACGAAGTAAACGTGGGTTTTAAATACTTTGTTAAAGGTTTAAGCGAAGGCAGATATATTTTGGCGGGTGAAGAAAGCGCCGGCATGAGCGTTGCCAATTGGACCACGGAAAAAGACGGTATGTTTGCTGTCTGCTTACTCTTGGAAATTATGAGTGCCACCGCGCAAGATATTGCGGGCCTTTACAAGCAACTTACTTTAATTTACGGCGAGCCTAGTTATACCCGCATTGATAACACCGTCACGGAAGAAAGCAAAGCGCGCTTTGCCAAATTTAACGCAGACACTTTTAAAAATATTCAAACTATCGCCGGCGAACGCGTTTTAAAAATACGCGCAACCGACGGCATAAAAATTTATCTTGAAAATTCTTGGGTACTTGCGCGTATGTCGGGAACAGAGCCTATAATCAAACTTTATGCCGAAACTTTTAAAGGTACAGAGCATTTAAAAGAGATTATTAAAGAGAGTTCAAAAATTTTCGGATTTTAAAATTTTACTAGACATAAAAGTTTAAAAGATGTAAAATATAAAGGTAAGATTTTTTAAAGAGGTATAAAATGGCAAAATTAAAAACAGGGCGTCACACAAGCGCCTTAAAAGCACACAGACAATCTGTTAAAAGAAATTCAAGAAATAAAGGATTGAAAAAAGCAATCCACGTAGCTGCAAAAAAAGTTTTATCTTCTAAAAATGCAGCTGACTTGAAGAAAGTTTCTTCCGCTTTAGATAAAGCAGCAAAAAAAGGTGTTATACACAAAAAAGCTGCCGCTAGGAAGAAATCACGCTTAACAAAGATTGTTAATAAATCAGCAAAATAAAAATAAATTAAAATTTTTACGCGGGCCTTTTAGACCCGCGTTTTTTTATTTGTATTTTTGATATAATAAAATTAGGTGGAAACACCTTACAATTTAATTTGGACTTGATTTTTAGAGCCGCTTAGAACGGCACGGACCGGAGTAAAACCCGGCTGATCTTCTAGCTAAAAATGAGGTCGCTTTTCATATCCCTGTGATATGAAGGCGGTTTCGTTTTAGGCGTTAGAAGATCCTTAAAACAGAAGCCGCCTTTTTTATTGGCTTAAAAACAGTTTGAAAAAAGTTGTACCTTATACTCCCCTCCCCCACGGGTAGAATTACCCTGTGCTTGCAAAGGCGGAGAGTAAAGGGAAGTACTTTAATTAAATTAAGGAGAATAAAAATGAAAAAAGTAAATAAACAAAGATGTAAAAAAGGGTTTACCCTTATTGAAATGTTGGTGGTTGTCTTAATCATCGGTATTTTAGCCGGTATCGCTTTACCGCAATATCAAATGGCCGTGACCAAAGCAAAAGTGGCAAGTATTTTACCGCTTATGCGCAGATGGAAAGATGCTTTGACCGAATATAGATTACAACACGATGATTGGCTAGATGAAGTATTATACAGCACCTATGGGGAAATATTAGGTGTGACTTGGCCCAGTGATTGGAAACACACCGGCAATAATGAACCGTGTAATAATAACGCAAGTTGCCATAATGATTATTGGAATTGTGATGTCAACGACGGAGGTGACGGTATTATTGCTTGTCTTCACAACACAAGTGACGGTTTTTTTACTATAATATTTGTTTCAAGTGAAGATGAAAACTATCCTGATAAATTAACTTGCGAAGCCGAAGGCAAAGAAGCAACCAAAGTTTGTAAAGCACTTGGCGGAAAACTGCTTGAAGAATATGATGAAGAGAGTGGCTTGTACGCAATTTGATTTTTAACAAATAATTTTTAATGCGGCGGGAACTACGGAAATCTTAATTCTGCCGTCCGCGCTTGTGCGCGGCTCCCCGTCAATATGATAAGCAAAAGGTTCTGCGGCTTTAATTTCAACTTTTTTAATGCTTTTATTTTCCGTCAATTTAACAGGACTTAAACCCTCTTTAAAAAAGTTAGGAAAGCCAAGCAAAAGTTTAAAAATATTGGCAGGTTTTATAAGCACCATTTCCAAAAGACCGTCGTCAAAATCAGCGCGCGGCGCAATAATGAAATCAGAGCCGTATTGATTGCCGTTTGCGAAAGCAATGCACATCGGGCTTATTTCCGTTTGCATACCGTCTTGGAAAGTTAAATTATATTTTAGCGGCTTATAATTAAAAAATTCTCTAATACCTATTTTAAAGTAAGGCAACTTGCCGCGCCTTTTGGAAAGTGCAAATTTTTGTGCGATAACCGCATCAAAGCCAAGTCCTGCGACATTTAAAAAATATTCTCCCCCCGCCACACCTACATCAATTAATTTTGTTTTATTTGCCTTAATAATTTCCAAACATTTTTTTGTATCTTTAAGCGGCATTTTGATTAAACGGGCAAAGCCGTTGCCGCTGCCGCAAGGAATAATACCAAGCGCGGTATTTGATTTAACTAAGCCTTGCGTCACCTCATTTATAGTGCCGTCCCCGCCGACAGCGATTACTGTTTTGTAATTTTTCAAACTTGCCTCAAGCGCAAGTTCTTTGGCGTGGCCGGCATATTTTGTATAAATAATTTCCGCTTGCGGGAAAAGATTTTTAATATCATTTTCAAGCGTTTTTAAGTTCTTATGTTTGCCCGCACTTGGATTAATTATAAAACGTTCCATACTAATATGATATAATTTTATTATATGGAAAGCCAAGATATTCGTAAAAATTTTTGCACTTTTTTCAAAGAAAAAGGCTTAACTGAGCAACCTTCAAGCCCGCTTGTTCCGCAAGGGGACCCGACTTTGCTTTTTACCTCCGCAGGGATGGTACAATTCAAACCCAACTTTTTGGGGCTTAAAAAGAATTTAAAAAATGCCTGTACCTGCCAAAAATGTTTAAGAACTACCGATATTGATAATGTCGGTTTCACAAAACGCCACTTAACTTTTTTTGAAATGCTTGGGAATTTTTCCTTCGGCGATTATTTCAAAAAAGAAGCCATTACTTGGGCGTGGACATATTTAACCGAAGTCTTAAAAATTGATAAAAACCGTTTATATGTCAGCATTTTTAAAGGCGGTATCGCTCCGCGCGACGAAGAAGCCTATAATATTTGGTCTACCTTAATAGACAAAAGCCGCATTTATGAGTTCGGCGAAGACGATAACTTTTGGACCATGGGCCCCACAGGGCCTTGCGGGCCGTGCTCCGAAATCTATTATGATTTCGGGGAAGATAAAGGCTGCCCCGACTGCAAAAAGAACGGTATTGCCTGCAACTGCGGCAGATATGTAGAAATTTGGAATTTGGTTTTCACGCAATTTAACCGCCTTGAAGACGGCACACTTGAGCCGTTGCCGCAAAAAAATATTGATACCGGCATGGGCCTTGAACGCTTGTGTATGGTAATGCAAAACGTTGATAACCCGTTTGATACCGATTTGTTTTTACCGTTAATAGAACACGCAAAAAAGATTTTAAAAATTGACGGTAAAACCGCGCAGGAAACATCCGCCCTTCGCATTGTAGCGGACCATTTAAGAGCGTCATCTTTCTTGCTTTCCGAAGGTGTTTTACCGTCTAACGAAGGGCGCGGCTATATTTTGCGCCGCTTAATAAGGCGCGCGTTTAGGTATGGCAAACTTATGGGCCGCCAAACGCCGTTTATGCACGAACTTGTGCCGACATTAGTCAGCGTTTATCAAAACTTGTACCCGCAACTTGTGACGAACCTTGCACATATCATTGAAGCCTTAAAGACGGAAGAAACCGCTTTTGCCAAAACTCTAACCGACGGCGAAGCGCGTTTAAACGAACTTTTAAAGGAAAACAAAAATAATATCTTTAGCGGCGAAGAAGCCTTTAATTTGTATGAAACTTACGGCTTTCCTTTGGAACTAACGCGCGAAATTTTAGCCGAGAAAAATATTAAACTTGATGAAGACGGTTTTTATCAAGCACAAAAAGAAGCAAAGGCCTCATCAAAAGCCTTTACCGACGAAAACGAAAAGGAACACGTTTTAACTTTACAACAACTTGAAAGCAAACTTCCGTCCACATTATTTGTGGGTTATGAGATGCTTTCTTGTGAAGCGGAAATTTTCGGCTTACTTGATAAGAATTTTAAACCAACGACAGAACTTAAAGACAGCGGTTATGTAATTGTGGGCAGAACGCCTTTTTACGCCGAATGCGGCGGGCAAGTGGGCGATATCGGCACAATTTTAAAAGACGGCAAACATATTGCCAATGTCGTTGATACGCAAAAACCGCTTGAAAAAATTTACTTACACAAAGTAAATATCGTCGCAGGTTCTTTAAAAGAACAAGATATCGTGACGATGAAAGTTGATGAAATTACACGTTTTAAAACAGCGTCAAACCATACTGCGGTGCACGTTATAAATGCGTCACTCCGCAAAATCTTGGGGGACCAAGTGCATCAGGCCGGCTCTTTTGTATCAGCGGAAAAGTTTAGGTTTGACTATACTATTTCCAAAGTCCCCAGCCCGGCAGATTTGATTGCCGTTTGGAATAATGCGGCTGATATCATCGCCAATAATTTTAAAGTGGAAACGCAGGTGCGCCCTTTAAGTGATGCAAAAGTTTTGGGCGCAACAACTTTGCTCGGCGAAACTTATGCCGACCCTGCCCGCTTTGTCTTAATTTCCCGCGAAGGCTTTATGAACACCAAAGGCTTTGTTTCGCTTGAACTTTGCGGCGGCACGCACGTTAAAAGCACCGGCGAAATTATGGTTATCAGGGTACTCAAAGAGTGTGCCGTTTCAAGCGGTGTGCGCCGTATTGAAGGTGTTGCCGGTTTAAGCGCAATTGATAATATGCAAAAGATGACAAACATCACGCTTACCACCTGTTTAATGCTTAACACGCACCCGGAAAATTTAACTAAAAAAATTGGAAGTTTACTTGAACAGGAAAAAACCCTTAAAAAGGAAATTACCACTTTGCGCCGCCAAATTTTAAGCGGAAATGCGGGCGGCACTTTGCAGGAAACTTTCACTTTAAAAGACGGCTCAAAACTTATGTGCTTTAATGCGGAAAATACCGAAATTAAGGAACTTCGCAATTTAGCAGATAATTTCGCCAACAAAAACCCAAGCACCGTAATTATGGTAATAACTGCTTTAGACGGTAAAGCGTCTTTTGTGGTAAAGAGTTTTGCTGGCGGCCCCAATGCCGGAAAACTTACAGGCCAAATTGCGGCCCTGCTTGAAGGGCGTGGCGGCGGCCGCCCTGACTTTGCACAAGGCGGAGGGCGCGTTTTACCTTTTGCGGAGTTAAAGGAAAAACTGAAAAGTTTATAAGTTAGCTTAACAATAGATATCCCCCCGGAAAAATTATTTAACCCATAACCGGGGGTATTTTAAGTGGAAGTTTAGATATTTTAATTTAATTTGTAAACATATTCATCCAGCTTTTTACCGCCAAGTGCTTTACATATTTTATGGCCTTCGGTTCCTCCTGGCTGACAAGTCATCATACCGGCATATTCTGGATAAGCTTCATCATTGGGTTGATATATCCATATTGAAAAGTCATTATTAGCATCTATTATACGATAACAATAAACAGCACCTGTCTTGTCTTCATTTGCATAACACTCCGACCAATAATCATTTCCACAAGCTAAGCTGTCATTGCAAGCTTTACCGTTTGATGTTAATTTCCAATCACTTGGCCAATTAACACCTAAATCAGAGCCATCAGGCCCTATATCATTATCTTCATCATAATAATAACCATGTTGTAATTTATATTCTTGCAAAGCATCTTTCCAACGGCGCATAAGTGGCAGTATGCTTGCAACTTTTGCTTTAGTGACGGCCATTTGATATTGCGGCAAAGCAATACCGGCTAAAATGCCGATGATTAAGACAACCACCAACATTTCGATAAGGGTAAAACCCTTTTTATTTACTTTCATTTTTTTCATATATCTCCTCACTTTTATTTAAAATAAAAAACGGCTGATTTGTTTTATGAGCGAACAAGTCCATAAACAAAACAGCCGTAATCCTATATAGGATATTAAGACATAAGAAAAAGGGTAATTAGTCCTTTCGCTTATGTCCCTATTGGCTGTTTTTGGCTTGTTCGCTGTTTAAAGTTAAACTTTAAACGACATCTTTTCTTCTAAAAGATTCCAAAAACAGATTAAATTATATTAGGGTTTTGCACCCTACATTTTAAAAACTCCTTAAAATATTATAAAGATATGATAGCAAATTCCCCCCGCTTTGTAAACAAAAACCCCTGCGCCTAAAAGAACACAGGGGTTTTTAAAAATATAGAAATATTACATAGTTGCTTTTAAATTTATTTTAGCGGAATTTAAAACCGCTAAAAAGGCATACAAACTTGGATTACTATCGTCTTTAAACGAATTATAAAGCCCCGTCCTGCCTAATTTTGCATCTTTACTGATTTTGGTCATTCCGATTGCACGTGCAATTATTTGCAAAGCATTATTTAAAATAGCAATATTTTTATGTACTTTATAGTCATCAAGTGCCAAATTTAAATAATTTATCATAAGTTTCGGGTTTTTCTTAAATTCAGCAATTTGCATACTTTCAAAATCAGCAAATTTTTTTGTGTTTTTCAGTTGTTTTTCATTTAACTTAATCATAATCATACCTCTCTTTTGATTAGATTAACCATACTACCTAGCAAGAAATTCCTCCAAATACTCTCTTGCTTTTGCTATATCTTTGCTCTGTTCTTTTTCGGTGTTTTTTGTACCACCCGTTAAGATAAGCAATATTATATTTTCAAGTTCGGCAAAATATATTCTATAGCCCTTTCCAAAAGGCAATTTTAACTCTATCAAACCTTTACCTAATGGTTTATAATTACCATAATAACCTAAAGATGCTTCATTAACCCTTTGGTAAATTCTAGCTTTTGTTTTGGTATCTTTTATTTTCTTTAGCCAAAGCGTAAAAGGTTCTTTACCGTTTTTCGTTTGATAGATTAAGATCTGTCTTTTGTTCATATTTATAGTGTATCTTAAAAAAGACAGTTTGTCAAGTTCCTTTTCTTAAAAATAAATATCCCCCGATAGGAAATCGGGGGATATATTTCCAAAAAAGAATTATTTTACTTCTTCTTTTTCCACCGGTAAAGCGGCAAGTTGTTTGTATAATTTGCGCTTATAGGCGTATTCTTCTTCCGCAATCTTGGTGAGTGCAGCGGCACGTTCCGGGTTCATCTTTGCAAGATTTTTGAAGCGTGTTTCGCCGCCAAGATAATCGGCTAAAGGAATAATCGGTTCGCCGCTATCAACTTTAAGCGGGTTAAGCCCTTGTGCCTTCAAAGCAGGGTTGAAGCGGTACAAGATCCAGCGGCCGCTTTGAACTGCTTTCTTGGCTTCAAGTAAGCCCTTGCTCATATCAATACCGTGTGCAATACAATGTGAGTAGCAAATTACCAAGGCCGGGCCGTCATAGGCCTCTGCTTCGGCAAGTGCCTGAACTGTTTGGTTCATATTGGCACCCATAGCAACTTGCGCTACATAGATATTGCCGTAAGTCATAGCAATCATACCAAGGTCTTTTTTAGGCATTGTTTTACCGCCTGCGGCAAACAAGGCAACTGCGCCCATAGGCGTTGCTTTTGACATTTGACCGCCGGTGTTAGAATAAACTTCGGTGTCCATTACCATAATCTTGATATTTTTACCGCTTGCTAAAACGTGGTCTAAACCGCCGTAGCCGATATCATAGGCCCAGCCGTCACCGCCCAAAATCCAGACAGATTTCTTAACTAAGTAATCTGCTAAAGCGAGCATGCGCTCATTTTTGGTTTTGGTCTTTAAGGTGGCTACGCGTGCACGTTGTGCGTCAATTTCGGCTGTTGTGTGTTGCGGAGCGTTTAAGATTTCGTCAACGAGTTTATCATCACCGATTTCGGCTTTGATTTCTTTAAGTTGTGCCATAGCATCGCTGAAAAGTTGGTCATAAGCCAAGCGAATACCAAGCCCGAATTCCGCATTATCTTCAAATAAGGAGTTTGCCCAAGCCGGCCCTTTGCCGTCATCGCGTTTGCAATACGGGGTTGTCGGCAAGTTGCCGCCGTAAATTGAAGAACAGCCTGTTGCGTTTGCGATGGCAAGGTGGTCACCGTGTAATTGGGTTAAGAGTTTTACATAAGGTGTTTCACCGCAGCCTGCGCATGCGCCGGAGAACTCAAATAAAGGTTTCTGTAATTGTGAACCCTTAACGGTTTCCTTCTTGGTTTTAACATCGGCTGATTTGATGTTTAAGAAGAATTTGAAATTCTCACTTTCCGGTTTTCTTAAAGGAAGTTGCTCAACCATATTTATTGCTTTTTTGGTTGGGTCTTTCTTATTTTTGGCCGGGCAGTTTACGATACAAGCACCGCAACCGGTACAATCTTCAACCGCAACTTGGGTTGTAAATTTAAGGCCGGCCAAATCGGCTTTACCGTCGGCTGACTTAAAGGTTTTGGGTGCGCCTGCAAGTTCTTTTTCTTGGTATGCTTTAATTCTGATTGCTGCGTGCGGGCAAACAAGTGAGCAAATACCGCATTGTATGCAGGTTTCCGGATCCCAAGACGGGCACATTAAAGCAATATTGCGTTTTTCATATTGTGTGGTACCTGTCGGAAAGACACCGCCTTTCGGCATTTTTGATGTCGGCAAAGTATCACCGTGATAGGTAATCATTTTGCCCAAAACGTCTTTCACAAATTCCGGTGCATCTGCAGGAACAGGGGATTGCATTGAAATTGTGGACGTCACTTTATTCGGGTATTTAATTTCGTGTAAACCGTCTAAAGAAGCATCAACTGCGGCGTAGTTTTTATTAACGACTTCTTCGCCTTTCTTTGAATAAGTTTTCTTGATTGCTTCTTTAATTGCATCTATTGCAACTTGTTTTTCAATTACACCGCAAATGCTGAAGAAAGCAGTTTGCATGATGGTGTTTGTTCTTGAACCCATACCGGTTTTCATGGCAATATGGGAAGCGTCAATAGTGTAAACTTTAAGTTTTTTATCAATGATTTGTTTTTGAACTTCTTTAGGTAATTTGTCCCAAACTTGGTCTGCGGCATACGGGGCATTGATTAAGAAAGTTGCACCTTCCTTGGCATTATGTAAAATATCATATTTTTCAAGGAAAGAGAAAAGGTGGCAGGCAATAAAGTCTGCTTCTTCAATCAAGTACGGTGCGCGGATGTATTTCTTACCAAAGCGGATGTGGGAAGTTGTCATTGAGCCGGATTTTTTGGAGTCGTAAACGAAATACCCTTGTGCGAAGTTATCGCTCCTTGCGCTGATGATTTTCATTGTGTTCTTGTTTGCACCGACCGTACCGTCAGAGCCTAAACCGTAGAACATAGCGTTAAAGGTGCCGTCTGTTGCTGATGTTTTGAAAGCAGGGATTTTTAAAGATTTACCGCCCAAGTCATCATCAATACCGACGATGAAACTTGTGATAGGTTCTTTGGCATCTAAGTTATCAAATGCGGCTTTTACCATAGCAGGGGTAAATTCTTTTGAACCGATACCGTATCTGCCGCCGATAATTAAAGGTGTGGTCGCAAATTTTGCTTTTGCTTCTTTGGTTAAGAAAGCGGCGCAAACATCTTCAAATAAAGGTTCGCCGATTGAACCGGGTTCTTTTGTCCTGTCAAAAACTGCGATTTTCTTAACTGTTTTGGGGAAGGCTTTGATAAAGTCTTCAGCAGCAAAAGGCCTGAAAAGTTTGACTTTCAAAACACCCACTTTTTCGCCTTTCATATTTTCAACTGCGGTTTGTGCGACGTCCGCACCGGAAGCCATAATTACGACGACCTTTTCCGCATCTGCCGCGCCGACATATTCATATAAATCATATTGTCTGCCGGTTAATTTGGCGAATTTGTCCATATATTTCTTTAAGATTTTAGGTGTGGCTAAATAGTATTTGTTTACTGCTTCGCGGCCTTGGAAATAGACGTCCGGGTTTTGTGCAGTACCGCGGATTGTCGGGTGTTCGGGGTTCATAGCGTTTTCGCGGTATTTTGCGACTAAATTATCGTCAATCATTTCTTTCATTGTTTCTTTGGAGATTACATCAACCATATTAAGTTCGTGGGATGTTCTAAAACCATCAAAGAAATGTAAGAACGGAACTTGTGCTTCAAGGGTTGCCGCTTGGGAGATTAAGGCAAAGTCCATTGCTTCTTGGGCGTTTGCGCTTGCAAGCATGGCCCAACCGGTTTGACGGACTGCCATAACGTCACTGTGGTCGCCGAAAATTGAAAGTGCATGTGTTGCGATTGCGCGGGCGGAAACGTGGAAAACCGTCGGGGTTAATTCACCTGCGATTTTGAACATATTGGGGATCATCAAAAGCAAGCCCTGGGAAGCGGTAAAAGTAGTGGTCAAAGCACCGGCTGATAAGGCGCCGTGTACTGTGCCTGAAGCACCGCCTTCAGATTGTAATTCCGCTACAACGGGAACATTGCCCCAAATATTTGTTTCGCCTTTTGCGCTTTTTGCGTCGCAAATTTCACCCATTGTTGAAGATGGGGTAATAGGGTAAATAGCAATAACTTCGTTTGTTGCATGGGCGACGTGCGCTACTGCGGTGTTGCCGTCCATAGCAGTTAATTTTTGTGACATTTGAATCTCCTTAGTTAAGATTTTTACACTTATATTTTACCATTTTTGAAATAGGAAGTTTACATCTTTCGTTTTGTGCCGTCAAATTCTTTTTGGTAAATTTTAATTTTTATCTTCCTAGAGTACCGAGAGTCGCTCCGCTCCCGTTCTTCTTTGTACTCGTCGTCAGATAGAAAATTAAAAATTCCATTAAATCTGCTACGCGGCGCGGAAACGCTGGCTTACGTTTTAGATTAACAGACACTAATATCGCCGTAAAAAAGAAATCGGGGAAGTTTTTAATACTTGCCGAGATATTGTGGTCAGTTCGGGTTTATGACCAGTTTTCAACGCCAAGTCCTTCAAGTGCTTTACAGATTCTCTCTCCTTTTGCATTATATCCTGTACATCCAAAAGGACAACCGCCAAATGAAGGATAACAACCCCATAACTCATATGTGATATTTGACCTATCAATACTATCCATCATTTGTTTACAATTTGTAGCGCAACGATAAACATAAATTCCAGTACAATCTTCTCGAGAGTAAATAAAATTATCTGTATACAAATACTCTTGTGTATTAGTAGTACCACTTAAATCAATATCAAGATTTTCAAAACTCGAAAAGAGTCCACAGTCCACATCAGTTCCCACAACTAAAATATTTCTCTCTACTGCACCGATAATCGCTTGCATATTTATTAGTGCTTCACTTGCCTTTGATTTTTCAACCGCTACTTGATATTTAGGCAAAGCAACTGCCGCTAAAATGCCGATAATTAAAACTACTACCAGCATTTCAATAAGGGTAAAACCTTTGTTTTTATTTCCCATAATTTCTCCTTAAACACTTTATACGGCGTTTTTATTATCCGTATGTGAAAATTGTACAAAAAAAAAAAAAATGGATGTCAAGAGGATCGTCGTGAAAATAAAGATATCCTTTTTACTTTATTCTACCTTTTTGTAATGAGAAGAAGAAAAAGAAAAGCAGAAAAATGAAGAAATTATAAATAAGGTTGTAAAAATACCCTCCGGTTAAGGAGGGTATTTTTAAATTACGGGAATTATACCTTAATTACCGCCGCGGTCGTCGTAGTCCTTTAATTGCCTTGACCTGCTTGGATGTCTTAAACGCCTGATTGCTTTGGCTTCAATTTGCCTGACGCGTTCACGGGTGACGTTAAACATCTTTCCCACTTCTTCAAGTGTACGCGGGTAGCCGGAATCAATACCGAAACGGAGTTTAATAATTTTTGCCTCACGTTCGGAAAGTTTGGCAAGAACATCTGCCACTTCCTGTTTGCGTAAAAATTCCGCAGTAGATGCTGCCGGGTTTGGCCCTGTTTTATCTTCAATAAAGTCCTCTAAATTGGTATCTTCGTCATCACCGATAGGTGTTGATAAGGAAACAGGATCCTGCATAATTTTTAAAATACTTTTTACTTTTTCTGCGGAAATATGCATTGTTTTTACATAATCTGCGACATCGGGTTCGCGCCCTTGTTCCTGACGGATTTTATTGCCCGCTTTTGTTAATTTGGAAACAAGTTCCTTCATGTGTACAGGTATACGGATTGTATTGGCTTGGTCGGCAATAGCGCGGTTAATGCTTTGGCGTATCCACCAAGTGGCATAAGTAGAAAATTTAAAACCGCGTTTATATTCAAATTTCTCTACTGCTTTCATTAAACCGAGGCCGCCTTCCTGAATCAAATCTGAAAGTTCTAAACTTGAATTAACGTGTTTTTTGGCAATAGAAACTACCAAGCGCAAGTTAGCGCGGATAAGTTTAACTTTATCTTGTAAAATAGCATTTTCAAAATTATCAATACGCTCATTTAATATAGCAAAGTCCTTTTCGGTCATAGGGATAATTTGCATCAATTTTTCATGGCGCCTTTGCGTGTTCAAAATATTTTCAATACATCTTTCCAAATGCTCGGCACTATCGGCATGGCTTTGAGCAATAAGTTGCTTTTCGGTAATTTTCTTGCTCTTATACTGTTTTAAAATCTTTTGTGCCTGTGCAAGAGGAACAAAATAATTATCAAAACGTTCCATATCGTTTTTGCAGATCTCAATTTTTTCAGCCAAATCTTTAATTTTATTGGTTAAACGCTTAATCTTATTTTGGTTCAAATTAAGTTTGGTTATTCTGTCTACCACTTCCTTTTGTTTTTCCTGTAAGGCAGTGGTGTATTTATTGGCTTGCTTATCATTTAACTTTGAGTCTTTAAGTTTAAGCATTAAATTGGTAATTTCCTTTTCACGCCTTGCAATTAAAGTTGTGGCCTCTTTTAATTTCTTACGCATATTGGCAAGTTCGCGGTCGGTTCTTTTACCGCGGGGCATAAGTTCTTTTGTAGTCATTTCATCTTGGTCTACAAGTTCTTCCCAAGAGCAAATTTCACGCATTGTTATAGGGGAAGATAAAACAAGTTGCCTTAAATATTGTTCCCTATCGCGAATATTGCGGGCCAAAGTTATTTCTTCATCACGGCTGAGTAGCGGCACTTTACCCATTTCGGAGAGATACATCCTAATAGAGTTTGACGCATCAACCGTAGGTAATGCTTCTTCCAAAGTTATAGGCCTGTCATTGATAATAGAAGGGGCAAATTTTTTATCGTTTATAACATCTATACCCTGCTCAATAAGATTATTAACGTCTTCGGAATCAATTTCTTCCGAATCTAATGAACTGGATATTTCATCTGAAGTTAAATAGCCTCTTTCTTTACCTAGTTCCGCTAATTTTTTGGACTTACTATTACTGTTTTTTGCCATATTTTACTGTTCCTTTTACTTTGACTTTAATTTTTTTTGTATTTCAATTTGTTCTTTTAAAAGTACTATAGGCACTTGGCCCGGGCCATAAGAACTTAATTGTTGTTGTAATTCTTTATAACGTTTTTGCAAATAAAAATCTTCAATCCTTTTTATAAGGGTTGGTATTTCAACTTTGGGTTTAAGGCCTTGCGGCAATTCTTTGACTAAAAGTTCTAGGACCAATTCTCTTAACTCCGGCACTGCTTGAAGTAATTTTTGCGTTAGGCCGAAACCCTCGGCATTCTCTTTTTGCAAAAGTGCTACATTTTTAAGTATAACCCCGATTTGTGTTTTTGACAAGGGGGTATTTTCCAAATCTTCACATAAACTGACATAAGCCGGAAATTTTAAAATTATTCTTGCAAGGGAAATTTCCGCCGGTAAAAAGTCCTTTAAGACATCTGTTTTTACAGGTACTTTTACGGCGGGGGCAGTTTCAATATTTCTTGGCTTTTCTTTGCCTTTATTGGCTAAATTTTCAAGCAAAATGCTTTGTTCTATGCCAAGGCGGTTTGAAGCAAGCGCAACCCACTCCGCTTTAATAATTTTATCCTGTTGGCGGGAAATTATATCTATAATTTCCGCCGCAAATTCGGATTTTTCCTTTGCGCCTATTGAAACCGCACCGTTTAAAAATTTATCTAACTGATACGTGATTATATCTTTCCCCGTTTGTGTTATTGTTTTAAATTTTTCCGCACCGTATTTGATGATATATTCATCCGGATCTAACCCTTCCGGTAAAACGGCAACAGTCACATAAAACCCTTGTTCAAGTAAAATCAAAGCCGTACGTTTTGATGCTTTTTGCCCGGCGGCATCAGGGTCAAATAAAACTGTGACAGTATCAGTATAACGTTTTAAAAGTTTTGCATGGTTTTCATTGAAGGAAGTACCTAAAGGCGCAACACAATTTTCCACACCGGCCTGATGGGCAGCGATAACATCCATATAACCCTCAAGCAATACGGCGCGGCCCTCTTTCCTTATTGCAGGTGCGGCAAAATTAAGCGCATATAAAACGCGGCTTTTTGAAAATAAAGGGGTATCGGGCGAATTTAAATATTTGGGCATACCATCCCCCAAAACACGGCCGCCAAGTGCAACAGTTTCCCCCCTATGGTTTAGAATCGGGAACATTAAACGGTTTTTAAACAAATCCCCACGGCTTGAGTTTATAAGTCCTGTTTTTTTGAGGTCGTCAAAAGTATAACCGGCTTTTAAAGCGGCGGCGCTTAACCCGTCAAAGAAACTTAAACCTAAGGCGAATTTATCAACCGTTTCTTTTGTTAAAGAACGCCCTTTTATATAATTTCTTGCACTTGCACCGCGCTCTGAAAAAAGTTGTTTATGGTAGAAATCTTTTGCAAAATCCATTAATTTATAAAGTTTTAGACGGGCCTTTTCTTCTTCGGTTAAAAGGTCCTCTTGATGCCAATCTATACCAGCGCGCTCGGCAAGTTTACGGACGGCCTCATTAAAAGAAAGATTTTCTATTTTCATTAGAAAATCAAAAATATCGCCGCCTGTTTGGCAACCGAAACAATAATACAAACCTTTATCAGGGCTGATTGTAAATGAAGGGGTTTTTTCCTGATGGAAAGGGCAGCAAGCCTTAAAAGAAGTACCTGAGCGGCGTATTGACGGCACATAATCTTTAACCAAATCAAGAATATCAATACTATCCCGAATTTGTTCAACAATATTTTCTTTCATACAGGTCTTTTAAAAAGGCAAGATTTTTTAGGCGCAATAGTCCGCCATAAAATACAGCGGACTATTGCACAAATAACAACTAAAAGCGTCTTCTTTTAGTTCTTCTCATTCTGCGTTGTGCTTCCTGAGATTTAAGTTTTCTTCTGACGCTTGGGGGAACATAGGTTTCCCTTTTTTTGATTTCGCGCAGAATACCGTTCTTTTCGCATTCTCTTTTGAAGCGTTTTAAGGCTTCTTCCAAGTGCTCGGCATCACGAACTTTAACAAACACCATTACTTTTCACCACCTTTTGTTTGAAAGGTTTAACCGGCAGGCCACAAAAAGCGGCGCCCGGCCATTAAATGGTAATGGAGGTGCATCACGCTTTGTCCTGCTCCCTTGCCGTTATTGGCGACAAGGCGGAAATCTTTTATATTGTTTTCTTTTGCAATTTTTGCGGCCGCAAGTTGAAGTTTACCAAGGATTAAAGCATCTTCTTCAGTGGCGGCGGCAATATTTTCAATATGTTTTTTGGGAACAATCAAAATATGCGTCGGCGCTTGCGGGTTTAAATCTTTAAACGCAACACAAAAATCATCTTCATAGATGATTTGGCTTTTAACTTCACCGCTTATTATTTTGCAAAAGATACAATCCGTCATATAGAAATTATACAAAATAATGTTCATAATAATCAAATGAGAATAATATGTGTTAAATTACGCGTTTTATGATATAATTAAAAAGGGGTAGTTATAATGAAAAAATTAACAATATTATTTGTTCTTTTATTCTTTCCGTTTATCTGTTTTGCAGGCATTATCAGCAATGAAGAAGTACAGATAAAGGGCGCAAAACCGTCAGATAATTACACGACCTTGGAATTTAACCCGGGACAAGATGTAATAGATGATTCAAACGGAATATCTTCTACTTTCCTAACGACAAAGTTTTATTACGGTTTTGGGGAAAGGAAATACGACCTCGGCATTGAAGTACCTTTATTGCGTAATGAGGGTAATAATCAAGGCTTGAACGGGCTTGGTGATATCTTGATAGGCACAAATTATAGCGGCAATATTTCAGATAAACTTTTATACGGCCTTCAACTTGAATTAAATGTTCCCACAGCAACAAAAACCGAACTTGGCACAGGGCGCTTTGTAATAAGCCCTGCGGCATTTTTGGAATATTCTTTTGACAGCGGTTTCTTTATTGCGGGCGGTGCGAAATATTATCACACTTTTTGGGGAAATACAAGTCGTGATTTAACCAACAAAATACGCCTTCGTACAAATTTTGGATATATTTCACCTACTGATTGGTGGCTTATTGTAGATCCAAAATATTATTTTGATTTAGAAAACGGTAAAAAAGAAATTTATTTGGAATTTGAGGGCGGTTTTATGTTTAGGGGTAATGTTGCATTTTACTTAAAACCGGGGTTTCATCTTGCGGGCAGTATGCATAGCAAAGAGTGGAACGTACAACTTGGTGTTAAGTTCTTTGATTTGTTATAAGTAAGGAAATTGACCAAAAAGACGCCGCCGCTAAGAAACGAAAAATGCACCTTTCATATCAAACTTGCACAAATACAAAAAAATTTGTTATAATATATGTACAAGATTTTGCGGGCGTGGTTCAATGGTAGAACGCGACCTTGCCAAGGTTGAGACGAGAGTTCGATTCTCTTCGCCCGCTCCATTTAAAAGCCCTTCCATACGGAAGGGCTTTTTAATTTGCGTAAACTAAATTTTACATATTACTAATCAACAAAATCAGCAGACCAAGGAATAACAAACATAAAGCCAATTTAGTTAAACCTAAATGTTTGCGTAAAAATTCATTAAAACTCTTGGATTCATAACCGAGTAAACTTAATGCAAAAATAATCACAAGCGGAACAATAAACATTAGGTTATACGTCAAAAGATAAAGCATTGCGCGCCAAAAATCTTGGTTCGCTTCTTTCAAAATTACGGCGATAGTCGGCAGATAAACTTGGCCTGTGCAAACCGCTTCAATCAAAGAAACTAAAAAGCCGACAACAACCGCCGCACAAAATAGACGGAACGCGCTTTTGTTTTTATCGCGCAAGAAATATCTGATAATTTTATGCACCCTTTCTTTGTTATTTTTACCAAGTTGCAAAATAACTTTTTCAGATTTCTTTGTTATTTGATAGACGATAAAATCATATAAACTCAAAATAAAGAATAGTGCGCAAAGTAAAATAGTCAGCCACTTAAAACCCCACATAACATAATAGAAAGATGACATTTTATAAAGGAAATTAAACAGTCCAAGCCCAATTAAAATATAGGCAATAAATACCGCGCCGCAATACGCAGAGCCAACCAAAATAATTTCCTTTTTACTATATTTATATACAGATAAAAACGATATAAAAAACACTATAACCGCAAAAGCGCAAGGGTTAATGCCGTCTACCAAACCGGCGGCAACTATCGCCCAAAAAGTGATATGTTTAAACATATTTTGCGCCGCTTCTAAAGGGGTATTCTTTTCCCCGTCTTCGCAAAGTTCGGTGTCAAGCGCTTGCCTTTTGTTTAATTTACACTCTTCAATTTGCGTTTTTGTGCCAAAGTAAGTTGTTTCCCCTTCGCGCAAGGCTTTTAAAATTACCGACGGCCCTTGCGTCCTGATATTTGAAGGGTAGCCCTGTACAACACTTTTGCCTGCTATCAATGTAGGCACGCCCATGCTTTCAACGCCATAGCCGTACTCTATCATAGTATCGTGGAAAATTATACTGTCTTCGGGTTTGGAAACATCAAACTCTACAAATTTTGCTTTGTCTTGGAAATCCTGTTTTAATGTTTGTAAATATTCGCGTTTAAACTTTTGGCAATGCCCGCAAGTAGGGCTTGTAAAGATAGCGACTTCCAATTTGCCGCCGTCTGCAAAAGCAAAGGGTAAACATAAAATTAAGGCAAGTACCAAAAATAAAAACTTTTTCATAAATCTCCTAAACTATCTTTTTAGTATTAAGCAAACAAGTTTTGCAGGGGCTGATTTTTGTGTCTTTATTTTTAATTTTTTCGGCAATTTGTTTTGCAAAATCAGTCAATGTCGGATCACGCGCTCCAAGCACCAAAACGACATCCCCCGCCTGTGCTTTCGCCGCAATTAAAGCGGCGGCTTCATTTCTGCAAGGTGTATAAACCGCGCTTACGCCCAAGTGTTTTAAACCCTGATAAATTAAATTTGCGGAAATATGTTCCGGTATAGTGCCGCCTGGGTAATAAATTTCACCAAGATATAAAGTATCGGTGGGTTTGATATTTTGGCTAAAGCACTCAATAAACTCTTTAAGCAAAAGTTGTACCGACGTAAAAGCATGCGGTTGGAAAAACACTTGCAAACGTTTCCCCCTTAAATGCGCCGCTTTTAAAGTGGCCGCAAGTTTATGCGGGTTATGCGCAAAATCGTCAATAATTTCAATGCCGTTAATTGTTGCTATGGAATTGAAACGGCGGTAAACGCCTTTGAAATTTTCAAGTGCGGCGGAAACAATTTTTAAGTCAATATTCATTTCTTTTGCTACCGCGATAACCGCAAGAGCATCTTTTATATAATGCTCGCCGGGTAAATTGAGTTTAAAAGGTTCGCCGTCAACTGTAAAAGTGGAACCGAAACCGTCAAGTTTGACATTTTCCGCATGCGTATTGCCGATATTTAAACCGAAAGTTTGCGCCGGCCCTAAAATTTCTTTAAGATTATCTTCTTCGGCATTAACGATAAGTTTTTTACAGTTAATACTGAATTTTTGGAAATAACCTTTTAAAATTGAAATATCTTTATGGTCATGCGCCAAATTAAGCATTACACCGATTTGCGGGTGATAATTAACCAAAGTTCCGTCAGATTCGTCCGCTTCAATAACAAGCCAAGAAGTTTTACCTTTATAAACATTACCATAATAACCTTCTTTTTGGAGTGAGAGCAAAACGCCGCCCGTAATCAAAGACGGGTCTTTGCCTGCGGCTTTTAAGACCTCAAACATCATCGCGCTTGTTGTGCTTTTGCCCGACGTACCGGAAATGGCAATAGTCTTATTTTCCTTAACGTGTTTTGCTAAAAGTTCAGATCGGTGAATTAAAGGAATAGAATATTTTTTTGCAATTTGAATTTCAATATTATCAGGCTCTATTGCCGACGTTAAAACAACGGCGTCTGTATCTTCAGATATACCGCTTCCGTCTTGCGGGTATAATTTGATACCTAGTTTTTTTAAAGTTTGCCAAATGGGCAAATCGGTAAAACCTTTATTTATTAAGCGGTCTGAACCGCTTACTTCATCGCCGCCCATTGCGTGGAGTTGCGCCAAAGCACTCATCCCAATTCCACCAACACCTACAAAATGTATTTTCATAAGTCCTCTAAAAATTTTTTCATATCATAAAAGCCCGGCTTTTGTTTTAAAAGCCAAGCAGCCACACTAACCGCGCTTTGGGCAAGCATTTGCCTGTCTAGCACCTTGTGGGTTAAAATTATTTCTTCGTCTTTACTAGGCGAAGTTAATGTTAAAGTATGCGTGCCCGGCACTTGCCCGATACGCTCATAAGTAATTTGGCTTTGTTCCATATTTAAAGCGGCGGCCAAATTTTTTGCCGTTCCGCTTGGCGCATCTTTCTTTTGCGTATGATGTATTTCGTGCAAAGCCAAAGTATAACCTTTATACATTTTTTGCGCCGCAAGTAGAAGTTCTTTAAACAAAGCCACGCCGATACTAACGTTCGGCGCATAAAATAAAGGTATTTGATTTTCCTTCTCAAAATCAGCCATTAAACTTTGCGGCAAATTTGTTGTTCCGCACAGAAAAGCGGCCTTTAATTTCTTGGCAAAGTCATAACTTTCTTTTGCACCTTGCGGGGAAGAAAAATCAATAATCAAATCTGCCGCTTGCGAAGGGTTTTCACCTATTTCACGTGTCAAAACTTCAAAATTATTTTGCGCAAGTATTTTGCAAATCAGTTGCCCCATTTTGCCTTGCGCGCCATTTACTAAAACTTTAGCCATTAAAAAATCCCTCAAACAGATAATCTGCTATCTGGCGGCCGTTTAATGCAGCACCTTTAAGCAGATTATCACACACACACCAAAAATGTATAACGTGCTTATCTTCAATATCCTGACGCAAGCGTGAAATAAATGCTTCGCCACGCCCTTCCACTTCTTTATTTGTGTAAACCTTACCATCTAAAACGACACCCTTTTGGGATCGTAAAATATCTGGTAAAGTTTCCATATTAAATTCTTCTTTTGCGCGTAAAGTTATCGTCAAACCGTGCGATACCATAACAGGCACCCTTACGGTATGCGAAAACACACGCAAATTAGGCAAGTTTAAAATTTTTTTTGCTTCATAAATACCTTTTAATTCTTCAGAGGTAAAACCGCTTTCTTTAACACTGCCGATTAACGGCACGCAGTTTGCGCGGTATAAAGAATCAGGCTTTTCAAATTCTTCCAAAAGTTTTTTACCGCCGCCGGAAATTGCCTGATATGATGATGAAAAAACTTCCTGCAAAGTGTAATGTTTTTTAAGCGGGTTTAAGGCAAGAACAAGCCCCGTCACCGTACAATTTGGGCTGGCGATAAGCCAAGTATCTTCGGTAATTGTATCAGCATTGATTTCCGGTATCACCAAAGGCACGCCCTCTTTTTGACGGTAGTATGAGGACATATCTATAACAAACTTTGCGTAATTTTTAAGTTCGGGCGCAAGTTGTGGGCTGACGGTTTCATCTGTGCATAAAATGGCAATATCAGTTTTTTGCGGTTTATCTTGGCGGCCAAAGCCAAGCACTTTATAATCTTTTGCGTGCGGCGAAGCAGCCAACTGTTTTAACATCAGTTGCCCGACGATTCCGCGCACACCGTACACACCTATCGTAATCATTTTATTATTGTCCCCACTTCGCCCGTTTTATAGTAAACGATGCGTATTTCAATATTCTTTTCTTTGGCAAGTTTGATGGCATCAGGATGCAAAACATTTGCGCCTTCCAAAGCAAGTTTATACATAACATCAAAATCCATTAAATTAAGTTTTTGCGCGGTTTTATTTTTATTTGGATCTTTATCATAAACACCGTCAACATCTTTAATCATTTCCACAAAATTTGCACCTTCGCTTGCGGCAATAAAAACTGCGGATACATCTGAACCGCCGCGTTTTAAAGTGGTAATTTCTTTATTTTCGCCAATGCCCTGAAAACCGGCAATTATTGGGATATGATTTTTCTCAAGTTCCTTTGCAAGGCGGTCACTTTTAAGGCCTTTAATTTCCGCACCCACGTGCTCGGAAGATGTAGTTAAACCGATTTGTGAACCCGTTAAACTTACTGCCGGTAAACCTGCCTCATTTAGTGCAATAGAAAGCAAGGCCACGCTTATACGTTCGCCTGTAGTAATTAACATATCAAGTTCGCGTTTGTTCGGGTTTTTACTGAGTGAATAAGCATTATCAAGTAAAATGTCTGTCATATTTCCGTTTGCGGATGCCACAATTATCGGTTGAAAACCTGCTTCCCAACGTTTTTTGATTAAAGAAACGGCAAGCCAAATTTTTTCTTTATTGGCAAGAGTATTACCGCCGAATTTCATTACCGAAACTTGTCTCATATAATAAACTCCTTGGGCGTAGCGGCTAAAATTTGTTTGACTTTTTGTTTTGTTTCTTCTTGTACCTGTCCAAGCGGCAGGCGCACTTCTTCTTCACACAAGCCCATACAAGAAAGTGCGTATTTGGCACAAGTCGGGTTCACTTCAAAATAAAGTGCTTCAATTAGAGGATATATTTGTTTAAAAACTTCGTGACACTCTTGGTGTTTGCCTTCTGAAAATAACTTTTGCATTCTAACGAAAGCAGGTGCTAAAACATTACCTGCTGCGCTTATCAGACCTACAAAATTCAAGCCCATTAAAGCGGGCCAAAGGTCATCATTACCGCCTAAAAAAGAAACTTGTTTATCAAACAATGCACTTGCTTTAGCAACGCGGGCAATATCATAATCGGCTTCTTTTATTGCTTTAATTTGCGGAACGGCTTTAAGGAGTTTACCCAAAAAATCAACACTCAAACGCTGCCCTGTTCTTGACGGAATATGATATAAAACAAGCGGTTTTTGTGCCTCTTTGGCAACAGCGGTAAAATGCGCTATCATACCGCTTAAATTGGGCTTATTGTAATAAGGTGTGACGACCAAATAAGCATCGGGGTTGATCGGTGCGGCAATTTTGATATTTTCCAAAGTATGCGCCGTTGAATTTGCACCTACACCCACAATAATTTTAGCGCGGCCGTTTATTTGTTTTTTGCAAAAAGATAAAATTTCCGCTTTTTCTGCATTAGTTAAAGCAGGAGGTTCAGCAGTAGTTCCAAGCAAACAAAACCCGCTTACACCGGCGGCAATTTGCCTCTCAATTAAAACGGCAAGTGCATCATAATCTACTTTACCCGCTTTAAAAGGGGTAATCAAAGCCACAAAAATTCCTTTAAACATTGGTAAATCCTCCAAAATAAATTGTATCATTTATGTAAGCAATATTTTAAGGAGATTTTATGGCAGAAGAAAATAAAAACCAGAACAATGTCGTAAATAACGGACAAATGGAAGAAAAACAAGACTCAGTAAAAAATGCGGAAGCACCCACTTTTTCTTCTTTTATCAAACAAGAAATACCGCAAGTAAAAAAAATTGAAGAAGAAAAAAAGGAACATAAGGAAATGTGTAAAGTTAAATTTTGGCTTGTTTTACTTTGTATTGTTTTTACCGCATCTATGATAAGCGGTATTTATTTAATAATCAACCCCGGCGCCGGAACAGAACGAACTATTGAAGAGACATCAGATGATAAAGATAAAAAAGGATTTTTTTCCAATTCATCAATTAAAGAAGGGGCAGCCGTTGTTAAAGTGCGCGGCGTAATTTCTGAAAGTTCCGAGTCTAGTGCCTTTTCCACTGCGCAAAATGCTTCAAGCATAGCGCGCCGCATAAGAACTTTAGCAGATAAAAAGGAAGTTAAAGCATTACTTCTTGATATAAACTCCCCCGGCGGAACTGTTGCCGCAGTTCAGGATATTTATAATGCCTTAAATTACTTCCGTGCACAAAAGAAACCGGTTGTTGCATTGATGCGTGATGTTGCCGCAAGCGGCGGGTTTTATATTGCTATGGCTTCAGATAAAATCGTTGCACAACCCGGCACTATGACAGGTTCTATCGGCGTAATTTTACAAACGACAAATGCACAGGAACTTCTTAAAAAAATCGGCGTTGATATGAGCGCAGTTAAAAGCGGGCAAAATAAAGATATGGGAGCAATTTATAAAGAATTAACCCCGGAACAAAAATTACTTTTACAGGAAATGATTGATGAAACATATCAACAGTTCTTTGAGGCTGTAAGGCAAGGCCGCCCCAATGTCAACGTAAACACCTTGCGCGTATATGCCGATGGCCGTATTTTTACCGGTGCAAGAGCAAAAACTTTAGGATTAATCGACGGGCTTGGCGGCGAAGAAAAAGCAAAAGAGTACCTCAGTGAACTAACAGGTATAAAAGACATAAAAATCTTAAATCAAAAAAACCGATTAATGGAAGATTTAATTTTTCCTTTTTCTAATTTAGCAGAAAGTTCTGCCGTTTTAAAACAACTTGCAAAACCGCAAACACCTGCTTTGGCTTATATGCTTAATTTATAGGAGTGTTTATGTTTTCTACTCTTTTTAATTTTGTATTAAAACCAAGCCCTACAATAAATCAAATTATGCAGGAACGTAATTTGAAACTTGCCTTACTTGGTTATTGTATGGGTTCATTTAGTGTAGTGCTTTCTTATGGGTTAATGAAGAACATCGGTATAGGCAGTTTTATATTCTCCTTTTTGCTGATACTTTTTTTAAGTGTGTGTATAAGTTTTTTCTTCTCCGCAACTGCACATTTATTTTTGGAACTGACTACGACACGCGGGCGCGCGGCAGGGTTATTTGTTTTAATCGGCTTATCTGAATTTACAAAAACACTATTGGTTGCTTTCAGTTTAATTGCTCTTAATTTCCCGGGATTATTTGCTTATAAATCACTGGCTAATTTCGTAGTTTTATTGTTGCAACTTTTCTTTATACTATATATGATGCAGCATGCTTACGGACTTAGCAAGAAAATGACCTTTTTGGCCTTAATTATCTCTTTTGTACCGGCAATAATTTGCTTTTTCGGTGCAATATTTATTTTAATAGCATTGATTTTAGGTCTTATTTTCGGTTAGATTTACGGCGGGCTTTAAGTAATTTTTCTTTGGCTTTGGCCGCTTTCCACATAGCAAGCGCTTCCTCAGGGGTGCTTGCTTTTTTCTTGCCAAAAACATGCGGATGGCGGCGGATAAGTTTTTTATTTAAACCGTTAATTACTTGCGCTAAAGTAAATCGTTTTTGTTCTTGTGCAATATGGGCGTGAAATAAAACTTGGAGAAGTAAATCGCCAAGTTCTTCGCAAAGGTTTTCATCATCTTTATTTTTAATTGCATTTATAACTTCTTGGCTTTCTTCTTTTAAATTTTTTATTAAAGTTTCGTGTGTTTGGGCTCTGTCCCATTTACAACCTTTGGGACTGCGCAAAACTTTAAGAGTATGGTTTACTTCTTCAAAAAATACTGATGCTTTTTTCATAATTATGCCACCTTTTTAAAAACTATTTTTTTATTTTTATCTATAATAGGGTAAGAATATTCCCCTTCTAAGACCTTGGCTAAACCGATATCAATTGCAGTAATTTTACCGTCTTCTGTCTGATAATTGTCAGTGATACGTGTGTGGCCTAAAATTTGTTTAAAAGGAACTTCTTGATAGTTGGTAAGCAAACAACGCAAATCTTCCCAAAATATACCGCCGTAAGCCGAATTGCCTCCGCGCATAAAACTGATATTGAAAATCGGGTGGCTGTAATTGTGCTCCAAAACTGCCTTTTTAAATATTTTGTTTATATAACTAACCAAAGTGGAAGGTGTTATCTTTGTCAGTTCTTTTTTAAAAACTTTATACAGATCATTGCAAATTCCGGCATGTGTTATAACAAAACCTTTTACGGAATACGCAGCTTGAAGTGTGCCATCTTCAATTTGTTTGATAAGTTTATTTCTAAAACTTTCTATTTGGAAATATGGCAGAGAAGTAATTAAATAATTTTTCTTTAATATTTCAAGTTCATGGTTGCCGATTAAGCGCACTATTTTGCCACCTGCTTTTTTGGCTTCAGTTTGTAAAACATCTAAAAGTGTGTCTATCTGCATAGGGTAAAGGCCGCGGTCAATAATATCGCCGATTTGCACTAAAATACTTTGTTTCCCCGTCCATTTCAAGTCTTGGTTCATCAATTTGGAAGAAATTAGAGCAGCGGCAAGCCCGTGATATTCGCCATGTGCATCACCTATAATAAAAACCTTTTTTTCAGTTCTTTTACTTTCCCTTCCCATACTAATATTATACAATTTAGTATAGGCTTATGCGGGAAAACGACTTTAAACAAGCAATAAAAGAAATCAAAAATATTATCGGGGAGCGAAATATTTTGCTTTCACGTGCGGAACTTTTATTAAACAGTTATGACAGCAGCCCATTAAAAGCAAAACCGGAAGCCGTTTTAAATATCAAAAATACCGCGCAAGTTGCCGAAATTTTGAAAATTTTATATAAATACAATTTTCCGGCAACCGTAAGGATGAGCGCATCTAACCACGACGGCGCTTGTCTGCCTTTAAAAGGCGGTTTTGTTCTTAATTTGGCCGCACTTGATAAAGTGCTTGAAATAAATACCAAAGAAAATTACGCCCTTGCCGAAAGCGGTGTTGTTAACCAAGATTTGCAAGATATGCTTGCACCGCTTGGTTTCTTTTTTGCACCGGACCCTGCAAGCCGCACCTTTTCCACTTTAGGCGGCAATTTTGCTTTAAATGCAGGCGGCGCGCGCAGTTTAAAATACGGTGCAAGCACCGCAAATTTACTTGAAGCGGAAGTAATACTTTCAGACGGTACAATTCTTAATTTAAAACAGGGCAACCCGCTGCTTCATTTGCTTGTTAAAAGTGAGGGAACTTTGTGCGTTTTTACAAAAGTTAAAGTAAAAATTTTTCCGCTTGCACCTTATAAAGAAACTTTAACCGCAGGCTTTTTAAATTTAAATGATACAATGAAAGCGGTACAAAAAATAATTTCTTTGGGCTTTTTACCGAGCGCTTTGGAAGTTATGGATGCAAATGCCCTTGCCTTGACATCTTATAAAGATACCGCAGTAAAAGCCTTGTTGATTTGCGAAATTGAAGGCGAAAAAAGGCAAACCGAATCAGACGTTAAACAAATAATAAATATTTTTAGAAACTCAGGCGCAAGGGAAATAAAAAATAATTTAACACCGCAAGAACTTGCAAAAGTTTGGCAGACGCGCGCCGCTGCCGCACTTGCGCTTACTAAACAGGCAAACGGTTTATTTTCTTTTGACTATGCTGTCGCGCGCCCAAAACTTGTTAAAGCGGTGGAGTTTGTGCAGGAATTGTTTAAAAAATACAATTTGCGCGGTAGTATCGTTTTCCACGCGGGCGACGGCAATTTCCACCCAAATATCGTGTTTGATGAAAATAATGTGTACGAAGCAAACCAAATTAAACTTGCGATTAACGAGTTAAATAAATTTATCTTTTCTTTGGGCGGAACTTTAAGCGCAGAACACGGAATTGCGGTTCAAAAACGTGCGGCAATGAATTTATTTTTTGAGCAAGACACTTTGAATTTATTTAAGCAAATTAAAAATACTTTAGACGGAAAAAATATTTTAAATCCGCAAAAAATATTGCCTTTATGCGAAGGCAAAGCGCAGGAAATTCCTCAATACGCACAAAGTTTTTATGATATAGCAAAAGGGCAAAAAGAATTTGATTTTTCCTCCTTAAAAACACTAAATAAAATTATTGAATTTGATAAAGAAAATTATACTTTAACCGTCGGTGCGGGTACTTTAATTGAAAACATAAATAAACAACTTTCAGGCAATTTTTACTTACCTACAACGCAAAAGAAAGGCACTTTATTTGATTTATTTTTAAGCGGGCGCGACGGCGATTTTGCTGATTTTATCACCGGCCTTACTTTTGTTTGCGGCGAAGGTTTAATAAATATAGGCGGCAAATACGTTAAAAATGCCGCAGGTTATGACTTAATACATTTCTTGGCAGGCAGCAAAGGCGCATTTGGTGCGCCGCTGATGTTCACTTTGCGTTTATTGCCTTTTCCACCGAAAACGGCGCTTGTTAATACGGAACTTGAAATAAGCGGGCCGTTAATAAAACTTAAAAAAGTTTTTGATAAAAATAATATTTTTAAACCTGAAATTTTTAAAGGTTATTCAGATGAAAAATAAAACGAATTTTGAAATTATTTTTGCGGACACTTTAAAATGCAACCATTGCGGTTTATGCCTACAAAATTGCCCTGCGTATAGAACGTATAAAGAGGAAATATCTTCCCCCCGCGCACGTGTGCAAATTGCCAAGTTTTTAGCGCAAAAGAAACTTGATATAAACAAAGATGAGGCCGCAATTTTAAAAGCAGTTGAAACCTGTAAAAATTGTTTTAACTGTACCG
>JBGURU010000032.1:0-4171 GCA_045132175.1 Elusimicrobiaceae bacterium | reverse complement strand
ACGAAAGCATTTCAAAGAACAAATAATTTTACGCTTTTTTATCTTTTCCGCACTTGCATTACTTGCGTGGGGCGCAGTAAGTTATTTTACAAGCCCGCTTACACCTATTTTAAAAAATAGGGAGAATATAAACTTGAACTTTTTGGTATTAACACAACCCGCAATGCTTATTTCTTATAATCCTGCCATGCGCAAAGGTTCCGTCACTAATTTAACTGATAAAGAAAGTAATTTATCTTTAGATAAAATAACTAAACATTTTAAACTTGACCGTATGCCTTTTGTCTTTATTCCTTATACCAGAAACCGTACGGAATTTTGGGATAATTTTAAGGCAAATTTATCTACTTGGCACCGCAAACCTTATCAGGTTTTAGAATATTTGTATGTTTATATAAAAATGCGTTTAACTAAAAAAACTTTTATAAGCACTGGCGATTTTATAATGTTAAGTTATGAATTACCGGCTTTACGCGGTGTTGATTTTACCGTTAGAGAAACAAAACAAAGTAAAAAACAAAAAACCAAAATAAAAGCAAAAAACAAAAATGAAAAACAGGAATTATTACAAGAACAAAATTTGATATTAAATGCACCCAAACAACAAAAAGAAGATGAAATTTTGGTTGTAGAAGTTTTTAATGCTTCGGACCATAACGGCCTGGCAGCTGATGTCGCACGCTACCTGCGTACTTTAAGTAATGACGGTATTTTTAAAGTAGATGTCATTACTTGTACAACTGCAAAAGAACGCCGTGATACAACTAAAATTATTGCTTCAGCTAAGCGCCTTGATTCACTAAAGGAATTGAGTAAACATCTCGGCCTTGTAAATAAAGAGGTATATTATTCGGAAGACAAAAATGCCATAAGTGATGCAAAAATTTATTTAGGTGAAGATTTTAAATTACCAAAGACAGCAAAATAAATGATACAATTTTCTTAGACGGAGGTTTCTGTATGGATAAAAAATTAAAAAATATTGCAATAAAAGCAGCCCGTATTTTAGAAGATAAAAAGGGCGAAAATATTTCTTTATATGATTTGGGCGGTAAGTCCTCTTTATGCGATTATGTTATAGTTGCAACCGCGACTTCATCCCCGCATTTAAATGCGCTTGAGGAAGATGTTTCAATTAAATTAAAAGAGGACGGTTTTTATAAACTTAACCGCGACGGTTCCGGCAGCCAAATTTGGCGCGTAAGCGATTACGGCGGTTTAATGCTGCATTTAATGACTGCAGAAGCACGCGCCTATTATGCTTTGGACAAAATGTTTGATTTTGCCAAAATAGTTGCTTTTGCCGCCGCAGCGGCCAAAAAACCGGCAAAAAAGACAGCCAAGAAAACCGCCAAAAAAGCGGTAAAAACTGCCAAAAAGACAACCAAAAAAGCAGTAAAGAAAACCGCTAAAAAAACAGTCAAAAAACCTGCTAAAAAAGCGGTAAAAACTGTCAAAAAAACCGTCAAAAAAACTACTAAAAAAGGTACGAAATAAATGTTAGAAACGCTAAAAATAAAAATTCAGACAACACTAAAAAATAACTTCAAAGAATTTGATTCTTTGCCCGAAGTTATTTTTACCCCTGCGCCGGGCCACGTAAAAGCAGATATATCTTTAACTTGGGCTTTAAGTGCCGCAAAAATTATGCGCAAAAACCCGCTTGAAATTGCCAAACAAGTGTGTGAATTATTGCAAGGGCTTGACGAAATTTCATCGGCAACATTTTTACCGCCCGGGTTTATAAATATTACTTTAGAGAATGATTTTTTAGTTTTAGCGTCAAGGGACCGCCGCCTTAAAGACAGAAGCAAAGAAGGCGTTTTACCTACGGAAAAATTTTTAATAGAATTTGTATCTGCTAATCCCACCGGCCCTTTGCATGTCGCAAGCGGGCGCGGCGCAAGTTTAGGGGACAGTTTAGTTAGAATTTTCCGCGCTTTAGGGCATGCTTGCGATGCCGAGTATTATGTAAATGATGCCGGAAATCAGGCAGAACTTTTAGGTGCATCTTTGCAAGCGCGCGCCGAAGGTAAAGAGCCGCCCGAAAACGGTTATCACGGTTTGTATCTTGTGGACCTTGCCAAAAAAATTCCGCAAGATTTACCAAAAAGTGAATATGGCCGCTTTGCTATGGAAGAACTTATCAAAACACAGCAACGGGATATGAAAGATTTCGGTGTAGAATTTACACGTTGGTTTAGGGAAAGTGAACTTCATAAGCAACACGCTTTAGATACAACTTTAGATTTTCTCAAAAAAACCGGCGGTGTCTATGAAAAGGACGGTGCGGTATGGTTCGGTACCACCGAAGAAGCAGATGATAAGGACCGCGTTTTAGTCCGTTCCGACGGCCGTCCTACATATTATTTGGCAGATATTGCCTATCATAAAAATAAATATGACCGCGGTTATACGCATTTAATTGATATTTTAGGTGCGGACCACCACGGTTATGTTCCGCGTATGAAAGCGGCGGTAAAAACACTCGGAAAAAAAGAAGAAAGTTTTACAGCAATCATCCACCAACTTGTTCATTTAATTGAAAACGGTGAGAAGGTAAAAATGTCAAAACGCGCCGGTACTTTCATTACATTAAGGGAACTTATGGATGATGTCGGGCGCGATGCTTGCCGTTTCTTTTTTGCAAGCCGCACACCAAACGCGCATCTTAATTTTGATATAAATATTGCCAAAAAGAAAACAAATGAAAACCCTGTCTTTTATGTTCAATATGTCCACGCACGTATATGCTCAATATTTAAAACCGCAAAAGAAAAAGGTATTGAAACCTCTAATACTGTTGTGACGGAAAACCTTGCTCCTGCGGAACGCGCTTTGCTCAGTAAAATGCTTTGGTTTAAACCCGTGCTTGAAAATTGTGTACGTGATTTAAGCCCCCATCACCTAACGACATATTTAACTGAACTTGCCGGTTTATTTCATTCTTTTTACGATAGTTGCCGTGTGCTTGATGAAAATAATAAAGAATTAACTTCCTCCCGCTTATTTACTTGTAATTTAGTTAAGGAACGTATTTTTAAAGGGCTTGAACTAATCGGTGTGTCTTCCCCGGAAGAAATGTAGATAGTGCGTATTTAAAATACCCGCATGTTTGTGTTAAATGCGGGTGTTTTTTTTATATTTTAACAATCAATATAGGGCCTAGATTTTATAGGCCTTTAAAAAAGTATTGACATCCTTTTAAATTTATACTAAACTGTAATTGTACCCTAACGGGTTCAAGGAGAAAACTATGAAAAATAATAAGGGTTTTACCCTCATTGAATTGCTTGTGGTCGTTTTGATCATCGGCATCTTGGCAGCAATTGCCTTACCGCAATACTTCAAAGCTGTTGAAAAAGCACGCGGCGCTGAAGCATTGTCCTTGTTTGGTACCATTGCAGGTGCACAACAACGCTATTACTTAGCAAGAGATAAGTACACCAACTCATTTGCAGATCTTGATTTAGACTTCCAAGATAAAGATGGTAAAATGGTCAGCGATGGGGCTTCTTTCAATACTACAAACTTTACCATTGCGTTAGAAGGTAGTGGTACTAATAACTATGTAAAAGCTACAAGATCAAGCGGTAGATATAAATATACATTAACCAAAAAATATGATACAGGCAGAATTGCTTGCAAACAAGATGATAACGGTACACAAATTTGCCGCTCAATGGGTAATTTTGACGAAACCTTACCGTCATAATGTTTAAGTCTTAATGTATTTACCCCCGCGAAAGCGGGGGTTTTTTATTGGACATTTTGTACTGAATTTTATCTAGGTCCTTAGGGAAAAAATAAAATAGGTCCTTTTGCTCTTGATAGATACTTCCAAAATCCATATAATATATTTATATGATAAAGCGGATTAAGAAAACGATCTCCATTATATTGATAATAGCCTTACTGGTAAACAGTAATGGGGTATTATTTGCACAAGGTATACCATACATGAACTATGGTAAAGGAGGAGAATTAGGTGTAAAAGATAGGGGAGAGATAACTAATCTGGTGATGTGGGAGATAGAAGGGGATAGCAAAGGAAGAGCGATTAAAGAAGGGTTCAAAGGGGTATTTTACAGGTATGATGGCAGCACATTTACGGAGATATTAATCAAGATAGAAACAGCGAGGCAAGGGAAAGAAAGGGAATTAGACAATG
>JBGURU010000031.1:0-3316 GCA_045132175.1 Elusimicrobiaceae bacterium | reverse complement strand
CGGCCATAAATTTATACCCGCCGCCTTGCAAAACGGCGCTTGCGCAATTATCAGCCAAGAAAATTTGAACATAAAACAAGCCGTTTTAGTGGCCGATATTGAAGACGCTATGGCTAAATCCGCACTTAAATTTTACGATAACCCGTCAAACAAATTAAAAATGTTTGCAATAACGGGTACTAAAGGGAAAACAAGCATTTCCTATTTACTTGAAAGTATTTTGATAAATGCGGGCAAAGTTCCGGCGGTGCTTGGCACAATAAATTACCGCATTAACCGCGAAGTTTTAAGCAAAGCACCAAACACCACACCCGCGGCATTAACTTTACAAAATATTTTACATACCGCCGTAAACAAAAAAGCGGACAGTTGCATTATGGAAGTTTCATCCCACGCACTTGAACTTAAACGCGTGGAAGGCGTTAATTTTGACACGGCAATTTTTACCAATTTGCAACGCGACCATTTGGATTTCCACCATACTTTTGAAAATTATTTTAAAGCAAAATATAAACTTTTTGACAGCCTTTTAAACCCGCAAAACACCAAGCAAAACAAAACCGCAATTATAAATATTGACGACGAATACGGCCAAAAACTTTATAAAATGCTTGACGGGAAAATTAAAATTTTAACCTATTCAATAAAAGGCGCGGCTGATTTTGCGGCAACGGAAATTAAGCCGTCCTTAGACGGTGTATCTTTCAAAGTAAACGGCAAAAATGCGCAAATAAATTTGCTTGGCGCTCATAATGTTTGTAATGCTTTGGCCGCTATTGCCGCCGCAAGCACTTATAATATTGATTTGGAAACCGCAATAAAAGGCGTCGGCACTTTACAAGGCGTGGCGGGCCGTATGCAAGCGATAAAAGCCGGCCAACCCTTTTACGTTTTTGTAGATTTTGCTTATACCGAAGAAGCATTACTCCGCGCTTTTGACACGGTGCACCCGTACAAGAAAGGCAAGATTATTACTGTCTTTGGTTGCGGTGGCGAGCGCGATACGACAAAACGTCCTTTAATGGGTGCTTGTACCGTCAAAAACAGCGATTATGTTATTATAACTAATGATAACCCGCGCCGCGAGGACCCGCAAAATATTTTAAAAGATATTTTGCAAGGTGTCGGCGAAAATAAAAATTATGAAGTGGAACTTGACCGCCGCACCGCAATAAACAAAGCAATCAGCCAAGCCAAACCGGGTGATATAGTTTTAATTGCCGGCAAAGGCCATGAAGATTACCAGATTTTGCCCACAGGCAAAATACATTTTTCAGATGAGGAAGAGGCCCTAAAAGCCCTTAAAAATTATGTTTAGTTTCAAAAAATTTAAAGGTAAAACCGCAGGTGTTTTAGGCCTTGGAAAAAGCGGGCAGGCCGCCGCGAAATTTTTAAAAAGGCAAGGTTTTAAAGTGCTTTTATGCGATTCCCGCACTTTGCCGCTGCCGTTAGGCTTAGAGGGAATAGAAGTTTTTACAGGTGGTTTCCCGGAGCAATTTTTTAATTGTGATTTTTTTATCAAAAGCCCGGGTATCAGCAATTTTGAGCCGGTAATTAAAAAAATCAAAGCCCTAAAAAAACCGATATTCAGCGAAATTGAAATTGCTTTGGCTTTTATCCCCAAAAGCGTTAAAGTTTTTGCCGTAAGCGGAACAAACGGCAAAAGTACCACTACGGTAATGCTTGGCGAAATTTTAAAAGAACACGTAAAAGAAATTAAGAGCAAACAAAAAGTATATGTGGCAGGAAATATCGGCACACCGCTTACAAGTTATGCCGAGAAAATTGAAGAAAATTCTTTAATAGTTTTGGAAACATCCAGTTATCAGCTTGAAGACAGCACTTATTTTAAACCGTTTTGCGCCGCGCTTTTAAATATTACACCCGACCACTTGGACCACCACGGCGGTATTGATAATTATATCTTGGCAAAAAGTAAAATTTTTAGGCAGCAAGGCGAAAAAGATTTTTTCATCACCAACGGCGGAGACAGCGTTTGCGTAAGCCTAATTAAAAAAGCAAAAAGTAATGTTTTAACTTTTTCATCCGAAGTTAAACACAGCGTGCGCGTGGATGTTTTTTACGACGGTGATGAACTTATATTTTCATCCGGTGCGCATTTAAAACCGCCAAAGTTGCTTGTCGGTTTACATAATATTGAAAATGCTATGGCAGCATCTTTAATGGCATTTGCGGCAGGTGTCAGCCAAAAAGCAGTGCAAAAAGGTTTTGATATTTTTAACTGCCTTGAACACCGCATTGAATATTTTGCAGAATTTAAAGGCATTAAATGTTATAACGACTCAAAAGCAACAAATATTGAAAGCACAATTCCTGCATTAAAATCATTTCACAGAGATAATCATATTTGGCTGATTTTGGGTGGCAGACATAAAGGCTCACCTTATACACCGCTTTTGCCGTACCTGCAAAAATACTGCAAACAAGCGGTTCTGATCGGTGAAGCAAGCCAAATTATCAAGCAAGATATCGGCCCGTATTTCCCTGTAATTGAGAAAGGCGATTTAAAGCATGCGGTTGAATATATTTTCAGCCAAGCAACACGCGGGGATATTTTGTTATTATCGCCTGCTTGTGCATCTTTTGACCAATTTACCGACTTTGAGGACCGCGGCCGCAAATTCAAAAAAATCGTCTTAGAATATATTAAAAGCGAGAAGAAATAGTTAGTTTAGGATATATTCGTCTTCTCCACCTTCCGGTAATTTTCCGCCGAGTGCTTTGCAAATTTTATGACCTTCATCAATGCCAGCAAAACAAATTATTTTGTCACGATAATTTTCGTAATTAGGGTCATCGGATTGATACATAATTATTTCAAAATATAGATCATTATTATTATTGTGGTCACAGTAGACATAACCGGTGCTTTCTTCATTAGCAAAACAATGCCAATAATCATTTTCACATTCGATATCGTCTCCACAAAGTTCATTTGTCGATGTTTTCCAATCACTAGGCCAATTAACACCTAAGGTAGCGCCATCTGGTCTTTCACCATTTTCATCTTCATAATTCCCATGTTGCAATTTATATTCAGTTAAAGCATCTTTCCAACGGCGCATAAGCGGAAGTATACTTGCAACTTTTGCTTTAGTCACTGCCATTTGATATTGCGGCAAGGCGACCGCCGCTAAAATACCGATAATCAACACGACAACTAACATTTCTATTAAAGTAAAACCTTGCTTATGTATTTTTATCTCTTTCATAAATGCTCCTAATTTAACTTATACAATGTTTTTTAGTTTTTGTATGAGTAAATTGTACAAAAAAAAAAAAAACGCAAGTCAAG
>JBGURU010000030.1:0-3744 GCA_045132175.1 Elusimicrobiaceae bacterium | reverse complement strand
CGGGGCATGGCTCAATGGTAGAGCGCTCGCTTTGGGAGCGAGAGGTTCCCGGTTCAAGCCCGGGTGCCCCGATTTTTTGGGGGTCCTATGCCTACAAAAATTTTCAAACAAGCAAATATCTTGCCCGCTTATACTTTATTTCTCAGTCCGTCTGATTTTAAACAGTTAAAAATAAATAAAAATTTACAGGTTCTTGTTTCAAAGCCCATAAAAACACCTTTTGAATTTGATACTTTAGTACCTTCACTCAATGTCATTTATAAGAGCAAAGATGCCGCCGCTTTGGTGCAAATTGCCGTAAAAACGGAAAAGGGCTGGAGCGGGCTTTATAAAGTGTTTTATCTCTCAAAAAATTACAAAAAAACCTTTAGCAATTTAAAAGATGAATTTATTTCCCGCCAAGGCGATACCGTTTTGCCGCGCGGCAAAGCAAGCGCTTTTAAATTGCAAATCACTTTGCTTGGGCAAGTAAAAATCAATTTAATAAATGCCGCTTTGACAAATAAAAATATTAAACATAATACCGAACTTTCTTTGGAAACATTAGACGTCAAAAATATTGAACTGCCCATAAAACCGCTTAGCCAAAAAGAATATAAAGACAAAAAATTACGTAATGAAATTTGTAGCCCCACTTGCTTAACAATGGCTTTAAATTATTTCGGCAAAAAAGTTAATTTAGACGACGTAGTAAAAGGCGTATACGACCAAGAAGCCAAAATTTACGGAACTTGGCCTTTTAATACCGCTTTTGCCGGCGAACTTGGGCTAAAATGCTGTGTCACGCGCTGTGCATCACTTGCGCAAGCGGAAGCGGAAATTTACCAAGCGCGGCCTTTGATAATCTCTGTCTCTTTTAAAAACGGCGAACTGAAAAATGCACCCATAAAAGAAACGGACGGCCACCTTATTTTAATTTCCGGCCTTAACGAAAACGGCGATTTTATTGTTCTTGACCCTGCCGCCAAAACCGCCAAAGGCGTGCGCCGCATTTATACAAGGAAAGATTTAACAAAAGTATGGCTAAAAAATAAGCGCGGCCTTGCATACGCTTTTGCTTATGAAAAGTAAAATACTGATAATTTTTCTACTTTGTTTGGCTGTTTTTGCCTGCGCACCCAAACGCGATAAAAAGGCCATAACCCTTGCGCTTGCGGGCGAAACGGAAACCCTTGACCCAGCCCTTTCCTATGACGGCATAACCCACGGCGTGCTTTTAAATGTTTACGACACTATAATTAGGTTTAAAGGTTCATCAATAAGCGAATTTGAGCCTTTAATTTCAAGCCAAGTGCCGACGGTTGAAAACGGTTTAATTTCAAAAGACGGTTTAACTTACACTTTCCCAATCCGCCAAGACATAAAATTTGCCGACGGCACCCCTTTAACTGTTGAAGACGCGGTTTATTCTTTAAGAAGATTTTTGCTTACAGATATTTCCGGCGGGCCGTCCGCACTTTTGCTTGAGCCGATTTTGGGTATCACGTCCACGCGCGGCGAAAAAAACAATCTTATCATAACTTTTGATGATCTTAAAAATGCAATTTACGCAGACGGCAATAATTTGGTAATCAAATTAAAAAAACCTTTTGCTCCGTTTTTGGCGATAATGGCGCGTTGGTCTTATGTTATAAATAAAAATTGGGCAATTTCCAACGGCGCTTGGGACGGCACCGCCGAAACAATGGCCGAATTTAATAATATAGAAAAGCAGGATTCCGCCCTTTTTGATAAAAGCAACGGCAGCGGGCCTTTTATCGTAGAACGTTGGGACAAACCCAAAAAGCGCATTTATCTTAAAGCGAACAAAAATTATTTTTTGGGCGCGCCGCAAATTGACCGCGTTTATATCATCACGCTTGCGGAGCAAAGCACAATGCGCTTAATGCTCCAAAGCGGGGAAATTGATATTGCGGAAATCGCCCCTTCTTTAACACCGCAACTTGCAGGTGATAAAAATGTTGTTGTTTACGATACTTTACCGCGCCTTAAAACGGACCCTGTTTTGTTCTTTACATTTAATATCAACCCCGAAAATAACCCCGATATCGGCAGCGGCGAACTTGACGGCAAAGGTATTCCCCCCGATTTCTTTGAAGATAAAACTTTACGCAAAGCATTTTCTTATGCATTTGATTATGACGCGTTTTTAAACCAAACAATGCAAGGTAAAGCACCGCGCGCCTGCGGGCCTGTGCCGCCCAAATTATTTACAAACCCGAAACCGCAAAAGTGTTATGAACACGACTTAAAAAAGGCGGAAGAATTATTTAAAAAAGCGCAAAACGGTAAAGTGTGGGAACGCGGTTTTGCTTTCACTTTAACCGTCAATGCGGGCAGCAATTTGCGCAAAGCGGCCGCAGAAATTTTAAAAAGAAATATTGAAATGATTAACCCGAAATTTAAAATTGAAATACGCGAAATACCTTGGGCCAATTTCCTTGAAAAAACGCAGAATCACAAAATGCCGCTTTGGGTGCGCGGCTGGGTGGCGGACTACCCTGATGCGCATAATTTTGCTTTTCCGTTTTTACACCACGACGGCAGATATGCAATAGCGCAAAATTATAATAACAAAGAAATTTCCGCACTTATTGAGCAGGCAAAAGTGGAAACATCACCCAAAAACCGCGCGGAACTTTACGCCAAATTACAGGAACTTAACCACGAAGATGCCACACAAATTTACACGGTTTATTCCCCCGGCGTTTGGGTTTTAAGAAGTGAAGTTAAAGGGTTTTTAGATAACCCCGTATTTTTGGGAATTTATTTATACCCGTTATACAAGTAAGATTTATTTTGGTATAATGGGTGTATCAGTTTAGGAGTTTATTTTTAATGTAAGTCTAAAAAAGGCTTAAAAAAATTTAATCTGTTTTTGGTTCCTGCTTTGCAGGAGGACTCACCAAGAGACCTACCAGACCGAAAATAGCCAATAAGGCATTGTATGTGCAAGTTGATCCCTTGTGTATACAATGCTAAATGTTGATGTGCTTTTGCATATTAACTACGGCTGTTTAATGGCTGGGTCTCTGGTAGGTCTCGGCATTAATCAGCCGTTTTTTATTTCCCGAAAACAGTTTAAAACAAAGGAGAAATTATGACAAAAACAAACAAGGGTTTTACCCTTATTGAAATGCTTGTAGTTGTACTGATTATCGGCATTTTAGCCGGTATTGCTCTGCCGCAGTATAATCTTGCCGTTGAGAAAGCACGTTTGGCAGAAGGACTTCAGCATCTATCTTATATTAAAAAAATGATAGACCTAAAAGCCACTCAATGTGGTTATAGTTATGAGTGTATCCAAGAAAATGGCTTTGATTATTTGGAATTAACGGGTGGGGAATGGGCTGATGGCGCAGATTACGAATGGGAACATTGGGTTGCCGCTTTGGATTTAACTCTAAATATTATTCGTTGGGATAATCCTATTGATCAAAATGAGTTATATGAAATCGGCTATGATATAGGTGATTGGCCGGATCTTCCAACTGCTCCTAAATTTTGTTATAGTTATTCTACAATAGGCAATAAAATATGCAAGATGCTAGAATCAGAAGGTTTTGAGCCGACATATTACGAATAATAAAACAAAGCCAAACCGTGCGCAATATCTCGGCAAGTATTTTTGAGAGTTTATAGAAGGTGTACCTCTAATTTTCGCCCCACACTTTGCGGAGTTTACGGAGCAAAGTGGGTGGGAGAATTAAAGAGGGGGGTAGTGTAAAATAAAAGGAATTCCTA
>JBGURU010000029.1:0-4312 GCA_045132175.1 Elusimicrobiaceae bacterium | reverse complement strand
ATTTTAGTTTTTCTTTTCCTAGAGTACCGAGAGTCGCTACGCTCCCGTTCTTCTTGGTACTCGTCGTCAAAGAGAAAACTAAAATTTCCCTAAAAATACTTGCCGGATGTGTGCATACGGTTTAGCTTTATTTTTATAAATAACCTTGTTCATTTAATTTGTCACAAAGTTCTTTTTGAATTTTGGTAGCATTTGAGAAAGTTTGACATCCTACAATACTAGGAGTTGTCCTATAAACATATACACTATACAAGGTGTTAATAGGTTTTCTTTGTATTGTTGCCATAGTTGTTGCGGCGGAACCTATTGGGGCAATTATAAAATTATCGGTTTCAACTCTGTTTATCCCTTTGTATACATAAGGTGTTCCACCAAATTCAATATCTAAATCCGCTATGTCCTTAGCATATTCGTTGCGTACCAAATAATAGCGCATATTTGCTTCCGATACTTGTTTTGCAATTTGTACACCTTCAACCATAATTGTTTTTTCTTTAACACGCTGATAATTCGGTAAAGCAATACCTGCTAAAATACCGATAATTAAAACAACAACTAATAACTCAATTAAAGTAAAACCTTGCTTACGTATTTTTATTTCTTTCATAAATGCTCCTAATTTAACTTATACAATGTTTTTTAGTTTTTGTATAAGTAAATTGTACAAAAAAAAAAAAAAACGCAAGTCAAGTAGAATGTTGGTGAAAATAAAAATTAGAAAGCACTTAAATTTACAAGAAAATGCACACTTGAAAATGTTTTTCGTAATGACAAAATGCGTTAAAATAAAATTCCTATGCGGTAGACTATAAATGCTACAAGCCACGCAATAGTACATTGAAATAATATCACGCCCAAAGCATAGCGCTTGCCAAGTTCGCGTTTAACTGTCGCAATCGCCGCCACACAAGGTGTGTAAAGTAAGCAGAAAACCAAGAACACAAATGCGGTTAGTTTGGTAAAAAGTGTCGGTAGTAATGCAACATCCCCGCCAAGTAAAACGGTCAAGGTGCTGACGACGCTTTCCTTTGCCATAAAGCCTGTTAAGAAAGAAGTGGAAATGCGCCAATCGTGCATACCAAGCGGCTCAAATATCGGTGTGAGTAATGCGCCCAAAGTGGCTAAAATGCTTGAAGAAGAATCTTGTACCAAATTCAAACGTGTATCAAAACTTTGCAGAAACCAAATTATCAAAGATGCCACAAAAATTATCGTAAACGCTTTTGTGATAAACCCTTTTGCCTTCTGATAAATAAGGTGTAAAACATTTATTGCGCTGGGTAAACGGTAGTTAGGCAGTTCCATAACAAAGGGAACGGCTTCGCCTTTATACACAAAAATTTTAAGCAAAAATGCCATAATGATACCGACGATTATTCCAAGTAAATACAAAGATAAAATCACAAGCACCCTGTCTTGAACAAAAAACGCGGCGGTAAAAAATGCATATATCGGCAGTTTAGCGGAACAACTCATAAAGGGTGTCAGTAAAATAGTGATTTTTCTATCTCTTTCAGACGGTAAGGTGCGTGTTGCCATAATAGCGGGAACGGAACACCCAAACCCGATTAACATCGGCACAAAACTGCGGCCGGAAAGCCCAAGTTTACGCAGTGCCTTGTCCATAATAAAAGCAACGCGCGCCATATAGCCGGTATCTTCCAAAATAGAAAGAAAGAAAAACAAAACCACAATTACAGGCAAGAAACTTAACACACTGCCCACACCCGCAAAAACGCCGTTAATTATTAAAGAGTGTGCAACAGGGTTTAATCCGTACGCCGTTAAACCTTTATCAACCCACGCGGTAAGCCAATCAATGCCGCCGTCAAGTAAGTCAGATAATACGCCGCCCACAGGCCCGAAAGTCAAATAAAAAATTATGCCCATAATCAGCAAAAACGCCAAAAGTGCGGTATATTTGCCTGTTAAAAACCTGTCAATTTTTGTTGATAGTTTATAGCCCAAAGTTTCCGACGGGCGGCTTACGAAATTTTTACACAAAGCATCAATAAAAGTAAAACGCATATCGGCAAGCGCGGCGGTGTTTTCAAGGCCGGTTTCTTCTTCCATTTGCTCAATAATATGCGCGCAGGTTTTTTGTTCGTTTATATCAAGGTTAAGGGCGTCCAAAATAATTTCATCGCCTTCCGCCACTTTTGCGGCGGCAAAGCGTAGCGGCAAATCAACTGCTTTTGCGTGGTCTTCAATTAAATGCACGATAGAGTGTATTGAACGGTGCACCGCGCCTTTTTGGCCGTCTTCGTTTAAGCAAAAGTCCAAACGCGCGGGGCGCTCTTGGTATTTTGCAACGTTGATGATATGTTCTAAAAGTTCTTCAAGACCTTGGTTTTTTGATGCAGATATTGCCACAACAGGCACGCCCAAAGTTTCTTCAAGGCCGTTTACATCTATACTGCCGCCGCTTTTTGTCACTTCGTCAATCATATTTAAGGCAATTACCATAGGAATATTAAGTTCAATTAACTGCGTTGTTAAAAATAAATTGCGCTCAATATTTGCGGCATCTACTATATTTATAATGGCATCGGGTTTATTTTCCAAAATAAAATTACGCGCAATAATTTCGTCTTGGCTGTAAGGGGAAAGGGAGTATATTCCAGGCAAATCTGTAATGGTAATTTCAGGATGATTTTTGATTTTTCCGTCTGTTCTTGAAACCGTCACACCCGGGAAATTTCCCACCTTTTGATGTGCGCCCGTTAAGCGGTTAAATAAAGTTGTTTTACCTGAATTTTGATTACCTACCAAAGCAAGATGAAAATTCTTTTTAGGGTTAATTTGTTTGTGCGCCTGATAATAAAGTTCTTCGCCTTTTTGAGAGTGCGAAGTATTTTGCGGTACAATTTTTAAAGGTTCTTGTTTTTTTGGCGCGCTTGCTTTTTTGATATTTGTAATTAAAATTTTTTCCGCTTCGTTTCTGCGTAAAGTTAAAAGGTATCCGCGCACCTTGATTTCAAGCGGGTCGCCCATCGGAGCGGTTTTAATTAAAGTCACTTTTACGCGCGGTGTTAAGCCCATATCTAAAATGCGCGTGCGAAGAGCATTATCATCACAGTTAATTGAAACGATTTCCGCTTCATGCCTCTTAGGTAAATCGGCAAGGGTTAGAATAGTTTCATTTTGTTTGGGATTATTGTTAGTCATACCTAACAATATTATACCATATATTTAGCAATTTTTTTGCTATAATTAAAGTATATTACCGAAAGGAGAAAAAATGCAAGACGATATTAAAGAGCCGTTGATACCGGTCACAATGTCTTTTCACAATATTCCGGGCAAGAATTTAAAAGAAAAACAAAAAATTACAATGAGGTTTGTTTATTTATTGTCCCTGATATGTTTTGTAATTGCCCTTGTTCTTATGTTTTTTGTGCCGGTAAGGCGGTCCGTTTCTTGTACATACAATACCGGCAAATATAATTGCCAAATGCGTTCAAGGTCAATAATGCGCAATATGGGTATTACTAATTTTAACGATATAACCAAAGCGGTTCTTGCAAGCAAAGAAGTTTCAACGTCAACAGATTCAAGATCAAAAAGGAATAGCACGCAAACTATGTATCAAATGCAATTCCTTGATACAAACAATAATAAATTATCTTATTCAAGTTCTTGGATAAGTGCCTATTCCGTAGTGGATAAAGAAATTACTGTTATGAATAAGATGTTCAGCCAAAATAAAAATTTTGATTATGATTTCGGGCTTAACGTAATTACCATATTATTGATTATCGGTGCTTTTGTGTTGCCCATACTTTTTATTCGTATATTTAACAGTCTGTGTAATGACTATATTTACGAAGAAATTAATCCGGGCCAATATAAGGCAATTTTAAAAGGTAAGGGTATAGGTAATTTTACGGAATCGGAAATAATGGTTTTAAAGAGGGAAATATTCGGGGAAGTAAAGGAAATAAAGGAAGGTTCCGGTATAATAGATTTAAAAGCACAGGCATTACATGATAAAGATTTCCCTAATTTAGATAAGCCCGAATTATCACCTGAAGAAATTGCCAATTTACAGGATGATGAATTAACCGATATTCAAAAAGAATTCTATGACAGAAATAATTAAAAGGAATGATTAATATGAAAAAGGGTATAATTACAAAATTACTGATATGTTCAACATTTGTGTTTTGCTTTTGTTCTGTTTTTGCCCAAACAGGGCAGCAACTTTTAAATCAGATAGGGCGTGCACCTGCCAAGCAAATAAAACCGAAAGGTGAAATGCGCATCTTTGTTAAAGACGGTGAAGAAGTGATTACAAATTTTGAAACCGCTT
>JBGURU010000028.1:0-2400 GCA_045132175.1 Elusimicrobiaceae bacterium | reverse complement strand
ATTTTAGTTTTTCTTTTCCTAGAGTACCGAGAGTCGCTACGCTCCCGTTCTTCTTGGTACTCGTCGTCAAAGAGAAAACTAAAATTTTCTCAAAAATATTTGCCGGGTTTGTGTGTTCGGTTTGACTTTATTTTATTAACAGCAAACACAATCTCCGCTTTCATCTTCAGGTATACCTAAGATTTTTGAATAATCTTTTGTTGCACCATTATTAGAACAATCTGCTTCATCATGTTGAGTTAGAACAAATTTATAATCTTTTGTTATACAAAGGCAAACTTCTTCTTTAATATATGATGCACTTGCTAAAATATTATTACAACCAAGCATATCCCCAATAAATATACGAAATTTATTTTTATCCAAATCAAAATCTTCACAAACTCCATTTTCATTAACTTCACTGCAACCGTTAACTTCCGTATTAACCTGTGCTATATATGAAAAAGCAATATCCCCAACTTCAATTGGAAGGCAGAAATCTCCACCACCTTGTAATCTGCACATTTCTTCAATTTGAGCGGCAGCTTTAAGTTTAATATAAGCCTCGGCAAAATTTGCTTTAATTACAGAATTTTGATACTGAGGTAAAGCAATGCCTGCTAAAATGCCGATGATTAAGACAACCACCAACATTTCAATAAGGGTAAAACCCTTAGATTTTTTGAACAACTTTTTTTCTTCTTTCATTTCATTTCTCCTTAATTTAAAGTACTTCCTTTTATTCCCCGCCCCTTCTTAAGGCGGAGGGGTAGGGGGTGGGGTTGTAAAATAAAGGAATTTTTTATTCTACACTACCCCCCTCTTTTAATTCTCCCACCCACTTTTTGCTTGCAAAAAGTGTGGGGCGAAAATCAGAGGAATAAAACTGTTTTGGGCAATAAAAAACGGCTGATATGCTAAGCCAGTTCTAATAACCTAACACAACAGCCGCGGTTTACCTAATTTATTTCTAAACTGATAAACGCTTGGCACAAAACCGGTGGTTTGCAATTCCCCGGTTTTATGCCCATAGCGCTGTTAAAGGATTAGAACTGTGCCCATTTGGGCTCGTCGCAAATGCGACTCCTTAAACAGATTCAAATTATTAAAAGGGTGTTTAGCCCATCATTAAGAGTATTCCTCAAATATTTACACTAAAATAATAACACCTATTATAAACTTTGTCAAGATTTACAAATCTTCTACCGTCGGATTATATTGTTGAGTGCCGGAAACAATTTCAAGTAAGCGTGCGTCTGACGGATAATCAATTTTTTCCTTCGCTTTGTTTAAGGAAACCCAATCAACCGCAAGAACTTCAGACGTATCAGGTTTGCCGATACGTACTAATTTCGTCATCAAATACCATTGGACGGCTTTCTTTATAAAATTGCCTTTTAATGTAAAAGAATACCGCACTTTAAGTAAAGGCCGGATGATTTTTGCGCGGTAGCCGGTTTCCTCCAAAACCTCGCGCAAAGCGGCTTGGCGCGGTGTTTCACCTTCTTCTATATGCCCTTTGGGGAAAGTCCAAATCTTGCGGCCTTTCATTGTTTTTACTTTGATAAGTAAAACTTTATTGCCGTCAAGCACTACACCGCCGCAGGAAAATACAGGTAAAATCATTATTTCCCCCCTGCCAAAGCGGCTACTTTATAAAGAATATCTTCATCAAAATAATTTGCGCAAATTTGTAAACCGAGCGGCATATTATTTTTATCTTTTCCAAAAGGAACAGTTAAAGCGGGAACACCGGCCATATTTGCAGGACAAGTAAATAAATCTGCCAAGTATAAAGTTAAAATATCTTCCACTTCACCGATTTTGAAAGCGCCGCTTGGCGTTGTCGGCATAATAATGGCATCAACTTCCTTTAAGGCATTTTGGAAATCTTGCTTAATCAGTTCGCGCACTTTTTGGGCCTTTAAGTAAAAATCGCCTGCATGTGCACTGCTTAATGAAAAAGTGCCAAGTATAATGCGGCGTTTAACTTCGGGGCCGAAAGCGGTGCGGTCTTTAAGATAAGTTTCTTCAAGGTCCTTTGCATCTTTGGCGCTATACCCATAGCGTAAGCCGTCAAAGCGTGCAAGGTTTGAACTTGCTTCGCTTGCTGTTAAAATATGATAGCAAGGTGCGGCATATTTTGCATGCGGCAAAGAAATTTCTTTAATTTGCACGCCTTTTGATTTTAATAATTCTACCGCCTGTGTAAAAGCGGTTGCGGTTGCCGCCTCAAGATTAGCAATGAAATCAGACGGAATACCAAGCACAATATTTTGTTTTTCTTGTTTACCCTGCGGGCGCGGAAGTGAAGTGGAATCTTTTTTATCTTCACCCGAAATTACCGATAAAACCAATTTATTATCTTCAACATTATTTGTAATTGGGCCGATTTGGTCCGCACTGCTGGCAAAAGCA
>JBGURU010000027.1:0-17675 GCA_045132175.1 Elusimicrobiaceae bacterium | reverse complement strand
CGCTGTCCATACCGCGTTTTGAAACGAGAACCGTTAAAGAAATTGAAACTATCATAATCAAAACGGCAATTATAGCAGTTGCTTTTGTTATAGCGGTTGCGGCCGTCGGGCTTGAAAAAACACTGTCACTGTTTGAATTACCGAAGATACCGGCACTTGAACCTTTACCGTTTTGAACTAATACGAGTAAAATTAACAAAACACATAAAATCCATTGTGCAATTAGAAGTAAATTATACATTTAAAATCTCCTTTAAATAATATTTATTATACTATTTTTTAAGATAAGTTTGTTAAAATTTTTATTACATATTGAATTTAAGTCTTTCTATGGCTTTTAATTGTTTGCTTTCCAAATCGGTCAAATTACGGGTGAAATTATCATCTGAAACAATATAAGATATACCCGGTATATGATTAGTTATAAAATTGATAATTTCCATATCAAAAGGCGCTATATAAACTAAAGGCAATGTGTCAACTTTATCAGGTGATTTATGAACTAAATCCGCCTTTGCGGAAACAATACCTACAAGTTCGCCTGTATTTGTCATTACCCCGGAACCGGAAATACCCTTAATCACCCCAAAATTCTTTGTAATTAAATTTGATAAATCAGGAGAATAAAACACAGGTGCATCAGTGCTCTTAAGCAAATCTTTTTTACCGCTCCATATAGAAATTATTGACAAATTTCTTCTAAGAACAAAAGGTTTTTTTGATTGCATAACAAGTATAGTCGGCAAATTCGTACCATTCAAAGCACGTACGAAAGCAGCGCGGCTCGGCACACGCTTTAAAAATTCGGCTTCAGTTATACGGCCAAAACCGGCACCGCCACGAAAAACTGTTTTTGTATCTTTAGGATCGAAATAAATCAAAGCAATGTCATAAAGAATTTGATTTAAATCTAACTTAGTCTTTGAAAAAGTAAAAATTTTCTTACCTGAATATTTAGTTTGAGAAGTTGTAAAATCCGCTTCATAATCGGGGCCAACCATTAACCGTGCCTGGAAACTGCAATCCCCTGAACATACCTCTTTTACACAATGGGCTGCCGTTATAAACCAATTACGGGCAAGGCGCACTGCCTGACATTTCATAATGTCATCAGAATTATGCTTATTTAAATTTATTTCATAAGTATTTGTAAAATCTTTAACGGAATTATAACTTTCTTCATTTGAAACGCTAACGAAACTAACCTCTGCTATTAAAAACGTTGGAGCTAAAAATAAAAACAAAAATAATATAATTTTATTTTTCATTAATTATTATCCAAAGAATAAACTTTTTCTTTATATTGATCAGGCACTTCCGAAAAGTCTTTTTTATTCAGATATGTGTAATTTAAAAAAAGATTTTTTGATTCCAAAAATCCTTTTACATACTCATCAAAAACGGGAAATACGGAAAATTCCCCCCTACTGCCTTGCCCTGCCACGCCAGATACTAGGGAAATAAGTTCATTTTTATTTGTTAAAACACCTGCGCCGGAAATACCGTGAAAAAGGCCAAATTCTTTAGTAAAAATAATTTTATTTTTGGGGCCGTAAAATAATTGCCCTGCAGATTGTATTTGCCCGCTTTGCCCGCCTAAATAAAAATTTATTACTAAATTTCTGTTTAAACTTTGCGGGGTTGAAATATCTGATTCTTTTATTATTAGTACCGACGGTTCCGTAAAAGCAGGCAAACCTTTTACATCTTTAAAATTTATTAAAGCGATATCGTAATATGTTCTGCTTGTTTTTGCTTTATCAGGCCAAGAAATATTTTCTTTTGTTGTTTTACCTAAAGGGATTTCCGCTTCGCAAGAGGAATTTTCACAATAAGGTAAAACACAATGGGCTGCCGTCATAAACCAATTATCTTTTATCCGCACAGCCTGGCACATAGCGCCTTTCTTTTCATTAGTTTTATGAACAAAAATTTCTATGGCAAAAAGTGAACGCGCAATCAAACATAAAATAAAAAATACAAAAAATTTTCTCATACTTTTATGATAGCAAATTTTAGTTGTTTTTGATGCTTATTTTAATTTCTTCTTTCCTCAGGCGGGATATCACTGTCTATTTGAAGCCCCAGATATTTCTCATAAGTAGTATAATATCCTATCGGGTCATAATGCAAAGTAGCAAGATTATCCGGAAAAGTATGAAGGTTATGTATCATTTCTAAATAAATTCTTTTTTGCCCGGTTTTATACACGTGCTCTATATATTTTTGGCGTGTTTGGTAAGCATCATATAGATATTTATAAGAAACATAGAAAATAGGCATTAGCATCAATATCCATAAAGCAAACAGACAAGACAACGTTTTAATTAGGTCAAATTCACATAGAGGTATAAAATCTTGTACTAAAAAGAAAAATGAACACACAAACATCACGCTGGCAGAATAAAATGCCCTTTCAGGAACCAAAGGCGCCATACATAAAACCATTGCTAAAACAAAACCGCAGACATAACATAATGCGGATAAAACCAAATTTTCATTTTTAAAGAAATCTTTTCTTAACACAGAGAAACGGTATAAAAGCAAAAAAGGTATAAATACCGGAATATACAAAAATGCCGCAAATAAAGCATCCATTTTGGGAATGTGATAAAATATTTTCATATACAAAGGTGCATTTAAAAATTCTTGCAACTCAGGGATACTTAAACGTGTATGTAATCCGGGTGAAGTGAAATAAAATAAAAGCCCGCAAATTATACCTGCAAAAACTAACCAAAAAGATTTCTCTATTTTGCGTTTTTTATAAATAAGCCAAACACCGAAAGCAAACATTATACAAAAAGCCATAGGTGAAGTATTCTCATGCAGCCAGCCTACACAAAAACCCAAAACCAAATATAAAGGCAATAGATAAACCGGTATTTTAGGCAAGGAGTTATTATAATACTTTCTTAAATATATCAAAAATAAAATAAATACTATAAAAGGCCAACTATATGTAGCGGCACCACCCATCCAAAAAATTGTATTATCCGGCTTGGCGATGAAAAATGTACAACATAAAGTTAAAAGTAAAAATGTTGCAAAATCTTTTAAATTTTTAAAAGACGGCAGACGTAAATATATAAAATAAAATATTCCGGTAATGGAAGCAATTTGAACAAAAGGATTTATAAAAATAAAAAACGTCTTTCCAAATACCATTAAATAAGTTCCGATAAAAGGGCCGAGACGTAAAGTATTATAATTATAAGTTAATTTAATTGCCTTCCAAGCTAATGGGAAAGTTGTAATTTTATAACCTAATATCTCATCTTTCGTTAAAGGGTATAAATAAGAAAAAAATGCTATAAAAGCAATATATACTACGAAAAATAATCCCCAAATAAAATACGATTTTTTAAAATTCTTTATCATAAATCCCTTCTACATATAACGGACACTGTCGCCCATTTCATTTTTTATTTCTATACCTTCAATTGTACTCCATCTATTATTTATTACCAAACTGTCATAATAAGGAACAACCAAATTATTAGTCAGCAATTTAACCGAAGGAATAAAACTTAAATATATTTCTTTACGCCCGTTTATCTTTGCATTATTTATTAAATTTTGCCTATAATGCACGCCATTACTTAAAACTTTAACACTAATAAAAAACAAAGGTGCAAAATATAAAAATATTATAATAAAAATAACAGAGAAATATTTTATTATTTGAATTTTATAGACCTTTTCAATCTGCAATAAAATGAAGAAAAATGAAAATATACAAAACCATGAAGCGGAATAAAATGCACGTGTGGCAACCCTTGGGGCCTCACATAACACAATAGATAGCCCAAAAGCAATCAACCAGCAAATACAGGATAAATAGAAGTTATTATCCTTTATAATTTCTCTTTTCTTATCTAAAAACAATAAAAATAAAAATAAAGGAAGCAAATAAATAAGCCATAAATTTGCTTCGGCAAAACTATTCATATGCGGCAAATGCATAAAAAGTTTTTCCCCAAGCGTATGATGCATCGGAAAACCGAAAGAAATAATTTGCAGGCGTATATCATTACCGCTGAATTTAAATAGTATGAATGTACCGAGTGCTGCCCCTAACATTAAAAACCAAAAATCTTTCCTTAAAACAATTTTTCTTAAATGCGCATATACCGTAAATGCTGCCATTAAGCAAAGAACCATAGGGGAATTATTTTCATTCATTAACCCTAAAAATAAACCCCATACAAAGAATAATAAAGGTAAGATTTTGCCTTTAAATACTTTACCTTCGTCCAATTTACGGAGATAAACCAAAAACCAAATAAATGCAAGAAAAACCCAAGCATAATTAGTTGCACCGCCTATCCACAATATAGTTTCAGCCGGCTGTGCTATAAAAAATGTTCCTAAAGATAAAAGTAATAAAAAAGATAGTAAATCTTGTAAACAGTTCAAGCGCGGGAAACGCATATAAATGAAATAAAAAGCGCTGAAAATTATTGATAATTGCAAAAACGGATTTACAATATCATAAAATATTTTACCCATATGTACAAAAAACATACTTATAAAACAACCAATCCTTATTGCCATAATAGGATTGGTAGAAAAATTTTTTACGTGCTGAAACAAAGATAAATCAGGTTCAAATAATTCATCCCCGCCAAAGGGATAGAGCCAAGTTAAAACGCCGATGAATACAATATAAGACAAACAAACAATACCCCAAACAAAAAAATATTTATTTATATTCTTTATTTTATTCATAAAATTATTTTTTTTGTTCTTCTTTTTTGTCTTCAACAAAATCGGGGAACAGATGTCTTAAAATTTTTAAATCGTTTTTATTTTTCTTAGATTTTTTTACCAATTTTTCAACTTCTTTCTTACTCAAATTATTAGGTATTAAATGGCGTACGGAAGATAAAATAAAATTCTTCTTAACTAAAACCTTTTCAAGTTGCTCTGTAGTATAAGAATCATAGGTATTAACCGTATCATCTTCTATTAAATTTTTATCAAAAGAGAACTCTTGTTTAGGATATATAGAGCGCCTGCCGGTCACCAAAAAACTAACTATACAAGATACCGCCGCATAAGGTGCAACAGATGCACCGAATAATTCTATAGCCATAATACTTGCCGCCAGCGGAGTATTTGCAGCACCTGCCAACACGCTGACCACTCCGAGTGCGGCAAAAGTAGATGTACTTAAGCCGATTAAATTAGCAAAAAAGTATCCTGAATTAGCCCCTATAAAAAATACCGGTGTGACCATCCCCCCCACACCGCCGCCTGCAAAAGTAAACGCTGTAGCAATAATTTTAATTAAAAAGCCCAAATTTGCGCCTTTCCCGCCGCTCAAAATAATGTCTATTCTATTCATTGTTAATCCCAAATAATCAGGCGAAGTCAAAAGGCCTATTAAAATAACTACACTTGAGGCAAGTAAACACCTGACAAAAAGATTTGTCTTCGTACCTACATAACGCATAAGAATATTTGCTAATTTAATTGTTTCAATCAAAATCAAAGCAACTATACCGAAAAATACACCAGCCAATACCACCATAAATAAAGAACCGTCCAAAGAAATTGCCTGTAATTGGAGCGGATGATAAATATAATTTACACCTAAAGCATGAGTCACCTGGAAAGAAGTAATACCGGCGATAAAAGCCGGAAACATTACCTCATAAAATACAGTACCTACACTCAACACCTCAAGCCCGAATAAAGCACCGGAAATCGGCACCCCGAAAACGCCTGCAAAACCTGCACTGACGCCACAAATCATCAATTTACGTCTTTCCTGTTTATTAAAAGAAAATAATTTAGATATATTGCTTGCTACACCTGCACCGACATCAGCACAAGGTGATTCCTTTCCAGCACTGCCGCCGCAAGCAATAGTAATTATCGGCAAGAAAAACGCTTTTAATGAGGAAATTACAGATACCCCCCTCCTTTCATTTATTGACGCAATTGCCTGATTTGTGGAATAATCATTATCTTTCGGTGACATTTTTGCCAATTTATTAACCAAATATAAAGCAAAAGGAAGAATTAAGAAATAATACTCAAATCTGTTGGTCATGCCTATAGAAAACTCAAGCAATTTCAAAAACATAGCATTGAAAATGCCCACTATAACCCCAATTAATAAGGAGAGCAAAAACCATTTAAGTATGTTTAAAAAAGCAATTTTTCTTTGTAAAATGGCAATTCTTTTCATTCAATTACCTTAATGAACTCACGAACTCCGATATACCGCCCATCATCATGTTGACAGAAATTAAAACCATTATTAAACCTGTCAAACGCTCTAATGCAATAATACCGCGTTTACCTAAAATATTGCTGATGGGGAAGGACAACAATAATATTATACCGTTCAATACTGAGGCAATTAAAACGGCAATGAAGAGGGACCAAACTTTTTTAGGATCACCTGCAGATAAAATCATCAACATACTTAAACTCGCAGGGCCTGCAATAAGAGGTATTGCTAAGGGAACTAAAAAAGGTTCTTCGTCTTTTTGATTTATTTGTGCTTGCTCATCCATAGAGGAATTAAACACAAGTTTTATTGACATTATAAACAGAACTATACCGCCTGAAATACCCAAAGAATATTTTGCTATACCGAGCCAAGAAAGCATTCTTGCACCGCCAAATAAAAATAACATCATTATGAACAAGGCAATAAAAAGTTCCCTAAGAAGCACTTTTGTTCTTCTTTCGGTAGGCACCTTTTTTAAGGCAGTTATAAATAAAGGGATATTACCAAAAGGATCCATCACCAAAATTAAAGTAAGTATATAACTTGTAATTAATTCCATATAACAAATTCTTAACTATTATGACATTTAATATTTAACTTATCTTGACAATAATTTGTACTGCCGCTTGAACAAGTTATTTCAGGATTATCACCTAAAGCATAATATAAAGTATATAATTCACCGTTCCTGTTTGCTTGTATATGTCCATCAGCAATTGTATATACAAAAACGCCGTCACTATAAGATTCCCCGCCATCCCCTATATTAGAAGGATCCATATCTACATCCAATAGAGTAAAATCAGTAGGAATATTATTATTATGCAGTGCCATATATCTTTCTACAGAATCGGCAAACATTCTTAAACTGGTAATTCCAATAACAGATTTTTGCCTCTCCACATGATCTTTATAGTAGGGCACGCCGGCCGCGGTCAAAATTCCTATAAGAATAACCACTGCCATAACTTCCATAAGGGTAAAGCCACGTTTATTTTTTATAAATATGTTCATAAATACCTCTTAGAGATAGTTTAGCATAATTAAATCTGTTTGGCAAATATTGTAAAATTTGCTTAATTTTCCATTAATTCTTTGGTTTTTGTACGTTTGATAAACTCATCTGCTTTAGCAAGCTTTTGTATCCTGTAAGCGAGAGGTACAACGGCAAATGTTATTAAACTTATTATGCTTACTGTTAAGAAAAATTTATCATAACCGAGCCATACCTGCATTTTTCCGCTTAACATATTGGGGACCATCATACCAAGTGCCATAAGCCCGGTTGAAATAGCGTAGAAAGAGGTCTTATATTCCCCTTCAGATACATACATAATAAAGACGGTAAAAGCCATCATGGCAAGGCCGTTTCCGAAATTTTCTATTATGAGCAAAGTAGTTATTACGGGAATACTCGGGTGAAAATAAGCCATATAAGCATAAAAGAAATTAGGTAAAACTAAAAATAAAGCAAAAACGACAAGACATTTTTTGAAACCGAATTTAGATAATACCCATCCGCCAAAAATATTGCCGCAAATTATTGCAATAAGACCTAAAGTACCTTTTATCCAGCCATAAGTCTCTGTATCTAAAGCAAGGCCGCCTTCTGCCAATGGCTTTAACATAAAGGGAACTACAACTTTTTCCAAACATGCATCACCAAAACGATATAAAAAGATAAAAAGTAAAATATAAATGATTTGTTTTTGCGTAAAATATTTCCTAAATATATCTAAATAAAACGCAAAACCTTTATATTCATTTTGTCGTGGTTTATCTGCCTCTGGCCTAGGTAAAACAAAATTATGATAAGCAGCAAATACAGTACCTATAATTGCAACTATAAATAAAACCCAAAACCAAGCAGTGGCTACGTCACCGAAATATTTTTCTAATTTACCCGCGAAAACTACCAAAGGCCCACTAATAAAAATCAATGAAAACCTATAAAAAACAGTACGCCATCCGACGAAATATGCCTGATCCTTTTCACTTAAAGCAATTAAATAAAAACCATCAAGGGCGATATCGTGTGTGGCAGATAAAAAAGCGCCGGCAAAGAACCCGCAAACCGATGCCATAAAAAAGATATTTGTCTTTAAAGTAAAAGCAATAAGCAAAAATATTAAAGCAAGCGCAAATTGCATACAAATTACCCAACGGCGTTTTGTGCTGTTGCCTTCAACTAAAGGGGCCCAAAACATTTTTAAAACCCAAGGCAGATAGAGCCAAGATGTCCAAAAAATAAATACATCATTAGGGATGTTTAAACGTGTGTAAATAATGGCGGAAAGTATATTTACAACGCCGTAGGGAAGGCCTTCCATGAAGTAGGCCGAAGGAATAAAATACCATGAATTTTTCATATATAAATAATAACAAATGTGCTCTCACATTTGCAAACAATGAAAATTACTTTAATTGTTTACATTACAAAAAGTGTTAATAACGGTTTGACCTTGTTATAATTGATAAGCATAATCAAAATCCCAAGGAATATCTACCGCTTTGCCACCTAACGCCTTGCAAACTTTATTACCTTCTTCCCCATCCGCACAACATACTATTTTCCCGCGGCAAACTTCACAATCCGGGTTATCAGGTTGACACATATATATACTGAATATTCCATCATTAGTCCAATGCCTACAAAAAACATCTCCTGTACCTTCTTCATTAGCATAACATTCATCCCAATAATCATTATGACATACTGGAGAATCTCCGCAAGAAACATTTGTTGCGTTTACTCCTTCTTTCCAATCACTAGGCCAACTTGCATCAACACCATTGTAATCTTGAACTGAATAATCCCCATGTTGCAATTTATATTCCATTAAAGCATCTTTCCAACGGCGCATAAGCGGTAAAATACTTGCAACTTTTGCCTTTGTCACGGCCATTTGATATTGTGGCAAAGAAATCCCCGCCAAAATACCGATAATCAATACTACGACTAACATCTCAATCAGGGTAAAACCCTTTTTGTTTTCTACTATTTTATTTTTCATTTTTGTTCTCCTTGTTTCTGTTTTTAAGGCAAATAAAAGACGGCTGTGCGGAAGTCACCAACGTCCACACAGCCGCCAGCCCCATACCAAAGGTATAGGGCTACTAAATAAATAGTATTCAGCGACTGTTTTTGGTTGGTGACTCTTTTGCTTTCGCAAAAGCGTGGCCTAAGGCCTCCAAAAACAGATAAATTGTTTTAGGGCTTTTAACCCTACATTAAATTGCTTCTTTTTTTATTATAGTGAATTTTTTCGTTTCGTTCAAGTGAATCTTTTTTGATAAGTAAAAAATATAAAACGAAAATCGTAAGAAATATTTTTATTAAATCTCTTCAAAAAATATTTACCGGGTATGCCCGCGTTAACAAAATAAATTATTTTGTACCGCAATAGCCCATTGTACAGGCTCTTTTTTGTTTTTCGGTCAGATTAGTATTTTTAAGATATGACATGTCCGGTTTATAATCGTTTGTACGTTTAGCAACTTTTGCCGTAATGTCATCGTTAACTGCTTTTTCCTTTTCCATATCACCGATACTGATAAGTTGTGCAAAATAATTTACGACGGCCCTGCTTAGTAATGTAGGATAAGTATTTTTTGTGCTTGTAGCATCTAAAACTTCATAGCCGAGATTCGTCGGAATTTTATTATTTTCATCTTCAGGGTTCTCGTAAAAAATTTTTTTATCTAAATTCCTGACCTCTGCCCAAGAATCAGCAAAAAAATTATATTCGGAATGATCTGTAAATTTAATAAAAGTATTATCAATTTTTTGAACAAACATAATTTTATAAACTGTTGCCAAATCAATGGTTGCCCTATCAAATCTTAAAGGATCATGTATATTTGAAAGTTCCGCCCTTATAAAACGTAAAGCATAATAAGTGCGCAACATTTCCTGCCTTACAAGGTCCATAGCATATTTATTTTGATTATAAATTTGTTTTAAAACCTGTTCTTCGTTATCTTTATTTATTTCAGGTATGCCTTCCCTGCGCGTGCCATAAGCCTTTATTAAAGTGCCGGCTATAAGTTTATGGAAAGGAACTGTATGTTCTACCTTACCTTTGTTATAAAAATCTACTATTTTTTGTGCTTCTTCAATTTGCCTGTCTAATTCTTCAATTTTATAGGATGAATCTGTTTTAGAATATGTTCTGTAAAATTTTGTATCTTCTAAAAATTCCCTTGCTTCCCTGTCTGCACCGGCTGCCTGTTGAGCAGCTTTAAACAAGCCGGTATCTTCTACGGAATTAACAATAATTTTGTAAAACCCGACGCTTTTAACTACCTGGCCTAAACGGCTATCTATATTTTGTGCCTCACGGGCAATAAAATCTGAAAGCCAAATATCTGCCCCGAGTAATGCAACAAAAAAGCCGATTTTTACTAAATTTTCTGCGAAATTAGCGGCTTTTACCGCCTCTGCAGCAATAAAAATTTTACCGAAATAAATTTCAAGTATCGTTAAAGCAATTACCGAGGGTATCATACGAACTGCTTTTTCTGCTCTTTCTTGCTCATATCTGTGATTATTTTTCCGTAAAAGTTTTGATATATCTTCGGTAAGGGTTTCATATCTGTTGAGCATATATAAAATATTTTTATCTGATGCACCTTCCGCGGCAATTAAAGCAGTGTCAATATAATACGGAGATTGTTTGGGATGAATATTGAAATATATAAAATCGTTATATGCTTCTTTTATTTTATCTGTAGTACCATAGGCATTATAATAATCTTCCGGGGTTGGTGTAGTGCCTGTATTAACTAATTCGCTGCGGAAATTAGTATCCGCATCATAAAAAGTTTCGTAATCTTCTACTAAATTTTTGGATAGTTTAGCAACAAATTCCGCCTTATATTCCGGCGTTTGGCCCGGTATATAGTAATCATACTCAAAAGATATTGCCGGTTTAAAAGAAATCTCTTGCGCAAATATATGCATCGGGCTTGATACAAGCATTACAAAAATCAAAATATAATTTATTATTTTTTTCATTGTTATAACACCTTATAATTTAATTTTATAGTTTTTATACTGATTATGCAAGGTATTTTAGACCTATTTTTATATAGGTCTTTTGGGCAAAAAATATCCCCCTGCTTTTTGAGTTCTACTCTTTTTAGCAGGGGGTTATAAATAAACTGTTTAGCGGTTTATTTTTTAAGTAAGGCGGTTAAGCCCGGTAATTCTTTACCTTCAACAAATTCCATACTTGCGCCGCCGCCCGTTGAAGCGTGGGAAACTTTGCTTGCTGAAATTTTGGCTTTTTTAAGAACGTTTAAACTGTCACCGCCGCCGATAATGGTAATAGCACCGTTTTCGGTCATTTTTACCAAGGTTTCGGCAATAGCAAAACTACCTTTGGAATAGTTTACCATTTCAAAAACGCCGACAGGACCGTTCCAGAAAACCGTTTTGCATTTAAGTAATTCTTCTTCAAAGAGTTTTATTGTTTTAGGCCCGATATCAAGCCCCATATAACCTGCAGGAATATTTTGGTTTTCTGTGGTTATTGTCGGAATACCGTCTTTAAATTCTTGTGCGCAGACATTATCAACAGGGAGCAAAAGTTTGACGCCTTTTGCTTTTGCTTTTTCCATAACTTTTTTTGCTTCATCAATTTTATCTGCTTCAAGCAAAGAACTGCCCACTTCGTAGCCAAGTGCTTTGTTGAAAGTATAAGCCATACCGCCGCCGACGATTAAAACATTTACTTTATCAAGTAAATTGTTTAAAACCATAATTTTATCGGATACTTTCGCCCCGCCGATAATTGCGGCAAACGGGCGTTTAGGTGTTTCAATAGCACCGCCTAAAAATTCAACTTCTTTTTGGATTAAATAGCCGCCTGCTGACGGTAAAAATTTGGTAATTGCACTTGTTGAAGCATGTGCACGGTGCACTGTACCAAAGGCTTCTTGAACAAAGAAATCACCAAGTTTGGCAAGTTCTTTTGCAAAATTTTCATCATTTTTTTCTTCTTCGGGGTGATAGCGTAAATTTTCAAGCAAAACAATTTCGCCCGGTTTTGCGGCAGCAACTGCGGCCAAGGCTTCGGGGCCGACGCAGTCTTTACCGAAGTGTACTTTTGTACCCATAATCTTTTCAACTTCCGGCGCAACGGGTGCCAAAGAAAATTCCGGCACTCTTTGCCCTTTGGGGCGGCCAAGGTGTGCAATTAAAACGACTTTGCAACCTTGTGAAAGCAAATATTTCACGGTTTTTTCCGTCGCGGTAATGCGTTTGGGGTTATCGACTTTGCCGTCTTTTAAAGGAACGTTATAATCAACACGCATTAAAACGGTTTTGCCTTTTAAATCAACATCTTGAATTTTAACAATATCATTTAAGTTCATAAAATCTCCTATAAAAAAAGGCGCCCGTTGTGAGCGCCTTTTTTATTTTTAAAGTTATTTGTTGACTGATGCCATGTGGGCAATTAAGTCAAGAACTTTATTGGAATAACCGATTTCGTTATCGTACCAAGAAACAACTTTAACGAAAGTATCGGTTAAAGCAATACCGGCTTTTGCATCAAAGATTGATGTGCGCGGATCGCCGAGGAAATCTGAAGAAACAACTGCTTCTTCGGTATAACCTAAAATGCCTTTAAGTTCGCCTTCGCTGGCTGCTTTCATAGCGGCGCAAATTTCTGCATATTTTGCAGGTTTTGCAAGGTTAACTGTTAAGTCAACGACGGAAACGTCCAAGGTAGGAACGCGCATTGACATACCGGTTAATTTACCGTTAAGGGAAGGAATAACTTTACCCACTGCTTTTGCTGCACCGGTGGAAGAAGGAATAATATTCCCGCTTGCCGCACGGCCGCCGCGCCAGTCTTTCATAGAAGGACCGTCAACGGTTTTTTGTGTTGCTGTTGTGCTGTGAACGGTGGTCATTAAACCATCGGTAATGCCCCATTTATCATTTAAAACTTTAGCGATAGGTGCCAAGCAGTTTGTTGTGCAGGAAGCATTAGAAACAAATTGTGTACCTTTTACATAGGTTTTTTCGTTAACACCGACTACGAACATCGGGGTATCGTCTTTTGAAGGAGCAGACATTACAACATATTTTGCACCTGCTTTAATGTGTGCTTGTGCTTTTTCTTTTGTTAAGAATAAACCGGTGGATTCAACGACATATTCCGCACCGACTTTATCCCAAGCAAGTTCTGCAGGATCTTTTACCGCTGTCACACGAATTTTTTTACCGTTTACAATTAAGGTGCTATTTTCAACATCTGCTTCAATAGTACCTTCAAATTTACCGTGCATTGTGTCATATTTAAGCATATAAGCCAAATAATCAACAGGGCATAAATCGTTAATAGCGACGATTTCAATATCTTTTCTGTTTTGGGCAGCTCTAAAAACAAATCTGCCGATACGGCCAAAGCCGTTAATACCAACTTTTATAGACATACTATAACTTCCTCCGTAAAATAACTTCTTCCCTTATATTTTACAATTTTTTGAGAGAGTTGTGTTAGATATTTTGCTTCAATATGTTTTTAGAATTATGCAAGCAAATTTAGGCAATAAAAACCCCGCCTGTTAAGCGGGGCTTTTTGATTAAAACAAAGTTAATTATTTTGTAGTAAAGAAATTATCTGAAACGATTTTCTTTTTAAGAACACTGTTCCATTCATCAGGTGTATGTCTTTTAACACTATTTTCTATAAAAATTTTCATTTCTTCCGTAATTAGTTTAAAAACTTTACTCTTTTCCCCGCGATCTGCAGCATTAAATCCGATCAAGAATTCTTGATATCCTTTTTTATAGAAAGCAGGGGTTCCGCCTTTGAATCTGGATGACACAGTCATTTGGGTGTCTGTTATAGTTGGGTCTTCAACCTTTCTTTCATTTATGTACACTGTTTTCATATCAGTAGGATTTTTGGACACACGAATATTGGCAGGGCTTAATTGATGAAATTTAAGAGTAATCCTTTCATCCGGAACATATAAGAGCATTACATCTTTACCGATAAATAAGTGGTTAGCAGTATCAATTTTTTCTCCGTCAATTCTGACCTCATTATTCTTAATTTCATAGACCAAACCTCTATATTCGGTTTGCATTGATGCAAATTCCTGAAGTTTCCATTGTTCTTTTTGTGAAGGAACGGAATTAATTGCAGGATTATTGCGTATATATTCCGGCAAACAATGTGAATCACCTATAAGCCAATTATTGGAGATTTTAACCATTTTACATACAGGTTGTTTAAGTGGCCCTTCTTCTATTTGATCTACATATCCTGTTCTATGAAGCCAAGGGCGCCAATCCTCCAATGAGGCCCCCTCATCAAGAGGAACGTTAGCCGCCCCGGAATAATCCCAAGCAATAAGGGACAAATTCATATCAATCGTACTATTTTCCGAAGCGAAACGAGACCCCGGGTCTGTGGGAACTGCAATTGAATTTCTGTAATTATCCAATACTTGTTCATCAATAGCAATATTACTTAAGGAACTGTCAGCAAAAGCACACATAACGAAAAAGATTGGAAATATCAACGCAAATATTTTTTTCATAATATTCTCCTTATTTTTCTATACTTATATTTTAAAAGTTATTGAGTAAATTTACAAGAGCAAAAAGACCTAAAACAAAATACCCAAAAGGCCTAAATTATTTTATTTCCGCTTCTTTATGACCTTTGCGAATAAATTCAAAATCATTATATATATTTTGAAAATTCGGCTCTAGTATATATTGCATGTCATAACCGCGAGGTGTCGTAATTGTCAAAACAGGGTAAACTGTTGTATTTAAAGTAATTGTTTCCCCTTTATATTCCACTTGTACGGTTTTTAAAGGATTATAATCTCTGTACACTCTTTTAAAAGTAAAATATTTCGGTGCATATTTTATCTTCAGTGTTAAGGCATTATACAAATAACCTTCAAGCTCATCAGTTATTTCTTCTTCGTTATTCAAGATAATTGCATAGTCCAATTTAAAATTCGTTTCTTTATCATTAATATTGAGCAAAACAGAGCGTTCTGTCAAAAACAATAATTGCTCTTTTTCATTATCGGGGTCAATATATTTATTTATGGTATAATCTTCCGGAACAGATATGGTAATTTCCTTATAATCGTTTGTTGTTTGTTTTTCTTCTTCAGGTAGAACTACTTTGCCATACTCTGTCAATTCTAATATGGCATTATCAATCGCAGTTTGTTCTTCGGTAACATATTTTCCCTCTACGGTCTTTGTAGCAAATTTAACAATTGACTTTTCCAGTGAGGGTTGCAGAATTTTCGAATATTTCGGTAAATATTCTTTTATTAAGGCCTCCATTCCCGGTAAAGGCGCTAACTGTGCAAATACCGTCGGGCTAAAAAGCATAAAACCTACAAAAACTAAAAATAATTTTTTCATATATTTCAATCTCCTTTATTATATTTTAGAACTTCCGCAGTATCTTTACAAGGGAATTAAGGCCTATTTAATATTACCCCAAAGGACCTACGCAAAAGGCCCCGCTTACAAAAGCGGGGCCTTAAACTTTTAGGCAAGAGGAATTACATCATTCCCATTCCGCCCATACCACCCATCGGCGGCATTGCAGGTGTTTCCTTCTTTTCGGGTTTATCTGCAATTAAGGCTTCCGTTAAAAGTACAGTTGATGCAATTGATGCAGCATTTTCCAAAGCGGTTCTTACCACTTTTGCCGGGTCAACAACACCTGCTTTTAACAAGTCCTCATAAGTATCGGTATCAGCATTAAAACCTTCATTACCTTTTAAGTTGCGAACTCTTTCAACAACTACGCTGCCGTCTAAGCCGGAGTTTTCGGCAATTTGGCGTAAAGGTGCTGTTAAGGCTTTCTTGACGATATTGATACCTGTTTGCACGTCTTCATTTTCGCCTTTCAAACTTTCTAAAGCCTTTTCACAGCGGACAAGTGCTACACCGCCGCCGGGAACAAGGCCTTCTTCAACGCCTGCTTTGGTAGCATTTTTTGCGTCTTCAACTTTAGCTTTTTTTGCTTTAAGTTCGGTTTCTGTTGCGGCACCGACGTTAATTACTGCAACACCGCCTGCAAGTTTTGCCAAGCGTTCTTGGAGTTTTTCTTTATCGTAATCTGATGTAGAAAGTTCAATTTGTTTTCTGATTTGTGCGGCACGTTCTTCAACGGCTTTTTTATCACCGCCGCCGTGAACGATAGTGGTGCTTTCTTTATCAATAATAACGCGTTTTGCTTTACCAAGCATTTCCAAAGTAGCGTTTTCAAGTTTCAAACCGCGTTCTTCGGAAATAACTTCGCCGCCGGTTAAGGTTGCGATATCGGCAAGCATTTCTTTGCGTCTGTCGCCGAAGCCGGGTGCTTTAACGGCACAACCTTTTAAGGTACCGCGCAAACGGTTGACAACTAAAGTTGCAAGGGCTTCACCGTCAACATCTTCAGCGATAATTAAGAATTGGCGGCCGCCTTGTACGATTTTTTCCAAAATAGGTAAAAGTTCGTTCATAGAAGAAACTTTTTTATCGGTAATAATTATTGCGCAATCTTCCAAAACGCATTCCATACGTTCGGAATCAGTGACGAAATAAGGTGAAATATAACCGCGGTCAAATTGCATACCTTCCACAACTTCCAAAGTGGTGTTTGCGGTTTTACCTTCTTCAACGGTAATAACACCTTCATAGCCTACTTTTTCCATTGCTTCTGCGATTAAATCGCCGATAACTTTATCGTTAGCGGAAATGGTTGCAATTTGTGCTTTTTCCTGTTTTGTTTTGACAGGATGTTGCATCTTTTTGAGTTCTTCTTTAACGGCATCAACGGCCTTTTCAATACCTTTCTTAACTAAAGTCGGGTTTGCGCCGGAAGTAATATTTTTGATACCTTCGTTTAATAAAGCATTTGCCAATACGGTAGCGGTTGTTGTACCGTCACCGGCGACATCATTCGTTTTGGAAGCGACTTCACGAATAAGTTGCGCACCCATATTTTCAAACTTATCTTCAAGTTCAATATCTTTTGCAATTGTGACGCCATCATCAATAATAAGCGGTGAACCGAACTTTTTTTCAAGCACTACGCTTCTGCCGCGGGGGCCAAGAGTCACTTTGACTGCATCCGCTACTTTTGTGATACCCGCTTTCATTTTTGCACGGGCTGTTTCTGAAAATACAATTTGTTTTGCCATATTAAAAATCTCCTAACCTAAAATACCATATACATCATCTTGGTGCATAATGATATATTTTTCTTCATCAATTTTAATTTCACTGCCGGCATATTTACCGTAGAGAACGATGTCACCGACTTTTACATCCATCGGTAAGCGTTCGCCTTTTTTATTTAAGGCGCCTTTACCTACTGCAACGACTTCGCCTTGCATAGGTTTTTCTTTTGCGCTGTCCGGGATGATTATCCCCCCTTTA
>JBGURU010000026.1:0-26158 GCA_045132175.1 Elusimicrobiaceae bacterium | reverse complement strand
TCAGTGTTATACAATATACGATTAGAATTTACATATTAAATTTTATAAATATATAAAAGATTGCGGGGGATTTACCCTAAAATCTTGCTTTAACGATAAGGGTTTCCTATATTTGCGAATCTTTTTAATTTCAATTGCATACCCCTTTTCTTTATCAGAAAAGTATTTGTAGAATTGTTTTTTAGAAAGTCCTGCAGTAAATTGAGTTTTCTTCCATAAGTTTGGAAGTGAAGCATAAATAATCTCTCCTATTTCGAACTCTCCTATTACTTGCTGTATGGGGGAAGAAACATATACCACGACCGTACGAATATTTTTATTCTTAAATATCGTTCTGCGGAATTCATAAGTTTTAGAACCATTAAAAATTTGTTCTGCAAAATTGGGTTTAATTGATAATAAGACTTTCATCTGTTTTACTTTCCTTTAGTATTAATTGAAATTGTTCTTTAGAAATTTGTTTTATTCCTCTTATTTCATTCTCTTCTCCATTAAGAATTCCTAATTCCAATAATTTTTTTCTATTAATGCGATGCCCTGTGGGAAATGAGTGCGTATATAAAAAATTAATAATAAATGGACGATACTGAGGCTTTAAATTCCACCATTTTTTTAACTCTTCATCGGAAAAAATACTTCGTTTACGACATTTTAGAATAAAATCATTTTCATCCTTAATATGTTCTATCATCCCTTCAGCAATTGCTAAGGTCGTAATTAGACTCGTGAAATATGCGGAACGATTTTCGGCAGCTGTCCGATAAAAAACTAAAATATCTCCGCGAGAAATTCCTCTCTTTATTGAGCGAGAAATATAAACTTTACTTATAGCATTGCGATGAGGTTGATTCTCGACAAAGTCATAAGGGGATTCTGTAGTAAGAATTGAATCCGGAAGAAGTTCTGTATGATAGCTTGGCCAAATAGGTATCATAAAGATATTTTGTCTACTAGAAAGGAAAGGGAAAGTCAATTTGGGATTTTTTACGTCAAAGCGAGGGGAGAAATTTCGCACATATACCTCTTCTTTACCGTTACATGTCGTTTTAGTTCCATGATATTCAAATCCCCAATCTTTTAATAGACTGATTAATCTCCGTTGCTCATCCGTTTTATTAAATATAGTGACATAAATTTCTTCTACATGAAATTTTAATGCGTGATCAAAAATAATTTTTAAAAAACGTTCGCCTAATCTAATCCCGTTATCGATAACTTTAAATGTTCCTATTTTTAAACGTTTTTTAGGGGAAAAAGCTGGGTAGATATTACTATAATCCTCATCTCTATTTTCTACTTTTAAAAATAGGAACGAAAGAATTTTTCCATCATTTTTTGTTATAAAAGCTATTTCATCAGCTTTTCTTCTAAACCAACTATTAAATTCTTTATAATCTCTTCTAAAAGAATCGAAAAAAGGATCTTCTAATTTTATTTCTCCGAAAAGCTGCTTTTGAACAGCAAGAACTTTATAATCTATAAAAGTAGGATTTTCAGACAAAATTTTTTCTAAAAAAGAATCAATCTTAAAAACTTTATCTTGTATTCCTAAAACTTCTGCTTTTTGATGTATTTTATTATCTTCAGTAATTAAGAAATCAACTCTATTAATAAAAAGTTCGTTAAGAAGGATTGTGTCATTAATATCATTTTCTGTTTTGTCAAAGATTTTTGATACTTGCGAAATCTTTTGTTGTATCGGACTGACCGTTTTTAGTTGCTCATAACTATCTAATTTTGTTAACATTACATTAGCAGAAAAAGAATTCGAATTTTTTTGTATTTCTTGTATAGTAACAGGATGGACACATTTTGAATAGTGTCCTCTTTCTAGCCACTTAAAGAGAATCCCTATATCCTGATTTAAGATACGTGTCGCTTCTCTATGAATAATTATATTTGTATCTAATAAAACTTTTTTCATTTCTTATTCTTTAATCGTTTAAAAAAATCTCTTACGCATTGATAGAGGGAACGATATGTTGATGGTCCCCAAAAATAAATAATCGAGATAAGTATTACAGTGATACATACGTAAGCTTCTCCCGGTAAATTCTCCCAAAATTTTGGATCTAAATACGAAGTATTTAGTCGAGTACGTATAGGGGATAAAAAAAGAATGATCGCACAAAATAGATTAATAAATATTGTTGTTAGGATTTGTGTGGGGCTAACTCTTTCCTTCGTATATGTAGAAAAAAAAGTAAAATTTTTTGGATTATCTTTCTTATTAAAAATTACGATAAGTTCATCTCTTTTAAAACCTTTATGTGGTAAATATTTTTGAAAAGAAGCGAACTCTAAGCTTCTAATACTTTTACAAGTTTTATTATCAATAAAGATCAATTCGTAATTGTTAGGAATTATATGGAATAAAAAACAAGTCTTAATTGTACATAAATCTTTTGAAGTAAGAATCCTTGATATCGGTAGATTCCTTTTTTCATTTACTTTGACATCGTAAATTAAAGATGTTTTGGTAATTCCTCTAGTCCGAGTGGTTAGAAGAGAAATATTGGGTTCTAAATAAAATCTAAAATAGAGATGCGTTTTTGGTTGATATTTTTCTCGTAAGGAATTCGTGTCAATAGTTATTTCGATTGTATGCTCCTGTAAATCTATTTTATGTTCGATGGGTACAAAACATAATTTTCCATGATCAGTTAAATAATGTATAGTTCCATATTCACGATTTCCATCTATAATGTATTTTGTGTTTTCTATGCAATCGTTGAAAATAAATCTACAGTTGTCGGGATCTTTTAGTTTCCCATACAGATCATTAACTTTGTGAATTTTATCCAACCAAGGAATATACAAAAAAAATATTAACTGGTTTGGCAGAACGTTTAATGGAGAGACTTCTATTCCGAATTCTATTAACGCAGTTTCATTTTTCATTTCCCAAGTACAAATGTGGAATCTTTCGATTTCGATATCATTGTGTTGTGGAGATAGTATAAAGAAATTATTTTCCATATTGTCTTTTCTATAATTTAGGATGATTATATGTGCGTTTCCATAGAAATATTAAATTAATAAATATGATCCTAGTCATATCTCACCTTAATTATAACAAAATTATAGCATTTGAGTGGTAAAAATATTGATAACTTTGTCTTTCTAATTCCAATAAATATCTAGATTGCGAGTGATAACATAAATTATTCAAGAAATAATTATTTTTTGAAATACAATACATACGATAAAATTGTTATAATATAAACACAGAGAAAAATATATGAAAAAGACATCGAACAACAAACTTCATGAGGGTGAAAGTTTAACAACTAGCCAACAGTTATTCTCACATCTTTTTCAAGCGTGCAATATTTTACGTGGCCCTATTAATCAAGATGAATATAAAAGCTACGTGACTCCATTATTGTTTTTTAAGCGAATTTCAGATGTATATGATGAAGAAACTGCACTCGCTTTAGAGCAATCCGGCGGTGACGAAGAATTTGCATCTTTTGAAGAAAACCATCGCTTTATTATCCCCGAAGGCAGCCATTGGAATGATGTACGTGAGAAGAACCAAAATATCGGCTCCGCTATCGTCAAGGCCATGACGAATATCGAACGTGCTAATCCCGATACCCTAGGCGGAGTGTTTAGTAGTTTTGATGACGCTAACTGGGCAGACAAGAGTAAACTTTCCGATGAACGCCTAAAGGATTTAGTAGAGCACATGTCCAAGATTAAAGTTGGCAATAATAACTACTCCGATGATGTGATGGGCGATAGTTACGAATACCTCATTAAGAAATTTGCCGATCTATCTAAAAAGAACGCAGGTGAGTTCTATACACCACGTTCTATCGTAAAACTATTGATCAAATTTATTTCTCCTAAAGATGGAGAAACAGTCTATGATGGTGCCATGGGGACGGGTGGCATGCTTATTGAGTCCATTCGCCATATGAAAGATACCAAAAGCACCTATGGAAAGATCTACGGACAGGAAAAGAATCTTGCTACTTCCGCCATTGGACGCATGAATTTATTTTTGCATGGAGCGCGTGATTTCCAAGTTCGGCAAGGTGATACACTTAGAAACCCTGCCTTTTTGCATAGAGGGAAGTTACAAACCTTTAATTGCGTGATTGCCAATCCACCTTTTTCTTTAGAAAATTGGGGTGCAGAGGCTTTCGCTTCGGATCCTTATGGACGCAACATATATGGCTGCCCGTCAGATTCCTGTGGTGATTGGGCGTGGCTACAGCACATGATTTCTTCCATGGACCCTAAAAATGGTCGCTGTGCAATTATTTTGCCGCAAGGGGTTTTATCTCATGGTAACAAAGATGGCGAAATGAGGAAAGGACTGATCTTATCCGATAAGTTGGAAGCTATTGTTACATTTGTAGGTGGAGTATTTTATAGTACCGGAGTATCTGCATGTGCACTCATTTTGAATAACCATAAACCTGCCGCTCACAAAGGCAAGATTTGCTTAATAGATGCTTCCAAGATTTATGTACCTAAACGGGCACAGAAGATAATGACGGATGAAAATGTGGAAGAAGTCTATTCCCTTTACAAAAATTATGAAGATGTTATGGAAAAGTGCAAAATTGTAACGTTGGCGGATCTGAAAGCCAAAGATTATACGCTAGCTGTGAATTCCTACATCGAAAAGAAGCCGATAGAAGCGGTCGACCCTAAAAAAGTAAAGAAAGAATTTTTAGAGGCATTAGAAGCGGTCACAAAAGCCGAGTCCAAGCTAAAGCAATTACTGGCAGAAGAGGGATATATCCATGGCTAGAATCAGTTTAGATGAATTGGAAGATTATTTGTGGGATTCGGCGGTATTATTGCGTACCCATATTGATGCCGGAGTGTATAAACAATATATTTTCCCGTTGTTATTCTTCAAACGTATTTGCGATGTCTATGATGAAGAATGTGTCCAAATCCTCAAAGAATACAATGGCGACGAGGAAGCGCTAACTTGGGAGGAAAACCATAAGTTTATGGTACCTAAAGGCCACCATTGGAAAGATGTTCGTGCGTTGTCTAGGGATATTGGGAGTGGTTTAACACGAGCATTTCGTGCCATTGAGCGTGCAAATGTCGATAAGTTACACGGTATTTTTGGAAATGCAGCGTGGACTAATAAAAACCGCTTGCCGGATTCCCTTTTGAAAGATTTAATAGAACATTTTAGTAGCCGTACACTATCTCTTGCCAACTGTCCCGAAGATGAGCTCGGGCAAGGGTATGAATACTTAATTAAACAGTTCGCTGACGATAGTGGCCATACTGCACAAGAGTTCTATACCAACCGTACCGTAGTTCATCTAATGACTGAAATTTTACAACCCAAATCCGGTGAATCTGTTTACGATCCTACTTGCGGCAGTGCAGGCATGTTAATATCCTGTATCGCCCACCTACAGAAACAAAAGAAAGAGTGGCGCAATGTTAAATTGTATGGACAAGAAATTACGCAATTAACTGCCGCCATCGGAAAAATGAACCTATTTTTACATGGGATCAAAGATTTTCAAATTGTTAATGATGATACACTCAAAAATCCAGCATTTATAGAACGTGGAGAGCTTAAAAGATTTGATGTGGTTTTAGCCAATCCACCATATTCTATCAAGCAATGGGATAGGACTGCATTTGAAAATGACAAATGGGGTCGCAATATTTTAGGAACACCGAATCAAAATCGTGCAGACTATGCATTTATTCAACACATACTAAAAAGTATGGATGAGAAGTCTGGACGTTGTGCAATTTTATTACCACATGGAATTTTAAATAGACTTGAGGAGTTAAGTATAAGACAGAAAATGATTTTAAAGGATTATGTAGAGTGTGTTATAGGACTAGGTAAAAACTTATTCTATAATTCGCCAATGGAATCCTGCATTTTAATATGTCGTTCTCGAAAATCTCCAGAAAAAAAAGGAAAAACTTTATTTATTGATGCAAAAAGATATGTTACACGAAAAGGTACAGAATTTTTTATTACAAATCAAGATATTGATTTTTTAAGAGATGTATATATGGATTTCAAAAATAAAAAAGGTGTTTCTGCTGTAGCAAATATTAATGATATAAATAATAATAATTTTTCTTTATCTATTGGATTGTACGTAAAACAAGCTACTGAGCAAAACGAATTTACATTGGATGATACCAAAGGAAATATTCAAAATTGGTTAAAGTCTTCTGCTAATTGCAGAAAATTGTACGAAACTTTTAAAACTTCATTTTTGAAGGATGATATATATGCAAAAAGTTAAATTTGGTGAAGTAATAAAAAGAGCAAATAGCATAGTAGACAAAGATAATACCGATTTGGAATATTATGTTGGCGGTGAGCACTTTGATAGCGGAGAAATATTTTTAAAACGCAGAGGACTTATTAAGGGTAGTACCATAGGTTCTATGTTCTATTTTGGATTTAAAAAGGGTCAAGCTTTGGTTGTCTCAAGAAACCCACATCTAAGAAAAGCAAGCATTGTTGATTTTGATGGTATATGTTCAGAAAAAACATTTGTTCTTGAAACGGTTAATCAAAACATATTATTACAAGAATATTTGCCTTTTATTATACAAAGTGATGCGTTTTGGAAATATGCAGAAGAAAATAAAAGCGGATCAGTTAATTATTTTGTAAATTGGTCTACATTCGCAAATTATGAATTTGAATTACCAAATTTGGAAAAACAGAAAAAGTTAGCAAAAATTTTGTGGGCGGCAGAAGAAACAAAACAAGCTTATAATAAATTAGCGGAAAAATCTAAAAATATTTTGCAAGCAAGATTTCAAAAAATGTTATCAGAAACTGAATACAATGAATATACTCTTGAAGAATTATCTTCAAGTTGGCTAAAAGGTCAACCTTTCAAAAAAGATGAAATTACTAACTCTGGAAAAAATTATTGTATTCATTATGGTGAATTGTTTACAAATTATGGACCAATTATAAATTCAGTAGTATCTATGACTAACTCAGAAATTAAATGTTCTTCTAAGATAGGAGATATTTTGTTTCCAGCTTCAGATGTTACACCAAATGGATTGGCTCGTTGTTCTACAATAGAATTAAACAATGTATTGCTTGGTGGCGATATCATAATTATGCGTCCTAAAAATTCAGATATAAATACTAAATATTTAAGTTATGCAATAAATGCACAAAAAGAACAGTTGCTAAGTCGTGTAACTGGTTCTTTGGTAAGACATATTTCGGCAAAATCTTTGAAAAGTGTTGTAGTACCAATACCATCACAAGAAGTGCAAAAATCATTTGTTGACTTTGCGGAAAAATTAGAAAATTCAATAAATTCTATTACACCCGCTTCTGTGGACATAAATACAATATTAAAATCATTAATAAATCAAAACATAACCAAGAAGGTCTCGCATGTTTAATGAAGAAAATACTATAGAAAATATGCTTCTTTCTGCCCTACAGAAAAATGGGTGGGAATATATTAAATCCGAAGATTTGCCTCGCCAATACAGCGATGTTATGGTCGAGCCCATGGTTAAAGAGGCCCTTATTCGCCTTAATCCGGAAATCGCCGCAGAACCCTCACGCGCCGACGAAGTAATCTACAAATTACGTTCCCTCATACTATCCACGCAAGCGCACGATTTGGTTACTCGCAACGAAGACTTTAAAAAGTTTATCTTTGAATCAAACTCTTTCCCTTTTGGCGAGAATGGCCGCATGATACCGATTCGTTTCTTTGGCACCATGAGACCTGACGACCTAGCTCTTAACGAGTATGTGGTTACCAATCAATGGGTGTATCCTACTGTCGAAGGTGGAAAACGGTTAGACATCGTATTACTTATCAACGGTTTCCCCATGGTAATCGGAGAGGTAAAAACTCCTGTTAGAGATGCTATTACATGGTTAGATGCAGCTGGGGATATTTCTGCGTACGAAAAGAGCATCCCACAAATGTTCGTTCCTAATATTTTTAACTTTGCTTCCGAAGGGAAATGTTTCCGCTATGGCTCTATTGGCATGCCTATTGGCACATGGGGGCCGTGGCACACTCCAACTCATAAAGCAGAAGGGACATTGATGGATGTAAACATTAGCGCAACGGACATGTTAACTCCTGCCAAAGTGATGGATATCTTTGAGTTCTTTACCATTTTTGCTACAGATAAGAAGTACAGAAAGTACAAAATTGTCTGCCGCTATCAGCAATACGAAGGGGCTAACCTCATTGTAGACCGTGTGAAATCCGGTCGCCCCAAACAAGGGCTTATTTGGCATTTTCAAGGGTCCGGAAAATCTTTACTAATGGTATTTGCGGCTCAAAAGTTACGCATGATACCGGAACTCAAAAACCCGACAGTTGTTATTGTGGATGATCGCTTGGATTTGGAAACCCAAATTACGGCCACTTTTAACGCTTCCGATATACCAAACCTCGTTAGCCTTGCTACAAAAGAGCAATTGATGGAGTTCTTTAAACAGGATACACGCAAAATTGCTATTACTACCATTTTCCGCTTTGGAGATGCCGACGGTGTATTAAATGAACGTAGCAATATTATTTTAATGGTAGACGAAGCGCATCGTACCCAAGAAGGTAATTTGGGCGAAAAGATGAGAGCCGCTTTACCGAATGCTTTCTTCTTTGGATTAACTGGCACGCCAATTAACCGTATTGATAAAAACACCTTCCATACTTTTGGATCTGCCGAAGATAAAAGCGGATACATGAGCAAGTATTCGTTCTCGGACTCTATCCGTGACGGAGCTACTTTGCCACTAAACTTTGAACCTGTACCTGTAGACTTACATGTTGACAAAGAAAAACTAGACAAGGAATTTACCGCATTAACGGAGACTTTGACAGAGCAACAACGCGCAGAATTGTCTAAACGTGTTAATATGAAAGCCATTATGTATGACGAAAAGCGCATTCGCAAAGTCTGCGAGCATATTGCTAACCATTTTCAAACAAAGATTGAGCCCAATGGCTATAAAGGACAGGTGGTTTGCTATGATCGTCATTGTTGTCTCCTCTATAAACGAGAATTAGATAAGTTACTGGGGCCGGAATCCTCTACCGTTATTATCGATACGAACAATGATAAAGAAGATAAATACAAAGAGTATCGTCGGGACAGAGATGAAGAAGGCAAGGTTTTAGACCGTTTTCGTGATACAAACGATCCGTTGCAGTTGGTAATTGTTACTTCCAAGTTGCTCACGGGATTCGATGCGCCAATCTTACAGGTTATGTATTTAGACAAACCTATGAAGGACCATAACTTGTTACAGGCCATTTGCCGCACTAACCGCGTTTATGATGATGGCAAATCGCATGGTTTGATTGTGGACTATATTGGGATATTTGATAATGTAGCTCGTGCTTTGGACTTCGATGAGAAAAACATGCACGAAGTGATTACCAATATTGAAGAGGTAAAAAAGAAATTGCCAGAGTTAATGCGTAAATGTTTAGGATACTTTGAGGGGGTAGACCGTACAAAAGAAGGTTGGGAAGGCTTAATGGATGCTCAGGATCGTTTGCCTACCAATAAAGACAAAGACGCTTTTGCGGCAGATTACAGGGTTTTAAACAGAGCATGGGATGCTTTATCTCCGGACACCTTTTTAACCAAATATAAGACGGATTATATATGGCTTAGCCAAGTATATGAATCTGTTAAACCCGTGGACCCAACAGGCGGACTTATTTGGAAAACTTTGGGGCCGAAAACTTTGGAATTGGTACATTCAAATTTGACTGTAGGAGAGGTTCATGATGATATTGATATTCTCCATATGGATTCCACTCTTATCGACGAATTTATTGCCAAACAAAAGGATGTTAAAAAAGCTACCAAAAAAGTAGAAATAGATCTCGTCGCTAGAATCAGAAAACACAGCAATGATCCAAAGTTCGTCAAATTAGGTGAGAAATTGGAAGCATTGCGCCTTAAACACGAACAGGGGCTAGTAATCAGTATTGAGTTCCTTAAATTGTTATTAGAATTAGCACGTGAAGCGGCCCAAGCAGAAAAGGAAGTAGTACCTGAACAGGAAATGGATAAAGGCAAAGCAGCTCTTACAGAACTATTTAATGGAATAAAGAACACTCAAACACCGATTATCGTTGAACGTATTGTAAATGACATCGACAACATCGTAAAAATAGTTCGTTTTCCTGAGTGGCAAAATACGACTGCCGGAACGCAAGAAATCAAGAAAGCTCTGCGGAGTATTATTTGGATTAAGTATAAACTCAAAGATAAGGACGTGTTCGAAAAAGCATATCGTTATATTGAGCAATACTATTAGAAAGCAAATAGAAATATGGACTATATAACGATATTAAATAACGATACAGAGCAGAAAATTAAAACATATCGAGAAAATCTTGAGAAACTATATTCTGCTTTTAAAGAAATTAATAAAACGCCTAATCCGCAATTTGCACACGAAATTGTTTTCGGTTTTTTGACTTCAGAATATGTTGTTAAGTTACAAATTCCTTCTATATCTAGTCATATAGATGAAATACTTTTATGTGCGAGGAGACTTGTTGAAGTCTTTATTATAGTGAAGTATATTTCAAAAACAAAAACTTTTTCTAATGTATTAGAATATTGCATGAGAGATAGATATGAATATTTAGAAGGATGCGATGCCCGTATCATAGCAGATGCTAAGTTTTTCCCAGAGCTAAAAGATTTAGATAATTATGCATTGGAAAATAAAGTAGAAAAAGAAACAATCATGAAAGAGTATAAAGGCAATAAACCTAAAAAAATGCCAGATATGAGACTAATGGCCAAGGAAATAGGTTATAAAGAAGAATATAGTTATTTTTATAAGTTCACTTCTAAAATTCTTCATTTTTGTCCTTTTAGTTTGAATTGTGATGCTAAGTTAGAAGATAAGATTCATAAGGTTGTATTCTTGCGCAGAATTGCAAAATATCTAGAAGAAATTAACAAAGAGCTGGGAACCATTTACCAAGCAATACCTAAAATTTCTTAAAATATAATCTCTGTCCAAAAGTATGTAATTTGGACACTATAATTTTGGCTAGTTCGATATATACATAATGCAGCTGTTTCGGGGGATATAGTGTCCAAAAAGTGTCCACCTCTTTCATAGTTCGTTTTCTTCATTTTCTTCATTTACCCTAAAAAACACCGTCGAGAAAGTATAGAAAAAGGCCCACTCTCGTCTGAGAATGGGCCACCGTCAATAACTGCGCCTAACAGGAATCGAACTTGTATCCCCAGCTCCGCAGGCTGGTGCTCTATCCATTGAGCTATAGGCGCGAAATTGCTTTATGCGGCAAATATGATAAAAGTTCACTACCTTTATATTTTATCAAATTTTTAAAGTTATTGCTTTTCTTTTTTTATTATTTCAAAATAAATCCCATATAAAATTTTATAAATTTTTGTTTAATTAATTATCAAATTATATATTTGTTTACAAAAAATTAAATATCAATTTAGCATTTTTAGTCATTTAAAACTTCATAAATAATATATATTATAAGACATAATAAGAAAATAAATTTTAAATTTTTCTTGCACAAAGTCATTTTTTTATGTTATAATTATATTAAGTTAGTTTTAAATATTTAATATTGTTAGGAGGTTTAAATGAAATTCTCTGAATTAGAAATACCTGGTGAACTAGAAATAGATAAGGATCCATATTCTTTTATAGGAGAACCGGATGATAAAGGGAATATTATTTTTGTACGGCATTACAGAAAAGATCCGGGATGGAAACGAAAATCAAAACCTCTTAAAATACCTGCCTCTGAGTTTTGGGGTACAGCCAAAGCTGTAAAAGAAGGGCGGTATAAACCGCGTAAAATAACTAACTCCCGCATAAAACAATTATCTTCAGTACCAATAAAAAAAATATGAAAGCATCATACAGAGAAAAGCGCAAATATTGGCATAATATAAATAATTTTGATACAAAAAACGGCAAGGCCTATGGCATAGATGAAATAGTTCTTGCAGGGGTGGAATTCCCTATATGCAATTCAAAAGGTGAAGAAAAGAATATATTAGTTGCCGCAAGTGCTTCCGGCAATAGTAGTATGCATTATGAGGATAATACTCCAGACGGTACAGGCAGTTTATATGGCGTCAAGAATCAGTTGTTTGATAATATAATAAGAAGTATAATTAATGAAGCCTCGGATTTGACCTATAATATGAAAACATATAAGCATTTAAAAAGACCGCCGGAAATAGGTTTGATTAGATTTTTTGCGGTAGGCCGTAAAGAAAAATTTGATAAAATACTAACCTATAATGAAGTACATTGTCAGGAACATCCATATTATGCATTTTACGTATACATCAGGCAACTGATAGGGGAAATACGCAAAATAGAAATAGAACGCTTAAAATCTGCACTTATCCCCCAAAAATCTCCCCGCAAGATAAGTAAAAAAAGAAAATAATTTAAATAAAGTTTACATTTTTAAACACTTGTAATTAGTTATACTCTTTTGCGTTTAAAAATTGTAAGATATAGCGGGCAATTTGAAAATACAAAAGAATTTTGGGCTTCAATAATTTTGTTCCCGCCTATAATGACTTTAGCGGAAGCCTTTTCCCCACACGCTATGGATACACCTATTATGATGTAATAGGTTTTTCATTATTGTTCGGAATTTGCGTGATATTTTAAACTAAATAAAGATTTTTAGCACACTTCTATATTTGTGCGTATTCTACGGCTGTGTTCTTTTTTGTATCAAACAAAAGTTTTGTACCGCTGATAGTGTTATGTTCTTTATTGTGTATTAAAAGGGCAATATAAACAATATGTCTTTCTTGTTTTTTAAGCGGGTTAATTTCGCTTTTTAATTCCGGCGCTTCTGAAACTACGACAATTTCGTCTTGTTTTTCCCCTACCGGAACAGTACAAGTATAGGCTATGATACTTTTACTATTTTCGCGTTTGGAAGAACCTTGTTTATATTTTAAATTACAGTTAGAAAAATCAGGTAATATTTCTTTGGAGTGGACGTCGCTTGCAACATATTTTGCCAAAATTTGCATAGCGGCATTTTCGTCTTTAATAATATCATTGGAACCGCCTGCTTGGCAGGCTATTAAGAAAAAGGCAATATAAAAAAAGAAAAGAAATTTTTTCATAAACAGATACTCCTTATTTTAGGCAATAAAGATGCCCAGGTAAAACCGGGGCATCTTTACAATATGTTTTATTATTTACCACAAGGTGAAACTAATTCACTGAGAGAAATTACACCGAGCAAATAATCATTGGTGCAAACTTTTTGATTGCCGATTTTACCGCGGGTACCGGTGCAAGCAGCGATAAAAGCACACGCAACTGCTAATAATATAATCTTTTTCATAATTTACCTCTATTCTTAAGAATAACGGATATACACACTATATATCCTAAGTCAATTATACATAATTTTTTAATTACAGAACAATGCCCGCAAAAAAATATTAACTTCTACCTATAAAAATTGTAAGATATAAATAGATATAAAAATCTTACAGGAGGAAGTACATGAAAAAATTTTTAATGCTTACCGTATTAGTTGCCTCTTTAGGCATTGCGGCTTATGCAGAGTCCCCAATCAAATTGTCTATCTATGACAATATTGCTTGGCCAAGACCTAACCACACAAATGTAGTTTTAGGTATTGTTGATAATAATACACCCACCGTTCACGGTATTTCACTTGCAATTGGTTCTTCCAGAACAAATGAAATGTGGGGTTTATCAGCCGCTATTTTCTATGCAAGAGCAAAAAGATTACGCGGTTTGCAAGGCGCAATTTACAATGTCACAACCGATACGAAAGGTATCACTTACAGTATAGTTGATAACAATAAAGGTTCATTTGTCGGTGGTCAACTCGGCGCAGTAAATTTATCAAAAAATATGACAGGTTTACAATGGGGTCTTTACGACCAAGCCAATAAATTATCCGGTGTTCAATTCGGTCTTATCAATTACACCAAACGCAGCGATTTCGGTATACAAGCCGGTTTCGTTAACGTTGCAGGTAATATTAAAGGCGTACAATGGGGCTTTGTAAACGTTGCTCAAAGATTCAGCGGTTTACAATTAGGCTTTGTAAACGTCATTAAACGCATTGACTGCGGTTTACAATTAGGCTTTGTAAACGTCATCCAACATAACGGTTGGTTGCCTGCGATGATTATCGCAAACGGCAGATTCTAATCGGCTTAAAATTATTCAAAAGCCCGTCTGTAAAGGCGGGCTTTTTTGTTTGGCAAAATTTGTTTTTTAGCACACAATGTGCTAAAATATAATAAAGGCTTACCTATCAAAAAAGCCTAAATATATAAATAAGGAAATAATATGAATATACTTGAAAAAACATTTTGCCGCACTTATCAATTTGGCTTTAAAGCGGCTATGCCGGTTTTACCGTATCACGAACCAAAAACTTTCCACTCCATAGAAAATATCACAGATATTTTAAAAGCAGAAAATAAAAATTCTGTTCTAATCGTCAGCGACCAAGGCATAAGGCAAAGCGGAATTATTGATATTTTGACTAACATTTTAGACAAAGCCAATATCAAATATGCCGTATATGACCAAACCCGCGCAAACCCGACAATTTATAATATTGAAGAAGGCCTTAAAATATATAATCAAAACAACTGTAATGCTTTGATTGCTATTGGCGGAGGTTCTTCTATGGACTGCGCAAAGGCAATAGGTGCAAGGGTTGTTTACCCTAAAAAAAGCGTGCAACAAATGAAGGGTTTAATGCACGTGCTTAGAAAAATCCCTACTTTAATAACTGTTCCCACAACAGCAGGTACAGGAAGTGAAGTGACCGTCACCGCCGTTATAACGGACCCCGATAAAAAGCATAAATACACTTTAAATAATTTCACTTTTATACCTTATTATGCCATACTTGACCCTAAATTAACCGTCACTTTACCTAAATCTTTAACCGCCACAACCGGTATGGACGCTTTAACCCATGCGGTTGAGGCTTATATAGGCCGCTCCACTACACGCCAAACCCGCAAACTTGCAACGGATGCGACAAAACTTATTTTTGAAAATATTTTAACCGCTTATAATAACGGCCTTGATTTAAATGCGCGTGCAAATATGTTAATGGCGGCATATAAAGCGGGTATGGCATTTTCAAAATCTTATGTCGGTTATATTCACGCTATCGCACATTCTCTCGGCGGGCAATATAATATTCCGCACGGGCTTGCAAATGCGGTTTTGATGCCTTATGTTTTGGAAGGTTATGGCAAAAGCGTTTACAAAAAACTTCATAAACTTGCTATTGCGGCGGGCATAAGCAATAAAGAAGAAAACAGCAAAACCGCGGCGGAAAAGTTTATTGCCGCTATTAAAGATTTCAATAAGAAAATGAATATTCCGGACCATTTTGATATAATTGAAGATAAAGACATCCCCCAAATGGCGCGCTATGCCGCAAAAGAGGCCAACCCTTTATACCCCGTACCTAAACTTATGAACAGAAAGGAACTTGAAAAATTTTATTATCAGGTTAAAGGTAAAAATTATGGAACTAAATAAAATATTAGAAGAACAAAGAGTATTTTTTGCAAGCGGTGCAACGCTTGATATTGATTTACGTATCTCAAAACTCAAATTATTAAAAAGCACAATTAAAGAATATGAAACGGAAATTGCCGCCGCTTTAAAAAGCGACCTCGGCAAAAGCGAATTTGAAAGTTTTATGTGCGAAATCGGCCTTGTTTATGACGAACTTTCCTATATGATAAAACACGCCCGCGCACTTGCAACGGAAAAAACTGTTCACACTCCGCTTGTTAATTTTGACTCCAGAAGTTATATTAAACCCACTCCTTACGGCAACACTTTAATTATCAGCCCGTGGAATTACCCGTTTTTGCTTACTATGTCCCCTCTAGTTGATGCTATTGCCGCAGGCAATACTGCCATGATTAAACCCAGCAAAAATTCTATGGCAACAACTTTAGTTATGGGCAAAATTATTCGTGCCTGTTTTAAGGAAGAATATGTTTGTTTAATTGACCAAGATATAGATAAAGCGCGCCATTTAATTAAAGAAAAATTTGATTTTATTTTCTTTACGGGAAGTGCAACCGTCGGCAAAGAAGTGTTAAAAGATGCGGCGGAACATTTAACACCGGTTGTTTTGGAACTTGGCGGCAAAAGTCCTTGTATTGTGGACCAAAGCGCCGATATTAAACTTGCCGCACGCCGCATTGTGTTTGGGAAATTTTTAAATTGCGGCCAAACCTGTGTTGCGCCGGATTATGTTTTGTGCCATAAGAGCATCGCCCAAGAATTGCAAAAACAACTTTGTGAGCAAGCAAAAAAACAATACGGTAAAAAACCGCTTGAAAATAAAAACTACGGCAAAATTATCAGCCAAAAACATTTTGACCGTTTATGCTGTTTAATGGAGCCGGAAAAAATTATTCTAGGCGGCCAAACAAATAAAGATACTTTGCAAATTGCACCTACGATTATGTCAAATATAACTTGGCAAGATAAAGTAATGCAAGAAGAAATCTTTGGCCCTATATTACCCATTTTAACTTTTGAAAATATTGACGAAATTATTGATTTACTAAACCAAAAGCCGAAGCCTCTTGCTTTGTATTTATTTTCAAATGACAAACAAACCGTTAAACAAATTACAAGCCGTTGCCGTTATGGCGGCGGTTGCATAAATGATACTATCGTTCATCTTGCTACTACGGAAATGCCTTTTGGCGGTGTCGGCGAAAGCGGTATGGGATCATATCACGGCGAACAAGGCTTTAAAACGTTCTCGCACTTCAAAAGCATAGTTGACAAAAAGAATTGGATAGATTTCCCCGTCCGCTACTCGCCATATAAAAAACTTTATTTGAAATTACTGAAATTTTTATTAAAGTAATTTAGATTAAGACATAGTAAAAACGGCACTTTGAAAGTGCCGTTTTTGATTAGTATAAAATATATTCGCTCCCGCCTTCTTCGGCTAATTTCCCGCCAAGTGCTTTACAAACTTTGTGGCCCTCATTATTATCAGCATAACAAGTTATTTTGCCACGAAAAGTTTCATTAGGATCGTCTGATTGATACATATATATAGAAAAATTGTTATTAGAATTATAACAATAAATATATCCAGAATCATCTTCTAAAACAACACATTCATGCCAATAATTATTTCCACAATATAAACTATCTCCACAGGGTTTATTTTCGCATTTCCAATCACTAGGCCAATTAACACCTAAAGTAGCACCATCAGGAGAATCACCATTTTCATCTACATAATTACCATGTTGTAATTTATACTCTTGTAAAGCATCTTTCCAACGGCGCATAAGCGGTAAAATACTTGCAACTTTTGCTTTCGTCACCGCCATTTGATATTGCGGCAATGCAACACCTGCTAAAATACCGATAATCAATACTACTACCAACATTTCAATTAGGGTAAACCCTTTATTTTTCTTTTCCATAATTGCTCCTGTATACAATGTTATTATTCATCGTATACATAAATTATAGAAAAAAAAAAAAAAAACAGAAGTCAAGAGCAATTTGGACCTATTAGTATTATTTTGTAAGTAGTAAGATTAGACAGAAAATGAATTTATTTATTCAACCAGTTTTTAATAGTTTTTTCAACGAAAGGTGCATCATTTTGGGCTATATGCCCGTAAATTGCCAAACCTTCATCAAATATTAAGTTAGGGAAAGTCTCTTTTAGCGAGTTTACTGAGTTCCCTACACCGCTACCCTCATGCGTGACAAAAGGATAAATTTGTTTACCTTTTAAATCATAACTTTCCAGGAAAGTATAAACAGGCATCGGTGCATCATTCCACCAGTTAGGATAGCCCAAATAAATTGTGTCATATTGTTCCATATTTTTTACTTTACCCTTTATGGCAGGGCGGTCATTATTGGTTTTTTCTCTTTTGGCTACGTCAACACAGTCCTGATAGCTGTTAGGATATTCTTTTACCGGTTTAATTTCAAAAAGTGTACCGTTTGTTTGGCGGGCAATTTCTTCTGCGACTTTATGAGTATTGCCGACTTTGATATTGCCTACGCCGTAATTCTCCCCGGTTTTAGAAAAGAAAACAACAAGAACTTTTTTATTTTCCATATTATGTTTCTCCTCCGTTTTTACAGTTTCTTGTTCTTTTACTGTGCAACCGATACAAAGTAAAAGCGGTAATAATAAAGTTAAAGATAATTTCATAAAACCCCTTTATATTTCTTTAAATAGTTTAGCAAAAATAAAACTTTCAAATCAAATTAAGGTATAATGTTAATATGAAAAAACTATTTATATTAACATTAGCAGTACTTTCCTTTGTTGCCTGTAATGATGCAGCAAAGCCGTCGGCAGAGGCAAAAGAACCTATTAAATCAAAAGCAGTCCAAACTGCCAAAGCCAAACCGGAAGCGCAAGCAAAAGTAAAAACAGAACAGCCTGTTCCGGTCGAAAAAGATTATATTTTACCCGCATTGAAAGGGAAAAGTTATAATTTTACCAAGAAGATAAACCAAAAACCGGTTGTTGTTGCCTTTATGGCGGGTTTTTGCGGTTGGTGCAAAAAGATGATTCCTTATATGGATGATCTTGCCAAACAGGTACCCACTAAGAAAGCCGATGTAATTATTGCTTTTATGGATCCGTCTTCTGAAACACTTGTGAATCTAGACCCTGTGAAAGGTGCGGAATATGTAGACATATACTATAATTCCAGGGATTTAATGATGGAACACGGTGTAAACGGTTTCCCTACGATTATTTTATTTAAAGACGGTAAAAAAGTAAACACTTGGCGCGGTTATTCACCTGACCATGTGGAAAGCATTTTAAAGGCTTTAAAAAATATATAATTTATAAGACTATATTAAAAACCCTCACTTTAAGTGAGGGTTTTTGCATTAGTATTTACTCTAAATGGCAAATATCGGTAATTATCTGTTAAACCTTATTTTTGTTTTTTGAAGTCAATTACGATTACCGGGTTTTTAGTACTTTTGCCGATAGTTCCTTCTTCCGCTTTTTTTAGTGCTTCAGGCCAAAAACCCTGCATTTTTAAGATAAGTTCCGCAACTTCCCTAAAGGCGCCTTTACCGCCGTCAACTTGTGTAATATAATCTGCTTCGCTTTTAACTTCCTGTACGGCATTATTGACCGCACATGCAAGCCCGACATATTTTAAGGCGGGAATATCAATTAAGTCATCACCGATATAAGCAATTTCCTCAGCTTTTAAATTACAACGTGCCATTAAATCTTTTAAAGCAGGCAATTTATCAAGGTAATTATAGTAAAGATAATCCATACCTAAAACTGCAGCGCGGTGTTCTGTGGCAGGTGCATTACCGCCCGTTATTATACCTGTTTTGAAACCGAAATCACGAAGCAAAATAAAACCTATACCGTCATAGGCACAAAACTTTTTCACTTCCGCAATTTGACCTGCCGGTGTAGCAAAAAAGTTCATTGTGGCGTCTGTTAATACGCCGTCAACATCTGTTATAACTGCTTTTATTTTTTTAATTTTGTCTGCTAATGTGTTCATAAATATATTTTACCAATTTGTTAAAGGGGAAATATCAGTAATATACATACCACCGCCCACATCAATTCTTCTTTCCGGATCCATTAACCCGATACTTAGGTTTTTGCTTGGCCCTTTTAACACTATATACGGTTTAATTTCTTTTTCAGATTGTTGTTTTATAATAGCATTTCTTTCTTTTTCTTGTAAGTGTAAATAATAATGAGGATATACAAAACGCGGCATTAGGCATAAACTCTCTGTTATTATAGCAATACAAATTATTCTTGCGAAATCAAATTTATAAACTTCTGTATAATATCTGACCAAAAATAAAAAAGATATCATAAAAGAAATGGAAGAAGGGTAGTATGCTCTTAACGGCGGGCGCGGTACAATAAATAAGATAAAAGCAGTCAGGAAACCAAAAATATAGAATATTAAAGAAAAGCAAAAACTATCTGTTTTTAAATTTCTGTTTCTTATGTCAATCGTGGCTATCAGCAAAAATAACCCGGTTAATACCGGTAAGAAAAATTGTGCCATAAACAAGTCATTAAAATGGGATAAATGGAAGAATAATTTTTGCCACAAATTAACTGCGGAAATATTAGATATACCGGCTATTAACATTTTATTATAATGTGCCGGTGCTGAGAAGAAAACCAAACATCCTATTGCTAAGCCGAAAATCATAAAACTCAGTGCCCTAGGTGTTTTGATATTTTTAAAATTACAAAATAACCCGAAACAAACTGTAAATACTAAAGCAATAGGTGCAAGGGCTTCATTACCCATACCTACGAAGAAACCGACAATAAAAAAACATATTTTTATAAGCAAAACATCATTAAATATAAATTTTTGTGCATAAATTTGGCGTAGAAAGCATAACATAATTAAGAAAGGTAATATCATCCAACTGTAATTAAAAGCACCGCTTATCCAAAATAATACTTCCGAAGGGGAACATACAAAAAATATGCTCATAAATACAATAATTAGGAAATACGGCATATCTTTTAGTTCTCTTGTATTCGGCAAATGCATGAGTACGATATAAAATATACACAGGCAATTAACAAATTGTACTAAAGGGTTTAATAGAACAAAAGACCATTTCCCTAAGTAAAAAATAGGTATACCCACGAGAAAACTGATTCTTGGCGTTATATTTTTGACAGATTCCCAAACAAAAGGTGTATCCCATCTGTAATATTCATCAAGTGTGACAGGGTACCAATAGGACATTATTCCTATAAAACCTAAAAAAGACAGAAAAACAAACAACCAAATGTAGCCGCAATATTTTTTCATAGTAATATTATAGCAATTATCAAAGCCCCAAAATTTATATAATATATTTATGAGAAAACTTTTAATTATTTTTTTAACCTTGATTTTGGTATCTTGTGCGCCTAAGTCCTATATCAGCAAGACATATAATTTTAATAATATGAAACGTATAGGTGTTTTGCCTTTTGATACACCGACGCAGACTTTCTCCGGTGCGGAAAATTTATTTACCAAATATCTTATTAAATACGGCTATACGGTTGTGGAACGTGCCCAATTACAACAAGTTCTTGAGGAACAGGATTTGACTGTTAATTACCTGTCTCCTAATGTGACGCGCAGAATCGGTAAAATTTTGGGTGTTGATGTCTTGCTTGTAGGGGAAATAACTTCCTATTTACCGGAACAAAAAACTATGCTTTACAGATTTTCAAAAAGTACATCTTCCACCCCTGTTTACAATACACAAGTGACTAAAGAAAAAGACGGTAAAGTTAAAGTACATCAAACATACGGCGGGCAGGATTTCAGGCAAAGCAGGGAAGCCAGCCCTACGGAATATACCATTTATGCCCAAGTCGGTGTGGTGGCAAAAATGCTGGATGTCAATACTGCCGAAATTATTTGGGTAGGGGATGATACCCAAGAAGGTATCAGCGGCCTTGACGCGCTTGATTCCAGTGCAAAAGGCATAATAAAAAGTTTTGATAAACAAGTTAGGAAATCAAGAAAGAAATCACTATGAACAGGCAACCGGTTATAGAAGTCCAAAATTCAAATTCTTTTATTTGGGGGTTAGTATTTATTTGTCTTATTTTGGTATTAGTATTCATAATAAGGCAAAACCAAGGTGTGCAGGTAAATAAAAGCACTATGAAAAATTTTGTTTTAAAAGAATCAAAACAGCAGGCAAGCCCTATAAAAAAATATTTTCCCACGCCGTATTCTGTCAAAGATATAGCCGCGGAATAGAGAGGAATTATGATAGATATTAAATTTATAACAGATAATTTTGAGGACACAAAAAAACGTTTGGAATCAAGAAACGCAAAACTTGTTGAAAGCGCGCAAAAAGTGCTTTCTTTGCAAAATGATTATAAAGCCGCTTTACAGGAACTTGAAGCGCAAAGGTCTAAAAGAAATGAAATTTCCAAAAAAATCGGCATGATACGCGCCAAAGAAGGCGCCGATGCCGCCGCCGCCGCTTTAAAAGAAGCAAATGACTTAAAGGCGACAATGCAAACGCTTGAAGATAAAACCAATGCCTTAAAAGCGCAAATTGAAGAAATTATGCTGACGATTCCGAACTTGCCCGATATTAGTGTGCCCGTAGGTACAGATGATAAAGCAAATATAGTTGTCAAAGAAAATACTTTACCTATCCCGCAATTTAATTTTAAAGTTAAAGACCATCACGAAATCGGCGAAGGCCTTGGCATTTTAGATTTTGAAACCGCTTCAAAACTTTCGGGCAGCCGTTTTGCCCTACTTTGCGGCCAGGGCAGCCGTTTGGAGCGTTCTCTCATCAATTTTATGCTTGATTTGCACGTCAAAAACGGTTATACCGAATTTATGCCGCCCGCCATTGTTAATGCCGAGGTTTTATACGGCACAGGCCAACTGCCGAAATTTAAAGAAGATATGTACCATATTGAAGGCGAGGAAGACCAATATTTAATTTCCACCGCCGAAATACCTTTAACTAATATGTACCGCGGCCAAGTTTTAAAAGATACCGATTTACCGAAAGCCTTTTGTGCTTATACACCTTGCTTTAGGAAGGAGGCCGGCTCTTACGGTAAAGATACACGCGGTTTAATCAGAAATCACCAATTTAACAAAGTGGAACTTGTCTGGCTTGCAAAGCCCGAAGAAAGTATGGACGTTTTGGAAAAAATGACACAGGAAGCCGAACTTGTTTTAAGAACACTCGGTTTACCTTACCGCCGCGTACTCCTTTCAAGCGGCGATATGGGTTTTAGTTCCGCAAAAACTTATGATTTGGAAGTTTGGTTCCCGTCACAAAATTGTTTTAGGGAAATTTCAAGTTGTTCAAATTGCCTTGACTTTCAGGCACGCCGTATGAATTTGCGCTACAAAAAAGAAGGCCAAAAAGGTACTGCTTATGTTCACACCTTAAACGGCAGCGGTGTGGCAGTCGGGCGCACTTTTGCGGCAATACTTGAAAATTACCAAAACGAAGACGGTTCCGTCACGATACCGCCCGCTTTAAGGCCCTATTTCGGAAGTGAAAAAATTGAAAAAGTTAAGTAAACTCTTTCTTGTTTTAGCCCTTTTTCTTTTACCTCTAAACTTGCCCGCTTGGGATAAGATAGACCCTTTTATTTTAGAGCGCGCCGATAAAGGCGTGAACGCAATTTATAATCTTGATTTCCAAACTGCACGCACGGAACTTTCCGCTTTACTTGAACAATACCCCAATTATCCGCTTGGCCTTTTTGGGCAAATTATGATTGAGTGGGCGCGCTATGAGTACGAGTTTGAAAAAAGCAATGAAGAGCAAGCCAAAGTTTTTGAAAATATGATAGAAACTTCAATAAAAGGTATTGAAGATTGGATTAAACAAAACGGCGAACAGGCGCAAGCCTATTTAGCACTTGGCGGAATTTACGGCGTAAAAGCGCGTTTTTTGCTTGCCAATAAAAATTATGTACGCGCCTATTTTACGGGCAAAAAGGGTTTAAAATATATGAATAAATCCGTTGAAATTGACCCGCAAATGTATGACGGTTATTTAGGGCAGGCAATTTATGAATATTATGCGGGCACTTTGCCGGCAGTTGTAAAAATTTTAGCAAAACTCGTCGTCAGCGGTGATGCCGATAAAGGCATAATGTACCTTAATTTAATTAAAGATAAGGGCAGATATTCGGCAAACACCGCAAAACTTTTGCTTGTGGAAATTTCCATACAAAGCAAAAAATATTATAATCCGCCGCTTGCGGAACAATATATCAATGAAATTATAAAAAAATGCCCGCAAAACCCTTTATTTAAATTTGTCGCCGTAATTGCGGCATACCAAAATAAGAATTACGAAGAAGCAAGAAAGGGCGCAAGGGAATTTTTAGCCAAAATCGGCAAAGAGCCTTTTTATAAGGAAATTTATATCGCCCGCTCACACACCGCTTTGGCAAGCACTTATATGCAGGAAGGCAATTATCAAAAGGCGGCAGAAATTTTAGAACAAAGCATTGAAGCCACCAAAAATCAGGAAATGAGCCGTTGGCAACTTTGGAATATATTCCGTTTAGGCCAATGCTATGATGCTTTGGGCGAACGCGCCAAAGCACTTGAAATCTATAAAAGCATAAAGAGTTATAAACAAACTTGGGACATTGACGACGAGGCCAAGAAATACATTAAAAAACCTTTTGAAAGGGGTACTGACATTGGCTTAATGAGCCCACCGTAGTTAATTTATAATATAAACTCTACAAATTCCCGCAGTACAAGATCCTTTACCATCAAATTTACCTACGCTTTGACACACTTTATCATAACGGGAATTTTCTTCAGTATTTGCTGCGACACATAAGGTTTTATTTTTATACCCCTCGTTTTCGCTGTAAACATAAAAAATAATAAAATGATTTTTTAAACTTCTATCATTTTCACACCAAACTTCCCACCCCTTATACAAGACACACTTCCCCCAATCAAAATACGCGTCACCACCTTTTATACTATTGGCTTGAATATCAATATCTAGTTCATTAAATTTTGTGGAATATCTGTCATGAACCATATAAAAACGTTCATTGGCATCAGCTATTGCTCTTGTAATATTCATTAAAGCGGAATATCTTGCTTTATCAACCGCTAACTGATATCGTGGCAAAGCAATAGCCGCGAGTACACCGATAATCAGCACAACTACCAATAATTCCAAAAGTGTAAAACCCTTTTTATTTTTTATCATAAACGCTCCATATTTGATATATACGACGTTTTTATTCTTGTATATTAAAATTCTAGCAAAAAAAAAAAAAACGCAAGTCAAGAGTAATTTGTGCCTATAACTTACATTTTAATTTATTTAGGGCTATTCTTTATACGTGGCAAACTAACAGGTAAGAAAATGAAAATACTGGCCTAATGACCAAAATACTTATATATTATCAACAATTCTGTTCAGTAAAATTATTTTTCCATACACAAATATACAACGGTGTGAGGAAAAGATTTTTCCAGCAAAGGTTTTAAAAAATTGTAAACCGCTTTGCGTTCTGTTTCCGCATAGCGCATTTTACCGTCAAAAGATAAATAAAAATCTTCATCTAAAATGGTATTGTTTGGGAAGCGGCACTCAATAAATTTTTTCAGTTCGCGGCTAAAGCGCAAAGTGCCGATACTTATCCAGACAATGCTTTCTTTCGGCACATTTTCTGCTATTTGTGATACAACATTTTTATAATTTTCCTGCCAATTTTCGTGAATGATTACCGGGTCAAAATGAAAAGCGACTTTATAACCATGCTTTGCAATTTGTGCGGCTGCGTTTAAGCGTTTTTTTAAAGGCGGTGTCAGAGGTTCGGCCGCATCAATAATATTTTGTGGGTTTACACTCCAGCCCACAACGATATTTTTTTGCGGCGGCATTTTTAGCAAATTACCGATATTTACAGACTTAGTTTTAAATTCAAAAAGTTCCGGCCTGTCTTTGAAAAAGTTTATAATATCGGCAGAATAATTTGTTATATCGTCAAATAGCAGGGAATCGGTGAACTCGCCGCTGCCAAGGCGTATATAATCAAAGCGGCCGCGCCTGAAAGCGGCGGTTGGTACTTTTGCCAGGAAGTCAGCAATATTAGAGGGCAGTGCGATAGCCGGTAAATTTTGGTATTGTTGCAAGAAGCAATAATTGCACTCATACAAACACCCAAAACCCAAATTGATTAAATTATAACCGCAACAATTTGCGCCTTTTGTGCAAGGGCATGGTTTTAAAAAATCAAATTTTTCAGTATAAATTATAAGGTTTTTTTTGCGCTCGCTATAACTTTCTTTCAAGATAGGGAACTTACCTTTAAAAATTGTAATTTTCGTGTTTGGGAATTTTACTTTTACTCTTTGTGCCAGGGGGGAATTAAGTGATAAATCTTCAATAAAAATATTTTGAGGATTAAAAGTTTTTTCTTCCAGGTTGGCTGGTTGTGTAAAATTTAAATCAAGTTTAGGTAGGTAAATATTTGCCAAATCCCCCGGGTTTTTATAACGGAGAGTAAGTAAATATTTTTTTGTTTGCTCAAAATTTTTTGCTTTTTCTTTA
>JBGURU010000025.1:0-5058 GCA_045132175.1 Elusimicrobiaceae bacterium | reverse complement strand
TTTCGACTTAGACCCCTCACCCTTTGTCTTTTTATTTTTGCGCAGGGTAGAAATACCATTAGAAAAAATAATAACGGGGGGGGGGGCGGGGGGGTGGGGGTTAATTTTAGTCTTATAGTTTACGAATACGGTACCCCCCTCTTGCCAAGCGAAAACGACACTTGCTTGGCTTTCTTACGTGTTGAATGACACCCCGCCCATTTTTTACATAGATAACGACCGTAAAAAATGGGTGGCGACAATAAAAGAGTAAATCCTAAAAATAAACTAAAATCATTTTTGATACGGTATTAGGTATACTTTTTACCTTTACCATTAGGCCAAAAATTACTCACCGCAACACCATAATTTCCAATTTCCTTTTTGCCCTTTTTTTGTTATAATATCTCTATGCTTACACTTTTATTTTTGCTCTTGGCACTTTTGATTATACTCCTAAATGCTTTCTTTGTGCTTGGGGAATTTGCACTTGTCAAGGTGCGCCACACGCGCTTGCAGGAACTTGCCAAAAATAATACCTATAAAGAACGTTTGATGCTTAAAGCGCACGAAAATATTGACGATTACCTTTCCGCCATACAAATTGCTATCACAATGACAAGTTTGGCCCTCGGTTGGGTGGGGGAGCCTAGTATCGGCAAAATACTTTCTTGGCTTATGCCAAATATTATACCTATGTTGCCGCCTGCTGTTTTACATTTAATTTCTTTTACTTTGGCATTTTTAATCATTACATCTTTGCACGTAATTTACGGCGAGCAAGTGCCAAAGTTTATTGCCATAAAATACCCAGAGCAAGTTTTAAAATATATAATTGTGCCGACGCATTATTTTTATGTCATTACCGATTTGTTTAGAAAGATTTTAGTCAAAGTTGCTTATAAAAGTTTATACATTATCGGCATAAACCCGCATCATCAGGAAACACCTATTTCGCAAGAAGAATTACGTATGATGTTTTCAAAATCTCAGGAAGGGGGGAAATTCTCACTCCGCCGCCTGATGATGTTTGAAAATTTGTTTGATTTTGAGCAGGTAAAAGTTAAAGAAATTATGACGCCGCGCGCCAAAATTTCTGCCCTAAAAAAATCAAATACCTGGGCGGAAAATTTGGCAATTATAAACAAACGCAAATACTCCCGCTACCCGCTTTATACGGAAACTATAGACGACGCAAAAGAGTATGTTTTGATAAAAGAAATGTCCCTTGAATCTTTAAGTGAAAAGTCTTTGCAACCTATTGAAGAACGTTTTACTTATAAACTTTTAGCACTTGACGAACATACCCCCGTTGAAGCCGCTTTAAGGGAATTTCAGACGAATAGAAATCACCAAGCACTTATTAAAAATGCTAAAGAAGAAGTTGTCGGCTTACTTACTTTGGAAGATGTTTTGGAAGAACTCGTCGGCGAAATACGTGATGAGTATGAAAAACCAAACTCACTTTTAATCAGCAATTTTTTAGTTCCGGCCGCCTGTGTTTTAAATTTAAAATCAACAACAAAAGAGGCTGTTTTCGACGAAATGTTGGACTCTTTATATAAACAAAAACCTACTTTTGCCAAAGAGCAAGCAAAAGATTTTATCTTAAAACGCGAGCAAATAATGTCTTGCGCATTTGAAAAGGGTGTCGCTTTCCCGCATGCAAGGGTGGCATCTTTATCAAAACCTTTAGTCAGCGTGGGTATTTCCAAAAAGGGTATTGCTTTTGACGCTAAAAACCCAAGTGTCCGCCTGATATTTTTAATTTTAACACCGTTTAAAGAGCCTGCCTTTCAGTTGAAAATACTTGCGGAACTTGCGGCGGTATCATCAACAAAATTTGTACGCGACCGCTTAATTGCTGCCAAAACGCCGGCGGAAATTGCGGAAATTTTCCTTGCTTTTGAAAACACCGTTCCCGCCGATTAGTTGATTTTATATAATTTGACTAAATAAAAAACCCCGCCGGAAACGGCGGGGTTTTGGGTTCTAGTTTATTATTTCTCGTATTGTGCATTTCTGATAATGCTTTGTGCGACTTCACCTGCAAACCTACGGAAAGAGGAATTTCTTTTCTTTACGCTTTTGTTAGATAAACCCACATTGACAACAACTTGATGGTTATTGGAAAGTGTATCTGCTTCTTTGACATAAGTCGGAACCGGTGTCGTGTCATGTTTTGTGTCATTGTTCCACCCATGTCCAAGTGCCATCATATGGCCTTCGCGGCCGGTGTATTCATAATAATTATTTGACTGAGTATTTCTTGCTGTGTCAGTGTTTGCCGCAGGGGTATTTTTTTCTCTTTTCGGCCTGCTGTTTGTGGCTGGCAAATCGCTATGAATCATCATTTTCCCTTCTGAAGCTGAATAAACATAATAAGCATTATGTGGGTTTGAAGTTGTGTCCGTTTTAACTTTTTGTGTTTGGGGTTTTTCGGCTTTTTTTGCAGCGCGGTGCGCCCTGATTTTTGCAAGTGTCAAGTCGGCAAGGCTTAACATTTTGCCTTCCGGCCCAAAAGATGCAATGCTTGCTGTTTGGGTTGGTACTACTGGCGCTATAACTTCGTTTGAACTTTGGTTATAGGCATTGCCGTTTTCTTGTGCAACCAAAACGGCCGGTGTGACTACTGTTAATGCTAACGCTAATACTATTTTTTTCATTTTTATTTTCCTTTTATAGTTTCAGGTTGGCTATGCCTTTTCTTTAGCGGGAAGTTTGACCGCTAAAAATATTATTTAGTTTCCCTTACTTCTCTTTATATAATCGGGCTCGTTTTTTAATATAGTTTTTTTCCCGATTTTTACTTCTACTGCATTTACTACTTTACTGCTTTTACTGCTTTGGGTTTGCCCTTATTACTACTAAGTTGGCGGCGCCTCCAAAATAAAACCCCCGCCTTTTTATCAGCGGGGGTTTTAAAAATCTAAAATTTAAAATTGTTTTATTTTGTTAAGCCCTCGCTGATATCGGTTTAAAAAGTTTAATAAACATATTAAACATACCGATAAGAGAAAGGAGAATAAAAGAAACACTTGCGCTTTTAATTAAAGCGTTGTTGAAATTTTTGAAATTTAAAGTGTTCTTTTTCATAACAAAAAAATTATACAACATTTTTCAAACATTTGTCAATAGTTTATTAAAAAATATTTTTTCTCGTCGGTAAAATTATTTAAAAAATATTTTAAAATTATTTGACACAATATTTTTTATTTTGAAAAACTTAAAAATTATTTACGAGAAAATAATAAAAATTCAATAAAAAACCCCGCGTTTTGCGCGGGGTTTTAAAAACATCAAATTTTATTTTTGATATTTCTTTCTTGCCGTATAATGTGTGTGTAATAACTCATGGGCTTTACCGTGTAAAGGTTCGCCTAAAAAGTCTTTATACATTTTTTGTACGGCAGGGTTTTCGTGGCTGCAGCGAAGTTTCATGTGTGCATCTTCGTTATACAAGCCTTTTGCTCTTGCTGCACGAAGTTCATCTGTGACGCCGAAAGGTTGGCCGCCGCCGGCAACACAACCGCCTGTGCAGGCCATAACTTCAATAAAGTGGTAAGGCAATTCTTTGCCTTCCGCTTTGGCTTTCTTCACAATTTGCATAAGTTTTTCAACATTACCAAGACCGTGTGCAACAGCAACGCGTACTTCTGTTCCTTTGACGTCAATTTTCGCTTCTTTAATACCTTTTAAGCCGCGAACTTTTTTGAAGTCAATATCTTTTGCATTTTCGCCGGTCACTAAGAAATATGCAGTTCTTAATGCTGCTTCCATAACACCGCCGGTTGCACCGAAGATTGTACCTGCGCCGGTATATTCGGCCAAGATATGGTCGCCTTTGCGCGGGGTAAGTTTATTAAACTCAATACCTGCCTGTTTAATCATGCGGGCAATTTCGCGGGTGGTTAAGGAAACGTCAACATCGGGGTAGCCGCTGCTGGACATTTCCGCACTTCTGCCGATTTCAAATTTCTTTGCCGTGCAAGGCATAACTGAGACGACAAAAACATCTTTCGGGTCTAAATTATGTTGTTTAGCATAATAGGTTTTGGCAAGTACGCCCACCATTTCATGCGGGGATTTTGCACTAGAGAAATTATCTAACATATCGGTATGATATTTTTCAAGGAAGTCAACCCAAGCAGGGCAGCAGCTTGTAATCAAAGGTAAAACGCCGTTATTGGTTAAGCGGTGTTTAAACTCTGAAGCTTCTTCCATAATTGTTAAATCAGCGCCGAAGTTAGTATCTAAAACTGTATTGAAACCAAGTTCATAAAGTGCGGCAGTTAATTCGCCGGTTAAATTTTTGCCGACGGGGTAGCCAAAAGCTTCGCCGATAGCAACACGAACTGCCGGTGCAAATTGTACTACACAATGTTTGTTAGGGTCGCGTAAAGCATCCCAAACTTTTTGTGTATCGTCTTGTGCTACGATTGCACCAACAGGGCAGTGTGCTGCGCATTGACCGCAGTTTACACAAGGTGAATCTTTCAAATCAACGCCTGCGGGGCGAAGTGTAGTTTTGATACCCCTGTGTTGGAAAGATAATGCCCAAACATTTTGAACTTGTTGGCAAACTTGCACGCAGCGGCCGCATTGTATACATTTTGCTGTATCAATGCAGATGCCTTTTGCGCTGTTATCTTTATAATGCGGGCGGATGTTTAAGATATTGGGGTAGTGGTTTTCCCTGATACCGAATTCCGCACATAAATTTTGAAGTTCGCATTGTTGATTTTTTGCGCAAGTCAAACAATCTTTGGGGTGGTTTGACATGATAAGTTCAAGCACGCTTTTTCTGACGGCGATAAGTTCCGGGTCATGGGTAATAACTTTCATACCTTCCGTGATTGCCGTTGTGCAAGCGCGGAGCATTTTATTTGAACCTTCTACCTTAACGATACAAAGCCCGCAACCGCCGTTTGCTTCAAGGTCCTCGTGTTTACACAAGGTAGGTATCTTGACATTTGCCGCTTTTGCTGCGTCTAAAATTGAAGTACCTTCTTTTACTTCTACAGGTTTTCCGTTTATAGTTGCTTTAATCATAATTCACCTTTATTTTTTAACTATTGC
>JBGURU010000024.1:0-19016 GCA_045132175.1 Elusimicrobiaceae bacterium | reverse complement strand
CTCAAAATTTTTTGCTTTTTCTTTAGGTAAAATATCCTGTACTTTTTGTTTTGTTTTTTTGCTTATTTCAAATACCAAACGCACAAGTTCGCGGTTTTTATTTAAACCAAGTTGAGGGAAAATATTTAAAATATATTCTTCAATTTCTTTTAATAATTTTTGCATAAACTTTCTTTTTGCTCCGCAGTAAATTGCCAAGTTAAAGCGCCGGCATTTTCTTTTAATTGTTTTAATGTTTTTGCCCCGAAAATTGCACAAGATACTCCTTCAAAACTTAAAACAAAATTTATTGCCGCCTGTGCCGGCGAATTTGGGCAAATTTGCTTTAACAGCGCGGCCGTTTTTTGTGCTTTTTTAAAATTTTCGCCTTTATAATGAGTGTAGAAAAAACTGCGCACATCCGTTTTTGATAAATTGGGTTCGGTGTTATATTTCCCGCTTAAAATGCCGCCGCTTAAAACCCCGTATGCCATAAAAGCCAAATTAAATTCTTTAACTAGCGGGAAAAGTTTTTTATTTTCTTGTTTTAATACGGAAAATTCATTTTGCAAGCAGTCAATTTTTGTAATTTGCATAGCCTGCCTGATTAAATCTTCCGTAAAATTAGAAAGCCCTATAAAGCGTATTTTGCCTTCTTGTTTAAACTTTTCCATTTGAATTAAAGTTTCTTCAAGCGGGGTATTTTTATCGGGCCAGTGCAAAAAATAAATATCAATATAATCGGTATTTAACCGTCTTAAACTGTCTTCAATTTGTATTTGTAGAGATTTTGCACTTAAATCAAACTTTACCGCCCGCCCGCCCGGTAAAAGGCCGCATTTGGAAGTTAACATAAATTTGCTGCGCGGGGTATTTCTAAAAAATTTACCGAGTAAATTTTCTGCCCCGCCAAGCCCATAGATAGCGGCGCAATCAATGCAGGTTATATTATTTTCAAGCAAAGAAGAAAGTATTTTTACGGCTTCTTCTTGATTAAAAGAACCCCATTCCCTTGCACCGCTTATGGGCCAAGTGCCTAAGGCAAGTTTAGGTAAAATTTGTTTAATTCCGTTCACTTATTTTGTTAAGCCTGCAAGTCCGCTAAGCGCACCAAGGCCGCCCATGGCCTGTACGGCAGAGGCTTGGGAAGATGCAGTCGCTTTATTGATAAGTTCTTTAAGTTCTTTCTCAATTTCTTCGTTGGAGTGGCCTGCTAAATCTTTCAAAATTTTAACTTCGCTTACTTTTTGTGAACCGGAAATAGTAATTTCAAATAATCCTTTGGGGGATGTCTCTTTAATTACCATTGCATCCAGGCGTTTTTTTGTTTCGCTCATTGTTTTGCGAAGTTCAAGAATTTTTTTAAGGTCAAACATAATTAGTCCTCTACATTATAAATTTCTGCGGGGCGGATATATACCAAGGCACACTCAACTTTACCTTCAAAAATTTTATTTAAAGCATTTTTGTAAAAAGCAATTTGTGCCAAATAGTTTGGTTCTACCGTCTTGGCAGATACTCTATTTATTTTATCACTTTTGAAGTCAATAATCTTAATATTTCCGCTCTTTGTTTTGAAAATAGCATCTATAATACCATTTTTTGCAAGGCCGTTTTCTATCGTGGTAATTGGGAATTCCGCAGCCAAAAATTCCATTTCTTTTAATTCTTTAAATGTGTCAGATTTACAAAAATTATTAACAATATCTTTTGCTTCTTTAAGGGCTTCTTTATTGTTTTCAGCTTCCAGATTATAATCAGTACATGTAAAAATATTTTGTAGAAGTTTATGACATAAATTACCTACTTTAATTGCATGCTCTACTTCAGGTGTTTGAAAAATAGTTTTATTTTCATTGGTTTTTACCTTTAGATTTTTTAAATATTGTTTATATTCTTCTTCATTTTTTGTATAGTTTGCTTCCCAAGTTGTATAATCAAAAACGAAATCTTTGTCCTCGGTAATATCTTGTTTTTTAACGGATATATCTATATCTTGTGCCTGCAGATAGATTATTTTAGAGGAGTGTAAGTTATCTTCTCTTTGTGTGGGCCAGCATCCTGCCAATGCCAAAAAATTTGATAAAGTATTATTTTCAGTTTCCATACGGTCTACAATAACTAATGTTTCTTTCGCGCGTGTCATAGCAACATATAAAAGACGTTTCTTTTCTTCAAATTCCTGGGCTTTTTTCCCTTCTTTAATTAAAGATACTGTTCCGTCATGTAATTGGCCTAAGGCAAGGCCTCTTTTGCCTAATGCCCTGGAATAGAATTCTTTTTTATCCCTGCTGATTTTATTATTACCTGATTTTGTAAAATCTTTTGAAAGGTCCGTCAAAATTACAACCGGATATTCAAGCCCTTTTGCTTTATGTATAGTTAATATTTTGACTACATTAAAATTTTCTTCTGCCAAAATAGCGCTTGATTCCTTATTTTGCTGTTTTTGGTATGTTTCAAAGTTATCAAGTATTTGCTCTAAAGTATAAGCACCATTATTAAAAATATTTTCAACTACTTGTTTAATTTTGTGGATATTTGCAAGTGTTTGTTCCTGTAAAGACGCTAAACTTTGGTATGTAGCGAAATAAAAAGTTTCTAATATTTCATTTGTAATTTCAATAGGGTTTAAATCGCTTATTTTAGCCCTTAAATATTTTAGTTTTTCATAGATATTTTTTACTTTTTTATTGTTAATTTCGGCATAGATATTTAATTTATTTTCTTTACATAAATTCAGTAATTGTGTGTCTGTTATTAAACCGACCGGGCTCCTTAAAACACCGAGCAAAGCCACTTGGTCATTTGGGTTTTTGAGAACTTTTAATATATTTATAAAATCTAATACTTCTTGGGCGGAATAAAAATTTTTATCTTCTTCTACATTGTAGGGGATATTGTTTTCCTTTAACGCATTTAGGAAAATATTTATTTCCGGTGCAGTCGGTATTAAAATGGCAATATCTTTATATTCCAAGGGTGTGCCGTCGCTTTTATTAGTTTTTTTGACATTTTCACAAATCCATTTTGCGATGGTTTGTGCATAATTTTTTCGGAATATTTCGGGTGTAAATTCGCCTTCATATAAATAAGATTCTAAGCGCGGGTTTTTAAATTCTTTAGTAGCATAAATTTCTTTATATTCAGTCTGACGGTTCGCTTGAAATTTGATTTGGCTTTTGCCGAAGATATTTACATAATCAATAATTTTTTGTGCACTTCTGAAGTTGTTTTGGAGATTACAAGTTAAAGCACCCTGTTTTGTTAATAAATTGCAAAATGCCTGATAAGCGGAAATATCTGCCCCTCTAAAGTGATATATTGATTGTTTTGGGTCCCCTACTATAAATAATTTACCTGGTGTTAATTTTAAATCTTGCCACCTGTTGGCAAAAGTGTTAATATCTTCTGCCAAAAACAGCATTATTTCACCTTGCACAGGGTCTGTATCTTGAAATTCATCAATAAAGATTCTGTCATAAGAACGCTTAATTTCTTCCCTGACTGCTTTGTTATTTAAAAGCAGATGGTGGGCTTGGAAAATTATATCATCAAAAGTTAAATAATTTTCTTTCATTATTTCTTTTTGAACTTTTAAAGTAAAAGGTTTAAGCAAATTATATGCCTGAAGTAAAATTATTTGATTTTGGGGTATATTTGCTTTAGCAAAATTTATTATTTGTATAGCTGTTTTATAGTCCCCATCTCCCCATTTTGAGGGTTGGCTTGGGTTTCTTTCCGGGAATTCTATTGCCTTTAAGTTATTGTTTTTTCCGTTATAAACATCAATAGTCTGTTTTAATGAATCAGTAGCATCTTTTAATACAGGTTTTAATTTGCTCCTGGAAATGTCCGGCGCTGTTTTTAATAATATTTCCGCTTCTTGAATATATTTTTGTGCTTGTTGCATTAAGAAATTATAATTTTCTTTCGGGGTATAGTCATTGAATCTGACACTGCATAAACTGCGTGCAAAATCCTTTAAATCATTTAAGGAAATCTGCTTTAAAATACTAAGCCAGATATTTTTGTTATAGGAATTTAAAGATAATTCTTCATCTAAAAATATGGCCCAGTTCTTATCAAAAATAATATCAATATACCCGTTTTCATCGATATTTATATTGGGATTTAGGCCTGCTTCCAGGGCATATTTTTTGAGTATGAAAAAGCAAAAACTGTGTATAGTTCCTATTTGGCAAAAGGGTATTTCTTCCAATGCTGTTTTAATAATATCAAACAGTTCGTTTAATTGAAGCCCTGATTTTTTAAATAACGGCCTAAATTTCTTAAAATTATCGCTTTCCTCTTTTGTATATTCTTGTAAACGTATTTCAAAATCCGTATCGTTTGTATTTAAAACGAAATTATTATGCAGTAAAATTTTATAGGCATTATATAAATCTTCCTGTAATTTTTGTTTCAAGGAAGCAGCTGCTTTTTTTGTAAAAGTAAGGGCAATAAGGCGTGACAGTTTTACTTTTTTAACGAAAATTAAATAAAGTATTTTTTTGACAAGCAAAGTTGTTTTACCTGTTCCTGCGCCGGCTTCTACGATGATATTTCTGTCGCATACTTCAACAGCATTATCCCTGTTTTGTTTATCTTTTAAAATCATGGTATTTCCTTAATTCCTTTAGATAACTGCTTTTTTGGGCGCGTTTTACGCTTTGTGAATGATGTTTCCTGCAAATATCTTTAAAACTGCAGTATTTACAATTTTCATTTTGGCGCAGAGGGAAAACACCTTCCAAAGCCAATTTGTGCAAAAATGACAGTAAAGTTTCAAAATAATCTTGTATATCGTGGAAATTATCCAGGGTAAGAGTATTAAAATGCCTGACCGCTTTTTCAATAAAAGCTAAGGAAGCGGAAGTCAAAACCCCTTCTTTTTTATCCTGAAAGATTTCTAAATATAATGGTGGTTGCAATGCGCTTTTTGTAAAAATTGCTGCGGGCATTTTGGTGGAATCATATTTCTTTTTATAATCAACGGCACGCATTTCTGTGTTGTCGGTTTTCTTATCTATTCTGTCTACTTTTGCTTTTATATTAAGTTGCTTACCTCTGATATTTAATTGAGCAGATTTTGATTCCTCAAATAAGCAAGGGTAGAAGCCGGTTTCATTTATATCTTTTAAGTCCTTTTCTAAAAAAATCAATAGTGTTTCTTTGGTTTCCTGTTTTATATGTTCTAAAAGCAAAGGGTATAGACCGTATTTTTTATATTCCGGTTTTTTAAATTCATCTTCTATAAAATTATTAAACAGGTTTTCCATGTCAGGCCAAGTAATTTTTGTTAAGTCTTGTTTGCCTTTTAAAGATTGGTAGAATTTACATAATATATCGTGGTAAATTGTACCCTTGGTGTTATCGGCCAAATGCCCGCGCAAAGCAATATCTTGCGGTTCTTTTATTATACGGGAAAAGAAATATTGTAAAGGGCAGTCATATAAATTTTTTAAAGCGGAAGGGGAAAAGTTTGACGGATATATTTTTTTTGCTTCGTCAATATCTATTATACCGTCAAAACCATTTAAAGCATCTTGTGATGACAAAGCCCTTAGGGCGATATATGATTCTTCAAAAGAATCTTTTTCATTATCTGCTAATATTTTATATAAAAGTTCTTTTGAACTTGGTTTTGTTAAAGAAATTAAAGTTGCGGCTTCTTCTTTAGTTAAAAATTCTTGTTTTATATCTCTTTTTAATCTTTCAACGGGGCGGCGGCTTAGGCCTTTTAAATCTTCTTCTTTTTTACCTAGCACAGACAAAAGCAAGGTAATATATATTGATTTAACCATACTTTCACCCGTTTCCCCTGTGGTTTTATAGGTTAAAATTGCCTTTTCTTGTGCTGCGGAGAGTGTAAGATAAAATAAAAGGTTTTCTTCCAAATATCTGTTTTGTGTTGTGTGTATTAGGTGGCCGATATCTTGCAGGGTTTTTCTGAGCGTTTTCCTTAAACTTTGGCGGTAAACTTCTTTTAAAGCAGGGTCCGGCTGAGGCACTAAAGGCAAAATACCGCCGTTTAGACCAAGAATTATAACGGCTTTAAAATCCTGTAAACGAAGTGTCATAATATCTGCAGTTTCAACGGCATCGGGGGCAGATAGTACATAATTAAATGTTGCTTCTTTTAAAAGTGCAAAAAATTCTTCTAAAAATTCACCGGGCTGTGCATCTTTTCCTACGGCAATATAAGCGGATATATTGGTTAATATCTCATTTATTTTTGTTAAAATTTCCGCTTGTTCTTTTTGTGCTTGCGGTGCGGTATATTTTAAAATGAATTCTTTTGCTCTTTGTGCGAGTGTATCAAAAGGGCCCTCTTTTTCTAAATTAAGAATATGCGCTTTTATTTCCTTTAAAGTATTTATTAAAGATTGTTTTGTTTGTTTATCATCCTCTTTAAGTATTTCTTCAAATTGGTTTATTGAACATTCTGTGCCGCTTTGTTGTATCAGATTAATCCAACTGTCTTGCCTAAAAGTAAAGTAAGGGGAATTTAATACTGCGGTGACATTTTCCCTTGCGAAATTACTTTTACCGAGGTTGAATAAATTATAAATAAAAGCCGCAAACGGTTTTTCCAAAATAGGAAAAGTTAAATTACAATTTAGCGGTATCCGGTTTTGTTTGAATATTTCAATAATATGTTTACTGAAAGCACTTTCACTTCTGAAAGTTAATGCTATATCTTTATATGCTAAGCCGTTTTTATGTAGTTGTAAGATTTCTTTTGCAGCAGCCTGGACTTCGCCCTCACCGGAAACTTTTATTATTTCTATATTTGCGCCGTGTGTAGATTTTTGAGAAGGCATAAATATATTTCCCGCAGCAGTTTTTATCAAATTATTTTCACTTTCTAAAATAGTATATTCAGATCCGTTTTCTTTGCCCATAGGTAAAAAACAAGTATTAAATATCGGCTCTGCGAATTTATAGGCGGGGTTGTCATTTTCGTAGGGGAAATATACTTGGGTATTGTTATAGTTTTTTGCTATGGCTTTTACAAGTTCATAATGTAAAGAAGTTAAATCGTAAAATCCGTAAAAAATAATTTGTTTGAAAGAATTTAAGAAGGCATTATTTGCCGCATTATTTCTTGCGTTAATAAAAAATTCTTTATAAGTGCTTTTGCCGGGTACTTTTTGAATTTCCAAAAATTTTTTGTACATAGGAACAAATTTTTTTAAATAAATTTTTTGTTCTTCAAGCACAATATCATCATCTTCTTGGATTGACAAAAGAGTATCCGGTTCCACTTCTGCATTGATTAGATCACGGAAAGAATTTCTAAAACAAATTGCCAAATTTCTATTATTATTAAAACCATTTTCATGCAATAAATGTCTGACTTGAAAATCAAGTAATGGTGATGTTTCTGCTAAAGGCGGAGGGGGATTTATGGCTGCTTGGTTTATTTCTTTTGCCAAAGCGCCGAGTGACATAAAATTAACACCCGCCAAACAAGATAAATCTTGGCAGAGTTCAGTTTTTAAACGGCTTTCCAAATGTTTTGAAGGTATCAAAACAAGAACTCTATCAAAAGGGTTTTGTTTTAAGTTTTTGATAGTTTCCAAAAAATGTTGTTTTAAAGCCAAAGGTGAACCGGTAAATAAATGCATTGATAAATTATATAATATATTAAGTGATATGACATACACTACAGCATTTTTACTCGGTTTGATACAGGCACTTGGTGAATTTTTGCCTATATCAAGTTCCGCGCATTTGGCCTTATGGCCTTTCTTTTCGGGTACTGCCTATCAAGGCCTTACTTTTGATGTCCTTTTGCATTTGGCTACTTTAATTGCGGTGGTCTCTTATTTTTATAAGGATTTAATTACCCTAACTAAACAGGGTTTAACAGCACCTAAGAGTGAAGACGGCCTTTTGTTTTGGTTTATCGGCCTTGCTACAATACCGGCGGCGGTTGCGGGTTATTTCTTAGATGATTTGGCAGAAAATACTTTCAGAAATCCGCTTTTAATTGCTTGTACTTTAATTATTTTTGCTTTAATTCTTTGGAAAGCGGACTCTTATAATAAGGAAAAGGGCCTTTCCAAACAACCGACTGCACTTATTTTATTTTTAATAGGTTGTGCACAGGCGCTTGCAATAGTGCCCGGTGTTTCGCGTTCCGGTGTGACGATAAGTATGGCCTTGTTTTTAGGTTTAACAAGGGTGGCAAGTGCACGAATTTCGTTTTTACTTTCAATACCAATAATTGCCGGCGCGGCAGTTTTGAAACTTAAAGATATTACTTTTGCAGATATAAACGGCCCTTTGCTTTGTGGTTTTTTTACGGCGATGATTGTAGGCTGGCTTACAATAAAATTCTTAATGCGCTTTATTTCCAAACATAATTTTAATGTATTTGTTTATTACCGCATAGCTTTAGGTATTCTTATTTTTGCGCTTTATATTTTGAAATTTTAAGGTATGATACATGATAAAAACATGTTTTTTAGATGTTATTTTCAAACATTATTTTGATTTCAAAGGTCGTGCCGGCGTTTCACAGTTTTGGTTGTTTGTATTATTTTTTATATTATTTTATATCTTCATTGTTGGCATAAATACAACATTTTTCGGTAGAATAGGGGAAATAATTGCTTATACATATATTTTATTTCTTCTCTGCCCGTTTTTGGGAATTACGGTGCGTCGTTTGCGTGATGCCGGTTTTACTCCTTGGATTCTATTGATTCCGATACCTGTTATGTTAGGTTCTTTTTGGCTGGGATCACAATTTTGGTCTCCTAATGGTGTAGTACCTAATTTAGGGGAATGGATGAATCTTGTGTGTTATATGGTTATTCCCTTGGCAGGTCTTCTTTTACCCCTGCCGATCATACTTACTCTTTTGATTCTTCCATCTAAAAAGTAAATTCCCCATATAGTGAAGGAAACTCTGTTTGCCTGTTAATTAACACAATTTTTGCGCTTTACTTAATAAAATGATAGAATATTTGTATCTTAATAAAAAAGAGGAAGCAAAATGAAAAAAAGTATTATGTTTTTATGCGCCGTTGCTTTGCTTTGTGCCTGCACAACGCCGGGTAAAAAGACTGCAATCGGTGCTGCCATCGGTACTGCAGCAGGTGCAGGTGCCGGTGCTTTGATTAGTAAAGCAACAGGCGGTAGTGCAAAAGACGGTGCCATCTATGGCGGCGCAGCCGGTTTAGTCACCGGCGGTCTTATCGGCAACTATTATGACAAACAAGCAAAAGAACTTGCAAAAATTGCTGATGTCACAAAGACTGATAACGGTATCGTAGTCACCTTAAAGAACGATATTTTGTTTGATGTCGGTAGCGCAGTTTTATCTGATGCATCACAAAAAACTTTAATTGATTTAAACCGCGTACTCAAAAAATATCCGGAAAATATTATTGTTGTACAAGGTCATACCGATTCAACCGGTACAGCCGCTTACAATAAAACCCTTTCCGAAAAAAGAGCAAAAGCAGTTTATGACTTTATTTTGGAAAACGGTTTGAAAACAAGTTCTTTATCTTATGTCGGTTATGGTATGAACAACCCTGTTGCTGATAACAACACAGAAGCAGGCCGCGCTAAAAACCGCCGCGTAGAACTTTCAATTACCGCCAACAAAAAATTAGTTGAACAAAACAGAAAATAATTAAACGGTAATTATTTTAAAGGCCTGTAAAGTATATGCTTTACAGGCCTTTTTGATATATTACATAGCATTGATAATAGGTCATTAGGTATATTATATTTGCAAGTAAGGCATATAATTTGCTATCATATATGTAGTGATAATTCACTTGCCGAGGTAGCTCAGTGGTAGAGCACTGGTCTGAAAAACCAGGTGTCGACAGTTCGATCCTGTCCCTCGGCATTTTTTTATTTTATAGAAATAACATTTTAAAATTTGATATAATAAACTGAGTCCGATTTTACGACTCATTACAATTTAAATGTTTTTGGGACCGTATGAAGAATACGGTGGGCTAATAGAAATATTAGAACATCTGCATACCAAAAGCAGCTTGTTAAAACATAAATTAGTTATCTGATTTTATGTTTTTTTGTGTTTGCCATCTTATAGGTGGCAAACCACGGCTGCTATGTTTGGTTCTATGCAGATGGCCAAATATGGCAGCCATTTTTTATTGGCTTAAAAATATCCGGAGAAATTATGAATAAAAAAGGTTTCACCTTAATTGAACTTTTAGTGGTTGTGCTGATTATCGGGGTACTTGCCGCTATTGCTTTGCCGCATTATCGATTGGCTGCAGATAAAGCACGATTAAGTAAATATTTAGATATGGGTAGAAGTATTTGCGATGCTCAGGAAAGATATTTTATGGCAAATAACGAATATGCTCTTTCGCTTAATCTATTGGATATAAGTTTTGATCCATCTTGTGAAAGAAATGATTACTACGTTAATATGTTTTTTAACTGTATGAGCGGAGAAGTATCATTTGATAATCTGGCTGAATATGGCAAAAGTATAGGTTCTTTAGAGATATATTATTGCCCATCTCTAAGAGGGATTGAACAAAATTCATATCAAGATTGTAAAAAAGCAAGGGAATTAAATGTAAAATTTAATTATACTCATACGAAGTATCCCGCTCATAATAGAATTATTTGCTCAGGAGAAACTAAGCGGGGCAGACGTATATGCAAAACTTTAGGTTTTTAAAATTAATTTAGTTGATTCTTTATCTGACGTCGTGTACTAACCCCAAAGCGTACGAAAACGCCAGCACATCGCACAGCAGATATTTAAATAAAGCAAATCGTGCGCAAACCCGGCAAGTATTTTTGAGTAAATTTTGATTTTATAACCCCACCCCTAACCTCTCCACCAAAAACTTCCGCTTGTTTCGCCCTAATTTTTGGGTCGTTTCAAAAATTGGGGAGGTGTCACGGAGGGTAATTCTACCCGGAGTGACAGAGGGGTGTCGCACGGGCGGGAGACGACGGAGCAAACGAAGTTTGCTCGTCAAGAGGGGGGCGTAAATAAAGGAAAAAATAACAAGGAATACCTAATACCCCCATTCGTCAAGCAAAAACAAGTTTTTGCTTGCCACCTTCCGCCCGTTGATACGGGTGAAGGCAATAAGGAAGTAAAATTTAATTTAACAAAGCCAAACCGAGCGCGCAAACCCGGCAAGTATTTTTGAGGAAATTTTTAGTTTTATCCTATTTTTCCCCGCCCCTTTCTAAGGCGGAGGGGTTAGGGGTGGGGTTGAAAAACAAAATGAAACCTTATTTAATAACCCCGCTTCCAACTTCCCCACCTTAGAAAGGGGGGAAGAGTTAAGGGAAATAATTCGATGATAGAACAAAAATAAAGCGAATGATAACGCCAACGCATCGCGCAGCAGATTTAAATAAAGCAGACCGTGCGCGCAAACCCGGCAAGTATTTTTGAGAAAATTTTTAGTTTTATCCTATTTTTCCCCGCCCCTTTCTAAGGCGGAGGGGTTAGGGGTGGGGTTGATAAAAAAGTATTCTTATTTTATAACCCCGCTTCCAACTTCCCCAACTACGGGTAGAATTACCCTTTGTAAACAAAGGGGCGGGGAGTTATTGGAAGTATTTTTATTTAAATAAAGCAAACCGTGCGCGCAAACCTAGCAAGTATTTTGGAGATAATTTAAATTTTCTCTTTGACGACGAATACCCAGAAGTATAGGAGCGAAGCGATTTTCGGTATTCTAGGAAAAGAAAAATTTAAATTAACCCAAAAGACGCTGCTAGCAAAGAACTAAAGAAGCAAACTTCCCATTTAAAATTATATAATGTATGTATGAACTTTCAGGATATAATACATAACCTCCAGGTATATTGGAAAAAGCAGGGTTGCCTCGTTGTTCAACCCTATGATCTGGAAAAGGGTGCAGGTACTTTTAACCCTTTTACCTTTTTCGGCTCTCTAACTACAAAGCCGACAAGCGTTTGCTACGTTGAACCGTGCCGCCGCCCCGCCGACGGCAGATATGGCGAAAATCCAAACCGCCTCGGTAAATATTATCAATTTCAGGTTATTTTAAAACCGTCACCGGCAAATATACAACAACTTTATTTAAACTCTTTAAAAGCCATAGGGCTTGACCCCGAAATTCACGACGTCCGTTGGATTGAAGACGATTGGCAATCACCCACTTTGGGCGCATCAGGCGTTGGTTGGGAAATTTGGCTTGACGGTATGGAAATCACACAATTTACCTATTTCCAAATTATGGCCGGTTATAATTTAAAACCGATTACCGTTGAAATTACTTACGGCCTTGAACGTTTGGCAATGTATTCCCAGAAAAAGGACACAATTTTTGATATTATGTGGAACGATACCACCACTTACGGCGAAATGGTAATGGAAAGCGAAAGGCAATTTTCGCATTATAATTTTGAAGAGGCAAATATTGCAAATCTCCGCCGCTACGTGGAAGAAAATGAAGAAGAGTGCCGCGCACTTTGTAAAAAAGGTTTATATTTACCTGCTTATGATTGCGCAATGCGCGTTTCCCATTATTTTAATACGCTTGAAGCACGCGGTGCGATTTCCGTTAGTGATAGAACTAATATTATAGCCAAAATTCGCCACCTTGCCAAACTTTGCGCAGGTGAATACATCAAACAATTTGAAGAAAAGGAGGCCGCAAAATGAACGCACTTTTACAAATAGGAACAGAACATTTACCGGCCCGCTTTTTAAGGCCCGCTTTACAGCAACTTAAAGAAAATGCCGTCAGTATTTTGGCAGAAAACCGTTTAAAATATTCCGCTTTGGAAACTTACGGAACCTATAAAAAATTGGTGCTTGAAATAAAAGATCTTGCACCTGTCAGCGAAGATATCTCAAAAGAAGTCAAAGGGCCACCGGCTAAACTGTTAAAAGACGCAAGCGGCAATTTTACGCCGCAGGCAGCCGGTTTTGCCGCTAAAAACGGCATTAAACCGGAACAACTTATCGTCAAAGAAACCGAAAAGGGCCCGTTCATTTATGCCGATATTAAAATTAAAGGTATTAAGACGGAAAAATTACTTTCGGTAATTTTCCCTGAACTTATCAAAAGTTTAAATTTCGCAAAAAATATGGTGTGGGAAGATACCTCTTTCCGCTTTGCGCGCCCGATAAGGAGTATTATCGCTTTGTACGGATCTAAAATTATTAAGTTTGAAATTGCCGGTGTAAAATCTTCTAACAAAGCCTACGGTTTAAGTTCTTTTAAACAAACGCCGATAATTATTAAAAATCCGGAAAGTTATAAAGACACTTTAAAAAATCAAATACGCCCTATTTTAGTTGATTTGGAAGAACGCAAAAAAGCACTTTTACGCAGTATTGAAGGCTGCACAAAAGTTTTGGGCTATCAGGCAGACCTTGACGAAGATTTGATAAATGAAACCGTCAATTTTACAGAGCACCCTATTGCCCTTGCCGGCGATATGGCACTTAGTTTTATGAAACTGCCCAAAAAACTTTTGACTACGGTTTTAAAAACACAAATTAAAATGTTCCCTGTCGTAGGTAAAAAAGGCGAGTTGCAACCGCATTTTATTGCAGTGCGCGACGGCGTTTCCGTTAATCAGGAAGAAGTTAAAACCGGTTTTAAAAATGTTATGACCGCACGTTTAACGGACGCAGTTTTCTTTTTTGAAAATGACTTAAAAACCGGCCTTGATAAAATGCGCGAAAAACTTAAAAACATCAATTTTATTGACGGTATGGGTACAATGGAAGATAAAACCCAAAGAATTATTTCTTTAACTTCCGCTTTGGCAAAAGAATTAAATTTTAACGCCAAAGATACTGAAAATGCCAAACAAGCGGCTGCCTATGCTTATGCGGATTTAGCAAGTTCAACAGTGTATGAATTTACCGATTTACAGGGCTATATGGGTGCAGTTTATGCGCAAAAAGAAGGCCGCGCGCCCGACGTTTGCACTGCGTTGGAAGAATTTTATTTACCGCTTTCGGCAAACTCCGAACTGCCTAAAACTACCATTGGTTCATTGGTTAGTTTAGCAGGTAAACTTGATACTTTGGCTGCAAATTTTAAAGTGGGACAAGTGCCAAGCGGCAGTCAGGATCCTTTTGCTTTACGCCGCCAAGCAATGGGCGCAGTTAGAATTATTTTGGCAAATAATTGGCCCTTAAGCATCAGCAAAATTGCTGAACTTGCAGGTAAAAATTTGCCGGAAAGCGAAAACAACCGCCTTGCCGAATTACCGGAATTTTTATGGCAGCGCCTTCAAAATATTTTAGAGGAAAAGCAAATCCCAGAAGATATAATTTCTGCAGTAAAAAACTTTGATAAACCGCTTAATATCGTTATTGTAAATGCGGAAATTTTAAAGGAAGAATTACAAAGCGCCACTTTGCAGGCGGTTGCAGAAGCGGCAAAACGCGTCGTTAATATTTTAAAACAAGCACCGCAAAATTTACCGCAGTTAAACACCGCTTTACTTAAAGAGAACGGCGAAATTGCTTTAAATAAAGCAGTTGACAGTTTGCCTAAAACAGATAATTTCCGTTCGGAACTTAAAAATCTTGCGGCGTTAAAACAAACACTTGAAGATTTTTTTGCTACAATAATGGTAAACGCAAAAGAAGAAGAATTAAAACTTAACCGTCTTGCTTTGCTCAAAAAAGTTAAAACAGTTTTGCTTAATTCCGCTGCTTTGGATAATTTGAAAAAGAGAGGTTAATTATGATGAATAAAAAAGGTTTTAGTTTGATGGAACTTTTGGTGGTAGTAATTATTATTGCCGGTTTTGCTGCTATGACTTACCCGTCTTATGTTAGTTCTATAGAACGTGCCCGTGTTAATGAAGCGGTGCAAATGCTTGGAACAATTCAGGCTGCACAACAAAAACATTTTGTAAATTATGAAGAATACGGAACAACTTTTAAAGATATCAGTGATTTTACGCCCGCAGTAGAAAATTTTGATGAAACAAAAAGTACTTTTGATACGGAATATTTTAGATATAGTATGTCCGGTAAATCAGTTATTGATCCTAAAACCAAAGCCGAGAGGATTGATAAAATGCATAATCTTGTAAATAAAGGATATCGCCTTGAGGCTTTGTATGCGGAATCTTTTGTCAGATGTATTATCGTTGATAATAGTACAGAGGGCAAAAAGGTTTGTTCTTCATTGACGGATAAAGAACAAAAGGATGATTATTTCCCTATTTACTAAAGATTATTGCAAATTTATTGTGTTTTTTAAAAATACTTTTCTTTTGTAATATTAGTTTATTAAGAAATCTTTAACTTACAAACGCTTATTTTTTAATTAAGACATAATAAAATTAAAATGCAAGTCATAGGACCAAATTCCCCTTGACTTGTATTTTTTTTTTTTTTTTCTATAATTTCTATATACAATAAAAAAGCATTGTATAAAGGAGATTATATGAAAAAAGGTTTTACCTTAATTGAAATGTTAGTAGTGGTATTGATTATAGGTATATTAGCAGGTATTGCTTTACCGCAATATACCCTTGCAGTTGAAAAGGCACGTTTGGCTGAAGGTCTTCAACATATGTCTTATATCAGAAAAATGATAGATTTAAAAGCCACCCAATGCGGTTATAATTATGAGTGTATACAGCGTAATAATGGTAATTATTTTGATTACTTGGAATTAACCGGCGGGGAATGGTCTGATGGCGCAACTTACGATTGGGAAAATTGGTGTGCCTACTTGGATGTAGAGTTCTTTATTACTCGTTGGAATAATTCTATTGATCGAAATGAATTATATGATATTGGTTATGCTATAGGTGATTGGCCAGACCTTCCTACTGCTCCTAAAATTTGTTATAGTTATTCTACAATAGGCAACAAAATATGCAAGATGTTGGAATCACAAGGTTTTGAACCAATATATTATGAGGAATAAAAAAAAGCCAAACCGTGCGCAATATCTCGGCAAGTATTTTTGAGGAAATTTTAATTTTCTAACCGACGACGAATACCAAGAAGAACGGGAGCGTAGTGACTCTCGGTATTCTAGGAGATTAAAAATTAAAATTTACCAAAAAGAATTAGCCGGCAAAAAACGAAAGTTGTCAATTCCCTATTCCCTCTTTGTAAATTAGGGTATTTTATGTTAAAATATTTCTATGAAAGAAAGTTCTACAGGTTTCCATTTAATAGTTGTAATTTTCATGGCAGTATTGATTGCCTATGGTGTTTCTTGGTACATTAAAAATAACAGTGATTTGGTATCTAAAATAACACCGGAACAATTATCTTCTTTTACAGCAGAAGATATTGAATATGTCGAATTACCGCCCGTAGGTGCGGAAAATGCTTTTGCATCGCCGGTGGAATCGCGCCAGAAGCAATCTGCCCGTTATGATGATATAGGCCAGGCAGTAAAAAGTTTAAATATTGGTAATATTGCCACAGCTACGCCTGAGGATCTGCATCTTATAGGTGAAACTGCTTGGAGTTTGACTAATACCGTTAATGCTAATTTGGACTTCCCCCAAGTCATAGAAGTAGTATTTAATAACAAAAATGTCCTAGACGGGTTTTTTAGCCGCAAAAGTGTTATGGACCTTGCAAGTAATTATTTAACACTTACTGATTTTATTGAAAATAACCCCAATGAAGTATCTTCTTTAATTGACAGTAATGCATTTAGGGGTGTTTTGAGGAATCCGGATTTAATGGCTAAATTGTTAGATAGTGCTTTAATGCAGGAACTTTTATTATCAAGAACTGCAACTTATTTCTTAGATAATCCTGAAGAAGCAAAAAAAGTAGTTGAGAATAATGAAATCCTTGCGCCGCTTTTAAAGGAAGAAAAACTAAAAACAGTTTTGCTTAATAACCCTATAACACGCGATTTCGCTTTAATTGTTTTTCCTTCCGGCAATCAGGAAAAATAAATACCGCAAAACGCTTTATTGACGGGGCCGCTCATTAAAATGCGGCCCTGTTTTTGTTCAATAAAAAGTGTGCCGCCGTCCATAATAATGGCTGCTTTGTTTTTAATAAGACCGCGCCTTACCGCACCCGCCAAAGTGGCGCACGCGCCGCTGCCGCAAGCCATTGTAATACCTGCGCCGCGTTCCCAAACGCGCATACGTATCTTTTCAGGCCCTAAAATTTGTGCAAATTCTACATTTGTTCTTTGCGGAAAAAGTTTATTATTTTCTACTTTCGGGCCCAATTTAGCAATATCAAGTTTTTCAACATCTATGACAAAAAATACGGCGTGCGGGTTGCCCATAGAAGTACAAACCGCAGGCGGTAAAGAGGGTAAAACTTTTAAGTTTAAAGTATCTGCTTTTTTGGAAAGCGGAATATCTTGCCAATTAATTTTCGGCTCACCCATATCAACGGTAATCATTTTACCGCGCCAGGCAGTTAAAATTTTTTTATTTGGTGCTTCCAAGGTAATTTTTTTATTTTTCGTTTCTTCAAAAATCAAACTGCTTACGCAGCGCGTACCGTTGCCGCAAGCGCCGGCAGTTGAGCCGTCTGCATTATAAATTTCCATTTTAACGTCACAGGTTTTAGATTTTTTAAGCACAATAAATTGGTCAAACCCGACACCCGTTTTCCTGTTAGATATTTTTTTAATTAAAGCCGTCGTTAAAGAAATTTTATTTTTGCGTGCGTCAATAATAACGAAATCATTACCAAGCCCGTCCATTTTTATAAAGGGAATTTGTTTCATAATTTTTTTATTCTCTCCAAGGCTTCTAAAGTGTTTTCGCGGCTGCCAAATGCGGTTAAACGGCAATAACCTTCACCTGCTTCGCCGAAACCGGCACCCGGTGTGCAAACTAAAGCGCACTTGTTCAGCAAAAGTTCAAAAAAGCCGAAAGATGTTTGCCCTTTGGGTACTTCAAGCCAAATATACGGCGCATTTTTGCCTCCGTATACGGTGTAGCCTAATTCTTTTAAAGCGGTTGAAATTATTTTTGCATTTTCCATATAATAAGCAATAGTTCGCCTGATTTGCTTTTTGCCTTCGGCGGTATAAATGGCTTCCGCACCGCGTTGGATGATGTAAGAAACGCCGTTAAATTTCGTTGTATGGCGCCTGCGCCACATGGCGTTTAAAGAAATTTCTTTGCCGTTTGCCGTACCTTTTAAGGCTTTGGGAACCACCATATAAGCGCAACGCGTACCTGTAAAACCGGCGGTTTTAGAGTAGGAACGTACTTCAATAGCAACGTCTTTTGCGCCGTCAATTTCATAAATTGAGTGCGGTAAATTACCATCTTGAATATAGGCTTCATAGGCGGAATCGTAAATAATTATTGCCTGTTCGCGTTTTGCATAAGCAACCCATTGTGCTAATTGCTCTTTAGTCATTGTCGCGCCTGTTGGATTATTGGGGGAGCAAATGTAAATTATATCGCTGTGTTCTTTGGGCGGTGCGGGCGTGAAATTATTTTCCTTTGTAGCAGGCACTTTCAAAATCTTGCGGCCGGCCATAATGTTTGTATCACGGTAAACAGGGTAAATGGGGTCTGTCAAAAGAACAGTGCAGGCGGGGGAAAATATTTCCTGAATATTTCCGACGTCGCATTTTGCGCCGTCACTTACAAAAACTTCGTCTTTATCAAGGTTAATGCCGCGCGCTTTATAGTCGTTTTCAATGATGGCATTGATTAAAAAATCATAGCCTTGTTCAGGGCCATAACCGCGGAAAGTTTCAATATTGCCCATTTCCGAAACAGCTTTTTGCATAGCGGCAATTACTGCCGGCGCAAGCGGTTGGGTGACGTCACCTATTCCTAAACTGATAACTTTTGCCGAAGGGTTTTCTTTTTTAAACTCTGCGGTTTTTTTAGCGATTTTAGGAAAGAGATATGACTCTTCTAAATTTAAATAATTCTCATTTACTTTCATATAGATATTGTATATAATTTTTATATGATTAAGAAATATATTTATTTAATTATCTTTCTATTTTTACTCTTGGGATGTGGGAAAAATATGCCGAAAAATTACCCTAATACTAATACAAATATCGTTGCTTTCGGCGATAGTTTGACTTATG
>JBGURU010000023.1:0-5943 GCA_045132175.1 Elusimicrobiaceae bacterium | reverse complement strand
TTCCGCCTTTAACAACTTCTTTAGGTTCTGCGGGTTTTATGATTACCCTGTCACCTAACGGTTTAATTTTAACTGCCATACATCCTCCTGTTAAGTATTATTTTTAATTTCGCGTTCCGGCCATTTATTTTTGGCAGCCGAAACCTTACACTGCTAATTAAAGCATTATTTTTGATAATTGTCAATCCCCTTGTTTGAGTGCTAATTATTTTTACGTCTCAAACAAGGGGATTTTAATTTTTAGATTTACTTATTTAAAAAAGTTTTTTAAGCGGGTAAAGAAACTTTTTTCTCTTTTAGAAAAAACTTGTAAAACTACACAAGATGTGTTATCTTTGCCGTCATTATGAGCAGAAATTTGCACAATTCTTTTACAAAGTTCGGTAGGTTTTAAGTTTTGTTTTAATAACTCTAAAATACCGCCGTCTGTGATACCTTTATTTACGCCGTCAGAACATAAAATGAAAACATCACCGATTTTCGGCTTAATATTTATAATATCACATTTTGCTTCCCTTTTTAAACCGAGGGCTTTCATCAAAATATTTTGTATACGGGAATTTTCTGCCTCTTCCTTAGTCATATGCCCCAAAGCAACTTGCTGTTGGACATAAGAGTGGTCAGTAGTAATTTGTGAAAGAAAGCCATTACGATATAAATAAACCCTGCTATCGCCAATATGAACAATAGCGGCATTATTTTCATCTTCAATACATATGGCACTTAAAGTGGTGCCCATACCGCTTCTTTTAATATTTTCAGTTGCCAAAGTATATACACGGTAATTTGCCAAAGAAGATGCATATAAAAGTTTGCGCCCTAAAGGTGAATAATCGGTTTCATATTCTTTTGGCAAGACGATTTTTTTATCTCTTATATCGGTTAAAGTTTGTTCCAAAATACTAACTGCCAAATTACTTGCAATTTCACCGGCATTATGCCCCCCCATACCATCGGCGACAGCACCCAAACACAAATCAGGTGAGATTAAAATAGAATCCTCATTTTTTTCTCTGATTTTACCAATATCGGTATAAGAAGCAAGTTCTATATCAAATTCCATTTTTCTTCCCTAAGCACAAGCATTTTAATTATAAAAGAGAATATGCCGTACATCACACACATTATTAAAATAAAGAAGAACAATCCTTCGGTTGTATAATAATATTTAAATTTCACTATTGGCTCAGTTAAAGCAAAATTCCATATGGCAGATTCTATGGTCTCCTTCCTTTCAGGGGAATAATTCTTTTTTAACCGTTCAACAAATACCTGATGCCTTTCCTCCGGTTTTAAAGTATTTAAATCCTGATATGTATATAATATTTGATCTTTGCTTGAATAGTTCTTAAGCAATATTTTAGATGCTTCTTCCGATAATCCATCAGTATTTACCTGATAATTCTCAAGCACTCTTTTAGGCATTTGGTTTATCATAGAATACGCATTACCTGCACCCTGATATAGCCATATTGAGATAGCCGCAAAAACAAACATTACCATCGTGACAATCCTAAGTACATAATTATCCCTCATTAAAGGCATAACTATCAATGTCGCCAATGCAAAGATAACGGAATAAGATAAAGCAGTACTCAAATCACCCGATATAAATTCTTGAGGTGCAAAAAATCTGTATAAGCAAAATAATGATAGAGCAAAAAATACCATTGTTATAATACGGTAATAAAACGGCAATACATCATAATCATCTACCGCTATTGCCATGAATACAAATAACACTGCATACACTGGTAAATAAGGATATGCAGACAAATTCCCCACCATTGTAGCACCTGATGCCAAACCCAATACCCCAAACACATAAGATGCTAATGCTAAGAGTAAAGCATAAAATGAAATCTTTTTTAATAACTCCATTTTATTTAGTATTAAGGTTAAAACTATGTATCCTGCACAAATAGCACCCCACATCGCCTGCCCCGGAAGCAAAGGAGTTTTTTTCCAAGGTGAAATCAATGCCGATAATATACTTGAGCCCTTTTCAACTCCTGCTGAACAAATAGTGCCCAATTTCAAGAAAAATACAACACCCAATACAAGCAAAACAGAAGCTATTACAGTGTTAATAAATGCTTTAATTAGGAAATCATTTTTCTTCAATGAAAAATTGATGGAAGGATCAATGGACTTATTAGTTATAGAAGATAATTCCTTTAACTGTTTCCTTCTTTCATTAATATAAGCATCTGTTTTCGTATTACCGAGTTTAGAAGTAGATTCCAAAGACATCATTTGTATACCGTTGTCTTCAGCTTCGGTTTTACCATTTAATTCTGCCTTGGCTTCTTCTTTACCGATATCATTTATTGAAGGTAAGGCAGCGACATCTTTCTTTGTTTCTTCTTTTTCATTTGCCGCAATAGCATTTACCCGGGGTGATTCTTTAATATCATTTGTACCCAAAGTAAACCCGACTTCATCATCAATATTGATATCTTTTGCTGATTTCAATTGTTCATCTGCCCTGCCCTTTTGAAAAAACGCCAAAGCCTCGGCCGCACTTTGAAAACGTTCATCAGGATTCTTTTTCATTAATTTTTCAATCGCTTGCACAACCCAAGGCGGAAGCCCTTTACGATATTGGTTGATATCCGGCAAAGGTGAATTCAAATGTTTTTGTATAATTTCCATAGAATTTTTACCAGTATACGGATATTTACCGGTTAATACATAAAACATACTTGCACCGACTGAATATAAATCTGCCCTGACATCAATTTCTTTACCTGATGCTTGTTCGGGAGATAAGAAATAAGCCGTACCTGCAAGTTCTGTTGTTTTTGTAAAACCTTTTTCCTGATCAACTTTTTTAGCAATACCGAAATCCACGATTTTTGCCTGTAAACTTTTTGTGATTAAAATATTTGACGGTTTAATATCCCTATGCACAATACCTTTTTGATGTGCTGCTTGTAAACCGCTCAAAACGCCCATAAAAGTATCCACAACAAAACCGACGGGTAAATTAGGTTTTTTGCGAACAATATAAGACAACGGTTCCCCGTCAATAAAGGACATAACAATAAAGTAAAACCCCTTTTCTTTACCTACGTTGTACACTTGCACTATGTTTTGATGCTCTAATTCTGCAACGGCGCGGGCTTCTGTTAAAAATAAACCGACTGCCTTTTTATCTTTAGCCAAAGCCGGACTCAAAACCTTAACGCATACCGTGCGGTTTAGCGCTTTGTGCTTTGCTTTAAACACTGTGCCCATACCGCCTTGGCTAATTTTTTCCAAGACAACACATCCGGAAATTTCTTGTCCGATTAAAGCCATTTCAGGTTTTTGTTCCGGTGCCGTATTAGTGGGAGGTGTACCCTGTGCTTTATTGTTTTCCATAATTAAAACCCCTTTTATTTATTCTCTGTAAAATATGCTGCTGTTTTTGCAAAAATTTCCTTTATTTCTTTTAATTTTTCAAGCGGTAAACGTATACCTTTTTTCGTCCAACCGGTATAAGTACTGTCTTCCTGATACTGCCTGATATCTAAACCTTTTGCATTCATATAAGAACTAATCCTAAGTACGATATTTAAACCTTTTCTTTTTGCAAAACGGCCAAGTTCTTTATCTTCTATTTTTGAGATATCATCCGGTAAAGCATTTATTGTTTGGGCAACTTTATCTATCATTTCCGTTGAAAGGGTAATGCCTGCTTTTGTCGGCCCGGTATATGTTTCGGATTTCAAATATTTTCTGATAGAAATATATTTGTGATTTTTAAAAGAATCGACGGAAATTTTTATTTCCGCACCTTCATCAACAGGTAAAACTCCTATAACCTGCAAAATTTCAAATGTCGTATTTGGCATATAATAATCTCCTAATTTAAAATAAATTTCCTATGGCCGAAGCCACACCTTTTATCCCGCTTGCTACACCGGAAGCCGTATTTGTGGACGCTTTAACCCCTGTCTTAAATACATTGGTAGGAATATTCATTATAGAAGTGACAGAAGAAAGCACATCAACAGAATATTTAGGATCACTCATCGTACCCTTTATTTTAAGTACTACCGGTTTAAAAGCAGAACCTGCATCTACTTTACCGAAATGAGTATTAACTGTCATATCTAATTTTTCAGTCACCAGATCTATTGTTCCACTTGCCTTTACAGTAAGCAAATTGCTGATTATGGTTGATTTATCTAAGTTTACCAAACCATCTTTTATAGTATACGCCCCTTCTATTTCGCTGTACTTTATAACATTACCTGTCCCTAAACTTAAATTATCAAGTTTAGCAGCAGCAAATACCTGATAAATAACTTTCACAGCCGAAAATGCCGCCGCCGCAAGTTTAGAAGAACCCATAAGTTTATTTATATCCCTTATTTCCCCCTCACCGGAACTAAAATTTAATGAGCCTTGTAATGTCTTAAAATCATTTGAAAAGTTTTTTACATCTGCATTTAAAACAAGATCTTTCGCCGTTAAAACATTATTTGCAACTTCCTTAACTTTTACATCAAGTTTAATGTTATATGTTCCGAAATCTGCCTTTTCTTCAGGCTTTTTTCCTTCTGTTTTTTGGACTGATTGTTTTTTCTTTTTATTATCTTGGCTTTTACCTGCAAAGATTTCATCAAAATTTATATCATTTAATGTAAATTTGTCTAAGTCAAGCATAAAATCAAGGTTTATAGGTTTTGCAGGCTGAGAGTAAGATAATGATGTTTTAAAATTGGAATCATCATAAGAACCGCTCATAATATTGGTTTTTATATTTTTTAAAGAAGATATAGTAATTAAACCATTAAAATTTTTCAATTCTTTACCAATTAATATAGCGCCGACATTAGCCAGTGAAATTTTACCTTTCATGTCAGGGCCTGATTTTTGTGAAAAAATATCTAAATTCCCGCCTATATCCCCTTTAGGCGCTATCTCCTTAAGCATTTCCTTTGCGCTTTCGTAAATATCATTTAAGAACAAATTAAACGTAGTATTTGCTTTATATGCAAGTTCCGCAGAGGAGTAATCTATAACTGCATCATTTTTTATGTAAGATTTACCTAAATTTAAATCTGCTTGTTGAATATTTACCGTATTTACATCTAATTTCGCTTCTGCTTTAAGTATTAAGCCGGCGGGCGGCAAAGCAAAATTAGGTAAATCCACCGGTGTTATTGAAGTAATAACCCCGTTATTTACACCGTCAATTTTGCCAACTAAATCAATTACGGGATTTTCAAAATTTTGAACTTTACCCGTAAAAGAAATTTTTGCGGTCTTATAAGAAAGGGCAAATGGTTCTATATCAGCATATGCATCTTTTAAGTTTAAATCAGCTAAATTTACTTTACCTTGAAAATCCAGAATTAAAGGGTTAATTTTTGCTGCTCCCATATCTAAAGATGTCTGCAAATTTAATGTAAACGGAAACAGTTCCTTTAGGGAAAATTTATTTACAGTTAAATTCACATTTTCAACTTTAAATTCCATATCAGATTGTTTATCGGAATAGTAGAAAGAGGAATTTTCCAAACTTATATTATTTATTTCTACCGCAAAATTTGAATTTTGTTCCCCCGAATTTTGGGCTTCCTGCGGTTGAACTTCTTTAGTATTGCCCGAAGTAAAATTATCAAAATTAAAAGTACCGTCTTGATTCTTAATAATATTGATTTTTATACCCCGCAATAAAAGTTTTTTAATTTCTATTTTTTTATGCAGAAGAGGTAAAAGCTCTGCTTTAACGGTTAGATTATCGGCTTGAAGGAAAGTGCCGTTATCAAAAGTTCCGACTTCGGAAATTTTAAAATTTTTTACTTTTACTCCGACAAGAGTAAAAGAAAAACCGTCATAATCAATTTCTCTTGAATAATTTTTACGCACAAAATCTTGTGCCATATTTTTTATTTTATTTGGAGGAAAAACAACATACAAAACTCCAACCCCTGCTATCGTCAAAAT
>JBGURU010000022.1:0-9752 GCA_045132175.1 Elusimicrobiaceae bacterium | reverse complement strand
AAATGCTCCTAATTTAACTTATACAATGTTTTTTAGTTTTTGTATGAGTAAATTGTACAAAAAAAAAAAAAACGCAAGTCAAGAGCATTTTAATAGTAAATATGAACAATATGAATAAAAAATTTACCCCTGCCTTTTGGACAGGGGCAAAATTTCTGCGCCCACCAGGACTTGAACCTGGGACCATTCGATTATGAGTCGAGTGCTCTAACCAACTGAGCTATGGGCGCTAACTGTATATAAATTATACCTTATTTTACACAAATTTTCAAAAAAGAAATAAATTTTACGTTATATTGTGTTATAATATCCGTATGATAAATACTAATTGCCGCAAAAATATTCGTAGGTTTTTATAATCGCCGATATAATATTATAATGAATAGCAATAATCAAAATCAAAATCTGTTTCTAAGGTCCTACCACCTAATGCTTTGCAAACTTTATTACCTTCTTCCCCACACGCACAACATACTATTTTCCCGCGGCAAACTTCACAATCCGGGTCATCAGGTTGATACATATATATACTTAATTCTCCATCATTAGTCCAATGTTTACAATAAACAGATCCTGTACCTTCTTCATTAGCAAAACATTCATCCCAAAAATTAACACTTGTACAATAACGCGAATTATTACAAGGATTATTATCCCAACCATTTTCCCAATCACTAGGCCAATTAACACCTAAAGCAGCACCATCATCTTCCGTTAAATAACTACCATGTTGCAATTTATATTCTGCCATAGCATCTTTCCAACGGCGCATAAGCGGTAAAATACTTGCTACTTTGGCTTTCGTGACGGCCATTTGATATTGCGGTAAGGCAATGCCTGCCAAAATACCGATAATTAAAACTACTACTAACATTTCAATTAGGGTAAACCCTTTATTTTTCTTTTTCATAATTTCTCCTTAAACGCTTTATACGGCATTTTATTATCCGTATGCAAAAATCATACAAAAAAAAAAAAACGGATGTCAAGAGGATCGTCGTGAAAATAAAAATATGAGCGTACTTTACCGGCAAGTATTTTAAAGGAAAAATTAAAAAGCGCTTTAATTTGCAAGAAAATGCACTCTAATTAATGGTATTCGTAATTATCAAGTATTTACGCCTAAAAAAATGGTATCATATTAGTATATGGATACGACAACCCTTTACAATTTTATTAAATGGGCCAAAACAACAGATTTACAAGAAATTATCTGCAAACGCGGCACCGTTAGTGTAGAATTCAAAAGCGCAGAAACCGCTTTCAACAGTTATACATCTAAACTTACAAAAGTTCTAGCGCCGGCTATTGGCATTTACCAATTAAAAAACAAAACCCAAAAAGCAAAAATAGAAGAAGGTATGACACTTAAAAAAGGCCAATTTTTGGGTGCAGTACAAAGCCATAAAAAAACCGTTGATATATTAGCACCGAAAGCAGGTATCTTAAAATCAATCTCGGTAAAAGAAAATACCGCCGTAGAATATAACCAACCTTTATTTTTTATTGATTAAATTATGAAAGAAAAAAAATATACAAAAATTTTAATAGCAAACCGCGGCGAAATCGCTTTAAGAATAATCCGTACATTAAAAGAAATGGGCATTAAAACCGTTGCGGTTTATTCGGAAGAAGACAGTTCCTCATCTGCCGTTTTGGCCGCCGATGAGGCACTTTGTATCGGCCCTGCGCCAAGCAAAGAAAGTTATTTAAATATTGATGCGATAATTGCAGCCGCAAAGATAACTAAGGCCGAAGCAATACATCCCGGCTATGGGTTTTTATCTGAAAATGCAGAATTTGCCAAAGAAGTTATTGCGGCAGGTATTGATTTTATCGGCCCGAGTGCGGATGCAATTTCCAAACTCGGCCAAAAAGCACAGGCGCGCGCCTTGGCAATAAAAGCAGGTGTACCCGTAGTAAAAGGCAGTGACGGCATTGTAAAAGAAAATGCTTTGCTTGAAGCAAAAAAAATCGGTTTTCCTTTAATGATAAAAGCAGCCCTTGGCGGCGGCGGGCGCGGCATGCGCGTGGCACTAACCGAAGATGCTTTTGAAACCGCACTTCAAACTGCAAAAGCGGAAGCAAAAATCGCTTTCAATAATGATGACGTTTATTTTGAACAACTTGTTTTAAATCCGCATCACGTAGAAGTACAATTTGCGGCAGATAATTTCGGTAATATCGTGGCTTTTGTTGAACGTGATTGTTCTATGCAACGCAAGAACCAAAAACTTATTGAAGAATCCCCTTCGCCGTTCGTCACACCAGAAATCCGTAAAAAACTTATTGATGCGGCTACCGCTTTGGTAAAACAGGCAAATTATAGCGGCGTAGGAACCGTAGAATTTTTAATGGACGACGATAAAAACTTTTACTTTATGGAAGTTAATACGCGTTTACAGGTGGAACACCCCGTCACAGAAACAGTAAGCGGCGGTATTGATCTTGTAAAAATGCAAATTGAAATTGCACAAAACCAGCCGTTAAGCATAACACAAGAAGAAACACAGAAAATCACCTGCCACGCTTTTGAATTTAGAGTAAATGCCGAAGATTACGAAAAGAATTTTTTACCCAGCGCCGGCCTTGTTTCTTATTTCCAAATACCTGCAGGCCTTGGCGTTAGGGTTGACAGCGCGGTATACGGCGGTTATCAAATACCGTCTTTTTATGACAGTTTAATTGCTAAAGTAATCATAAGCGCACCCGATAGAGAACAAGCCTTAAGCCGCGCACAACGCGCTTTGGAAGAGTTTAAAATCAAAGGCCCTAAAAATACTTTGGAATTCCATAAAATAATTTTACAAAATAAAAAATTCCGTGAAGGAAAAACAAATACCGCTTTGGTTGAGGAAATTTTAAATGAAAACAAAAAATAAAATAATGACACGTGCCCAACTTGCCGCATTTGTTAAAAAAGAAAAAAGGACCGGCAAAAAAATTGTTTTCACAAACGGTTGTTTTGATATTTTACACGCAGGGCATGTAAAGAGTATAGAATTTGCAAAAAGCAAAGGCGATATTTTGATAATCGGCTTAAACAGTGATACATCAATAAAAAGAATCAAAGGCCCAAAACGCCCGATAAACAAACAAGCGGACAGGGCTATAGTTTTGTCTGCTTTAGAGGCAGTTGATTCAGTATGTGTTTTCAGCCAAGACACGCCGCTGGAACTAATAAAAATAGTTAAACCGGATATTTTGGTAAAAGGCGCCGATTATAAAAATAAAGAAGTTGTAGGCTCTGAGTATGCGGGGAAAGTGGTTTTATTTCCTTTACTCAAAGGGCGCTCAACAACAAATTTAATTAACAAAATGTCTTTGTAATAATATAAAATATATTATAGGAAAATTATGGCAGATATTTTTGAAAAATGTAGAAACTTTAAAGAAGCCAAGCGCCTAATGGAACTTGGTATATATGGCTATTTTCAGCCTATCTCCTCGGCGCAGGGGCCGGAAGTTATTTTAAAAGGCAAAAAATATATTATGGCCGGCTCTAATAACTATTTAGGCCTTGCAAATGACCCGAAAATGAAAGAAGCCGCCCTTGAGGCCGTTTCAAAATACGGCACAGGTTCGGCAGGTTCAAGGTTCTTAAACGGCAATACCGTTGCCGCAGAAGAATTAGAGGCAAAACTTGCTAAATTTAAAGGCAAAGAAGCGGGCATAATATTTTCCGCAGGCTATCAAATGAATTTGGGCGTAATTTCAAGTTTACTTAAAAAAGGCGATGTTGCTATCGTTGACAAACTTGACCACGCAAGCATTTTAGACGGTGTTAAACTTTCCGAAGCGGAAATGGTGCGCTTTAAACATAATGATATGAAGGACTTAGAAACCGTCCTTTCTAAAATTCCGGAAGAAAAAGGTAAACTGATTATTGTTGACGGCGTTTTCAGCATGGAAGGCGATATCTGCAATTTACCGGAAATTGTTAAACTTGCCAAAAAATACGGTGCAAGAATTGTTGTTGATGATGCCCACGCAACAGGCGTTTTAGGTAAAACGGGGCGCGGCACTTGCGAATATTTTAATTTACATAAGGAAGTTGATTTGGTCGTCGGAACTTGTTCAAAAACATTTGCAAGCGTGGGCGGCTTTGTTGTTGGTGATGCAGATATTATTCACTATATTCGCCACAGCGCAAGAAGCCAAATATTTTCTGCTGCTTTACCGCCGGCATCGGTTGCATCAATTTCCCGCGCAATTGATTTAATCAGTGACGACATGAGCCGCAAAGATAAACTTTGGGCTAATTCCGAACGTCTTAAAAAGGGTTTTAAAAAAGCAGGTTTTGATATTGGCAAAACGCAAACGCCGATAGTGCCGGTTTTTGTCGGTGAAATGGAAACCTGTTTTAAAATGTGGCGCGCCACTTTAGACGGCGGCATCTTTACCACACCCGTTATTCCACCTGCAGTTCCGCCAAACAGATGTATGATGCGCGTCACCTTAATGGCAACACATACAGACGAACAAATTGATAAAATCATTGAAGTTTTTACCAAGGCGGGCCGCGAACTTGGAATAATTAAATAATGCTAAAGGTTATTGAAACGACAGATGTAAAAAAATTTATTGACTTTCCTTTTAAACTATATAAAGGGTGTCCGCATTATATATCTGACTTAAAAAGTAATTTAAAACATCTTTTAACTAAAGACCCTTTCTGGCAGCATAACCAAAGGGCCCTTTTTTTACTTTATGAAGACGGGGAAATTATCGGCCGCATCTGCGCTTTAACAAACAAAGCACATAATGAACATTGGCACGATAAAACAGGCTTCTTCGGCTTTTTTGATTGTATAAATGATGCACGCGCCGCGGCTATTCTTTTTAATGCGGCCTCTGCCTGGCTATCCCGCAAAGGATGTAAAACAATTCAAGGCCCGATGAACCCAAGCACTAATCACACTTGCGGTGCTTTAATAAACCATTTTGACGAAGACCCTTTTATTATGATGCCTTATAATTATGTTTATTACGACGAACTAATAAAAAGTTATGGCTTTGAAAAGGCAAAAGATTTAATCGCTTTTGAAAGAACGGATAAAGGTGAAATGTCTGCCCGTATGCTTAAACTGATAGAACATTTTAAGAAAAATAAAGACATAACTTTCCGCCCCGTAAACCTAAAAAATTTTGATGCGGAAGTTGAAACGGTTTGCCAGATTTATAATCAGTCTTGGGCGCAGAATTGGGGTTTTGTTCCGATAAGCGACGCAGAAATTAAACAAACCGCAAGAGAATTAAAATCAATAATTAAGACGGAAATGACCACTATTTGCGAAATTAAAGGCGAAGTTGCCGCCTTCGCAATTTGCGTGCCTAATTTCAATCACGTTTTAAAAGAGTGGCAACAAAGCGCTTGGCCGTTTAAAATTTTCAAAGCCGCAAAAGCCTATTTTAATATGAAAGATTGCCGTATGTTGATGCTTGGTGTACATCCTGCTCACCGCGGGCGCGGGCTTGAACTTTTAGTGGTAAACGAAATTATTGAAAACTGTATTAAAAACGGCTGGCAAAAGGCGGAACTTTCTTGGATTTTGGAAGATAATAAAGCGATAATTTCCGTCATAGAAGAAACCGGCTGCTACAAAACAAAAACCTACCGCATTTACACTAAAGAAATTTAGAAATAATAGCCATTACTAGGTTTATTTATAAATGTACCATTAGGTTGCGCTATCGCAATACCATCATCAAAAGAGTTTCTGTGTCCTGTTATTTCTTGACATAAGCGGTTTGCTCTATCATTATTATCTTTTGAGTGAGCATAACAAATTCTTTTTACGGTATTTCCACCTATACTATAATAATACGACGCATTTATTTTAAAATCTGTACATCTTGGAAAAATAACAAAACTGTAATTATTAAGGTGACAGAACCAATTTCCATCATCGCAAATTATAGTTTTTTGTTCTTCGTTAACAAGGAAACAATTTGCAGGTATATCAATATCCAAATCATTAAAAGTTGGGTTTTCTTTTAGCATTAGAGATCTGACTTCTGCTTCCGCTATGGCTTTTGTAAAATCCATCATTTTCACATACCTTGCTTTATCAACGGCAAGTTGATATTTCGGCAAAGCAATTGCCGCAAGCACTCCGATAATTAAAACAACTACTAATAATTCAATAAGTGTAAACCCTTTTTTATTTCTTTTCATAAAACCTCCAAATCCGCTGTTTACAGCGTTTTTGTTTATGTATATATAAATTATAGAAAAAAAAAAAAAATGCAAGTCAATAGGATCGTCGTAAAATTAAAGATATAATATTTTATAGGAAATAAATTTAGAATTTTAATTGGTTTTTTCCGGTTGGATTAAAGCCAAAAAATCCGCTTCACTTAAAATTTTTACGCCGAGTTCTTGTGCCTTTTTCAGTTTAGAGCCGGCTTCTTGGCCCGCTACCACCGCATAGGTTTTGCTTGATACGCTGCCCGATACTTTTGCACCGTTTTCTTTGGCTAAGTTTTGGGCTTGCTCGCGTGTTAAAGTTTCAAGTTCGCCGGTAAAAACAAAAGTTTTACCTTCAAGCAAAGAAGATGTTTTTTGTTTCACTGCTTCAAGTTGTATGCCGAGATTTTCAAAATTTTTAAGTTCGGCTTGGACTTCGGCAGAATTAAAAAAGTCAAAAATACTTTGGGCGGCAACTTCGCCGATTTCGGGTAATTTGGCAAGTTCTTCAACACTTGCTTTCCTTAAATTTTCCAAAGTGCCATAGTGGCGCGCCAACATTTCCGCCATTTTTGCGCCGATATGGCGTATACCTAAAGCGAAAATAAATTTATCTAAAAGGCGGTGTTTTGAGTTTTCAATGGCTTTAAGTAAATTGTCGGTTTTTTTATCGGAAAATGCTTTTAAAGACATTAAATCAAATAAATTTAAATTGTAAATATCGCTTAATTTTTTTATTGATTGATAATCAACAAGTTGGTCTATAACCACATCACCAAGGCCTTCAATGTCCATAGCGCCGCGCCCCGCAAAATGTTTAACGCGCCTTTTAATTTGCGCCGGGCAATTTGGGTTAATGCAACGGAGTGCCACTTCCCCTTCTTCCTTAACTAATGCGCCTTTACAGGCGGGGCAAACCGCCGGCTCTACGACGGGTTTTGCATCTTGCGGGCTTGAAATAACTTCAAGCACTTTCGGTATAACTTCGCCGGCACGTTCAATTAAAACAGTATCACCGATTTTTAAATTAAGGCGTTTAATTTCATCAAAATTATGTAATGTGGCAGATGTTATTATTACTCCGCCGCATTTAACTGCATCAAGAACCGCAACAGGTGTTATAACGCCTGTTCTGCCAACACCGAAACTGACATCTTTTACAACTGTTTTAACACGTTCTGCGGGATATTTAAAGGCTTCTGCCCAACGCGGCGTTTTGGCGGTTGAGCCTAAAATTTTTTGTAAAGCAAAAGAGTTTACTTTTATGACAAGTCCGTCGGCATCATAAGGCAAATTATGAAGTTCAGTTTTAAATTTACGGTAAAATTCTATAACCTTTTCAAAGTCAGTAAAAGTTTCACGAACAGGCGAAACGGGCAAACCAAGGCTTTTACATTTATCAATAAAATCGCTATAACTGTTAAAATCGAAATCACTTGCGCCAAAAGAGTGTATATAAAATTTTAAAGGGCGTTCTGCGGTAATACGCGCATCTTTTTGCCTAAGTGAACCTGCCGCGGCATTACGCGCATTGGCAAAGGGTTGTAAGTCTTTATCTTCTTGCATTTCATTTAATTTTACAAGGGCGTCTTTAGGTAAAAACACTTCACCGCGCACTTCAAAAAGGCCCTTATTTTCGCCTGAAAGTTTTAGCGGAATATTTTTTATTGTTTTGGCATTTTGCGTAATATCTTCGCCTATTTTACCATCCCCGCGCGTAGCGGCGGTTTTCAAAACACCGTCAATATAAGTTAAAGAACAGGAAAGCCCGTCAATTTTACTTTCCACTACCATTTCAAAATCGCGGCTGTTTAAAGTTTTGGCGGTGCGTTCATACCAAGCGCGCATTTCGTCTTCATTATAAGTATTATCTAAAGACATCATCGGCACGATATGTTCAACAGGCTCAAAACTTGAAGATGATTTGCCGCCTATTCTTTGTGTAGGGGAATCTGCGGTAATAAGGTCAGGGTTTTCCTTTTCCAATTTTTTGAGTTTAGCGTAAAGCAAATCATACTCATAATCGGAAATTTCCGGTTTATCTAAATTGTAATAGAGATTATTGTGGTGCCAAAGCAGTTTTTTTAAATTTTCTACTTCTGTTTTTTTATCCATTTTTCCGCTCGGTTTTAATGCGGTCCAAAAGGCCGTTAATGAACTTGCCGGATTTATCGGTAGAATATTTTTTAGAAAGTTCTATTGCCTCATCAATAATTGCGGGCACGGGGGCTTTATCATTACTGAAAACAATTTCATAAGTTGCCATACGTAAAATAGAGCGGTCCACCGCAGACATTCTGTCTACTGACCAATTAGTTGCATAAGAACTTAAAATTTTATCAATTTCCTTTTTACAAGTTAAAGTGCCACTTACAAGATCCTTACAAAAGGGGAAGGTAGATTCATCTAAATTTTCATAAAAATTATTAGCATACAAGGCCGCTTCGCTCACGGACATATTAGAAGCATCTGTAATATATAAGGTCTGAAGGGCATATTCTCTTGCCAAGCGTCTTTTACTCATAGAATAATTTTAGCAAATTTTGACGGGAATTGTTATTGTATTTTATAAGTATCCTCGTCAATTTCTTCCCAATCTAAACTTTTAGCAACAGATTGATTGACGGAAAAATCATCAGTTATATGAAAAGTTTGCGGCCCGTTTACATAACCGAGCAAAGGTGTTTTTGTCGCTACAAATTTGATATACCAGCCTTGACCGCAATCTTCTTCTAGGACAATAGATTTATCTTCCCCGTCTTTTAACGATATGGTACAATTAGTTGACTTGTGTGTAGCGACAGTCTCACTATCAATATCAAACTCCCCTCTATTTAACGATAATTGGAAAAGCGATGTCGGTTTTGTATGGTTTAAAATATAAAAATTTACAATATCATCACGCAATGCTCGCATCAAAGGCAAATTGACGGCAACTTTTGCTTTCTTGGTAGCCCTGTTATATTGAGGTACCGCTATGCTTGCCAAAGTGCCTAAAATCAAGACAACAATCATTATTTCCATTAGAGTAAAACCCTTATTATTTCTTAACATAAATCCTCCCAGAACTATATAAATATAATAACAAATTATTTTGCAAAAGTTAAATATCAGTATCTATTTGGGTAAATACGGTGCAATTATTTTATTAACTCGCCCGGCCACAATTTTATAGCCGCGGTTATTTGGGTGTATTTGATCTGATTTTAATTCACTTTTATTAAAAATACCGTCCATAATACCGGGCACAAAAAGGGTATTATAATCTTTGGCAATTTGTTTTTGAATTTTAGTATATGCCTTCATAGGGAATTCCCCGCCGGTATCAACTAAAACGACTATGGCACCAATTTTTTGTATTTCCTTGACAATTTCCATTAAATTTTTTTCAGTTTGAGTTTTGGGAATTCTCCTAAAAAAATCATTTGCGGAAAATTCTACTAAAACCATATAGGGTTTATATTTACGTATCTCATTTACTCGGGCAAGGCCCATAGCGGAAGTGTCCCCGTTTACGCCCAAATTGATAATATCGCGCCCAATCATTTTACTTAAATATGCA